>NZ_JAZHSB010000001.1:0-600000 GCF_036924715.1 Bradyrhizobium sp. AZCC 1721 | reverse complement strand
CAATCCATCTATCCCCGTGCCGAAGCATGGATTGCTTGGCTTCGCTCGCAATGACGGAACTGGCGTAACTTGCATCAATCCGCCTTCACATATTCCTTCGCGATGATCGCATCCGCGGCAAAACCCTTGTCGACAAAGCCCTGCTCCTGCAGCCACGCGATCTGGTTATCGACGTTCTTGACGTCGAGCTTGCCGTCGGGATCGACATAGGCGCAATTGCCGACCACCTGCTCGACCGGCAGATTGGTGTATTTGGCGATGATCTCGAGCAGCGGCTTTGTCTTGTCGTTGATCTCGGCCTTGCCGTCCTTCACGGAAGCCAGGATCACGTCGTGATACTCGCGGTCGGCTCGCACCAGCGCGCCCAAAAGCTTCGTCACCAGCGCCTTGTTGGCAAGCGTCTTCGGTGAAGCAAACACCGCGCCTAACTGCCACGGCGTCTCGTCGCCGACCCAACCAAGAAACTTGGCGCCACCGGAATCCACCAGCGCCCGTGCGGTCGAGATCGGCAGCAAGGCCGCATCGACGGTTTCGCCCTTCAGCGCCGCGGCGGCATTGGACAGCGACTGCAGCGGCATCACCTTCACGTCCGCAAGCTTGAAGCCGTATTTGTCGGCGAGCAGCCCCAGCGAATAGTGAAAGCTGGAGCCGACCTGCGTCACCGCGATCCGCTTGCCGGCGAGATCCTTCGGCGTCTTCAGCCCCGCCGCATAGGCGTTGTTGCTGGCGAAATAGCCGATCAGCGGATAGCCGGCCTTCTCGCGGCTCATGCCGCCGATCACCTTCAGCGTGCCCTTGCCGGCGAGATTGTAGAGCCCGGCGGTGAAAGCCGTGATGCCGAAATCGACGTCGCCGGAGGTGGTCGCCACCGCGATCGGCTGCGCCGCATCAAAGAATTTCAGCTCGATGTCGAGCCCGGCCTCGCGGAAATAGCCCTTGTCCTGCGCGATGAACACCGGCGCCGAGGATGACAGCCGCAGCACGCCAACTTTTGCCTTGAGCGCATCATCGGCCCGTGCCATCCCGCCCGCCGCCATCGCCAACAGGCCCGCCAGCGCGAGCCGCGCAAACTTCATCATCCGGTTTCCTCCACGTCTTGTTATTCGCATGCTATCCACTCGGGTCGTCCCTGCGAACGCAGGGACCCATAACCACAGGACTGGGAAATAGCAAAAGCCGTCTGCCCAATCGCCCAAAAGAAGGGCCGCGGCGTATGGGTCCCTGCTTTCGCAGGGACGACAGAAAAGATTCATCCTCCGGAGTGCATCGCTTCATAATCCCTCGGGCACCGCCTGATTCCGTCCGATGAACGCACCGTGTTGTTTCAACGTTTGTTGCAACTTTTCAACGGCAATGTCGCGCGGAATCGTATTTCCGGACAGCGCCAATACCGCTGCGAGACCGGCCGCCTCCCCCATCGCAAAGCAGGCGCCGGAGACGCGTGCCGCCGATTGGCCCTCATGGGTCATCGAGGCGCAGCGCCCGGCCATCAGCAGATTGTCGATGCCTTCAGGCACCAGCATGCGATACGGCAATTCGTTGAAGCCGCGCGATTCCGGGATCGGCGGAAACTTGAAGACGACGTCGCCGGCGACATGCTGCTCCATCGGCCAGCCATTGACGCCGACGGAATCCTTGAACGAGGCGCAGCCGAGCACATCCTCGCCCGACAGCATATAGCCGCCGACCACCCGGCGCGTCTCGCGGATGCCGAGCTGCGGCGGCAGGTCGACGATGTAGGATTTTTCGAAGCCGGGCACGGTGCGCAGGAATTCGAACGCCTGCACGGCCTGACGGCGGCCTTCTATCTCGCCGCGTGTCATCTGATCAGGATCGATGCCGCTGACTGCGCTGCCATCCTCGCGCGCAAGCTGGGTGAAATTGACCCGCCATTCGATCGCCGAACGCTGCGGCCGGACGATCGCGGACTTGCGCGGAAAACGATGCGTGCCCGCGGCTTCGGCCTTTTCCATCAGCGCCGGAATCGTCCGCCACGCCTCGCCCGCCCTTTCGGGATCGATGCCGTTGAGGCGCAGCATCATCGATGGGTAAAGCATGCTGCCGGCATTGTCGCCGACTTCGAAGGGTGCGCCCGCCCAGGCCGCGAGATCGCCGTCACCTGAGCAATCGATGAATATGCCGGCGCGTACCGCCTGACGCCCCGCCTTGGTTTCCACCATCAGCGCGTGGATGCGCTTCTCATCATCCATCACCACACCGGCGCCAAGTGCGTGAAAGAGGATACTGACCTTGTGCGCGGCCAATAGATCGTCGGCCGCGATCTTGTAGGCAGCGGTGTCATAGGCCTGCGCGAAAATCTTGCCGAGGATAAGATGCGGCGCATTGAGCCCATCGAGCCGGTCGATCCGCGCCAGCAGATCGGACGCAATCCCCTGCACCACCCGGCGCATCTCGCCATGCACGTTGGCATGCAGTCCGCAAAAATTGGTCACGCCGGCGGCGGTGCCCATGCCGCCGAGAAAGCCGTAGCGTTCGATCAGAAGCGTGCGGCGGCCTGCGCGCGCAGCGGCCACAGCGGCCGCGATGCCGGCGGGCCCGCCACCGAGGACGGCAACATCATATTCGCCATAGAGCGGAATCTGGCGTGCGGGTTCCGTGATGGTTTTCTTGGGCAAGTTCAGTATCCTAGATCATATGCGGGCACATCATGATCCGAGCGCGGAGATTTAGCCACCCGGTCCACAGGACGCCCTCCATCGAAGATTGTGTATCAGCACGTCTTCTATCGTGATGTCGAGCTGGCTAATATTAGTTAGTATCAGCCGCTGTTCACCGCCGCGGGACGCGTGATTGGAACCAAATTTTGACGACTAATGCTTTTCTCTTGAAGACTTGGGGGAGAGATGGCGAACTTATTGGGAAACATCTCAATCAGAAATGCAGAGATTGCAAAAGATCCTCACGGGCAAGAAGTACTGCACGTTCGAGATCCCCATGCATTGATACAAGCTGCTGGATACCTAAAGTTCACGAGAGGCAAGAAGAACGAAGCTATCTATTTTCGCGGTCAATCGGAAACGTATTCAACTCTAACTCCCTCATTGTTTCGCGGTATCGGTCCCAATCAATCGGCTCAATCAAAACGAGTTATGGAACAAAATCGCTTCATAGCGGAGATTGTCGGCAAAGCAGACATTTTTTCAAGATTCCCTCAGTTTGCTCATGAGCCGCTACTACAGCACTACGGGCTTTCGACTACATGGATCGACTTGGTTGACAACATTTGGGTTGCGCTTTGGTTTGCTTCTCATGAGGCCCACGTATCCGGCAAGCAGTCGCAGTACTTACATTTTGAAAAGCGGATGCCGGCAACCGACCATGAATTTGCGTACATCCTGCTTGTCGCGGCCGACTCGTCCCAAGCTGGCCCTCCAGGGTTGTTTAAAGGTACAGAGACTGAGCTCGTTGATCTTCGCGTTGCCTGTCCGTCGATCTTTTTAAGACCTCACGCGCAGCATGGGGTCTTGTTTCGAAGAAGAGGCAAGGGAAATCTTCGACCAACAGATTATTCAGATCAAATACGAGGGGTAATTCGAATGAGGCTATCTGACGCTCTTTCATGGTTGGGCGAAGCGAAGACTCTGGGCATACATACTCTGTTCCCTCCCCCCTATTATGATCAAGGCTATAAGATTCTTCTCGATGGAAGATTTGAGAACAGCCGCAAAGTTGGATCGATACTTATCGTTGGCGCCTAAACACGATCAAATTCGTTCGATCCACTTCTATACACACGCTTGGATGAGGGAGCGCTTCTCGCCGTCTAGTGTTTGAGCGAATGCATCTGCACGGCTGGCATAGCCATCGTTGTAGACCCTGCCCTCAAACGAGTTATCCCCGTTGGATGGCTTGCAACTCGCCTATCTCTCCTGATGAAAATGCTCAGGTTCCGACCTGCAGCGGCGAAGTCAGCTTGCGCAGCGCCGCGATTACCGAGAGCGCGGTGATGCGGCCGGTCTTCGGATTTTCCGAGGGAATGTTCTCGATCGACATCGTGAACGAGGCCGAGTCGGATTCGACCCTGATCTGATGGCAATTTCGCGTCACCGCTGGATCGGCCCAGATTTCGATCGTGGTGCGGTCGGGCCCGATGCCGGCCAGCGACAAGGCCGCCACCACGTTCACATTGGCGGGAAAGGCGGCAGCCGCATCGCGCGCCGAGCCCTTGAAGAGACACAGCGCGGATGTCAGGCCCTCCATGGAGATCCCGTTCTCGACGAGATAAGGCGCGCCAGCGAGACCTCGGGGCGGCTTGCGCGTGACCATCTGCACCGAATGGATGGTTTCTTCGGCGGCGGCCGAAACCGCATCAAATCCGATCAAGGCGCCGGTCGGCACGATGATCTGCCCGCCGTGCGCGCGGGCCAGATCGACGAGATCGGGTCGCGGCAACAGCGCGCTGGCGCTCAGCACCATCACCTGCTTGCCAGCGGTGAGCATCGGCCGGCAGATCTGGTCGAGAATTTCAGCCGGCGCGCATTCGACAACGAGGTCGGCATGGTCAGGCAACTCATCGAGCGAAATCAGCGGGCAGGAAATGCCTTCGCGATCGAGCCACGCTTGCGCCTTGGTGCGATCCCTGGTCGCGATTGCCGCCAGCGAGAGGCCCGGCAACCCGTCCGCCAGCTTGCGCGCGACGGTTCGACCGATCTCGCCCAGTCCGGCAATGGCGATGCGCTTGGATGGCATTTACCCGGCCCCCCAATTCGCCGCCCGCTTCTCCGCAAACGACGCGAGCCCCTCCGACGCCTCCGCCGTCTGGCGCCGCGCCGAATGCATTTTCACCAGCCGCGCGTAGGCCTCGTCGTCGACGCCCATGCCGCCGAACGAGCTCTCCATCGCCAGCCGCTTGGTTTCCGCCAGCGCTTCGGGACCGTTGGCGAGCAGTTGCTCGACGACCTTCGCGCCTGCCATTTCCAGCTCCGCCAGCGGCACCACCTCATGCACCAGCCCGATGCGGCGGGCCTCTTCCGCGCCGAACCGTTCGCCGGTCAGCGCATAGCGGCGGACCTGGCGGACGCCGATGGCGTCGCAGAGTTGCGGAATGATGATTGCGGCGGTGAGGCCCCAGCGCACTTCGGTGATCGAGAACAGCGCATTGTCGGCGGCGATCACAACGTCGCAGGCCGAGATCACGCCGGTGCCGCCACCGAAACAGCCGCCCTGCACCAGCGCGACCGTCGGGATCGGCAGCGTATTCAACCGCTGCACGGCCTCGAACGTCGCGCGCGACACGGCCTCGTTCTCATCAGCCGATTTCGGCCGCACGCCGTTGATCCATTTCAGGTCTGCGCCGGCCTGGAAATGCTTGCCATTGCCCTTGAGCACGACGACGCGAAGGTTTTGCTTCTTGCCGAGATCGTCCATCGCCGCGAGCACGCCGCCGATCAATCCACCATCATAGGCGTTGTTCACCTCGGGGCGATTGAGCGTGACCGTTGCGACGCCGCGCGCGTCGAGATTCCATAGAACCGGATTGGCAGTCATTCGGCGGCCCTCTGTTCGGCATGTCGTTTATGCCGAACCATAGGCCGGGACCGCAGCCGTTGTCACCGCCGACGATCTATCGGCGGCTACGCCGCTGCATCATGTCAGCCCTGTCGGCAAAGGACGTCCGCCGCGGTCCGATCGCCTCGAACTGGGCTTTCTGCTCGTCGTTCAAGGTCACATAGAAATCATCGAGCGCGGTGCGCACCTGCTTGACCGCCTGCAGCATCACATCGAGCCGCTTGCCGGCCGCCGCAAGCCGCGCCGACGGCGTGGCCCCATCCTCGGGCCGGCACGATGCGCTCAGCATCTCGCTGGCTTTGGTGTTTGCATTCTGCAGGGCTGTAAGGCCCGTGCGTTGCACGTCGGTCGGGCGCAGCCGTGCCTCGACTTCCTCGGTCGGCCATCTCAAGCCCGAGGATTGTGTGATGTCGCAGGCTCGCGCAAACGATCTTCTGCCGCGCCGTTCGGCTTTTCGTTCCTGCTCCTCAGCGACCGCATTCAGCCGCGCTTTCTGCTCGTCATTCAGAAGATCATAGAACTTGTCGAGCGCCGGCTGCACGGTCGCGACGCCCGCGATCATCGCCTCGAGGCGCTGCTGCATCGAGGCGAGCCGGCCAGCGGCTGTCAGCGATATCGAAGTCGGGCACGCCGCCTTGATCTTTTGCGCCGATGTCACCGACGCATTGGCGAGATCGTCGAGCGCCACGCGTTGGGTCTCGGTGGGCTCGATCACCTGTGCGATCAGGTCGATCGGCAGGCCGGCGATTTCGCGGCTGTCGTCACCGCAGAATTGCGCCAGCCGGTCGTCACCAGGAGAGGCACGCGGCGGCAAATAGCCGGCCAAGCCTTCGTAGTCATAAGGTCCGAAGAGGCCGGCATAGATGTCGTCATAGCCATAGTACCAGAACGGCGCGCCGACGCCCGGTCCCCACAGCGTATAGTCGTAGATATCGTTGTAGGCGAACGGCCAGAACAGTGGCCCGACCCAGCCATATCCGCCATTGCCGTGCTGCCACCAGCCACCGCCCCGCGGCCGGCCATATTGCCAACCTGCCAGCGCCGCGCCCGCGGTCAGGCTGGCGCGGGCGGCGGGATTTCTAAGGACGGCAGTGCTGCGAGCGAGCGCACGCGCGTTCATCGCGCGGCCGCCGGCCGCGGCGCGGTTGATGCGAGGAGCGTGGAACGAGCGGAAGCGCGCCGCTCTGCCGTGAAAATGGCCGCCGCCATGATGGCGCGCCCCGAAATGTTTGTGGCCATGACCGCCGCCATGATGTCCATGCCCGCCACCACGACCGCCGCCGTGTCCGCCGCCATGGCCGCCTTTCGCGACGGCATATCCGGCCGCCGACAGCGCGGTCGCGAGAACAATGACGGCAATTCCCAGCCCGAGTTTTGACATGGCACGCCCCACCATCGTTGCATCACGAACCCTAAAGCGCGTTGATGAACGCCAGCGGAACAGCAAAGTTCCCTCTGGCCGGGGCCGCGCGATCGCGCAACCCACCCTGTCGAACCGAGCCGGTTGCGCCCGAACAAGGCTTGTGAAAACTAGCAACGGCACTCCTTCCCCTCGCAGCAGGATTTTCCATCCATGCGGATTTGCGTTTTCGGTGCGGGCGCCGTCGGCAGCCATTTTGCGGTGCGGCTCGCACTAGCAGGACATGACGTTTCCTGCGTGATGCGGGGAGCGCACCTGGATGCCGTGAAAGCCAGCGGGCTGACGCTGCGGGTTGGAGATGGCGAGTTCAAGGCGAAGGTCAGCGCATCCAGCGATCCAGCCGCGCTGGGCCGGCAGGACGTCGTGATTTGCACGTTGAAGGCGACAGGCCTCTCCAGCCTCGCCGCTGGGCTGCAGCCGCTGCTCGGCAATGACACCGCCGTGGTGTTCGCGCAGAACGGCATTCCCTGGTGGTACGACATCGGGCTCTCGCCAAGCCATCCGCCGGTGCCGGATCTGGCCTTCCTCGATCCCGGCGGACGCCTGCGTGCGGCGATCCCCAGAGAGCGCATCGTTGGCGGCGTGGTGTTTTCATCGAATGAAGTCATCGCGCCGGGCGTGGTCGCGAACCTGTCGCCCGAGCGCAACCGGCTCTTGATCGGCGAGTGCGACGACCGCGCCAGCGAGCGCGTCGCGAAGCTGCGCGCAGCGCTGAACGCAGCTTCGATCGACTCGCCCGAGGTCACGCAGATCAGGGAAACGATCTGGTCCAAACTCCTGACCAACATGTCGATGTCGGTGCTGTGTTTGCTGACCGGGCAGACTGCGCGCGCCGTACGCGACGATCCTGATCTCGCCGACATCGTGCCGCGCCTGCTCGACGAGGCCAACAGCGTGGCGCAAAGCTGCTTTCCACAAGTCAAGCGCGTGACGCGCTCCGGGCCCGCGCCCGACCACAAGCCGTCGATCCTGCAGGATTACGAACTCGGCCGCGCCATGGAGATCGACGTTTTGGTCCGCGCGCCCGCCGCCTTCGCCCGCGCCGCCGGACTTTCGACACCGATGCTCGACATGATGGCCGCGCTGGCGATCCGACAGGCGCGCGACAAGGGGCTGTATGCAAGGTAGGCAATGAGATCCGAGCGTCATTGCGAGCGAAGCGAAGCAATCCATCGCGCCGCAAGCGGAGAAGTGGATTGCTTCGTCGCTTGCGCTCCTCGCAATGACGGTGGGTCGAATCAAGAAGTGGAAACCGCATCATGCATGTCAAAGACAAGGTCTGCGTCGTCACGGGAGCCGCGAGCGGCATCGGCGAGGCGGTGGCGCGCGCCTATGCGGAGGCCGGCGCGCGTGGCGTCGTCGTCGCCGACCTCAAAACCTCGCGCGAGAAGCTCGCCAAGGTCGCGGGCGACATCGACGGGCTGCCGATCACGGCCGACGTCGGGCTGGAGGAAGACATCAAGGCACTGATCGCGGCGGCCGAAGACAAGTATGGCCCGGTCGACGTGTTCTTCTCCAATGCCGGGCTCTCGCGCAAGGGCCAGGAGACCGCGCCTGACGCCGATTGGGAGGTGAGCTGGCGCGTCCATGTCATGAGCCATGTGTTCGCGGCCCGCGCGCTGGTGCCCGGCATGCTCGCACGCGGCTCCGGCTATCTCCTCAACACCGCGTCCGCCGCGGGCCTCTTGGCGTCGCTGAACTCGATGCCTTACGGCGTGACCAAGAACGCCGCGGTGGCGCTCGCCGAGCATCTCGCCATTCAGTACGGCGACCGCGGCATCTGCGTTTCCGTGCTCTGTCCGCAATCGGTGCAGACCGGAATGACAACGCCCGGCCCCAGCGCCGCGCGGATCGACGGCGTGCTGCAGCCGCCGGAGGTGGCACGCATGGTAATCGAGGCGATGGCGGAAGAACGTTTTCTCATCCTGTCGCACCCGCAAGTCGCCGAATACATCCAGCGCAAGGCCTCCAACCGCGACCGCTGGCTCGCCGGCATGCGCCGACTACGCGACAAGATCTACGGCGCGCCGGCTTCCGCATAATCACCGTCATTGCGAGGAGCCACCGGGTCGCGCGAATGCGCGCCCGATGACAGGCTCCGCGACGAAGCAATCCATCTATCCCCGCGCCCGCGCTATGGATTGCTTCGCTTCGCTCGCAATGACGGATCAGGCGGCGCGAACTGTTCCAATAGTCCCGTGTAGCTCTTCGCGCCCGGCGACGCATAGGAGCCCCGCCGGGAGGTCGAGAGCTTCAAACCAGCCAGCGCCTCGGCCTGCTTCACCGCGGCTGCCACACCGTCGACGACGGGGACGCCGAATTTCCGCGACAGTTTTTGCGCGAGATCGGCCATGCCCGCACAGCCGAGCACGACCGCCTCCGCGCGCTTCTCCAGCGCACGGGCAATCTCGGCTTCAAGCTTGGCTTCCGCGCCGGACCCCGGCTTTTCGAGATCGAGCACCGCGACGTCGCAAGCGGTGACCTGCACCCTCTCCGCAAAACCATAGCGGCGCACCAGCTCTTCGAGCGGCACGATCGAGCGCGGCAGCGTGGTGACGATCGCGATGCGTTTTGCGATTTGGCCAGCCGTCACCAGCGCCGCCTCGCAAATGCCTACCACGGGAAAGGGCGCGGCGGTGCGGGCCGCATCGAGCCCGGTGTCGTCGAAACAGGCGATGATACCAGCGTCAGCATCCGGTGCATTCACCAGCGCCTGGATCAGGCCGGGCACGGCAAACGCCTCGTCGTAATAGCCTTCGATCGAGACCGGCCCCATCGCCGAGGTCACGGCGGATATTTCGGTGCCTGCTGCGGCGACAGCGCGCGCTGCGGCGCCGATCGTTTCCGTCATCGAGGTAGTCGTGTTCGGGTTGACGATCAGGATTTTTGTCATGGTCGCATCGTAGTCAAGATGGCCCGCGGCGCAACTCTCTCCCCGGTCGTCCCTGCGAACGCACTAGGGCATCTACACGTCTTGGGGACGCGACAGATTGACTCGGGGCGGCATGATGTGCGTTCGCCGCAGCGTTTTGTATGATTCTCTCTCTGGCGCTTTGATTCGAAGGAGCGCCAGAGATGCAGCAGGAACCGGATTTGTCCCTGGGTAAGTTTGGAGACGTTCGCCTCGATAAAAGGGGGCGGCGCTTCTCCGGGCTATGCTTTGCACGCGCAGTGTCTGTTTGCGCCAGATGGCGCAGGGCAACTGGGCCGCGAACATGGCGTTCTGGCGGTTTGTGAACAATCCGCAAGTCACGATCGACAAGCTGATTGAAGGCTGGAGCCTGCAGACGTCGATGGCGGTCAGCGGGCGTCATGTGCTGTCGATCCAGGACACCAGCGAGATCAACTTCCACACTCGTCCGGGACATCGGCGCGACTTGGGCAAGGTCGGCAAAGGCAATGCTCGCGGCGTGCTGCTGCATGCCATGATGGCGGTCGATGCCGATAGCGGGGTCTGTCTCGGGCTCACCGGCGGTGAGGTGTGGACGCGCAAGCGCAAGGCCAGGATCGCTCACGAGAAGCGCGCCTTGGCCGACAAGGAATCGGCGCGCTGGGTGACGACGGCTAAGCAAGGCTGCGAGGTTCTGGTCGCTGCTCGTATGATCACCGTCGTCAACGACCGCGAGGGGGATTTCTTTGCTCACTGGTCGCTGACACCCGCTGACAATGTCCACCTCCTGTCGCGCGCCATGCACGACCATGCGCTGGTCGATGGCGGCACGCTTTATCAGGCGGTCGCGCGGGCCCGCTTCTGCGACAAGGCGGTGATCGATCTACCAAAGCGAATGGATCGCCACGGTCGCCAGGCCCACCTCTCCATGCGCCTGGGAACCGTTGTGCTCAAACGACCGCAGCGCCCCGGCGTGAAAGACCTGCCACAGGGCGTCAAAGTCAGCTTCGTGGAGGTCGTCGAGTTGCACCCCCCGAAGAGCGCCAAGCCCATTCATTGGTTGCTCCTGACCACTCATCCGGTCGTCACCGCCGCCGATGCCTGGCGGATCGTCTCCTGGTACAAGCAGCGCTGGATCATCGAACAGCTCTTTCGCTCGCTGAAGAGCCAGGGTCTGCGCATCGAGGATAGTCAGCTCGACAGCGCTGAAGGCCTGATCAAACTCGTGGCGATCGCCACCAGAGTAGCATGTATCGTCATCCAGCTCGTTCAAGCCCGCAATGGCGGCGAACAATTGCAGGTCGAATTTGTGTTCACGCCGGACGAGATCGAAGCGCTCAAGGCCATCAACAAAACCCTGAAAGGCCGCACCGAGCTCCAGAAGAACCACCATCGCCCCAACACTGTCGCCTGGGCGGCATGGATCATCGCAAAGCTCGGCGGATGGACCGGTTACGCCTCTCATCGCCCACCTGGACCAATCACCTTCCACATGGGAATGGCTCGCTTCCAACTCCTCGTATATGGCCCGGCAAGCGTGTAGATGCCCTAGTGCGAACGCAGGGACCCATACGCCGCGGCCTGCGGAAGAGGCACAAGGAGAGACGGCTTCTTTCAACTACGTGCTCCAGTGGTTATGGGTCCCTGCGTTCGCAGGGACGACATCTGAAAGCTTAGCCGACAGCCCGATCCACCCATGTCGCAAAGGCGTCCAGCGCCTCGTCCATCACCTCGCGATCGTTCCGCCCCGAACTCTTCAGCACGTGGAAGGAATGATCGGCGCCATCAAGCAAATGCAGCGCTGCGCGCGATCCTAAGCCCTTCACGACCGGCTCGAGCAGACTCAATTCCGCCAGTGCATCGCGCGTGCCTTGTAAAAACAGCATCGGGATTGTGACGTCGGCGAGATGCCTGGCCCGCTCGCTGGAAGGCTTTCCGGCCGGATGCAGCGGAAAGCCGAGAAACACCAACCCGCGAACGCCCGGCAACGGCGAAAGCGCCTGTGCCTGCGACGTCATCCGCCCGCCGAACGATCGGCCGCCCGCGATCAGTGGCAGCGAGGCAAAGCGCTGTCCAGCTTCCGCCACGGCCGCTCGCACTGTTGCATGCGCAACCGCAGGCGGATCGGACCGCTTGCCGCCTTTTTCCATGTAGGCAAACTGATAGCGCAGCGACGCAATGCCGCGCTCGGCAAGGCCCGCGGCAACCGTCTCCATCGACCTGTGTGTCATGCCCGCGCCGGCCCCGTGCGCGAACACGTAACAGGCGCGGGGCTGTGGCGGCTGCACCACCAGGCCGGAAACCGCCTGATCGGAGCCGATCTCGATTCGTAAGCGTTCTGCCGCTTCTGCCGTCATGTGATCTGTCCGACACTTTTCTGCATGATGGAGACTCTATACTGGAAAACGCCCGGCGAAAGATAACCGGCGAGGACCGCATCCCGCGGCCCTCAAGGAATTGGATTTATGGACAGACCTACGGCGCCACTATAAGATGGCATCATATTCAACCGCACGCCGAGGGTGATTCGCCTTGCGGCGTTTTTTGATAACAGACCGATATTGCGCGCCACCGGCGCGGTTTTAACGAGGGGCAGGCCATGCGGGGCAAAAGGATTGCGAAAATTGTGATCGCGCTGGCGGTCGTCGGCATCGGTTACGCCGCCGTCAAGGACGACATCGCCAAGCTCTGGCAGGATCTTCACGTCAAGATCGTGGAGCATCCCACACCGAAGAAGACCGTCTGGCTCGACCAGGGCATCCCCAAGGAAGAGTTGAGCTGGTTCTATCACGCTGATCAGGGAACGCGGACCTTCGGCTTTCCCTATGAGTGGTTCATGGCGCTCGAACAGCCGACGATTTCGTGGCTGCCGTTCACCAAGGTCGGCCTCTTCAGCGACCCCGCCTATCTCGATCGCTACGGTTTCATTGCGGACACCATCATCCCCGGCAAGGAGGCGCTTCCGATCGGATTCGCGAAAGGCGGTCCGATGATGGACCCGACCGGCGCGCCGTGGAAGAATCCGCGCAACAAGAAGGATATGACCGGCGTCGGCCTGACCTGCGCGGCCTGCCACACCGGCAGCTTCACCTACAAGGACACTGCCGTCGTCATCGACGGCGGCCCGGCCCTCACCAATCTCTTCGCGATGAAGCAGGGCATGGGTATCTCGCTGTTACTGACGCGCTACTGGCCCGGGCGGTTCGACCGGTTCGCCGATCGCGTACTTGGATCGAACTCCACGGTCGATGACCGCGCGACCCTGAAGTATCAGCTCGACCAGGTCCTTGCCCAATACAAGCAGGTCAAGAATCTGGAAGAACGCGTCGCCTCCCAGAGCATCATCGAAGGATACGGACGGCTCGATGCGCTGAACCGGATCGGCAATCAGGTGTTTTCGATCGACCTGAAGAAGCCCGAAAACTACGCTGGCTCCTCGGCGCCGGTGCATTTTCCCAGGATCTGGAACACGCCGTGGTTCGATTGGGTCCAGTATAACGGCTCAATCATGCAGCCCATGGTCCGCAATGCCGGCGAAGCGCTCGGCGTGTCGGCGGAGCTCAACCTGACCGATCCGGTGAAGGGCCTCTACAAATCGAGTGTCGACGTGAAGTCGCTCGACAAAATGGAGCAGATGATCAAAGGCGACAAGCCGCCGAGCGCGAAGGACAAATTCTCGGGCCTGCAATCACCGAAATGGCCGAATGAAATTCTGCCGCCGATCGACCAGAAGCTGGCCGACAAGGGCGCCGAGCTCTACAAGACCCATTGCCAGGAGTGTCACCGGCCGCCGGTGACAAGCGAGGCGTTCTACAATAACGAGAAGTGGTGGACGAAGAACCAGGCCGGCGAGGCGATCCTCAAGGTCGAAAACATACCGATCTCGCATATCGGGACCGATCCCGCGCAAGCGGAAGACATGGCCAACCGAAAAGTTGCCCTGCCCTCGAATCTCGGAATCACGGACAACAGGTTCGGCTTCGCTCTCAAATATCTGGTCGAGAACACCGTCAATCTCATTTACAGTGAGCACGACCCGCCTTTGAGCGATGCCGACCGCAAGCGCATGGACGGCAATATGCCGAACGAAATCCAGGCCGAGTTAGCCTACAAGGTCCGTCCGCTGAACGGCGTGTGGGCGACGCCGCCCTATCTGCACAACGGCTCGGTGCCGACCATCGACGATCTGCTCGGCGACCCGGAAAAGCGGCCGACGAAATTCTATCTCGGCAGCCGCGAATACGACCCCGTGAAGCTCGGTTACAAGGCCGACCCGATAACCAACGGATTCGAATTCGATACATCCATTCGCGGCAACTCGAACAGGGGCCACGAATTCAGGAAGGACTTCAGCAAGGAAAAGGAGATCAAGGGCGTCATCGGACCGGAGTTGTCCGCCGACGATCGAAAGGCGCTCATCGAATACCTCAAGACGCTCTGAGTCATCCGAGCTGAGTCATTCCAGCGCCTTCGCGGCCGGGCTTCGCCCGGCCGTCGCCACCTGCGCGCCGGCCCGCCGCGTCGGAATCGAACGGCTGGCCTCAACGGCTGGCCACCAGCCGCAAATGCGGCTTGATCGTTTCCTCAAGCTCGGCCTTGAGCTGGTGCACGCGCGGATCAGCCGAGCGCGCTGCGCACAGTGAATATTGGTTGACCGAGCACGCCAGTGCGCGCCGCTCGTCGGCGGTCCGTGTCACTTCCGGGCTGGACAGTTTCAGCACCATCCCGCCGAGTTGCACCAGCATTTCGTCGAGCGCTCGATCCATTCCGGCAATTTGATCCATCGCACCACTCCCTCTGGAAGGAGTAATGATCGGCGCGCCCGGCCGTTCCCCGCGCGCGCTCGGTTAGGGATAACCAGAAGTAAACGGACCGCGATTCTATCGACGCCGCCCGCATATCGGCTTGAAGGAATCATTATCAATTGAGGGATGCGGGCCCCGGTCTGCTCTGGAAAACGCCGCAATTGCGGCGGCCGCGCCCGTTACTTATTCTGCCGCCCTGTTCCGCAACGAGGCCCGGCATGATCCCACCGCTCGATCCCGTCGTCGCCCAGATCATTCCGCTACTGCCGCTGCGCGATCCCGCGACGATGACACCGCAGAGCGCGCGCGATGCGCTCCGCGCATTGGCGGCCTCGCGCGCGGCAGTTCCGCCGCCTCCGGTGATGAGCACGGAAGACATCAAGGTGAAAGGCGCGGCCGGATTCCTTGCGGCGCGGGTCTACCGGAACTCGAACGAAAAATCGCCGACGATCGTGTTCTTTCACGGCGGCGGCTGGGTTGCAGGCGATCTCGAAACCCATGACCGGCAGGCGCGCTGGCTCGCGATCGAGACCGGCGCCGTCGTCGTCTCGGTCGATTACCGCCGCCCGCCCGAGGTGCGCTTTCCCGGCGCGTTCGAGGATGCCTTCACGGCCACACAGGACGTCATCGCCCGCATCGCCGAATTCGGCGGCGATGCGGCGCACGTCGGCATCGCCGGCGACAGCGCGGGCGGCAATCTGGCCGCCACCACCGCGATCGCCTGCCGCGACGCCGGCATCAGGATATCAGCGCAATTGCTGGTCTATCCCGTCACCGACGTTGCCGGAAGTTTCGCGGACGCGACGGAAAACGCCCGCTTCCCCTCGCGCAGCGAGAACGCAGAAGGCTATTTCCTCACCCGCGCCACTATGGAGTGGTTTTGCGGCCACTACCTCGCCGACAAAACACACGGCACCGACTGGCGCGTTTCGCCGCTGCGAGCCAGGGACCTTGCCGGCGTAGCGCCGGCGATTGTCTGCACCGCGTGGTTCGATCCGCTCCGCGACGAAGGCAAGGCCTACGCCGATGCGCTAAAGGCCGCCGGCGTGCCGATCAGCTATTACGACGGCCTCGGCCTGATCCACGGCTATTTCGGCCTCGGCGAGGCGTCGGAGACCGCGAAGCGAGAAGCGCAGCGGGCGCGGGCGGATTTCAAGGCGCTACTCGAAGCGGGCGTCTAGCGAGGCGTTGCGCTATCCGATGCTGGCGTGCTGGCGATCCCGGGAAGACTCGAACTTCCGACCTACGGTTTAGGAAACCGTCGCTCTATCCGGCTGAGCTACGGGACCGCGGACCTGCATGGCAAGGCAGGTGCTTGGGACGCTTCATAGCAAAGCAGGCGTGGCATCGCCAGCCCCTCCGGGCCGCCCCTTTTGCGGGCCAAGAGGGCCTTTGTCGCGTAGCTCTCGCCACGCTCTGCCCACCTTCCAGCTTTGCGTTCCCCGGATGCTGCGCAGCGCGCCGCGTGGTGCGCTGCTGATCCGGGGTCCATGATGCGGCTGCCGTAGGTCCCGGCTCTGCGGTGCATCGTCAAGCGACGCTGCACCGCGTCCGGGACACGTTTGTTTTCCCGCTTGCCGCTACGCCTTGATGTTGTTCTCGCGGACTACCTGTCCCCAGATGCTCACCTGCTTGGCGAAGAACGTACCGAAATCCTTGCCGTCGGCGAGCAGCAGCGTCATCTGCTGCGTCTCGCGCAACTGCGCCGCTACTGCCGGCTCGCTCAGAATCTCCTTCACCGATTTCGCCATGCCGGCGACGGCATCTTCCGGCGTTCCCTTCGGCGCGAAAACGCCCCACCAGGCCAGCGTCTCGAAATCGGGAAAGCCCGCTTCGATCGCGGTCTGCGTATCCTTCAGCACGGGCATCCGCTCGCGGCCCATCTGCAGGATCGGCCGCAGCCTGTTGGTGCCGAGTTGCGCCGTGATCAGCGCCGCCGATCCCACGATGAGATCGACATGGCCGCCGAGCACGTCGTTCATCGCCGGGCCGCCGCCGCGGTAGGGCACATGCGTGATCTCGACGCCGGCCTTCTTGCCCAGCACCGTCATCGCCAGATGGCCGAGCGTACCAATCCCGACGGAGGCATATTTCACCGCGCCGGGCGTTGCCTTGCAGGCCGCGACCACGTCGGCAAAGGTCTTGTAAGGCCGCTCGGCATTCGCGGCGACGACATAAGGCGCCGTGCCGACCAGAAATACCGGCACCAGATCCTTCTCGACATCCAGCCCCGGCTTTTCGAGGATCGATGGGATAACCGCGTGCGAGTCGAACGTCACCAGGAACGTCGCGCCGTCAGGCGCGCTCTTGGCAACCTGCACGGCGCCGAGTGAGCCGGCCGCGCCGGATTTGTTCTCCACCAGCACGGTGCGGCCGAGCTTCGTCTGCAGATGAGACTGCAATAGCCGCGCCAGCGCGTCGGTCGATCCGCCTGGCGGGAACGGCACCACCAGCGTCATGTTCTTGGCCGGCTGCGCCAGCGCCGGCGTCACCGCGAACGCGGCCGTCGCCGCAAGCAAGTTGCGTCTTGTAATCTTCACCAGAACTCTCCTCCCGTTATCGCCCGCGATTTTTTTGTTTTTGTTCGCAGACTTGTCTTAGATCATGATGCGGTTAGGCGGAATCGCATCATGATCTCCTCTCCTTGTTTGAGCATGATCTTTTCGGAAAACCGGTTCCCACTTTTCCGGATCATGCTCTAGGTGCCGAAGCCAGACCCGGCCTTCTTGTATTCGGGGCGCGGCGGGCTGAAGATGTCAAGCACACGCGCGCCTTCCGGTCCAGCCCGCATGGTGTGCGGCACGTTACCGGGCGTGCGCCAGAAATCGCCCTTTTTGACCGGAATTTCCTCATCGCCCTGAACGCGAATCGCCGATCCCTCAAGCAGCACGCCCCATTGTTCTTCGGGGTGATGATGCAGCGTGCCTTGCGAATGCGGCGCCAGCGTCACCACCGACAGCATGGCGTGCTCGCCGGAAAAGATGCGTGAGGTGACGCCGGCGGCGAGTTCGCGAAGCAGGCCGTCGCCAGGGTTATCCAGATTGTGGAATTCGTCCTTCTGACTCATCGTTCCTCCTTGCGTGCTGTCGCGCCCCATCAGGACTTGCCGTAGCTGCCCTGGTAGCGGCCTTCGCGAATTGCGATCAGCGTATCTTCCTCGCGCGCGATCTGGGCGCGGACCGCCTCGAGCAATGTGGCGGCCACAGCAGCGGGGAACGATACCACGCCGTCCTCATCGCCCACCACGACGTCGCCAGGAGAAATCACCGAGCCGCCGATGGAAACCGGCACGTTGATCTCGCCGGGTCCGCTCTTGTACGGGCCGCGGTGGATCGCCGCGCGGGCAAAGCAGGGAAAGTCGGAGGCAGCGAAGGCCGCGACGTCGCGGATGGCGCCGTCGATCACATAGCCCGCGGCACCGCGGTATTCGGCGATGTTCTTCATGATCTCGCCGACCAGCGCCCGCGTCTCGTCGCCGCCGCCATCAACCACGATTACGTCGCCCGGCCCGACCAGTTCAAGCGCCCGGTGAATCGCAAGATTGTCGCCGGGCCGCGTCCGCACCGTGAAAGCAGCTCCGACCAGCCGGCCGGCGCGATGAAACGGCCGCAGGCCTACGGCGCCCGGCAGCCGGGCAAGGTTGTCGCTAATGATCGAGGTCGGCGCGTTCCTGAACGCGTCGATCAGCTCAGGCGCGGGCTTCGGCACGCTCGTCATGGCCGTGGTGATGGTCATAGAGACTGTTTCCTCTTCCTCTTGCGGCTCCGGCCCGCTCGGCGCGAGGGTTCCAGATTGGCCGTCACATGATGGCTTGGGTGGCTGCAAAACAATTAGCATTCCGCTTGAGCAGGTATAATGGATTTGGATGGGTCCGGGGCGGCTCGCTCGGGGGCCCCGCACGTCACGTCGGTGCTTTCGAAATCTTCGCCTCGGCCACACTTCTTAATGCGGCGTTAACCAGACCGGCCGACGCTGGCTGCGAAGATTCGCGCCGCCCAGTTGTCTTGCAATGCTATTTAAGAACCTTGCCCCCTCGCCGGCTCTTTCGATCATCCGGTTTTCCGACATCGACGCCTTCCGGCCGGTCGAGTTCGTCGCCGATGCGCGCAGCGTCCCGCTGAATCTTGCGAACTTCCATACCGCGCGCGCGGCGGTGCAGTTGCCCTGCTGCCAGATCACGATGCTCCGCTCGTTTCCACGTATCGTCGATGTCAGCTATCGCGCCGCGCATGGCGTCGTCATCTTCCAGATCGAGGACGACTACGACGTAGCCGTCAACGGCATGTCCGTGGATCGTCCGGCTTTTGTCGGCATGCGCGGCAACGTCGATTTGCAGTTCGTCGAACCCCGTGGATCGCTGCACGCGATCGTCACCCTTGGCGCCGGCCTGCGGGATCGGGAATGGTTCGATACGCCGGACCGGCCATGCCCGTTCATGCCGGACCCCGAGGCCCTCGCAACGGTCAGATCCGTCACGACTGGTATTTTGCAGACGGCTTCCGCCAGGCCGGAACTGTTGCAGGAGCGGCGTTCGGCGCTGGTCCTCCAGGAAGGCCTGCTGCTCGCCATCGACGAGATGTTCCGTAGCGGCCGAACGCCGGAAGTGGCAGGCAAGATTGCAAGCAGGGGTTACTGCCGCCTCGTTCGCATGATCGACGAGTATGTCGCGTTTCATTCCGCCGCGCCGATCTACAGCGCCGACCTCGCCGAACAATGCGGCGTGTCGGTGAGGACGCTGGGCACGGCGGTGGCGAGCGTCCGCGGCATGAGCCTGCATCGCTATTTGCGCCTCAAGCAGCTTTGGTCGGCGCGCGCGCAGCTCGTGAAGGGATCCGACGCCATCACCGTGACATCGTGCGCCCGAGCCAACGGCTTCCATCACATGGGCGAGTTCGCAAGACTCTATCGCGCGGTGTTCCATGAAACGGCATCGCGCACGCTGGCTCGCGCGAGAGGCGCTGACTGATTCTTGCCACAATGTGGCATGCTTATCCGCTCGCCCTCAGATAGTGCACTTAGAATCGCTACAGGCATCGTTTGCGGGAACTTGCCTTGCTGTTGAATTTCTTCAAGATTTTTAACGATCTGGCACTGTGTTCCGTCGGTCACATGAACCGGGTAACGTCACAACGCCAGCGGGAACATCGTGCAGTTTCGGCGTGACAGCGCTGCCAAAATGATGACAATCGACTCAATCAAAGTTCCCAAGAATTCGACTGGAGCAAATCGTCCGTGATCGCCTCACGTGCATCGTCATTGGTTTTTGCCGCAATCGGAGGGCTGTTCGTGCTCGCGCCGGTGGCTTCAGATGCGCAGTGGTGGCGTAGCGCGCCGTACGATTTCGAATCCTGCGCCGATGTGGCCGAGAAGGCTGCGACCAAAGAAGAAAAGACGGCGAAACTCGCTGAATGCAACGCGAAATTCGCCGGCCGCCGCAAGCCTGGCGGCGGCTACACCTATTACGACTTCATGCAGGACCGGACGTTCGACATCGCGGGACCCAACCCGACGCCGGAAGAGCAGAAGAAGATCGACGAGCAATATACTGCCTATCTCGAGCGCGAGCGGCGCAACCACATCGCCGCAGCGGCGGCGGCCAAGCAGCAAAAGCCGGAGCCGCCGCCAGCACAGGGAATACAAGATATCCAACAGGTCTCGCTGCGCACGGAGCAGGCGCCTGCGCTGGTCGAAACCGAAAGAGTGCCGATACCGGTGGCGAGCCCGGTCAAGCAGGCCGCACGCATCAAGGCGGCCCAATGCGCCAAGAGCCAATTCTCGTGTGAATGGCCGCGGCTCTCGGAGAGCATCAACGAACTGAAGCGGCTGTTCAATCCGCAACAGCAGCAGCCGGCCAAGCAGAAGAAGGGCTAGATCCTTCTGTCGTCCCTGCGAACCGCAGGGACCCATACGCCGCAGCGGATGTTGTCTTGCTGCGATGGTCGACGACTTTCCTTCAACAATTGGCGACGGTGGTTATGGGTCCCTCCGTTCGCAGGGACGACGTGGGGGAGAGGCGTGCTCACGCGACGACATCGACATCAGTGGGCACGCGGCTTCTTTACCCGACGCGGCTTGACGACCGGTGCGACAACAGCACGTGACGCCGCCCGCTGCTCCTGCAATCTCGCGTCATAGCCCGGCGATGGCATCGCCGTTGGCGGCACGGCATAAGCGGGCAGCAATGACGCCCAGAAAATTAGGACGGCAACCGCTACCAGCGCGAGACGCGTTCGTTTCATGTCGCTTCTCCCATCAGCTCACCTGAACGAAACTCGCGCGGGACCGGCGCCGAGGCAAATCAATTTCGGGGGCGAATCTGCTCCGGCGTCAGGCCGGGCGAGCCCTTGCCGCTGCTTTCAGCCTGCCGGATCAATTCCACGATCCGGCGCGACAGCGGCGCCTCAAGTCCGCGGCGCTCGGCGATTTCGGTGATGACGCCCTGCAGATAATCGATTTCGGTGCGGCGGCCGCGCTGCAGATCTTCCCACATCGACGAGCGCGCCTCGGGATCGATCTTCATCGTCCGCCCCAGCAAGGCTTCGAAGACCCAGTCCGGCAGGCGCAACAAAGCCGGCATCCAGGCGGGCGGGATCGGCGTCGGCGACACCGGCTTGATGCCTTCGGCCTTGATCGCCGCGAGAGCTTCGGCGAGTTGATCGGCGAACAATTGCCGCCATGGTCGTTGTGCGAGCTGCCGGCGCAGCGGCAGATCGGCCAGCGCGTTGAGCGCGTTGTTGAGATTGAGCAGCAGCTTGCCCCATTGCACGCCATCGATGTTGCCGGTCGGCCGCATCGTCAATCCCGGCACCGACAATTTCTCCGCGGTGCGCGCTTCGTCCTGCTCGATGACGATGTCACCCGAGGTGGCGCGATGAAACCGCCCGTTGCCGAGCGCCATCACGTTGAACGGCACCATGCCGCCGAGCACGCGCCGCCCCGGCAGGCGGTTGCGCAGCACGGCGGCGTTGCCGACGCCGTTCTGCAGGCTGACGACGACGGCATTGGACGGCGCATGGTGAGCGATGGCGTCGGCCATCGCAGCGGTGTCCGCGCTCTTGACCGTGACCAGCACCACGCTGGCGTCAGCAAAAATGGAAGGGTTTTCCGACAATACGAACCGATCGCGCGCGACGGTCTGGTCAAAACCTTCAAAACTGGTCGGCCGCAAGCCGCCTGCTTCGATCTCGGCGATCACGCGCGGACGCGCCAGCAGCGCCACGCGGCAGCCGCCGGCCGCCAGGATGCCGCCGACGAAGCAGCCGATGCTGCCGGCGCCTGCGATACCGATCGTTTGGCGCGAAACCATTTGTCACCTACCGCGTTGCAACCGGCTTCGAATAGCAGAGCGCGCGGACTGTGCCTATCGCAGGTGGCACCGCCCGCGCCTTGTAACCGTCATGTGCTACCGTTATGTTCCACGCGGGGCTACGCAGAGGAGACAACCATGGGTTTACTCGACGTCCTCAACGGCATGATGAATGGGCCGCGCGGCCCGAGCCGCCCCAGTTCACAATCCGAGAGCGGCGGAATGTCGCCCTTGACCATGGCGATCCTGGCGCTGCTGGCCTGGAAAGGCATCAAGCATTTCAGCGGCAACCAGACCGGCTCGGCACCGCAACCGGCGCCCGCGCCGGGCAACGTGAATGCCGGCATGCCCGGCGGCGGCATGGGCGGCGGACTCAGCGACATGCTCAAAGGCGGCTTGGGCGGGCTGCTTGCTGGAGGCGCGGCCGGCACCGTTTTGAGCGGCGGCCTCGGCGACCTCCTGAATCAACTGCAGCAGAAGGGCCTCGGCGATCAGGCGGACTCCTGGGTCAGCAACGGTCCGAACAAACAGGTCTCGCCCGGCGATCTCGCCAATGCGCTCGGCGCCGATCAGATCGATCAGCTCTCGGCGCAAAGCGGATTGTCGCGCGACGATTTGCTGCAAGGTCTCAGCCAGTATCTGCCCGACGTCGTCAATCATCTGACGCCGGACGGACGGCTGCCGAACGAGAACGAGATATCGGAACGGATCTGACGCCGCGAGACGCGCGGCGCCCGAGAGGTGCCGCGCCGCTTCACCATCGACGCATTGGAAAGGGACGGAAATGGGCGGCATTATCTGGATCATCGTCGTCGGCTTCGTCGCCGGTATCATCGCGCGCATCGTTTCGCCGGGCCAGAACAACCCGACCGGCTTCATCCTGACTACGGTGCTCGGCATCGCCGGCGCGTTCCTGGCGACCTTCGTCGGCCAGGCGATCGGCCATTACAGCCCCGATCAGGGCGCTGGCTTCATCACCGCCACCATCGGCGCGCTGGTGGTGCTGTTCATCTGGAACAGGCTGGTAGCGCGCGGCGTGATCTCGGATCCGGGGAACAGGTAAGATCCGGCTCGTATCTCTCCTTCGTCATGCCCGGGCTTGACCCGGGCATCCACGCGCTTTGTCTCCAAAGAGCAAGTAAGACGTGGATGGCCGGATCAAGCCCGGCCATGACGGAGATGAATGCGTCGTCACAACACCAGATGCATCCCCGCATCCATGCGCACGAACTCGCCGGTCATGTTGCTCGACGCGGGCGAAGCGAGGAAGCAGACGAGCTGCGCGATATCCTCGGCCGTGGAGGCGACCTTCAGCGGCACCTTCGCCACGACAGCGTCGCGCACTGCTTTCGCGCCGGCTTCGCCGCGGCCCTTGGTGAACCACGGCGTATCGATATAGCCGGGACATACCGTGTTGACGCGGATCAGCGGCGCCAGCGCGCGCGCCAGCGATTGCGTCATGGTGTTGAGCGCGCCCTTGCTTGCGGCATAGGCGACGGACGAGCCGCCGCCGGAAATGCCGGCGACCGACGACACGTTGACCACGGCGGACGGCTGGCCGGAAGCTTTAGCGCCCGCTTCGAGCAGCGCGCGCGCCGCGCGGATCATCTGGAACGGGCCGATCGTGTTGACGGCATAGATGCGCTGAAAGTCCTCGGCCGAAAGCCCATCGAGATCGTGATGCGGCACGTGCTTGGTGGTGCCGGCATTGTTGACCAGCACGTCGAGGCGTCCCCACGGCACGGCCGCGGCAGCAATCTTCCTGCAGTCTTCATCGCGCGACACGTCGCCCTGCACCACCACGACTTCGGCGCCGGCGCTGCGACCGAGATCGGCGGTCGCTTCGGCTTCCGCCTTGCTGTTGGAATAGTTGACGACGATGCGCGCGCCGCCGTTTGCCAGAATGGCCGCGGTCGCCGCTCCCAAGCCGGACGCAGAACCGGTGACAATTGCGCACAAACCATCCTTCGACATCCGCATTCCCTTTGTTGTTCTTGAATTAAAGTTTTGATCGCCCGCTGGCGTGGCTGAGCGCTACCATATCGCGCGGCCAACGGCGTGCAAATCCGAAGAAGTCCGTTGCGCGGAATTTATTCTTTGCGCCGCGACCTTCATGCCGCCGCCTCATGCGGCCCTGCGGACAGCGCTTGTCACGGCTATGGCTTTTGCCCATCATAAAGCGCAAGAAAAGACCGCAGCCGACCCGGCCATGTCAGTTGGGATTGGCATGCCAATTTCAAAATCGGGGAGCGCTGTGGCGGAGAGTGAGAACATCGTTGCCGAGACCGCGGAGAAAATCTTCGCCGATCTCGCCGACGCCCAAACCATCAATCGCGACCAGAAGGGCGAGTGGAAAGCCCCGCTCTGGCAGGCGCTGAGCGATGCCGGCCTGCCGCTGTCCTGGGTGCCGGAGAATTGCGGCGGCTCGGGCGCCTCTCTTGCCGAAGGCTTTAGCGTGCTGAGCGCCGCGGGGCGCTTTGCGGTCGCGGTGCCGCTGGCCGAAACCATGCTGGCGGGCTGGCTGTTGGCGCAGGCCAAGATCACCTCGCCCGGCGGCGAGATGACGGTAGTGCCCGCGAGCCCGAAAGACCGGATTACCGTCAATGCCGATGGCAGCCTGTCGGGCAGGGCGCGCGGCGTGCCGTTTGCCAAGGTTGCAAAACACTTCGCGGTGCTCGCCAGCAATGCGAAGGGTGATTTCGCCGTCGCATTGGTCGATGGCGGCAAGTGCCGGATCGAGACCGGCCTCAATCTCGGCGGCGATCCTTCTGATGTCGTGACGCTGGACAAGGTGCAGCCGGTCACGATCAAGCCGGCGCCAACAGGTTTCGACCAGGCCCGGCTCATGCTGATGGGCGGCGTGGCCCGATCCCTGCAGATCGCCGGCGCGCTGGAATCGATGCTGGATATCTCCGTGCGCTATTCCAACGAGCGTGTCGCCTTCGAGAAGAAGATCTCGAAATTCCAGGCGGTGCAGCACAATCTGGCGCGGCTCGCCGGCGAGTCGGCGGCCGCACTTGCCGCGGCCACTTCGGCCGCGGACGCTATTGCCAACGCGACCTCCTTCAACGACGAAGTGTTTCTCGAAGCGGTGGC
Organism: Bradyrhizobium sp. AZCC 1721; assembly: GCF_036924715.1. NCBI lineage: Bacteria > Pseudomonadati > Pseudomonadota > Alphaproteobacteria > Hyphomicrobiales > Nitrobacteraceae > Bradyrhizobium > Bradyrhizobium sp. AZCC 1721. Next base: position 574,954 of record NZ_JAZHSB010000001.1, on the reverse strand, counting down.
GGCGAAAATCCGCTGCGCGGAGGCGGCGGAAAAAGGCGGCGGCATCGCCCATCAGGTGCACGGCGCGATCGGCTTTACCATCGAGCACATCCTGCATCGCTACTCGCTGCGTGCACTGGCATGGCGCGACGATTTCGGCTCCGAGAGTTTTTGGGCGGTCGAGCTCGGCAAGCTCGTGGCGCGAAGAGGCGCCGATGAGTTGTGGCCGCTCGTGGCCTCGCGCTGAGATCATCTCGATTTGCCTGCATAGAGAACAACAATGACTGCAGCCCTACGTTTCGATCCGATCCGCCTGCCGAGCGAATGCGAGCAGTTGCGCAAGGAAGTCCGCGCCTTCCTTGCGGAAGAAATCGCCGCCGGCACCTTCGATCCGCACAAGCCGAACCGCGAAGATACCGACGTGCCGGAATTTTCCCGAAAGGTCGGCGCGCGCGGCTGGCTCGGCATGACCTGGCCGAAGAAATATGGCGGCCATGAGCGCTCGTTCCTCGAGCGTTATGTGGTGACCGAGGAAATGCGGGTGGCGAATGCGCCGACGCGGCGCTTCTTCGTCGCCGACCGCCAGAGCGGCCCGGTGCTTTTGAAATACGCACCCGAGCACATCAAGATGGAAATCCTGCCGCGCATCTGCCGCGGCGAGATCTGCTTTGCGATCGGCATGAGCGAGCCGAACTCCGGCTCCGATCTGTTCGCGGCAAAGACCCGCGCGACCAAGACCGACGGCGGCTATCTGATCAACGGCACCAAGATCTGGACCTCTTCGGCCCATATCGCCGATTACATGATCGCGATTTTTCGAACGTCACCGCCGACCAAAGAAAACCGCCGCCACGGCCTGACGCAGTTTCTGGTCAAGATGAAGCAGCCGGGGATCCAGGTGAATCCGATCGGCCAGATCACCGGGCAGTATGAATTCAACGAGGTCGTGTTCACCGATCACTTCATTCCCGACGATCACGTGCTCGGCGAAATCGACGGCGCCTGGAAACAGGCGACTTCGGAGCTTGCCTATGAGCGGTCCGGCCCCGAACGTTTCCTCGAGACCTATTACGTCCTGACCGAGCTGGTCCGCGCCGTCGGCAATAACCCGGACACCCGCAGCGCCGAGGGCATCGGCCGCCTGGTGGCGCAGGTGCACACGATGCGGCGCATGTCGGTTTCGGTCGCGGGCATGCTGCAGGCCGGCAAGGAGCCGGTGGTCGAGGCCTCTATTGTGAAAGACATCGGTACCATCTGGGAGCAGCAATTGCCGCATCGCGTGCGTGAGCTCGCCGCCTTTGTCGAGGAAACCGCGACCAACCGCGAGACGCTGGAAAAGCAACTCGACTTCGCCATCAAGACTGCGCCCAAGCTGACGATCCAGGGCGGCACCACCGAAGTGCTGCGCGGCATCATCGCTCGCGGGCTAGGTTTGCGCTAATTCAACGAGGAAACCGCATGAGCAAATACACTGATATCGGCGTCGAGAAGCACGGCCATGTCGGCCTGATCGAGATCCGAAAACCTCCGCTGAACTTCTTCGACGTCTCGCTGATCAACCAGATTGCTGATGCGCTGGAGGAGTTCGACAACGACATCGAAATCCGCAGCTCCGTGCTCGCAGCCCAAGGCAAGGCGTTCTGCGCCGGCGCGGATTTTTCCGATCCGAGGCGGCAGGAGCAGGAAGCGAGCGCGCAGAATGATCCGGCCGCCAATCTGCCGATCAACCATCTCTACGTCCAGGCCGTGCGAATCTTCCGCAACAAGAAGCCGATCGTCGCCGCCGTCCATGGCGCGGCCATCGGCGGCGGCCTGGGACTAGCCGTCTCGGCCGATTTCCGCGTCACCTGCCCCGAGGCACGCTTCGCCGCCAACTTTACAAAACTCGGCTTTCATCCTGGCTTCGGCCTGACTACGACGCTTCCCGAACTCGTTGGCCGCAACAACGCCGAACTGATCTTCTACACCAGCCGCCGCATCACCGGCGAGGAAGCCACGCGAATGGGCCTTGCCAATGTCTGCGTGCCGCAGGACCAGGTCCGCGCCGAGGCCATGAAGCTTGCCGCCGAAATCGCCGAATGCTCCCCGCTCGGCCTGATCTCGACCCGCGCCACCATGCGCGCCGGCCTCGCCGACCGCGTCATGGCCGCCACCAACCACGAGCTCGCCGAGCAGACCAGACTCCGCGCCACGGAAGATTTCAAGGAAGGCGTCAAAGCCACCGCAGAGCGAAGGGCGGCGAACTTCAAGGGAAGGTGACCTAGCACAACTCTCTCACCCCGTCGTCCCGGCCTTGAGCCGGGACCCATACGCCGCGGCCCGCGGAAAGGGCACAAGGGGAGACGGCTTCGTTCGCGATGGGCAACGTGGTTATGGGTCCCTGCGTTCGCAGGGACGACGGTGAAGGTTAGCCTCGTCGCTACAAGACCGCCGCATCCACGCTCATGCAAATCAGCCGAAACGTCACTCCGCTCTCTCAACGCGTCGTCCCGGCCTTGAGCCGGGACCCATACGCCGCGGCCCGCGGAAAGGGCATAACGGGAGACGGCTTCCTTCACCATCAGCAATGGTGGTTATGGGTCCCTGCGTTCGCAGGGACGACGTGTTGATGGATTTCGCTACGCCACCAGCCTGAACATCACGCCGCAAGGATCGAACGCATCGCCCGACACCTTGCAGCCCTTCGACTTGGCCGCGTCGCGCACCTTGGCGATATCAGCGACTTTGAACGTCAGCCCGCTCATTAGATCGCTCGCGCCTTTCACAAATCGGAAGCTGGCATTGGGCAGTTTCAACACCGGCTCACCGCCTGCCCCATTGCTGACGGCGAGACCCAAAATCTTCCCCCAATGCTCCGCCAACCCTTGCGGATCCGGGCTCTGCATCTCGACTTCCGTCAGCGCCACCGTCACGTCCTTGCGGATCGCCTTCTGCCAGTTCGGCCCCGCCGGCGGATAGGGTCCCAGCACGTCGTCGCTGCCATCGGTATGATTGAACTCGATGAACGCGGCGCGGCAATCGCGCGGGTGCAGTTGCACGCCGTGATAAGGCGCGTGCGTGATCACATTCGCCGTGCGCACGTCGATCGCATTGGCGTGCTGGCCGCGCGCGTCGGGATCGTTGCAGCAGAAGATCGCCATGTAGCCGCCGCGGCCGCCTGTCTTGTCGAGGAAGCGCCCCGCCGCGGTGCCCGGCTGGATCGGCGCCACCACTTCGAGCAGGATCGTGTCGACCGGTAGCAGTGCGTTCTCCAGTCCGTACTTGGCGACATTGCCGTCGCGGTAACAGACGTTGAGGCCCATGATCTCGGAAATGTCCGAGATCACCGGCTCCAGATGCGGCGCCACCAGGCAGATCTGCCGCAGCCTGAGATATCCGGCCATCTCAGTGCCCCTGAAATACAGGCTTGCGCTTCTCGACAAACGCCCTTGCCGCCTCCTTGTGATCGGCGGTGTCGCCCGAGCGCGAATGATGGATGGCTTCGGCGTCAAAACAGGCTTCCAGCGACATCGTCTCGGCATTGTTGATGTTGCGCTTGATGTAGCCCAGCGTCACCGACGGCCCCTGTGCCAGCGACATCGCGAGATCATGCGCCTCCGTATCGATGTCGGCGTCCGGCACCACCTTTGTCACCATGCCGAGATTGTAGGCCTCCGTTGCGCTCAGCACCGGCGAGGTCAGATAGAGCTCGCGCGCTTTCGCAGCTCCGAGCATCTGGGTGAGGAAATAGGTGCCGCCGTAATCCCCTGACAATCCGACCTTGGCGAACGCGGTCGTGATCTTGCAGGAGGCGCTGGCGACGCGCAGGTCGCACGATAGTGCGATGGAGAGACCGGCGCCCGCGGCGGCGCCATCGAGCTGCGCCACGACGGGCTTCGGCATCTGGTGCAGGATGCGCGAGACTTCCATGCCGCGGCGCAAGTTCGCCATCTTGGCCTCGAAGCCGAGCGGCGCCCTGCCCTCCGCCATCGATTTCACGTCACCTCCGACGCAGAACATGCCGCCGGCGCCCTTCAAGAGTACCGCGCGCACCTCGTGATCCTCCGCCGCGCGCCGTGCGGCTTCGACCAATCCGCGCGTCATGTCCGGATTGAGTGCATTGCGCCGGTCGGGACGGTTCATCGTGATGGTGAGTAGCCCAGCGTCGAGCTTCTGGAGGACCATTTCGTTTGCGCTCATGGGTGGTGCTTTCGTTCGTTGGTTGAGATGGAATTCCGGCCTCTCCCCGTCATTGCGAGCGAAGCGAAGCAATCCATACTTTCTTTGCCGCTCTATGGATTGCTTCGTCGCTTACGCTCCTCGCAATGACGCGGAAGCAGCGGTCTTATTTCTTCACCAGCGGACAGCGCGAGGCCTCCAGCGGCTGGAATGCCTCGTTGCCCGGGATGGTCGCCAGCAACTTGTAATAATCCCAGCGCGTCTTCGACTCTGACGGCTTCTTGACCTCGAACAGATACATGTCGTGCACCATGCGGCCGTCGTCGCGAATTTTGCCGTTCCTGGCGAACATGTCGTTGACCGGCGTCTCCTTCATTACCTTCATCACCGCGGCCGCATCCGTGGTGCCCGCGGCCTTGACCGCTTTCAGGTAATGCAGGACCGACGAATAAACGCTGGCCTGCGCCGCGGTCGGCGGCCGCTTGACGCGCTCCATGAAGCGTTTTGAAAACGCGCGGGTGTCGTCGTTGAGGTCCCAATAAAAGGCTTCGGCAAGCAGCAGGCCCTGCGCCGTCTCCAGCCCGACGCTGTCGATGTCGGTGACGAAGGCGAGCAGCGGCGAGAGCTTTTGTCCGCCGCTCCTGGTCAGCCCGAATTCCGCCGCCTGCTTGATCGCGTTGATGGTGTCGCCGCCGGCATTGGCGAGGCCGACAACCTTGGCCTTCGAGCTCTGCGCCTGCAGCAGGAACGAGGAGAAGTCCGACGTATTGAGCGGATGCTTGACGCTGCCGAGCACCTTGCCGCCGGCCTTCACCACCACATTGCTGGTGTCCTTTTCCAGGTCCTGGCCGAACGCATAGTCGGCGGTGAGGAAGAACCAGGTCTCGAAGCCGCTCTTGACGGTGGCGAGCCCGGTGACGTTGGCCTGCGCGAACGTGTCGTAGGAATAATGCACGGTGTAGGGGCCGCAGGCCTCGTTGCTCAGCCGGATCGAGGCGGGGCCGCTATACATCACGATCTTGTTGCGCGCCTTCGCGATCTCGCCGGCGGCGAGCGCGGTCGCGGAAGCCGCTACGTCGTACAGCATCTCGACGCCCTGATTGTCGAGCATGTCGCGCGCGATGCTGGCGGCAAGATCGGCCTTGTTGAGATGATCGGCCGCGACGATCTCGACCTTGCGCCCCAGCACCTCGCCGCCAAAATCCTCCACCGCCATCTTCGCCGCGGTCTCCGAACCCGAACCGGTGATGTCTGCGTAAAGCCCGGACATGTCGAGAATGCCGCCGAGCTTGAGCGGCGGCTTGCTTTGCGCCATTGCCGCGCCCGCCGACATCGCCAGCGCAGCGGCGACAATGCTTGCTGTTGCTCTCTTCACGGAGTCCTCCCTGCTCACGCGCCGCATTGCCTGCGGCTTTAAAAGTTTTCGGCGCGATCATGCCGCATGGGTTCATGAGCGGCAAGGCATGCGGGGAAGCGGATTCCGTCGCGATTTCCGCTAAGCGGAATGATCTCGTAGGACGGGTAGAGCGACTTGTCCGCCGTAGCTCAACGAGCGAAGGCGGAAGCGAAACCCATCAATTTCCTGCGCGGCGACATGGTGGGTTCGCTTCGATACCCATCATCGCTCCGTTTGCGCAAATTTCTGAAAATAGCGCTGCTTGTCTGCTTGGCGCTAGCGGCCATTCCGGCCGCAATGTACATCACCCTATGGCTCTGGATTTGGTACGAGACCGCCAAAGCCGATGAATTTTATCGAGATCATCGCCTGCTTGGTGAAATGCGCGCCGCAGAAAAGGAGAGCACGAATAACTCTGTACCGGCACGCGAAGCATTTTTGAAGATTGTCCCGCTGGGAACGGACAGGGAGGCCGCCATCGCCGTGCTTCGCAAAGAGACACTTAATTGCCAGGGCATCGTCGGGCCCGTCCTCACATGCCAAACGATGTCGCCCAACGGCTTTGGATCCAAACAGTGGATCGTATACCTGGACTTCGATGCCGATGGGCGCCTGAGCGACGCACGCATCGCCATCTGGAACATCTTTCTTTAGCGATAGTCCTAGGATGGGTGGAGCGCAGCGCACCCATCCTACGGCCGCGTATCGAAACGCTCGTGTCCCGGACGCGGTGCAGCGTCTCTTGACGGCGCACCGCAGAGCCGGGACCTACCGCCGCAACATGGACTCCGGATCAGCAGCGCATTACGCCGCTGATGCGGCGCACTGCGCAGCATCCGGGGAACGCCACTCATGCCAACAACCCCTTGCCCGGCACGTGATTGAGCTCGAGCCGGATGCCATCGGGATCCTCGAACAGGATCGAATAATAGCCTGGCGCCCATTGGTCTTCGCGCGGCGCACGGATGATCTTGGCGCCGAGCGTCTTCAGGAAGCCGTGCAACTCATCGACATCGGCGCGTTCGCGGGCGCGGAAGCAGAGGTGGTGCAGGGCGACGCGCTGCTGTTCGAAGGCAGCGCCCTCGTGCTCTGGCGACGGCGCGCTGATGCCGACCGCGGTGCGGCCGCCGACGCAGTAGTAGGTCGTCTCGCTATCGATGACCGGCTTCAAGCCGAGAAACGGCAGCAGCTTGCGATAGAAATCGCGGGAGCGTTCGTAATTCGAGGCGGTGAGAAAAATATGGGCAATGCCGTTGACTTCCATTGTCTCCCCCTACCTGGCAATCTCAGGTAGTATTGCTGTCATTGATCGAGCATACAGGAACGAGCGGGACAGAGAGCAGCGTTATGACCGGTCCGGCATTGCGTTACAGCGCTGCGCTTACGGCATCCGCCGCATTGTTTCTCGCGCTGGCGTCCACCGGCGAGGCCGACGCCGCCGACTGCGTATTGGAGCGGCAGGGCGAAGGGCGCGTCGCTGCCGTGGTCGATGCGCGCGGCTTTCGCCTCGAGGACGGCCGGGAAATCCGCCTCGCCGGCATCGAGCGCGCGGGAACCGACACGGCCAGCGGCAGGGCCGCATTGTCGGCTATCATCACCGGCCGCGACGTGACCCTGCATGGCGAGGATGACACGCCGGATCGGTACGGCCGGCAGTCGGCCTTTGTGTTCGTGACCGGTTCGGAACAATCGGTGCAAAGCGAGCTGCTACGCCGCGGCGAGGCCCTGGTTTCGAGCGATATATCCGACAAAAATTGCGCTGCAGCGCTGTCCGCCGCCGAGGGCGTGGCGAGAAATGCCAAATTGGGAATCTGGGCAAGTTCAACTGCCATAAAAAACACGGAAAGTCCGGGCGATATTCTGGCCGCGATTGGGCACTTTACGGTGGTCGAGGGCAAAGTGCTGTCCGTTCGGCAGGCGGGGGCAATGACCTACCTGAATTTCGGGCGGAACTGGACACGGGACTTTGCTGCGACTATTTCAAGGCGCATCATACCGGCGTTCGAGAGCGCCGGCCTTGGACCTAAGTTGCTCGAAAATCGACGGATTCGTGTCCGCGGCGTTGTCTCGTCGCGGGGAGGACCGCGAATTGAGTTGCTTCGGGTGGGGCAGATTGAGGTGGTGGGCGGGAAATAGCGTTTGATTCGAGGGCTGGCATCGGTCTTCGCTGGGATCACGCGCAAACAAGAGGGGATGAGATCAAGGATCCCGGTCGGATCGTGATCTTAGTGGCTGATTTGACGCATCGTGCAGAACGGCGCGAAGGAAACACGGGCTGCCGCCTTCTGGCTGCGCCGGCGCTGTTGTGCGTGGCGCTGATCCTTTCTTCCTGTGGAAATCTCGGGAAGATCGAGACCGCCGCACCGACGGTGCCCGCGCCGAAGCCGAGCCGCACTGTCGCACAGACACCGGCGAGCGAGCGCGAGCACGAGCGCATTCTGGCCTCCTATGGCGGCGCCTATGACGATCCGAAACTCGCAACCCTGATCGGCAAGACGGTCGACCGGCTGGTGGCGGCGTCCGACCGTCCGGACCAGGCCTACCGGGTGACCATCCTCAATTCCGGCGCGGTCAACGCCTTCGCGCTGCCGACCGGCCAACTCTATGTGACGCGCGGGCTGGTGGCGCTCGCCAGCGACACCTCGGAACTGTCCTCGGTGCTGAGCCACGAGATGGCACATGTCATCGCAAAGCACGCCTCGATCCGGGAAGATCAGGCACGGCAGGCGGCGGTGGTGACGCGCGTCGTCACCGACATGAGCAACGATCCGGATCTGACCGCGCTGGCGCTGGCGAAAACCAAGCTGACGATGGCGAGCTTCTCGCGGCAGCAGGAGTTCGAGGCCGATGGCATCGGCGTCGGCATTTCGGCCCGCGCCCGCTTCGATCCCTATGGCGCGGCGCGCTTCCTCGCCGCGATGGAGCGCAATGCGGCGCTGAAGGCCGGCAAGACCTCGCTCGATCCGCGCGCGCAGGACTTTCTGTCCTCGCATCCGGCAACGCCTGAGCGCGTGCAGAACGCGCAGGCCAGCGCGCGGCAATACACCTCGCCGCAGAGCGGCGAGCGCGACCGCGAGACCTATCTCGCCGCCATCGACAACATCGTCTATGGCGAGGACCCCAGCGAGGGCTTTGTGCGCGGGCGTCGCTTCCTGCATCCGAAACTCGGCTTCACCTTCCAGGCGCCCGAGACGTTCACGCTCGACAACACTGCGCAGGCCGTGATCGGCGTGCGCGAGGGCGGCACGCAGGCGATGCGCTTCGACGTGGTGCGCGTGCCGGCCGAACAGTCGCTCGCCGATTACCTCAATTCCGGCTGGATGGAAGGTGTCGACAAGGGCTCGACCGAAGACCTGATGATCAACGGTTTCCCGGTGGCTGCGGCGTCGGCGAATGGCGATCAGTGGCAGTTCAAGGTCTATGCGCTACGTTACGGCAGCGACGTCTACCGCTTCATCTTCGCCGCCAAGCAGCGCAATACCGAAAGCGAACGAAATGCGCGCGAGACCGTCAACTCGTTCCGCCGCCTGACGCTGGAAGAAATCCAGGCCGCGCGCCCATTGCGTATCAAGGTCATCACCGTGCAGCCCGGCGACACCGTGGAATCGCTGTCCCACCGCATGACCGGCGTCGACCGCCCCACCGAGCGCTTCCGCATCCTCAACGGCCTCGACCAGCACGCCCAGGTCAAGCCGCGCGATCGCGTGAAGATCGTGGTGGATTGAGTGGGGAAGCACGCCGCTGCGTCGTCGTCCCCCGCCTAGTGCGCAATTGCGTACCGGGCGCGGGGACCCATACGCCGCGGTCGCTGTAATAGCGCAATCCGCCAAACGCCCTAACGCAGCAACATCGCCCTGTGGTTATGGGGCCCTGCTTTCGCGGCGATCTCTCCCGACGCTACTCGATAGTCACGCGCGAACGCCACCGCGACTCAAAACTATTGTCATCGTCAAGCATCCGCGCCTGCGCATCCATGGGCTCGCTGCGCTTCTCTGTGACGATGCTTACCGGCTCGGCCTCGGCCTTCGCTTGCGCGGGTGCAGGCGCCGCGGCAGGCCACCGCAACAACGATTTCGAAATCACGGTCCTGCCGGCGTACCAGCATTTGCGGCCGTCGATCAGGCGCCAGGACCAATGCCCTTGCGCGCTTGACGGCACCGCGGCGCTGCATTCCCTGACCTGCGCGGCCGGCGCGCTGATCGGAAGCAGCGCGGCCATGACAATGGCGAGAAAGACTGACTGAACCTGCCCTTTCATCGAATCCCCCTTGCGGTAGATCTGGATGTGGCTGGGAGGTTCTCCCCCGATTCTGGTCACAAAAAGTCGAAAATTGGGCCACTTTCCGCGTAAGTGACTGCAAGGTTTAGCCTATTCTGCCTCTTGTCGTCCCGCACAAGCGACTTGTCGCCGTTGCCTCAACAACGCCGCCCTGTGGTTATGGGCCCCTGCTTTCCGCAGTGGCGACACGTTCAGAGGTTCTCGCCTCTGTCCTGTCGTCCCTGCGAACGCATGCGAACGCAGGGACCCATAACCACGGCCTACATTGCTGAGGCGCAGCCGTCGCCCCGAGTGCCCATTCCGCCGACCGCGGCGTATGGGCCCCTGCTTTCGCAGGGGCGACGGCAATCGCTCGCTATAGCAATGCAGCCAAACAAAAAGCCCGGTCTTTCGACCGGGCTTTTCGTTTCAATCCCTGGGATTCTTTCAGGCAGCTTCGTCCGCCACGGCGGCGTCGTCGCCGTCGGCGTCGACATCCGCCTCGTCGGCCTCAGTATCAGCTTCGGTGGCTTCGGCCTTGGCGCCGCGGCGCGGGCTCTTGGCGAGCTGGCTTTCGATTTCCTTGACCGCTTCGGTCTCGGTCGAATGCTGCACGACCGCGATTTCGCGTGACAGCCGATCGAGCGCCGCTTCATAGAGCTGGCGTTCCGAGTAGGACTGCTCGGGCTGCGATTCCGAGCGGTAGAGGTCGCGGACCACTTCGGCGATCGCGACGATGTCGCCCGAATTGATCTTCGCTTCGTATTCCTGCGCCCGGCGCGACCACATCGTGCGTTTGACGCGCGCACGACCTTTCAGGGTTTCGAGGGCCTTCTTGACCAGCGCCGGCTCGGACAGCTTGCGCATGCCGACATTGGCGACCTTGGCGGTCGGCACGCGGAGCGTCATCTTGTCCTTCATGAAATTGATCACGAACAGCTCGAGCTTGGCGCCCGCGATCTCCTGCTCCTCGATGGCCAGGATCTGGCCGACGCCGTGAGCCGGATAGACCACGAATTCATTGGCCTTGAAGCCCTGACGCTGGGTCACGACCTTCTTCGGTTCCTCGACGCGCGGCGCGGCGGCAACCGGCTTGGCAGCAGCCTTCGGCGCGGCGGCTTTCGGAGGAGCAGCCTTCACAGGGGTCTTGACGGGATGCTTGGCAGCAACTTTCGACGCAGTGGTCTTCGAACCCGTCGCTTTCGCGGCGGTCTTGGCAGTCTTTTCTGGCATTGCGCTTCTTTTGTTCTTTGAGGACTTTGTGGCCGAAACCTTCTTGGCGTCCTTCATGGGCGCCTTGGCACGGCCTTTGGTTGCGCTGCGGCTGGCCGGAGCGGCTTTTTTCGTCGTCTTGGAAGCACTCTTTTTACGCGTTTTCTGTGACACAGCCTGCGCGCGGAACTGCCACGCCCCTGTTCGATGTTTTTACGAAAACCCACCGGGGCCACAGGATACGCATGGCCGGGATCGGCTTTTATCTGCCGAATATAGCACATTTTCCGCAAAAATCAATGATTTACGCCGGGTTCCGGGCCCTTACGGGGCGGTTTCCGTCATAAGACCGCTAACAGGGTTAAATCCGCTCACCGCGTTCGGTTCAGATTGGGGCTAAAATCAGGCTCGACGAACCCGCAACTTATCCACAGGCTTAATCGCCGCTACCGGGTTCCTTGGAAAAATATTTCTCGAACTTGCCCTCGACACCTTCGAATTCTTTCGCGTCCGGCGGGGCGTCCTTCTTCTGGGTGATGTTGGGCCAGCTCTTGGCGTACTCGGTGTTGACCTCGAGCCACTTCTCGAGGCCCGGCTCGGTGTCGGGCTTGATGGCATCCGCCGGACATTCGGGTTCGCAGACGCCACAGTCGATGCATTCGTCGGGATGGATGACCAGCATGTTCTCGCCCTCGTAGAAGCAGTCGACGGGGCAAACCTCAACGCAGTCGGTATATTTGCACTTGATGCAGGCTTCAGTGACGACGTAAGTCATCCAACGCTCCGAAACGGATCAGTTTTCCGGGGTTTGCGTAGCGCATGCGGTGCGCTGCCGCAAGGGAAGCAGCGGCCTCTAGCGGCCGTTTTTCAGGCGTCCCTGCGTGCCCTTTCCAGATAGTTATTGTTTGTCGTTCTGCAAATCATCGTAGAGCACGCGCGCCGCCGCAGCGTCGCCGCGCCGCTCGGAAAATCCCACCACTTTCAGGATGCGCACAGTGCGGTCGAGCCCGATCGTCAAGACATCGCCGACCTTCACCGAATGTCCCGGCGCCATCTCACGCACGCCGTTGATGCGGACGTGACCGGCCTCGACGAGGGCGGCAGCCGAGGTGCGGGCCCTCACCACCCGCGCATGCCACAGCCATTTGTCGAGACGCTGCCGCTCCAACTAATCTCTCGTAGTTTATTCTTCACGCGTTTTCTTGGACCGCGTACCCACTTCGCTTGAAAACGCTTTGGCTATTCCTTACGGCCGGCGAGTTGCTCCTTCAGCGCCGCCAGCTTTGCGAACGGTGAATTCGGATCGACCGGCCGGTCGCGGTCGCGTGGGCTCGCGCTCGTCGCCCATTGACGGTGCGAGGGGCCAGAGTCACGCTTGTCGCGGCCGCCCTTGTCGCGTCCGCCGAAATCACGGCCGCCGCGCTCGCCCTTGTCGCGGCCACCCTTGCGCTCGCCCTTGTTGCGATCGAATTTGTCGCGGCGCTCCTCGCGGTCGCGGCCCTTGCTCTCAAAACGCTCGCGCGGCGGACGGTCCGGACGCGCTTCTGCCGCGGGCGCGCCTTCTGCGGGCGGCGCTGCCGTAGCATCGGCCGGTGCGCCCTCGCGCGGCTTTCTGAACTCGTGGCGACGGCCACGGCGATGGCGCTGCTCGCGCTGCGCGCCCTCGCCTTCTCCGGCAGCGGCCTGCGCACCTTCGCCCGCGCGATGGCGCTGGCGGCTGCGGTCGTGATGCGGACGGCGCTCGTCGGAACGGCCGCCGGGCCGCCAGACTTCGACGAGTGCAGGCTCTGCCGGTGTCTCGGACTTGGCTTCGGCTGCCGGAGCTTCGACCGGAGCGGCTTCGGCAGGCGCTTCGGCTTCGGCAGGCGCTTCGCTCGCGGTTTCGGGTTCGGCTGCCGCTTCCGCGGCGCTGACCGCTTCCGGCGTCTCCTGTTCCGGAGGCGCATCCGCGATCGCGGCTTCCGCCGGTGTGGTCTCGGCGGGCGCAGCTTCCACCGCAGCAGCGGGTTGTTCGGCGGCCACCGGGGTCACATCCGGCAGCAGCGAGGCCGACGACGGCGCGGGCGCGCCGCTGACGGGCACTTCGGCCGCGACTTCTTCCGCCGGCGCATCAGCAGTCGTCTCAGCGCTCGCCTCGACCGGCGGCGTTTCGGCGGAGACCGTCTCGACGACGGCCTCGGGCGCGGGCTTCGGGGCGAGCTGCGGGCGGCGGTCCATGCGGTAGCCGAGCGCGCGCAGGATCGAGGCGAAATCCTCTCCTGCGGATCCCGTCAGCGAGGTCATCGCCTGCGTCACCACAAAGCCGCGGCCGTCGAACGCGCCGGCGGGCTTTTCGCCCGGCGACGTCTCGCGCCACGCCAAAGCGGGACGAATGAGATCGGCGAGACGCTCCAGGATGTCGACGCGCACTGCACGCTCGCCGCACTGGCGGTAGCCGAGCACGCGATAGGCATCGCGCGGTAACGCCTTGTCGACCGGGAACGAGGTGCGCCCCGAGCTCGCCAGATGCTGCGCGCCTGACAGCGCGGACATATCGACATTGTCCTGCTTCTCGGCCCACAACAGCGAGGCCAACGCGCGCGCCGCGGGCTTCAAGAGCCCCGGGAAATAGATGTGATAGGCGCCGAACCGCACGCCGTACTTTCGCAACGTCGCGCGCGAGGCCTGGTCGAGATCCTTCATCTCGCTCGCGATCTTCGAGCGCTCCAGCACACCGAGCGCTTCGACGAGCTGGAATGCGATGCCGCGCGCAATACCCGTGATGTCCTCGGCCTTCGACAGCCCGAACAGCGGCCCCAACAGCTTTTCGATATGCGTCTTCAGCCACAGATCGAGCCGCGCTTGCACGGCCTCGCGCGGCGCGCCGGAGAGGCGCTCATCGGAAATGATGCGGATGCGCGGATGCAGCGCATCGTCAGCCGCGACGAGTTTTGCGACCGCATCGCCGGTCCAGCGGATGGTGCCGTCGGAAGTCAGCACGAACTGGTCGTCGGGCGCGGCCGAGAGCTTTTCCGCGCGCGCGTTTATCTCGCTCGCCAGCACCTGCTGGGCGGCCGCCTGCAGCGCTTTCGCGTCCGAGCCGGCTTCCGCCGCATCGGGTGCAAAGGTGAATCCATCGAGCCGGCCGATCGCGTGGCCTTCCACAATCACTTCGCCGGTCTTGCCAATTTCCGTATTCAAAACTGAGTTCTCCCGCAGGCGGCGCATCAATACACTGGTCCGCCGGTCAACGAAACGCTCCGTAAGGCGTTCATGCAGCGCATCGGATAATTTATTTTCCACCTCACGGGTGATCCCCTGCCAGTGGTCGGGGTCGGACAGCCAGTCCGGCCGGTTGGCGACGAAGGTCCAGGTGCGGATTTGCGCGATCCGGCCCGACAGCGTGTCGATATCGCCGGTAACGCGGTCGGCCTGGTCGACCTGGGCGGCAAACCATGCGTCGGGTATCCGACCTTTCTTCATCAGGAATGCATAAAGCGTGGTCACGAGCTCGGCGTGGGCAGCGGGCGCGATCTTGCGGTAATCCGGGATCTGGCAGGCGTCCCACAGCCGTTCCACGGCTGGTGCGCCGTGGGCCATGTCCCTCACCTCGCCGTCGCGCGCCGCATGATCGAGCACGCGCAGATCTTCGGCAATCGGCGCGCGGGTCAAGGCGTCATGCCCGGGCGGCAGCGCCAGCGACACCTGCAGCGCGCCGAGCGAGGAGAAATCCAGCCTCGAATTCCGCCATTGCAGCATTTTGACGGTGTCGAACGTGTGGTTCTGCAGCGCGTTCACCAGTTCCGGCTCGAACGGTGCACAGCGCCCCGTGGTGCCGAAGGTGCCGTTGCGCGTCGCGCGCCCGGCGCGGCCGGCGATCTGCGCGAACTCGGCCGGATTGAGCCTGCGGAACTGATAGCCGTCATACTTGCGGTCGGAGGCAAAGGCGACGTGGTCGACGTCGAGGTTCAGCCCCATGCCGACGGCGTCGGTGGCGACGAGATAATCGACGTCACCGTTCTGGAACATCGCGACTTGCGCGTTTCGCGTGCGTGGCGAGAGCGAGCCAAGCACGACGGCCGCGCCGCCATGCTGGCGGCGGATCAATTCGGCGATCGCGTAGACTTCATCGGCCGAGAACGCGACGATCGCGGTGCGGCGCGGCTGGCGCGTGATCTTGCGGTCGCCGGCGAATTCGAGCTGCGAGAGCCTCGGACGCGTGACGATGGAAGCGCCCGGCAGCAGCCGCTCGATGATCGGCCGCATGGTGGCGGCCCCTAACAGCAGCGTCTCGTCGCGGCCGCGACGGTGCAGGATGCGATCAGTGAAGACGTGCCCGCGCTCGAGATCGGCCGCGATCTGGATTTCGTCGACGGCGAGAAACGAGACGTCGAGATCCCTGGGCATCGCCTCGACGGTGGAGACCCAGTAGCGCGGGTTCTTCGGCTTGATCTTCTCTTCACCCGTGACAAGCGCAACCGCCTCAGTCCCAGCGCGATCGGCGATCTTGTTGTAGACCTCGCGCGCCAAAAGCCGCAGCGGCAGCCCGATCACGCCGGACGAGTGCCCCAGCATCCGCTCGATGGCCAGATGCGTCTTGCCGGTATTGGTCGGCCCGAGCACGGCGGTGACGCCCGCCCCGGGCGCGCGATCGTTCGCGAACTTGGAAGGAGAGAAAGCCATTCTGTGCAGGTGTTTCTTATTTAGGTGCGAGCGCCCAACCCGTCATTGCGAGCCACCCGGTCGGCGCAAAGCGCCGCCGGATGACAGGCTCCGCGAAGCAATCCATAGCGCCACACGTGTGGAGGTATGGATTGCTTCGTCGCTTCGCTCCTCGCAATGACGGAAAAACGCGGAGTTTCTCTTTCGTTTGGCACCAACTGCGCCGATTCTGTTTCACTTTGCGACGGTGATGCGGTCGCGGCTTAAGCTCTGGAACGAGTCTGGAACGAATCGCGTCCGAATCGCTGACTCCTCCCGAGACCCGATACGTTCACCGCAACATCTCGCGCTGAAGCGCACCCGGCGACACTAGATCAAGTTTACGGCGGCTCCACAAGCGACGGTTTCGGGACTAATTTCTTAAAAAGATCAGGGCGACGGAGTCGAATCAGAAGTGAGGAAGAGTCAAGGCGGATTCAGCTCTCCCGTCGTCCCTGCGAACGCAGGGACCCATAACCACAAGCGCTCATGTTCGCGCCGGCTGCAACTCCGAGTCCCTCAATTAACACGGCCGCGGCGTATGGGTCCCTGCGTTTCGCAGGGACGACGGTAAAGCCTCAATTCGTCTTCGCCACCCGTGGCGGCATGGCTGATGTCACGAACGACGTCGCTTCCAGCATCGCCAAGCCGAACGGCGTCGGGATCGTCATGCGGAAGGGAACCAAGACGCGCGTCCCCGCAATCGGCACAAACGTAATCTCGATCCGCCGTTCGTTCGCGAGATATTTGATCACGGGGCGATCGGGGATGTAGCCCGCGACCGGGTTGAAATAGATCGCGCAGACCAGCGCCGGCCCGTGATAGCCCTTTTCGGCTTTGACCGTTTCCATGCGCTTGTAATCGAGCTTGAGATCGTAGCGCATGCGTCCGTCGAAAATCCCGGCTCCGGTGCGGCAGGAATCCGGCGCCAGCACTTCGCCATTGCCGGGCACGCGCAGCAGTGAGCCCGTCATGGGATCGAGCACGCTTTTGCGGTGCGCGTCGGTGACGGGAATGCGGCCGGGATCGACCGGCGGCGCCGGGTCGATCGAAAAATCCTTCACGCCGCCATTGGCCAGCGAAATCCGGATAGTCTCGGATTTCTTCTGCGTGGTGGTGGTCGCGGTATAGGCGTTCGCCACCAGCGCGCCGTTCACGATGCGGCCCTGGCTGGCGCCGGAACCAGTGCCGCCGGAAAACGCCTTCAACAGCCCGGCCGTGCCGCCCTGCGCGGAGGCCGAAAACACATCGTCGCCGATTTCGATGGTCCAGCTTCCCTTGCCGACGGGGATGCCCGCCAGCGTCGCCTCATAATGCGCGTCCAACCGCCCCTGCGCGGAAGCTGTCTGCGGCGCGAGTAAGCTCCACGCAGCGGCGCACAGGCCGACGACGAGGCCGAGCCTGGCGGAGAGAGTTTGGCGCGAAACGGCGCATCTGGCAGTCACGAATGAATAATCCCGGGATCGGCGCGAGCTGATGTTCATTTAGGCAAAAATATCCGGCAAACAACGCGGGTTATCGCGAAAACCACGCCTCTACCCGACCTCTCCCTGGCCTCCCACCGCTTGCGGGGGCTTGGGGCCGGTTCTTTTTCGAAAGCCATGGTGTCGACGCGGATTACGCCCTTTATATGGTCCCTTAAGTGGCTGGAACCCCTGGTAAACCAGCCGTTACAGTTGACTTTACCAACCCAACAACCTTGACCCCGTGGCCGTCTCCCCCTATACGTCCGCGGTTCCTGGAATGGACGCGATTTTGGACCCCCGCGGCGCCCGCGAGAAGCGGCTTGGCCTTGAGAAGGGGATGGAAGAGGATTTTTCGGAATGTCCCGGCGCTGCGAACTGACGGCCAAGGGCCCCCAGGTGGGCCACAAGGTGAGCCACTCCAACATCAAGACCAAGCGGCGCTTCCTGCCGAACCTGGCCAACGTCACCTTCATCTCGGACGCGCTCGGCCGCAACGTGCGCCTGCGCGTCTCGACCAATGCGCTCAAGAGCGTCGACCACAATGGCGGCCTCGATGCCTACCTCCTGAAGGCCAAGGCCGACGTCCTCTCCCCCCGCGCCCTCGAACTGAAGCGCGCGATCGAGAAGAAGGTCGGCAAGCCCGCGTTCGTGAAGAAGGCGAGCTGAGTCCAAGGCGAAATCGGCGGATCGAAGTTTGGAGCGGCCGGGTCGGAAGACCCGGCCGTTTTTGTTTGAGCACACGCACGCACTCTCTCCTCGTCATGGCCGGGCTCGTCCCGGCCATCCACGTCTTACTTCGTTCTAAAATCACACCGTACTTCCACGGTGTGCATTCCCGCGCATGCGCGCTTGCCCACGTCCTCCGGTTGCTCTTGTATGGCGACGGGTCTGGGGGCTGATGTCATGCGTAATTTCGGAATCGTGGCGCTTTGCGCCGCGTTGGGCGGCTGCGTTTCAAACGGCGAAACAATAGCGTTTCGCGCTTCCAATCCACAGCAACAGGCGATGATGCGCGACGGGCAACCGGCGCTTGTCTCACGCCAGAAGAGTTCGCTGGTGCTGGTCCGCCCGGCATCGCGCCAACTGCAGGCGAACGGACGCCCGGTGTTTGTCGTCGGCATCAACAACATTGGCAAGCAGCCGACGGAATTTCGCGTAGCCCAGGTGGAAGCCGTCCAGCACGTCGGCGGCTCCGATTTCGGGATGCAGATCGTCACGTTCGAAATGCTGCAGCAGGAAGAAAAGAACCGGCAGGTGGCAGCAGCCATTCTGACTGGTGTTGCCGGTGCTGCGAACGCCTACAGCGCCTCTCAGGCAGGTCATGGCACCTATACGACACCAAGCGGTCGCACAGGTACGTTCTACAGCCCGACAGCCGCTGTGATCGCGCAGAACAGCGCCGCCATTCAGAACGAAGCTATGTTCGCCGCCACCATCGAAACGGGACAACGCAACATGGCCATGCTCGAGCAGACGGTCATCAAGGACAACACGCTCATGCCCGGCGAATGGTATGGCGGGCAGTTGCATCTGGCGCCGCCGACCGATCAGGCTGGCGGGAAGAAGAGCTATACGATCGTGATTACGGTCGGACAGGATCGGCACGTGGTGGACGTAGCGCAGGCGCCGGCGGGGACATGAATGAGGCACGCCGACGCTTGGAACTGAGCTAGACAGAGGTTGAAAGTTCCGAGCGGCCGAGTTGGAAGACTCGGCCGCACAACTATAGATTGCCGCACAACTATAGATTGCCGCAACTATAGATTGCATACCTAAAACAGCCAACTTAAAATTTTGAAACCTGAATGAAATAGAACCAGTTTTCCGGAAGATATCCATTGCAATCTTATGGCATAGTTTACATATTTCATGCACAAAGTGGCTCGAAACGTAGTGTTGATTGGATTTAGCCCATGATCGTGTTCTTCTCGGTGGAAAACTTTCGTTCGATCCGGGACAGGCAGGAGTTTTCACTCGTGCCCTCTGGCTTCTTCAAAGAACACGCCGAAACACTTTTGCGGTGTGAACCAATGGAGGGAGGATGGCTTTTGCCATCAGCCGTAATTTACGGACCTAACGCATCTGGCAAGACCAATTTGATTGAAGCATTTCGGTGGATCAAGAGTGCCGTAAACTTCTCCCAAACTCGAGGAACTCCAAATGGGGGCGTGCCAAGACGGTCATTTGCTTTGAGCCCGTCCTGCAAGGCGAAGCCTACTAAAATTGAATTAGAATTTGTGATGGACGCAACGCGCTATCGCTACGGCCTTCATGCTACGGATGAAGCATTTACAGAGGAATGGCTGTACGCGTTTCCTCACGGGCGTCGTCAAATGCTATTCGAGAGAAGCGCACCAGATGAGATCAGGTTTGGTCGCACGCTCAAAGGACAGAACAAGGTCATCTCGGAGCTAATGAGGCCAAATAGTCTGTTTCTGTCTGCAGCGGCTCAGAACGGGCACGAGCAACTGTCTAAGGCTTTCTTGTTCATCACTTCCATGAAATTCGACACCACGTTAGTTCCGAACCGCGCATCAATGGCAGCTAAGCAGAAACTCATTGACGACCGCATCATCAATTTTCTAACGCAGATTGGAACTGGCGTAATTGGTTTCCGAGCCACAGAAAAAGAGCACGATGCCGATACGAAGGTCTTCCGCACCGAACTACAGGCATTGTTACAGCGGCATCTGCCCGAAGAACCTGTCTCCGAGCCGCCCGCCAAGTTAACTGACTTTGAACTCGCCCATCAATCTGACACTGACGAGGTCGTTTATTTAGAGCTCGCGCACGAAAGCGCGGGCACTCGTCGTTTGCTAATTATTCTCTCCTCTGTTTTTGCCGCTTTAGATAGCGGTACCGCACTTTTTATCGATGAACTGGATGCCAGCCTTCACACTCAAGTAGGCGAAGCAGTTCTAGCGCTATTCTCCAACCCGAAGACGAACCCATTAGGCGCCCAACTGGTCGCGACAACGCACGATACTAATCTAATGACGTCAAGTTTCCTCAGGCGAGATCAAATCTGGTTTAGCGAGAAGGATATTGGGGGCGCTACACACCTGTTTCCTCTTTCAGATATCAAAACCAGAAATACCGACAACATCGAGAAGGGCTATCTTCAAGGCCGCTATGGTGCGATCCCTTTCTCAGGAAGTAGCTCCAATCTTTTGCTGGTCAAATGAACTATGGCAAAAGCCTCCCGTCGTCGATTCTCAAACAGCAAGCGTCGTCGTGCAGTATATGATCCCAAACCCCTTTTCTTGCTGGTCTGCGAAGACACAAATTCCGCTCCGCTTTACTTTGCAGCTATCAAGCGCGTGTCGAACGCAAATATCGAGATCATTCCGGGAGCAGGGACGCCTGAGGTGATTGCAGCCACAGCTGTCGAGGAAGCAACGAAACGCGGCTTTATCGGCAAAAAGGGATTGGATTGGTATGCCAAGTCCGATCAAGTTTGGGCCGTCTTCGATCGAGATGAACACCATCACTTTGATCGAGGTGTAAAAATATGTGCTGAAAACGGAATTTTTGTTGCCAGATCAAACCCGTGCTTTGAAATTTGGCTCATTCTTCACCACGAAGACTTCCACAGGCCGGATGGCCGTCATCAAGCTCTCGACCACCTCTGTTCCCTCTGCCCCGAGTACAAGGAGGGCAAAGGACGCTCTCTTGATTACGTCAAGTTGATCAAAGAGCTATCCAAAGCGGAAGCAAGAGCTGAGGCGCAACTCAACTCCCGATCGAAGGAAGGCAAACCATTCGGTCCACCTTCAACAACCGTCTTCGAACTAACGAGAGCGGTCTGGAAGAAAAGAAGCTAACGTCGGCTCTCGACGGCGCGGGGAATCTTCGCTCTTTCGGGCGACGGCCATGTTAGCGATCATAGCCACAAGCACCTGAGCCTTTGCTCCCCTGATTCGAGATCGCTCTACAGCGACCGCACCAAATCTCAACGACCTCACACCTCTAATCATCTTAGGAGCCCGGCCACCGTTTAGCGCAATAGCCCAAATCCCAAACTCCGCTATACTCGCCGAGGCAGCCCCCGCGAGTCCCCCATGCGCAACATCATCATCTGCTGCGACGGCACCGGCAACGAGATTTCCGAGAACATCTCCAATGTGCTCAAGCTCTATCGCTGCCTGCGCAAGACGGAGAAGACCGAGCCGCGGCAGATGGTGTTTTACGATCCCGGCGTCGGCACGCTGGAGCGGCCGGACCCGTGGCACAAGTTCAAGCAGGATTTCAACGCCATCCTGGGGCTCGCCACCGGCTATGGGCTCGATGACAACGTGCTCGCGGCCTATGGCTTCCTGGTCCAGCATTATCGCGAAGGCGACCAGATCTATCTGTTCGGCTTTTCCCGCGGCGCCTATACCGTGCGGGTGCTGGCGGGGCTGGTGCACAAGATTGGATTGATCTCGCCCGAGCAGGTCAATCTCGCAGGAAGCGGCCTGATCGCCTACAAGCAGTTCTCCTCCGACGAGGCGCCGAAGCTGCGCCGCGAGATGAAGCTGCTCAGCGATGCCGGCGACGCGCAAGGGCCGCTGCCGCAGACCGCGTTCGACAACGCAGCCCAGTTCGCGCGCATCACGTCTGCGCGCTGGCCGACGATCCGCTTCGTCGGCGTCTGGGATACGGTCGCCAGCGTGATCGTGCCGCGGGCTGATCGGTTCTACTGGCCGAGCCTGGAGGAGCTCGCGTTCACCACTGCGAACCCGAGCGTGCAGACTTTCCGGCAGGCGATCTCGATCGACGAGCGGCGCCGCATGTTTCGCCTGAAGAAATGGGACGATCCGCAGACCTTCCGGCACAACCGCTTCAACGACATCAACGCCGAGCCGCAGGATATTCTGCAGGTGTGGTTCGCCGGCGTGCATGACGATATCGGCGGCGGCTATCCGGAAAAGGAAAGCGGGCTTTCAAAATATCCGCTGCTCTGGATGATCGACGAGGCGACAAAATGCGGGCTCCGCGTCAACCAGGCCACCGTCAACCAGCTCGCCTGGGGCATCCAGCGCAAGGGCAGCCCGTTCTCCTATGTCGCGCCTGACGTGCGCGGCGAAGCGCACGAGTCGCTGCGTGGCGCGTGGTGGCTGCTCGAATATCTGCCGAAGCGCGCGACGTACAAGGAATGGCCGGCGCGCGAGAGCCATTTCGGCTACTACATCCCCGACGCCGAGCCGCGGCTGATCCCGGACGGCGCAGTCATCCACGAGTCGGCGCTGCAGCGCATGGACGCGCTGCCGAGCTATCGGCCGGTGAACCTGCCGAAGCACTACGAGAAATTCCCGATGCCGACAGCGTCGGCGCATGCGAGCGCGGAGGACGTCGCGGAATTGTAGGGTGGCATTCAGCCGTCGTCCCGGACAAGCGAAGCGCGATCCGGGACCCATACGCCGCGGCCGATGTTGGCGTGGCAAGATGGACGACGGCTTTGCTCGACCATGCACGCCGGTGGTTATGGGTCCCTGCGTTCGCAGGGACGACGCGGCGATAGTTGGATGCGAAGCGCATCACTCGGCCACTGGCCTAGCACCGCCGCAACCTTACGGCCGCATTGCTGCCGCCGCGGAACCCAAATGGTTTACGAATCGTTCAACTCTGCTCCCTAATCTCACCTATCTGCTGCCAGAACCGCCTTGAAACGCTCAGGACGAGCGATGTTGGAACGATCGATCACCGAGGAGGTCGAGGCGGCCATCCAGGCCGGCTCGGCGGAAAAACATCTGGATGCGCTGAGGCAGGTCACCGACCTGTTTCTGCTGTCCGCCGACGGCTATTCCGGCGAGCAGATCGAGCTGTTCGGCGACGTGCTGGAGCGCCTGATCCGCACCATCGAGCTGCGGGCGCTGGCCGACGTCTCCGCGCGCATCGCGCTCGCCGAATTGAGCACGCAGCTCGCTTCGGCGAAGCAGGCGCCGCCTCGCGTGATCCGAAGGCTCGCGCACAATGACGAGATTACGATCGCGCGTCCGGTGCTGACCGAATCGGCGCGGCTGACGGCCGAGGATCTGGTGGAGTTGGCGCAAACCAAGGGCGAGCAGCATCTGCTGGCGATCTCCGGGCGCTGGTGGCTGACCGAGATCGTCACCGACGCGCTGCTGAAGCGGCATTATCCCTCCGTCAGCCGGCGGCTCGTCACCAATCCCGGCGCGCGAATGTCGGCGAGCGGTTTTGCGATCGTGCTGAAGCAGGCGGAGAGCGATCCAGATCTGGCGGTCGAGACCGGCATCCGCATCGACCTGCCGGCCGAACAGCGCCGGCAACTGCTGCAGAACGCAACGGAAGCCGTGCGCACGCGGCTGTTGTCGCGCGCGCCGCCGCATCTGTTCGAGGAGATCCGGAACGCGATCGCCGCCGCCTCGACCGGCGCCAGCCGCGAAATGTCGCGCACGCGCGATTTCACCGCCGCCCGCCGCTTCGTCGCCGCGCTCGCCAAACACGGCAAACTGAACGAGCCGGCGCTCTTGGCATTTGCGAGAGAGCGGAAATACGCCGAGACGGTCGCAGCGCTCGCCGAACTATCAGGCTCGAGCGTCGAGGTGATCCGCCCGGTGATGCAGAGCCTGCGCGACGACGGCGTGCTGATCCCCTGCCGCGTCGCCGGGCTGAACTGGGACACGGTGGCCGCCGTGCTCGATAGCCGCTTCGCTGCCGGCTCGATGGGCCGGCACGAGCTCGCGAAAGCGAGAGAGCAATACGCCAAGCTGACGGTCGAGAGCGCCCGCCGCCTGCTGCGCTTCTGGCAGGTCCGTCCCGTCGACGCGGCGCCGAAGCCGCCGCGTTGAGGAACATGATGACGGCGAGCGCGCGCTACCGCGTCCCGAACGTCGTGGCGCCGAACAGCGCCTTCTGGGTCGAAGGCTGCGAGCGCCAGTATTGCGGCGGGGCGAACACCTCGCCGCCGAGTTCGGCCGCGGCGTGCCAGCCCCAGCGCGGGTCGTAGAGCATGGCGCGGGCGAGCGCGACCATGTCGGCCTTTCCGGAGGCCACGATCTCCTCGGCCTGCTTGGCTTCCGTGATCAGGCCGACGGCAATCGTGGTCAGCCCGGTCGCCTCGCGGATCGCTTGCGCGAACGGCACCTGGTAGCCGGGGCCGAGCGGAATTTTTTGCAGCGGCGACACGCCGCCCGAGGACGCGTCGATCCAGTCGACGCCGTGCTTTTTCAGCTCCTGCGCAAACTCGATGGTCTGCGCCAGATCCCAGCCACCCTCGACCCAGTCGGTGCAGGAGACGCGCAATCCCACCGGCTTGTCATGCGGAAACCCCGCGCGCACCGCGTCGAACACTTCGAGCGGAAAGCGCATGCGATTCTGCAATGAGCCGCCATATTGATCGGTGCGCCGGTTGGCGATCGGCGACAGGAACTGGTGCAGCAGATAGCCGTGCGCCGAGTGCACCTCGATCGCGTCGATGCCGAGGCGCTCGGCGCGCTTCGTAGTCGCCACGAACGCATCGCGCACGCGCGCAAGCCCCGCGGCATCGAAGGCAACGGGCGGCGGCTCGCTCTCCTTGTGCGGGATCGCCGACGGCCCCTCCGCCCGCCAGCCGCCCTCAGTCACCGGGATCAACTGCCCGCCATCCCACGGCGTGTGGCTCGACGCCTTGCGGCCGGCATGCGCGAGCTGCATCATCACGGCGGCCTTCGAACGCTTGCGCACGGACGCCAGGATCGGTCTCAGCGCGGCTTCGGTGGCGTCATTGTAGAGGCCGAGGCAGCCCGGCGTGATCCGGCCCGTCGGCTCCACCGCCGTCGCCTCGATACAGAAAACGCTCGCCCCCGACAGCGCCAGCGAATTGATATGGGTGAAGTGCCAGTCATTGGCCTCGCCGTCGACAGCCGAATACTGGCACATCGGCGCCACCATGATGCGGTTGGCGAGGTTAAGGCCGCGCAGCTTGATCGGGGTAAACAAAGCGCTCATGGGGACATTATCCGGACTGGAGGACAGCGAGCCTTATGGTGTAACGAGCCGGCCCTGTCGCCTCAACCCGCGCCGGCTGCAACCCACCCCTACTCCACCAGCGCGAATTGCAGCAGCAGATTGCGCTGGATCATCGAGAAATTGTCGTCGGAGACGAGCGTCAGGACCGTTTCGCCCTCCGGCGTGACATGGGCGTCGATGCCTTCCAGATTGTCGATCTCGCTGCCGAGGTCGGCCTCGAAGATCACGGGGCCGTCGATAACTGCCCCGGGGATTATAGAGGCAAGCGCGATGCGGCGGATGCGGATGCCGACGCCGCCGAGCCAGGAGAATTTGCGTTCGAGCAGCAGCAGCCCGCCGGACGGCAGCAGCACCGCGTCGCTGACATCGAAATTGTCGCTGCGACGGATGCTGAACAGCCCCAGCGTCCTGCCGATCAGGAAGGCCGTGATGTTGCCCTGCGCGTCGAGCCCGCGTTCGGAGATCGCGATCAGCGTTCCCGCCAGTGGCAAGCCCTTCGGCACCACGACAAGCGCCTCGATTCCCTTGTTGTAGGGCAGCTTGCGCACGCCGAGCGGCAACTGAATCAATTCGCCCTGCGCGCGCGTAAATCCCTTGGAAAAGTCGAAGCGCAGGATCTGATTGACGCGCTCGAGGCCGACATAGACCAGCGAGCCGTCGAGCGCGAGCGCCTCGGTGTCGTACCAGCCGCGCGAGGTGATCGGCTTGCCGTCGTGGCCAAGCACCGGCGAGGCCTCGACATCGTCGAGTCCGGTCATCTCGCGGCCCTTGTAGACAATGCGGCCGGTGAACCAGCCCCCCTTGTCGCTGATGGCGATGAAGCGCTCGCCCTTTGGATCCAGCCGCAGGCCGGACAAGCCGCCGAAACCGCGGAACCGCGACGTCAGGATCAGCCCGCTGCGAAATTCGAGTTCGCCGAACCGCACACGCGAGCGGTCGCGGGTATCGAACGACTGCAGCGGCCTTGCATTGACCTCAATCGAGACCGGCGCACTGACCGAGAACTCGTCGGGAACAGTCTGCCTCGGCGGCCGCTGAACGGCGGTCTGCGCCAATGCAGCGCCGGGCACGGCAGCCATGGAAAGCCCCGCCGCTGCATATTTCAAAAGGCGGCGGCGGCCTATGAGCGGGGGCATGCGCTCACGAATGCAGGCGGCGCGGCCGGTGGTGGCTCGTGGCAGGCGCGGCGCCGTGGGTTTCGCTGAACAGCTCGGCGAGCTTTTCGGTGATGGCGCCGCCGAGCTCCTCGGCATCGACGATAGTGACCGCGCGGCGATAATAGCGCGTGACGTCGTGGCCGATGCCGATCGCGATCAGTTCGACCGGCGAACGGGTCTCGATCTCCTCGATGATGTGGCGCAGATGCCGCTCGAGGTAATTGCCGGGATTGACCGACAGCGTGGAATCGTCGACCGGCGCGCCGTCCGAAATCATCATCAGGATCTTGCGCTGCTCGGCGCGACCGAGCAGTCGCTTGTGCGCCCAATCCAGCGCCTCGCCGTCGATGTTTTCCTTCAGCAGGCCCTCACGCATCATCAGGCCCAGATTCTTGCGCGAACGGCGCCAGGGCGCGTCGGCGGACTTGTAGATGATGTGGCGGAGATCGTTGAGCCGGCCGGGATTGGCCGGCTTGCCGGCCGCGAGCCAAGCCTCGCGGGACTGGCCGCCCTTCCAGGCGCGGGTGGTAAAACCCAAAATCTCGACCTTGACGCCGCAACGCTCCAGCGTGCGCGCGAGAATGTCGGCGCAAGTGGCCGCCACCGTGATCGGCCGGCCGCGCATCGAACCGGAATTATCGAGCAGCAGCGTCACCACGGTGTCGCGGAAGGTCGCTTCCTTCTCGTGCATGAAGGACAGCGGGTGATAGGGATCGGTGACCACGCGCGACAGCCGTGCGGGGTCGAGAATGCCTTCCTCGAGATCGAACTCCCAGGCGCGGTTTTGCTGCGCCATCAAGCGGCGCTGCAGCCGGTTGGCGAGCCGCGCCACGATGCCCTGCAGATGCGCGAGCTGCTTGTCGAGGTAGGAGCGCAGCCGCTCCAGTTCGTCATGATCGCAGAGATCTTCGGCGGCGATGACCTCGTCGAATTTCGGGGCAAAGGCGTGATATTCCGGGCCGCGCGGCTCGTTGGCGCCACGCATATTCGGCCGCGTCGCTTCGCCCGGCGTCTCGTCGTCGCCGAGTTCGCCGTCGTCGAACGTATCTGACGTGGAAGCCTGCGCGCTCTCCATCGCGCTTTCCGACATTTCGTCGGTGGAAGCCTGCGCCTGGTCGGCGCTCATTTCCTGCGCGGCATCGGAATCGGGCGAGCCCTCGGCGCCGGACTGATCGCTCTCGCCGTCCGGATTCTCGTCATCGTTTTCGTCGTCATCGGCGTCCGCATCGCGGTCGTCGCCGAGGTCGAGCGCTGACAACAGGTCGTGCACGAGATCGCCAAACTTGGCCTGGTCCTCGGTGACGCGGCTGAGCTTGTCGAGCCGGGTGCCGATCTTGTCTTCCAGCGCCGGACGCCAGAGATCGACCATTTTTTTCGCAGCCGCCGGCGGCGCAAGGCCCGTCAGCCGTTCGCGCACCAGCATCGCCAGTGCATCGGACAGCGGCGCATCGGCGCGGTCGGTGATCTCGTCGTATTTGCCACGATGAAAGTGATCGTCGAGCATCGCGGTAAGGTTCTTCGCCACACCCGCCATTCGCCGCGAGCCGATGGCCTCGACACGGGCCTGCTCCACCGCCTCGAACACGCCGCGCGCCTGCGGATTTCCCGGCATCAGCTTGCGATGCACCTTGGGATCATGACAGGCGAGCTTCAACGCGACCGAATCGGCGTGGCCCCGCACGATCGCAGCATCCCGCTTGGTCATCTTGCGGGCCGGTTCCGGCAACCGCGCCTTGCCCGGTGCAAGACCGGGACGCTCGGCCGCGAACGTCACTTCAAGTTCCGGCGCCTTCGCGATCGCGCGCAGGCACGAGGTCACCGCGCGCTTGAACGGTTCGGTCGGGGCTTCCTTGGATCCGGTGCGGAATTTGATGTTCGACGTCGTCATTACGTTTCTATCACCCGTCGTCCCTGCGAAAGCAGGGACCCATAATCACCAGCGGTCGTCAATTCACCCGACGTTGGCAGCATCCTTCCATCGAAAGTCCTCGGCGTATGGGTTCCGCTTTCGCGGGAACGACAGCTACGAAAGCGCCACGTTCACCGAACTCTCGGGCAGTTCCTGGTTGAAGCAGCGCTGATAGAATTCGGCCACCAGCGGCCGCTCCAGTTCGTCACACTTGTTGAGGAAGGTGACGCGGAACGCGAAGCCGATATCGCCGAAGATGTCGGAGTTCTCGGCCCAAGTGATCACGGTGCGCGGGCTCATCACCGTCGACAAATCACCATTGGCGAATGCGTTACGGGTGAGATCGGCCAGCCGCACCATCTTGTTGACGATGTCGCGACCTTCCTGGGTGCGGTAGTGATGCGCCTTGGCCAGCACGATCTCGACTTCCTCGTCATGCGCCAGATAGTTCAGCGTGGTGACGATCGACCAGCGGTCCATCTGGCCCTGGTTGATCTGCTGGGTGCCGTGATAGAGGCCTGAGGTGTCGCCGAGGCCGACCGTGTTGGCGGTCGAAAACAGGCGGAACGCCGGGTGCGGCTTGATCACCTTGTTCTGGTCCAACAGCGTCAGGCGGCCGGAGACTTCCAGCACGCGCTGGATCACGAACATCACGTCGGGGCGGCCGGCGTCGTATTCGTCGAACACCAGCGCGATGTTGTGCTGCAGCGCCCAGGGCAGAATGCCGTCGCGGAATTCGGTAACCTGCTTGCCGTCCTTGATGACGATCGAGTCCTTGCCGACCAGATCGATACGGCTGATGTGGCTGTCCAGGTTGACGCGCACGCACGGCCAGTTCAGCCTTGCGGCGACCTGCTCGATATGGGTCGATTTGCCGGTGCCGTGGTAGCCGGTGACCATGACGCGGCGGTTCTTGGCGAAACCGGCGAGAATCGCGAGCGTGGTGGCGCGGTCGAAGCGGTAATCCGAATCGACTTCCGGCACATGCGGGTCGACTTCGGCATAGGCCGGCACTTCGAGGTCGCTGTCGATACCGAAAACCTGCCGGACCGACACCTTCATGTCGGGCAGTCCGACGGGCTCCGAAACTTTGCTCATGGCGGCGGTCGTCATCAATCCTCCGAGGTCCCGGGCGTTCCCGAAACCAGATCTGTCGAATGGCTGCGGATGGGGGCTAACGCGAACCTAGCAGAGAGCAGGGGCCGGCAGAAGCCCGCGGCGCAATCAAAGTTCCATTGCCTTATCATTGAGATAAGCCATCTCTCAGGTTTTTGGAGGGCTGCTCTGCGAATCACGCCGCACTTTTGCCGCCTTGGCCACCCGCCAAGCGCAAAACCGGCACTTTCAGCCCCTGCCCGGGCTTGGTAGCTCTGAGTTCAGCCCACCTATCGGACAGCAAGGTTGTGACTTCATTCCTCGATCCCGTGATTGCAGTCGTATCGGCCCATCCGTGGCTGGCCTACCTGACGCTATTTCTGGCGGCCTTTTTGGAAGCGATCCCGGTCGCAGGCGCGCTGGTGCCGGGCTCGACCATCATCCTTGCGCTGAGTGCGCTGGTGCCCGGCGGCGAACTGAAGCTGTGGGGCGTGCTGGCGGCCGCGATCGCCGGCGCCATACTCGGCGACGGCTCGGCGTTCTGGGCCGGCCATCGCTCGCAACGCGAAATTCTGGGCGCCTGGCCGATGTCGAAATATCCAGGCGTGATGGCGCAGAGCGAGACGTTCTTCCACCGCTGGGGAACGCTGGCGGTGTTGTTCGCGCGCTTTGTGCCGCCGATCCGCGCCTTCGTACCGGTCACGGCCGGCGCGCTCGGGATGTCGCCGGCAGTTTTCTTCGGCGTCAATATTCCCGCGGTACTCGCCTGGGCTTTGGCACATGTACTGCCAGGCGTGCTCGCGGTCTCGGCGTTACATGAATATGCCGGTCTGCCGCATCACCAACACACCGGCAAGCATCTGTGGATTCTGGCCGTGTTCGCGGCGGCGATCATCGCGCTCGGCGTCTGGACGCTGCGCCGCCGTCAGGCGCGGACGGGGCTCCGTCCCGGTGCGGGGCCGACATAGCGCGCGCGGGGCCGGATCAGCCGGCCATGACGCAATTGCTCGCAGGCATGCGCGATCCATCCGACCGTTCGCGCCATGGAAAACAACACCAGTTCATGGCCGGTCGGCAGGCCGAGTGTGTGCACCAGCACCGCAAGGGCATAGTCGATATTGACGAACTCGCCGGTCGCTTCGGCGATCCGCTCCGGGATTTCGTGGGTAAACTTACGGTCCGCGCCCGAGCGTGCCAACGCCTCCAAGAGCGCCCACGCACGGGGATCGCCATGCTTATAGACCCCATGACCAAAGCCCGCGAAGCGTTCGCCGAGCGCGACGCGCTCGCGGATGACGGGGGCGACCTCGCCACTGGCAAGCGTCTTCAGAAGCTGCGCCGCCAGCACGCCGGCGCCGCCGTGCTTCGGGCCTTTCAGCGCGACGAGACCGGCGATCATGGCATCGTAGAGATTTAGCCCGGTCGAGGCCGCGCAGCGCACCGTGAAGGTCGAGGCATTCAGCTCATGATCGGCCAGCAGCACCAGCGCGCGGCGGATCAGATCGGCCGCGTGCTTGTGCTCCGGCGCCCAGGCGCGTGCGATCTGCAAGTGAAGCGGCTTTGCCGAGAATTTGGCGTTCAGCATGGTCGCGACCACGAGGCGCATGATGCGGCCACCTAGCATCGCGCGCTCTTCGTCGGCGCGGGTGAAGGCCCGCGGGTCAGCCCTGGCGGCGAGCGCCAGCACGGCGATGGCGCGATCTATCGCATTAGCCCCACTTGCGGCCTCGGCCACTGCGCGCATTTCGTCCGACACAACGGGACAATTGTTCTGATCGAAGGGATCGACGCCCGTCACATCCCACAACAGCGTCGCGGCATGTTCGAGCGTGTCGCGCTCGGCGAGATCGATGCAGTTGACACCGCGATAGATCGCACCGTCCTCGGTGATGGTTGCGACGGCTGAGTCCATGACCGGCAGATCGGCGTCGAAGCTGCGCAGGCCGCGCGGCTCCGGCGACGGCGCGCGCCGCTCTTTCAGCGTGCGGACGTCCTCGGCCCGGTAGCGGTGGCTGCGAGAATCCTCCGCTGGTTCCGACCGGATCAAGCCACGGCTCACATAGGCGTAGAGGGTTGCCTGCGAGATCGCGAGTTCGGCGGAGGCCTCGCGGGCCGAGAGGTAAAGGCCGGAGGATTTTTTCATATTGATTTACATAATCAAGATTGATCAAGTTGTCGAGGGACCCGACCTTTGCAGCAGGCAAAGGAGAGCCCTCATGAACATGCAGATTTCCAAGACCCCGATCGGCCTCGACGGCATTCCGGCCGCCGAAACCGTCCTCAGCCATGTCGACGGCGAGCGCGGCGAACTGATCATCGCCGGCGAACGGGTCGGCGACCTCGCGGGCAAGTCGAGTTTTGAAGGCGTGACCGCGCGGCTGTGGAACGCCGCAATGAGAACCTCGCTCAACGAAGCCAATGTGCGCTTGAGGCTTGGGGCTGCGCGGGAACGCGCATTCGCACGGCTACCCGAATTGCTGCCGGCAACGCGTGGCATGTCGATTGTCGACGGCTTTCGCGCAGCCGTTGCCGGCCTGCGCGGCGAGAACGGACTTGAGCACGAGGCGACCATCGTCGGCGCGTTGCCTGTGATCGCCGGCGCGCTGCTGCAGCGGGCCAAAGGCGAGGACCCGATCGCGCCCGACCCGACCATTGGCCATGCCGCCGACACGCTGTCGATGCTGCGCGGCCGCAAAGCCGAACCGCGCGAGATCACCGCGCTGGACACCTACTTCGTCACGGTGTGCGACCACGGCATGAACGCGTCGACCTTCACGACGCGCGTCGTAGCCTCGACGCAAGCGGATTTGTTCGCAGCCATCACGGCCGGCTATTGCGCCCTGACCGGGCCATTGCATGGCGGCGCCCCTGAGCCGGTGCTGGAGATGCTGGATGCGATCGGCTCGACCGAGCGCATCAAGCCGTGGGTCGACAGCGCACTGGCCCGCGGCGAGCGGCTGATGGGATTCGGCCACCGCGTCTATCGCGTCCGCGACCCGCGCGCAGACGTGCTCAAGCGCGCGATCGAGCGGCTCGCAGGAGGCGGCACCGATCTGCCGTTCGCGGGCGAGGTCGAGGCCTACATCCGCGACGCATTGCGGCGGAAAAACCCCGACCGCCCGCTCGACACCAATGTGGAATTCTTCACCGCAATCCTGCTCGACGCGCTGAAAATTCCGCGACAGGCGTTTACGCCGATATTTGCGGTGGCGCGCGCCGCAGGCTGGACCGCGCATGCCCGCGAGCAGCAGCGTGGCGGCCGGCTGATCCGGCCGAGTTCGGCGTATGTCGGGCCGATGCCAGGGTGAGCGGGACCAAAACTTCGTACAGGGCAGCAGCGGAGCCAAAATCTCCGCTGTCGTCCCTGCGAACGCAGGGACCCATACGCCGCGGCGCGTGGATAGGGCATACGGGTAGACAGCTTTCTCTATCGATTAGTGCCGGTGGTTATGGGCCCCTGCGTTCGCAGGGGCGACGATGAATAGCGCGCTACGCCCGTACCACCGTCTTCAAATAATTATACGCCTTGA
Source organism: Bradyrhizobium sp. AZCC 1721 (assembly GCF_036924715.1). NCBI lineage: Bacteria > Pseudomonadati > Pseudomonadota > Alphaproteobacteria > Hyphomicrobiales > Nitrobacteraceae > Bradyrhizobium > Bradyrhizobium sp. AZCC 1721. Next base: position 542,162 of record NZ_JAZHSB010000001.1, on the reverse strand, counting down.
TGATCTCGATCAGGCGGTCCTCGGTGGAGCGGTCGCCGCCATTGGCGTCGGGATGGTGCTGCTTGACCAGCGCCTTGTACTTGGCCTTGACGTCATCGAGCGTTGCCTCGGCGGAAAGCCCCATCACCTGCAGCGCCTTGCGCTCGGCGTTCATCACCTTGCGCGTCTCGGCCTTGGCCTGCGCGCCCGGGCCGGGTCGCCAGCGGCCGCGGCCGTTGAGCTCGGAGAACATGCTGAACGGATCGGCGGCGCCGTCAAAGTCCTCGGCGCTGGGCTGCTTGCCCTTCTTGCCGGCGGTGTTGGCGCCCATCTTCCAGGTCGGGCGATGGCCGGTCAGCGCATCCTTCTGGTAGCGCGCGACGGCATCGGCGTTCATCCCCTGGAAGAAATTGTAGGACTGGTTGTATTCGCGCACATGGTTGAGACAGAAGTGCCAGTACTCGCGGGAATTCTCCCGGCCCTTGGGCGCCCGGTGCGGGCCCTTGTTCTGGCAGCCCGCCCACTCGCACATGGCGGCTTCCTCGCGCGCCTGCGCCTGCTGCTTCGCACTCAGCTTGTTGGGCTTGATGCGAATGGAATCGAAGAACTTGGATGAATCAATCGGCATGGCTGACTTTGACTACGCAATGCGCAAGGCTTCAAGTCTTGACATTGCGAATACCTCTATTCGGATGCGCCATTGACCGGAAGCCGACACAGAATTATCTGCCACCATCATGAGCACCAGGGACATTATCATAAACAAGTTGCGTGAAGCTTTCTTGCCGGAAAGCCTCGACGTCGCGGACGAATCTCATCTGCATGAGGGCCACGCCGGCCACAGGCCTGGAGGCGAGACGCATTTCAGGGTTTATATTGTGTCTCCGGCCTTCGAAGGGAAGAGCCGCGTTGAACGCCACCGCATGGTAAACACGGCGCTTGACGCGGAACTCAAGGGCTCCGTCCATGCACTCGCCATCAAGGCGCAGGCGCCCCGGGAAGGTCAGGGCTGAAGAACCCAACCCGATCTTGAAGTGCGCCGACAGGCCGAAGACCTGTGGCTTTTGCTCAAGATCGCGCAGACGGCACAACCGTTTTGATCTATCTGTTGACTGCCAGGGCGATGGGCGCAGTTCCATCCGAACCGGGCCGTAGCGGCCCCAATCCCATCGCCGCTCGATAGGGTCGTCCGATGCAGCATTGGGTACGCTTCAGATGGGCCGTGGCCGTGATAGTCCTGGTTGCAGTCTCGTCAACCAAGGCACACGCGCTGGACATGCCGAGCCCCTTTGTCCAGGAAGTGCTGATCAAGAGCATTCTCGTGACGCTCAACGACGCGGTGGCATCGGACAATTTCACGGTCCTGCACGCCAAGATTTCAAAGCCGTTCCGCGATCAGTTTCCGCCCGACAAGCTGCGGGCTGTCTTCAAGGACCTGGTCGAGAAGCACGCCGTGTTCGACGCGATCGTCGCCAGCCCGGTCATTCCGGAGGAGGACGCAAAGATCGATGACAAGGGCGTGCTGCGCCTGAAGGGCCGCTTCGACACCACGCCGAAAAAGGTGAAGTACCAGCTCGGCTTCATTCCCTCCGACGGCCAATGGAAGCTCAGCGGCGTCACCATCGATATTGAATAGCTGACGCCGTTATGGCGCCGACGTTCAGAACGCCGTCCCTGCCCGCTTCGGCTTCGGATACTCCGCGTCGGTTTCGCGCGGCAGCGGCGTGATCTTCAGCGCCGTAATGCGGTTGCGCTCGCGGCGCAGCACGCGGAAACGGCAGCCGTGGAAGGTAAAATTCTGGCCGCGTTCGGGGATCGAGCGCGCCTCGTGAATCACGAGGCCGGCGACCGTCGTCGCCTCCTCATCGGGCAGATGCCAGTTCATGGCGCGGTTGAGGTCGCGGATCGGCACGGAGCCATCCACCACCACAGAGCCGTCGGCCTGGACGCGGACGCCGGCGACCACAACGTCATGCTCGTCGGAAATATCGCCGACGATTTCTTCCAGGACGTCCTCCAGCGTCACCATGCCTTCGACCTCGCCATATTCGTCGACGACGAGCGCGAAATGGGTCTTGCGGCGGCGGAACGCCTTCAACTGTTCGGACAGGGGCCGCATCTCCGGCACGAACCAGGGCGGCAGCATGATCGCCGAAACGTCGATGCGCGAGGTGTCGCCTTCGGACGCACGGATCGCGCGCAGCAGATCCTTGGCGTGCAGCACGCCGATGATGTTCTCCGGCTTGTCGCGCCACAGGGGGATGCGGGTGTATTCGGTCGCCAGCACCTCGCGCACCAGTTCGTCCGGCGGCAGGTCGGCGTTGATCATCACCATCGCGGTGCGGTGGACCATGACATCAGATACGGCGAGATCGCCGAAGCGGAAGACGTTGTGGATGTACTCGGCCTCGCCGCTTTCGATGCCGCCGTGCACGGCCGATTCCTCCACGAGGCCCTCGATTTCGGAATCGGTGAGGATTTCGTGCTGGGAGGATTCCTTGACGCCGAACATGCGCAGGATCCCGCGGGAGGCGGCGTTGAGCAGCCAGTTGAGCGGATAGAACACCAGATAGGACAAATAGAGCGGGTACGCGATCCATTGCGAGACCGGCGTCGGCTGGCGGATCGCAAATGTCTTCGGCACCTGCTCGCCGATCACGATGTGCAGCGAGGAGAACACCAAAAAGCCCGCCAGGAACGAGACGAAGTGCAGCGTACGTTCCGACATTCCGAGCGGAACAAGCAGCGGCTCGAGCAGCGCCGAAACGGTGGGCTCGCCGACCCAGCCGAGACCGAGGGAAGCCATGGTGATGCCGAGTTGGCAGCAGGCGAGATAGGCCTCGATATTGCCCATCATGCCATGCAGCAGGCGCGCGCCGAACCGGTCCTGCTCGACCATTGCCCTGATGCGAAACCCGCGGCTCTTGACCAGCGCAAACTCGGCGGCCACGTAAAACGCGTTGGCGGCGAGCAGCAAGATCGCCAGCAGCAGATTGAACGCGGTCGAACTCATATATTCCTCGTGACGGCTCCGGCCCCGCGCAACGCTTGCGTCAAGCCGCCCGATAATCCCGTCATCCCGACAACTTCTGTTGCAGGAAATCGCGAACCAGCGCCGGCTCGACGTCGTTTGCAACCACCGCGCGGCCGATCGCCTGCAGCAGAATGAAGGTCAGCTTGCCGCGCTTGACCTTCTTGTCCTGCGCCATCAGCGCCATCAGGGCGTCGGCATCGGCCAGCCCTTCCTGGGCAAAGCCTGCGATGTCCTGCAAATGGGTCGGCAGGCCAACGGAAGCAAGATGGCGCTCGACCCGGGTGGCCTCGACCTCGGAGATCATGCCGAGTTTCGCTGAAAACTCCGCCGCCAGCACCATGCCGACGGAGACGCCCTCGCCGTGGAACAGGCGGTCGGAAAAGCCGGTCGCGGCCTCCAGCGCATGGCCGAAGGTGTGGCCGAGATTGAGCAGCGCGCGCTCGCCATTTTCGCGCTCATCGCGGGAGACGATCGCGGCCTTGGCGCGGCAGGAGGTTGCAATCGCGTGCTCGCGCGCCGCGCCACCGGAGAAGATGTCGGCATGGTTGGCTTCGAGCCAGGTGAAAAAGGCTTCATCGCCGAGCACGCCATATTTGGCGACCTCGGCGTAGCCGGCGCGGAACTGGCGCGGCGACAGCGTGTCGAGCACCGACGTATCGGCGATCACCAGCACCGGCTGATGAAACGCGCCAAGCAAATTCTTGCCCTGCGGCGAATTGATGCCGGTCTTGCCGCCGACCGAGGAATCGACCTGGGCCAAAAGCGAGGTCGGCACCTGCACGAAATCGACACCGCGGCGCAGGATCGCCGCCGCGAAACCGGCGAGATCGCCGACCACGCCGCCGCCGAGCGCGATCACCAGATCGTTGCGCTCGATCTTCGCCGCGATCAGCGCTTCGGAGACCTTTTCGAGACCGGCATAGGTCTTTGACACCTCGCCTTCCTCGACGATCACGCGTGACATCGGGATGCCGGCTTCGGTAAGCGAGCGCTCGGTTTGCTCCAACCAGTGCTTTGCGACGGTGCGGTCGGTGACGATGGCGGTTCGCACGCCAGGACGCAGCGCAGCAACGCGCGCGCCGAGCGTATCCAGCACGCCGCGGCCGATCACGATGTCATAGGCGCGGTCGCCGAGGGCGACGTCGACCGTGATGTCGGCGGAATGTTTCAGCGGCGCAGTCATGGCGTGACGTTCATCCCGTCGGTTGTTGGCTGGGCGGCCGGGGCGCCGGCACACAGCCGGGCGCGCAGGGCCTCGATGCATTCGTCGACGATTCGGTCGTGCGGCACGTCGCGAGACAGAATGGTCACGTCGGCGCTCCGGTAGACCGGCTCGCGCGCTTCGAGCAGACGGCTGACGGTGGCAGTCGGATCCTCGGTCTGCAGCAGCGGCCGGTCGGCGCGGCGCCTCACGCGCTTCATGATGACGTCGACGTCCGCCTTGAGCCAGATCGAGACCGCCTTGTCGCGGATGCGATTGCGGGTGTCCTCGCGCATAAAGGCGCCGCCGCCGGTGGCGATCACGGCGGGGCCGCTGTCGAGCAGCCGCGCAATCACCCGCGCCTCGCCGTCCCGGAAATGCGGCTCGCCGTGGGTTTCGAAAATATCCGGAATCGACATCCCGGCGGCCGCCTCGATCTCGATATCGGCGTCGAGAAATGGCAGCCGCAGCCGCGCCGCCAGCCGGCGGCCGATGGTCGACTTGCCGGCCCCCATCATGCCAACCAGCACAACCGAACGCCGTCCCAGGGCCGACATAATGTCGGCCTCCTGGGGGGCGCTCGCCTGGGCCGGTGCGACGGTCTCGGACATCAAAAAGCTCTGTGGTTTTGCGGATTTCCACCGCTTCGTGACACCTATACTACCCCGACTGACGCAGTTGCCAGAGACTCTTGCCACGGCGAAGGGAACATGTTGGATGATTTCATTGGTTAATTCGCCGCCCTGAGCCCCTATGCCCAGCTTGTTCCGCTTTCTGACGGTCGTCGGCGTGATAGCCGGGGTGATCTATGGCGTGGTTTTCGCGCTGGCGAATTTCGTCAATCCAAGCCCCCGGGAAATGACGGTTACCATTCCCGCAGACAAGTTCCTCAAGAGATAGCAAGTTAGCGACTCAGCGCTTTGCGCAGTAGACGCAGGAACAGCCGCGTATCTTCGAGCAGATCGTGGCCCGCCACTTGCGCGTCCTTGATACCCTCCATGGCCGCAACAATGATGGCGGCTACATCGGCAGGCGTGGCATGCAGAGCATCCAAGGTGATCGCACCTGTCGCCTGCGCATTGGTTAGCGCTTGGGCAAGGAGGGCCACCAACTCGGCGCGCGCCGCCAGCGTGACGTCTCGGGCCAACGCCATGTTTGTTTCGAACAGTTCCGCCGCGTCGCCGCTGCCGGTGAAAGGCGCGATTAACTCGCGCTGGAAGGCGGCAATTGCCGCCTCAATCCGACTGAAAACATCGCCGTCACCAGCGAGCGCGGCTTCGACCTTTCGCATCGCCCGGGCGTGCGCCCGCGCCGACCCCGCCCGAAACAGTTCTTCTTTGCTGTTGAAGCTTAGATAGAGCGCCGCGCGAGACATGCCCGCGGCGCGCGCGATGTCGGCCATAGACGTCTTGCGAAAACCGTGACGGACAAAGACCGGGAGCGCCGCGTCGAGAATAGCCTCAGATTTTTGGTCGCTCTGATTCATCCGAGACAGATTGACAGCATTTGTCTAATCCGTCAAAAGACGATTAGACAACAACTGTCCACCTGTCTAATGACGGCCATCGGTAGCCCTAAAGGATCGAATCGACATGCCTAACAAGTTGAATGATCCCGCGGCCGCTACGGTGCTCGTCACCGGCATCGGCGGATTTCTCGGCGGACATATCGCGAGGCAATTGCTGGCGAGCGGCTTTCGCGTTCGCGGCACCGTCCGTAGCCTTACCGCCTGTGACCGGATCAGGAGCCAGCTTGGTGTCGCCGCGCCCGCTCACGCCGAGGCGCTTAGCTTTGTTCAGGCCGATCTTTGCTCCGATGCCGGTTGGGATGCCGCGGTAGATGGGTGCCGCTATGTCATCCACGCCGCCTCGCCGTTCCCGGCGGGCCTGCCAAGGGACGCGGAAGAATTGATCGAGACCGCGCGAGACGGCGCGCTACGAGTGCTGCGCGCGGCCCATCATGCCGGTGTCGCGCGTGTGGTGCTGACATCCTCGGTCGCCGCTACCAATCATGGCAACGGTCAGGCTCCCTATACCGAGAGCGACTGGACTAATCCGACCAGCGCGCGGGCCACGCCTTACTACAGGTCGAAAACGCTGGCCGAACAGGCGGCGTGGACCTTTGCCAAGGAGACCGGACTCGATCTGGCCGTCATCAACCCGGGCATGATCTTCGGTCCGCTGCTTAGTCCGCAATACGGCACATCGGTCGGGCTGATCCAGCAAATGATGAGCGGCAAGCTGAAGCGTGTCCCGCGCTTCGGCTTCGCGGTCGTGGACGTGCGCGATGCGGCCGATGCCCATATCCGCGCCATGACCTGTCCGGATGCCTCCGGCCAGCGCTTCATCATCGGCGGAGGATTTTTCTGGTTGAGAGAACTGGCCGCCGTGCTGGCAAAATCGTTCCCAGCCTATGCTCCCGATTTGCCCGGCGGCGAAGTGCCGAACTGGATGGTGAGGGCAATGGCTCCGTTCAGCCCGCGTTCGCGCATGATCATTCATGAACTCGATCGCGACCTCAGCGTAAGCGCGGCCAAGGCGCATCGCGTGCTGAACTGGAGACCGCGGCCCGACGAGGACTGCATTCGCGCCAGCGCACAAAGCCTGATCGACTATGGCCTGATCACCAAGGCGTAGAGCGGCAGCCCCGTTACTCGCGCAATCAGGGTCAACCCGCAGGTTGCGCCGTCGCAACGCATTCTAATCCTCCCCTTACAGAATTGGACAACACCGATGCCAACGCACACCACCGACATGGACGGCTCGCCGGAAGCCGAGCACATCCGCAACGCCGAACGGTCCCGGCTTCGCGCCCTCGTCGCCGGCGACATGGAGGCGGCAGGGCCGCTTCATGCGTCGGAGTTCCAGTTGATTACGCCGATCGGAATGCCGCTATCCAAGGACGAATATCTGGGTGCGATCACGAGCGGCCAGATCAAATATCTCATGTGGGAACCCGGACCTATCGCCGTGCGGCAGCACAAGGGCCATGCCGTGATCCGGTATCGCGCCAGGCTCGAGATCGTGTTCGGTGGCCACCAGGTCGCACCCGGCGAATACTGGCACACCGACACTTACGAATATCGCGACGGGCGGTGGATGGTCGTCTGGTCGCAGGCCACGGCGATCAGTCAAATGTCCTAGAGACTTTCGGTTCTGATTGAATCAGAACCGGGCTGCTTTGACGCATTTTCTTAACGCGAACCGGTGTCCACTTCGCTTGAAAACGGTCTGGCCTTCCGAACGCTGCGTCCAGGCGCGTGTTTGAAAAGCCTCCGTCCTGCCCGGATCATGCGGTATCATAGCGAATGCGCACGACACCCTCCGACGCGAAGCTGATCAACCTGTTCCTCGACATGCTCGCGGCGGAACAGGGGGCGGGCGACAATACGCTCGACGCATATCGGCGCGACCTCACAGATTTCTCCGAATTTCTTGGGCAAGCCGGCCAGAACTTTACCCGTGCCGGGACTGACGTGCTGCGCGACTACCTCGCCGATCTCGATACCCGCGGCTTCAAATCCTCCAGCGTGGCGCGGCGGCTGTCGGCGATGCGGCATCTGTTCCGCTTCCTGCTCAACGAGCGCATCCGCGCCGACGATCCGGCGGCGATCCTGTCCGGCCCGAAGCGCGGCCGCGGGCTGCCGAAGGTGCTGTCGATATCGGATGTCGACCGGATGCTGACGCGGGCCAAGCAATTGACCGAGGCCGAGAACGCCTCGCCGCAACAGCGGCTGCGCGCGATGCGGCTGTATTGCCTGCTGGAAGTGCTCTACGCCACCGGCTTGCGCGTCTCGGAGCTGGTGGCGCTGCCGCTATCGGCCGCGCGGCGCGATGCCCGCATGATCATGGTGCGCGGCAAGGGCAACAAGGAACGGCTGGTGCCGCTCAACGAAGCCTCAAGGCAGGCGATGGCAGATTACCTCGCCGCCATGGAAGCGCTCAGGCCCGAGAAGAAGAAAAACGCCGCCGTATCGAAGTGGCTGTTTCCCTCCTTCGGCGAGAGCGGCCATCTGACGCGCCAGCACTTTGCGCGCGACTTGAAGGAACTGGCAGCGGCGTCAGGCCTGGCGCCGCGGCTGGTCTCGCCGCACGTGCTGCGCCACGCCTTTGCCAGCCATCTGCTGCATAACGGCGCGGACCTGCGCATCGTGCAGACCCTGCTCGGCCACACTGACATCTCGACCACGCAAATCTATACCCATGTGGTCGAGGAACGGCTGAAGAGCCTGGTGCGCGACCTGCATCCGCTGGCGGAGAAGTCGTAGTCGTCCCTGCGAAACACAGGGATGACAGGTAAATGAACTCCCGCCTTGACTTCCGCGGCTTCTCCCCCGAAACAGCCATCCCGCCCGTGGCCTTGTTTGGCGCGCTTTCGGCGAACCGGGCTATCCGGACCGAGACGCGCGCTAAGTCATTGAAGATGCGTGCTTTCCTGGGGTGAATCGAAAACCGCTTCGCCTCACAGCGCGTTGTTACCTATATTGTCTTGATGCCGGAACAGATGCGCAGCTATCTCGACTTCGAAAAACCAGTCGCCGAACTCGAGTCCAAGATCGACGAATTGCGCGCGCTGGCGGCGTCCGGCAGCGACATCGGCGACGAGATTGCGCGCATCGAGGACAAGGCGTCCCAGGCGCTGGCCGATCTCTACGCCAATTTGACGCCGTGGCAGAAGACGCTGGTGGCACGCCATCCGCAGCGCCCGCACTTCACCGATTTCGTTAATGCGCTGATCACGGACTTCACGCCGATGGCGGGCGACCGCAAATTCGGCGAGGACGAGGCCCTGATGGGTGGCTTCGGCCGCTTCCGCGGCGAGAGCATCTGCGTCGTCGGCCAGGAAAAGGGCGCCTCGACCGAGGGTCGCATCAAGCATAATTTCGGCATGGCCCGGCCTGAAGGCTATCGCAAAGCCGTGCGGCTGATGGAGCTGGCCGATCGTTTCGGCATTCCCGTGCTGTCGATCGTCGATTCCGCCGGCGCCTATCCTGGCATCGGCGCTGAGGAACGCGGCCAGGCGGAAGCCATCGCGCGCTCCACCGACGCCTGCCTATCGCTCGGCGTACCCAATGTCGCAATCGTCACCGGCGAAGGCATGTCCGGCGGCGCGATCGCCATCACCACCGCGAATAAGGTCTTGATGTTCGAACACGCGATCTACAGCGTGATCTCGCCGGAGGCGGCCTCCTCGATCCTGTGGCGCGACGGCACCAAGGCGCAGGAAGCTGCCACCAGCATGAAGATCACCGCGCAGGACATGCTGCGATTCGGCGTGATCGACCAGATCCTGAAAGAGCCCGCCGGCGGCGCCCATCGCGATTCTGCCGCCATGATCTCGGCCACCGGCGATGCCATCGCGGAGGCCTTCAACGATCTCCGCAATCTCGACGCGGATGCTGTCCGCCGGCATCGGCGGCAGAAATTCCTCGATATCGGCCGCAAGCTCGGCTGATCGCTTCGTCCGTGTCTACGCCGCCTCGGTAAGTTCGCTCGAGCCTACTCGCCCCAATGGATTAACGACCTCTAAACGGCCATTATTTTTGCCAGCGCGCATGATTCGGCCGCAATTAGGCCCCGAGCCCAGTCTTTAGTTTTTGTTGACCGTGCCTGCCGCGGCAGCCGCTGGACGGCGTCGTTCGGGTTGCGGCGCAGGGGGGCAATGGGTAGTATTTTAGACAATGGCTTCAGGGCATGTCGCTGTTGATTTGGGGTGCGAGAATGCCCGGTGGGTGTGGAGCTTAGCCTTTGATTAACCGCTCGCTGGTTCGCGCGCTCGTCACGTCGGCTGTCCTCGTGGGCGCAGGCGTGTTGATGGCCGGCTGCAACAGTGACGGCATCTCGCTGGCCAACAACGCCAAGGCCAACCAGCCAGTCCCGCCAAAACTGATCGCCGACATGACGGCGAAGGACATGGACCTGCAGTCCCCGATCCTGGTCCGGCTGTTCAAGCAGGAAGCCGAATTGGAGATCTGGAAGCAGGACCGCTCCGGCCGTTTCGCGCTGTTGAAGACGTATCCGATCTGCCGCTGGTCGGGCGATCTCGGCCCAAAGGTTCGCGAAGGCGACCGCCAGGCGCCGGAAGGCTTCTACTCGATCTCGCCGGCGCAGATGAACCCGCAGTCGGCCTATTACCTCTCCTTCAACACCGGCTATCCCAATGCGTTCGACAAAGCATTGGGACGCACCGGCTCGCAGTTGATGGTGCATGGCGACTGCTCCTCGCGCGGCTGCTACGCGATGACCGACGAGCAGATTGCGGAAATCTATTCGCTGGGCCGCGAATCCTTCTTTGGCGGCCAGAAGTCGTTCCAGTTGCAGGCCTACCCGTTCCGGATGACGCCGGCCAATATGGCCAAGCACCGCAACAACCCGCACATGCCGTTCTGGAAAATGATCAAGGAAGGCAATGATCATTTCGAGGTGACGCGGCAGGAGCCGAAGGTCGATTTCTGCGAAAAGAAATACGTGTTCGATGCGGTCAAGCCGCCGGGCGCCACCAAGGACCCGGTGTTCGAGGCATCCTCCAAGTGTCCCGCCTATGCGATATCAGATGAAATCGCCGACGCCGTGCGCGAGAAGCAGGCGACCGATATTGCCGAGACCGCGCGGCTGATCGCAAAGGGAACGCCGATGGCGCGGATCAACACCGGCATCGACGGCGGCATGCACAAGGTGTTCGCCGCCCGCGTCCCCGAAGGCAGCACCGGGCTTTCGGAGCCCGGCGACGGCTCAAGCCTGTCGCTGATGGCACGCGCGCCAGGCACCGTTCCCTCCCACGTCAATCCGCCCAAAGCTCCGTCCGAAAACTTGCTGATGGGTCCGCCGGAGCAGCCGAAACTGGCCGCAGTACCGGCTGCTGCTCCTGCCTCTGCCCCGACTTCGACGCGGGTCGCCAATGCGGCGCCGCCGACTGAGCAGAATGACGGTTTCTTCTCCAGCCTCGCCCGCAAGGTTGGCCTGGGCGGCGCAGCCGACGCCACCGCCAGCACGCCACCGTCCAAGCCGAAGGCGGCGACCGAGGCCAAGCAGCCGCCGCGTCCTGAAGCCGCTGCGCCGAAGACGACGGCAGCGAAGCCCGACGTCAAACACGCCGCCGCCAGCCGCCCGCCGCTGAAACCGTCAGTGTCGGATGGCCCGGCACCTGCCGCCAAGGACAATCAAGTCGCAGGCTCTGCACCGATCATGTCCACGAACTCGTTCGACAGCCGCTTCGGGGCGGTGAAGTAAGGCGCGGCAACACTTTCATAGCCGGATCAGCCATCGACGCCGATGCGCCTTCGGCGGACGCTACGGTGCGAGATAGCGCAACAATTCCGGATCGTTCCGCACCTCGCCAGCAGCGCCTTGCAGCGCCACCCTGCCGCGATCGAGCACATAGGCATAATCGGCGACGCGCAGCGCGAGATCGAGATGCTGCTCGACGATGACGATCGCGATCTGCTTGGCCAACTCGATGAGCCGCTCGGTGATCTCCTCGATCACACCGACCCACACGCCTTCGGTCGGCTCGTCCAGCAGCAGCAATTTGGGATTGCCAAGCATCGCGCGTCCGATCGCCAGCATCTTGCGCTCGCCGCCCGACAGCGTGCCGGCCGGCTGGTCGAGCCGCCGCCCGAGCTTCGGGAAGATGCTCAGGACCCGATCGACCGCCGTCGGATCAACGTTGAACAGCGAGCCGACTGCGAGATTGTCGCGCACCGAGAGCCGAGCGAACACCGAATGTTCCTGGGGCACGTAGCCGATGCCCGAGCGGACCCGCTCCTCGGTCCGGCGCCGGGTGATGTCACGGCCGTCGAAAAACAATTCGCCATTCGAGCTCGCAAGCTCGCCGACGATCGTCTTCATCAGTGTGGTCTTGCCGGCTCCGTTACGGCCGAGCACCGCGACGCCGCCACGCCAGGGAATGCCGATGTTGACATCGAACAGGACCTGGCTGCGGCCATAACCGGCTTCGAGATGTCGTACGTCGAGAAATGTCTGTTCAGGCACGACGTAGATAAATCTCCTGGACGCTCTTGTTGACCTGGATCTCGGCGACCGTTCCGGACGCGAGCACACGACCCTGGTCGATCACGGTCAGGCGGTCGCAGATATCGCGGATGAAATCCAGATCGTGTTCGACGATCACAAGCGAACAATGCTGCTTGATAGGCTGCAGGAGTTCGCCGGTGACGCGGCGTTCTTCCAGGCTCATGCCGCCGGTCGGCTCGTCCAGCAGCAGCAGCCGCGGCTTGGCTGCGAGCGCCATAGCGATTTCCAGCCATTGCTGCTGCCCGTGCGACAGCGCCGCGGCAGCATCATGCGCGCGATCGGCGAGGCGGAACTGGCTCAGCATCATCATTACCTGATCGTGCAGCACGCCGCGCGTGCGCGAGAACACCAGATCGAACAGCGAGGATTGCGCCTGCAGCGCCAGCAGGATGTTGTCGTACAGCGTCAGTGTCGGCAGCACGCTAGTGATCTGGAATTTCAGGCTCATGCCGGCGCGGGCTCGCTCGGTCGGCGACAACTGGGTGATATCGCGGTTGATGAAGGTGACCTTGCCTTGGGTCGGCACCTCGGCGCCTGCGACGCACTTCATCAGGGTGCTTTTTCCCGAGCCGTTCGGCCCGATCAGGCCGTGAAACTCGTTTTCGCCTATCGTCAGCGCGGCACCATCGAGCGCGGTGAGCTTGCCAAACACCTTGACGATGCCGGTCGCCTCAAGGAGCGGCATTGCGCTTCTCCTTCGGTCCCGCCCCAAAACTGCCGACGCGCTCGCGTTCGCCGAGCACGAAGCTGATCAGCCCGAGCGGGCGGAACAGGATCACCAGCAGCAGCAACACGCCGAGAAGGATAGGCCAGATGTCGCGATAATTGTCCGACAGCCAGAAGCTGACGCCCTCGATGATAACGGCGCCGATAACCGCGCCGATCAATGTGCCCGATCCGCCGAATAAAACGTAAAGCACGACCTGCGTCGAGATTACCACGCCGACCATATTGGGCCAGACGAAGCCCTCGTGAAATGCGTAGAGACTACCTGCAAGGCCTGCGATGGTGCCGCCCACGGCGAAAACAATCGCCTTCAGGTGTTGCGCCTTGTATCCGAAGAAGGCGATGCGCTGCTCGTTCTCGCGAAGCCCCGCCAGTGCCAGGCCGAACTGCGAGCGCACCAGGAAGCGGCACAGCAGATAGACGACAACCAGAGTGCCGAGCGCGAAATAGTAATAGACCGGTCCTTCGGTAACGTCGTAGTTACCGAGCGACATCGACGGAATCGAGGGAATGCCGTTCTGTCCGCCGAGATAGTACCAGCCGCGCGCCAGGCGGTCGGCCGCGTAGGATCCGGTCAGGGTACCGAGTGCAACGAAGATCACGCTGGAGGGATGCCGGCCGAGCAGCAGAAAGCCACCGAGCAGCAGCGAGGTGGTGAGCCCGATCAGCGTTCCCGCCGGCAGTACGAGAAAGATCGAGGTGATGTTGAGGTCGCGCGCCATCAGTGCAACGCCATAACCGGCCGACCCGAAGAACAGCGCCTGACCGAAGCTCATGATGCCGGCATATCCCCACACCAGATCGAACGAGAGCGCGAACAGGGCGAGAATAATGACGCGGGTAGCGAACACCGTGAGGTAGTCCTGCAGAACCAGCGGCAGGATCAGCGCAGCGATCAGCACCGCCCCTTCCACGATCGGGAGCACCTTCCGTCCCGCCGCCAGTCGCGCCGGCAATGCTTGATCCAATCCACCGTCAGCCATCGAAACGTCGGGCCCCCGACTCACGTTGCGCGAAGGGCCTGCTTTGCTGCACCCATGGATCACTCAGCACTCCTTGGGATCGACGAGGCCGTCGCTGCGGCCCACGATCTCATAGTTCCCGCCTTTGGCAACAGCGGTATACATCTTCATCTTGCAGTGCCGCTTGCCCGGCACCATCTCGGCCGGTCCGCCCGGGCCTTCCGCGATCTTGGCATGATCGAGCGCCGCGGCCACCGCATCGCGGTCGATCTTGCCGGCTTCCTTGACCGCCGCTTCCCATAGCTTCAGCCCGCGATAGGTGCCGGTCGCCGCGCTGCCGGCGGCGAACAGGAAATTGCCGGGGAAATCCTTCTCGTAGGCCGCCTGGATCTTGGCGCTGACCGGATCGTCCTTGGTCAGCGCCTTGAAGTAGTCAAGGCAGCTTGCAAGACCCTCGATCTCGCTGGCCTGATTGATGTTGAGCGTATTCTCGTCATAGTACACGCAGGCCAGCCGTCCCCCATTCTTCAGGAAGCCAGCCTCGTAGAGCTGCTTGAAGAACGGACCGACACCGGGAGGGATTACAGTGTTAAAGACGACATCGACCTTGTTGGAGATGATGCGGTTGACGGTGGCTGAGAAGTCGACCTGGTCGAGCGGGTAGTACTCCTCGAACACGACCTCGCCACCGCTGGATTCAATCACCTTGCGTGCATAGACGTTGAGCGTGTGCGGCCAGACATAGTTCGCGCTTGGCAGCGCAAACTTCTTGCCGCCGTTCTTGATCAGCCAGGGTATGAACTCGTCGCATTGCTGCGCCGGAGTCGGGCCGGTGCAGAATAGATTGGCCGTGCATTCCTTGCCCTCGTAAAGCTGCGGATAGATGTACAGCGTCTTGCCGCGCGCCACGATCGGATCCTTAATCGCGTTGCGCATCGAACTGGTGATGCCGCCGAGCACCATGTCGACCTTGTCGCGCTGGATCAGCTTGCGAACGTTGCCGACGGCGACCGATTCGTTGGAGGCGGTGTCCTCGATGTAGAGCTCGAGCGGCCGGCCGAGCAGGCCGCCGGCAGCGTTGATCTGCTTGATGACCATCTTGGCGACATTGGCGTCAGCATTGCCGGCATAAGCGATCGGGCCGGTCAGGTCGGTTGCGATGCCGACCTTGATCGGGCCTTCGGCGGCATTGGCCCAGTCGGGCCTGACCACCCAGCTACCGATCCCGGTCGCAATCGCGCCGGTCGTGAAAGCAAAGCCGCTGAGGAAACGACGGCGCGTCAAATCAAGGCGATCGGCAAACATGCGACTAAACCCCTTTTCCAGCGATGAGGCCTTGCGGCCGGAATTTGATGAAGACGATGGCGAGTACGAAGACGAGAACGTCGGCGACCACGGGCGCCATGACCCAGGGTAGCGCCGCGCTGAGCGTTCCGATCAAGCCGGCTCCGGCGACCGGCCCGATAAACGATCCGACGCCGCCGACCATGACGGCGACAAAGCCCTGAATCAGGAACCGGATACCGAGGTCGGCGAACAAGCTGAACACGGGCACGATCAACGCGCCAGCAAGCCCCGCCAGCGCGGCGCCGAAGGCAAACGTGGCGCCGTAGATCAGGGGCGTCGAGATTCCCGACACCCGCGCCAGCGCCGGATTTTCCAACGTCGCGCGCACGCGAAGGCCGAAGCTGGTCCGCGACAGCAATAGATAGCAGCCGCCCATCACCAGCAGCGTGATGACGATGATCGTGAAGCGCCACGTCGAAATGTGCATCGTGCCGATATCGATCGAGCCGCCGATCGGCTCCGGCACGGTCAGATAGAAACCGCCGATCAGGCCGCGCACGCTTTCGCGGATGATCAGGCCGAGCGCATAGGTGCCAAGCATCGCCACGATGGGCGCGGCATAGAAGCGCCGGATGATGAGCGCCTCCAGCACGAAGCCGAGGCCGCCAACGATGAATGGCGCAGCCGCCATGCCCACCCAGATCGGAATCCCGCGGCTATGCGCCAGATAGGTAACGTAAGCGCCGAGCAGGACGAACTCGCCCTGCGCGAAGTTGAAAATTCCCATCATGCTGGCAATGATCCCGAGCCCCAGCACGACCAGAACGATGATCGCGCCGAAACTCAGGATCTCGAATGCCGCAACGAAGGTGCTAGCCATGCCTTGCGATCCAACCGGCCCGCGACAAAACGCCGCTCACATTTTCTTCCAGTCGCCGATTTGCTCGAAGGCGTGCGCGGCGCGATAGATCGTGGATTCCTCGAACAGCCGGCCGACCAGCATCAAGCCCACCGGAAGACCGTCCACCATGCCGCAGGGCAACGACATTGCGGGATGATGGGTGATGTCGAATGGCGCGGTGTTCGAAATCATTTCCAGCGCGCGGGCGACGTAGTCTTCGCGGCTGGCATTGGCCGGCGGCAGCGGCGTCGCCTTCATCGGCGTCGTTGGCAGCAGCAGCAGATCGTAGTCCTTGAAGGCCTTGTCGTAGGCAGCGGTCAGCCGCCTGGAGATATTGAGCGCCTTGCCATAGTAGCGCGGGCCGAAATTGTTGTTGATGTAGGTGCCGAGCAGCAGGAACAGCTTCGTGGTCTCCGACAGCGAGTCGGCTTGCCGGCGCCAGCCTCGATGGAAATCCATCAGCGACGTCGAATAGAGATCGCCACGGCTCAGCCCGTAGCCGTCGCCATACATCATGGTCTGCGTCATGCCTTCGGTGCCGATCGGCGTCCAGATTGCAGGGCCGGTCAAATGCATCGGGATCGAGACCGTCTCGACCGAGGCACCGAGATCGCGGAAGCGCTTGGCCGCTTCGCGCACGCTCTCATTCACCGCAGCTTCCGCCATTGGCTGCTCGAAGCCTTCCTTGAGTATGCCGATCCTCATCCCTTTGACGCCGCCGCCGAGTGCCTTGGTATACTCCTCGACCTTCGGCGCCTTGATGCGCGGATCGTAGCCGTCGTCGCCGGCGATCACCTCCAGCAACAACGCGTTGTCGGCCACCGTTGCCGTCATCGGCCCGGTATGGTCGACGAAAATTTCGATCGGCATGATACCGGTGTACGGAACCAGTCCCCAGGTCGGCTTCATCCCGTATGTGCCGCAGAACGAGGACGGCATCCGGATCGAACCGCCCTGGTCACCGCCGATCGCCATGTCGACCTCGCCAAGCGCAACGACGACGCCGCTACCCGACGAAGAGCCGCCGGCCGAATAGCCCATCTTGTGCGGATTGTGCACAGGTCCCACCGCGTTGGTGTGACTGCCGCCGGACATGCAGAAGGATTCGCAGTGAACCTTGCCGGCGATTTCGGCGCCCGCGTCCAGCATCCGCGTGACGATGGTGGCATCGAAATCGGGCACGTAGCCTTCCAGCGTGGCCGATCCGTTCATCATGGGCACGCCGGCCAACATGATGTTGTCCTTCAGCGCGACCGTCTTGCCCTTAAGCTTGCCGGAAGCGGCGCCTTTCACGGTCGACTTGCGGTACCAGGCGTTGCGCGGGTTCTCTTCCGGCAAGGGGCGGTAGCCGGGGGTGCGCGGATACTTCACTTCCGGCAGCTCGTCCGGCATCGCTGCGACGAGATTGTAGGCATCGATCGAACCTTGCATCAGACTGCGGAACGAAGCGACGTCCTCGTCGGTGAGTGACAGGCCGCATTGCTCGGCGACGGCGCGAAGTTGCGTTGGTGTTGGAAGGACGACTGACACGACGCTCTCCTGAAGCTTTTTGATCCCTGGGCGTGCAGCCGGCGGCCCGCTTATCGCGTGCGAACCGTGGCCTTTGCGCAGGTATCCAAAACGGAAATATTTTCCTTTTCAAGCATTATTTCGGATTTCGACTGAATAAGATTGTTCCGTCGTTGCTAGATTGCCTTGATCACCTTGAAATCGAGGCCATCGGCCTCGGCGAGATACATCTGCATCCGAACACGACCATCACGGACGATCACCGGTCCGCGTGCGCCGCTATAAACGACATTGCGCCCCGCCGCGAACAAGGGCGCCATCGCCAGCGTGCCGGCCTGGTTGGCCGCGGCTTCAAGAAATCGCAACCCTTCATAGTTCGATTGACCGAGCGAGCCGATCGGCGGGGCATTCGGACCGAACATCGCGCGATAGCCGCCCATGAATTCGTCATTGGCGCGCGAGCCGACACAGGGGAAGTAGCCGGACGCGCAGAACAGGTTCTCGCTGTTATCGGCGCCGATGCCGAGCAACACGGTTTCGTCCATCGCTCCGGCGAACCGCAGCATGGTGGCGGCGAGCCCGGATTCGCCGAAGGCGCGATTGAAGGTGATGCTGTCGGTTCCGATCAGGGAGATCAGCACAACGTCGGGCCGCGCGGCGCGGATGCGCGCCAGATGCGGCTCGTGATTGTCCTCACCGAGCGGGACGAACTCCTCGCCGACAACGTGGCCACCGGCTTCCTTGATGTACCGCTTCACCGCGCGATGCGACTGCCAGGGCCAGACATAGTCGCTGCCTATCAGATACCAGCGCGCGGCCTTCTTGACCTCGCTGAGCCAATGGATCGACGGTCGGATCTGCCAGCGCGGCGTCTCGCCGATCGCCATCACGCCCGGCGTCTGTTCGCCGCCTTCGTAAACGGGGGTGTAGACATAGGGCACGCGGCCACGTGTAATCTTGCGCAGAGCCACGCGGACTGCACTGGTGTGCAAGCCAACGATGAGATCGACTTCGTCGAACCCGATTGCCTGCTCGGCGCGACGCAGGACGTCGTCGAGCGGCCCGCCTGCATCGTAGATCGAAAGCTCGATCTCGCGTCCAAGGATACCGCCGCGCTTGTTGATCTCCGCGACCGCAAGCTGCGCACTGCTCGTGGCGGATGGGCCCCAAACCCCGGGAGAGCCGGTGCAGCATATGAAGCCCCCGATCCGAAGCCTGTTCCCGGCGCCGCGCCGCCTGAAGAAGGCATGATCGTCCGGCGACAAGGCGCGATCATCCGCTGCCGCCGACAGGTTTCGAAACAGCAACTGCGGCGGAAACGTAGGGCCGCCGGAAGCCGGGAAGTTTACCGTCGAACGCACGCCAACTCCTGTCTGGCACCAGACCAAAACACATCCCGCGGGCGGCCGCGGCATCCGCCCTTCTTAGTTGGAGAAATAGCTTATTGGAAAATATTGAATATTCAACAATTGAAGTGCATATAGAAACGGCACTCGTTGCCGGACATTCACTCACATTCGGATCAAGACGAAGTTTCAGCCGTGGCCAAACCGCCGAAAGACAATTCCCCCATCACAGAACACCTCGCCTATTTGCTCGCGCAAGCCAACCGGGAGATCAACCGGCAGCTAGAAATGCGCTTGAGCAAGGAAGGCGTACCTGTCGAGCAATGGCGCATCCTTAAAGTTCTGTCCGACGGCAACGGCCATTCGATGGGCGAGCTTGCGGACGCGGTGCTGCTCAACCATCCCACGCTGACCAAGATGGTCGACCGCATGGTGTCAGACGCGCTGGTCTACCGCGTTCAGGACCCCAAGGACCGCCGCAAGGTCCTGATGTTCGTATCCGACCGCGGCAAGGCGCTGAGCAAGCGGCTGAACTCGCTGGCGGTGAGCCAGGAAGAGCACATCGTCGAGAGCTATGGCGACAAATCGACCAACGAGCTCAAGCGCCTGCTCGAGAGCCTGATCGACAGCTCGAACTAGAGGATGATCCGCGCCTTCGCAGCGGTCAGCTAAATTCGCGTACGCATTTGATCGTCATCGCCCGCGAAGGCGAGGCGTCCGGTACTCCGAGACATTTGCATGTGCGGAAGCCGCGCTGCGTTGCGCTCAAGCGTACTTGCCGTGGCAGTGCTTGTACTTCTTGCCGCTTCCGCAAGGGCAATCCTCGTTACGGCCGACCTTGCCCCAGCTTGCGGGGTTTTTCGGATCGCGATCGGCCGCCGGAGCCTGGGGCACCAGCGAGGCGTTGGCAAAGGCCATCTCGTCTTCGCCGGTATTGGGATCGAACTTGTGCGCTTCCATCGCCGGCAGCACCGGCTGCTGCTCTTCCGGCGGCACGATCTCGACGCGCATCAATTGCGCCGTCACCGCCTCGCGCAGATGCGCGGTCATTGCCTCATACAGGCCGAAGGCTTCCGATTTGTACTCCTGCAAGGGATCGCGCTGGCCATAGCCGCGCAGGCCGATCACCTGACGCAGATGATCGAGCATGATCAGGTGCTCGCGCCAGAGGTGGTCGAGCGTCTGCAAGAGGATAGTTTTCTCGACGTAGCGCATCACGTCGGGGCCCCATTGCGCGACCTTGGCCGCCATATGCTCGTCGACGCGCTGCTCGATCCGCGTCAGCAGTTCCTCGTCGGCAATGCCTTCTTCCTTGGCCCATTCATCGACCGGCAGGTCGATGTCAAGCACGCGCTTCAATTCTTCCTTGAGGCCGGCGACATCCCACTGCTCGGCATAGGCATGCTCGGGCACGTGCTTGGCGACGATGTCGTCGATGAAGTCGTGACGCATGTCCGTGACCATTTCGGCCACGCTGTCGCTCCTCATCAGCTCGACGCGCTGGTCGAAGATCACCTTGCGCTGGTCGTTCTGCACGTTGTCGAACTTGAGCAGATTCTTGCGGATATCGAAGTTGCGCGCCTCGACCTTCTGCTGCGCCTTCTCCAGCGCCTTGTTGATCCAGGGATGGATGATGGCCTCGCCCTCCTTCAGGCCAAGCCGCTGCAGCATGGTGTCGAGCCGGTCGGAGCCGAAGATCCGCATCAGATCGTCTTCCAGCGACAGGAAGAATTTCGAGCGGCCGGGGTCGCCCTGGCGGCCGGAGCGGCCGCGGAGCTGGTTGTCGATGCGCCGGGATTCATGACGCTCCGAGCCCATGATGTAGAGCCCGCCGGGCTTGGTCACGGTCTTGGCCGCCTTTGAGCCCTTGGCAGGCTCGAGCTCCACCACTTCCTCGGCCTTCAGCACGATCTCGCGGAAGCGCTCGATGTCGGCCTTGATCTGTTCGATCTTTTTGGCCTTCTCGGCCTCGTCGGTGATGTCGGCGGTCTCCTGAAGGATCCGCATCTCGAGCGAGCCGCCGAGCTTGATGTCGGTACCGCGGCCGGCCATGTTGGTCGCGATCGTGATCGCGCCGGGCACGCCGGCCTCGGCAACGATATAGGCTTCCTGCTCGTGGAAGCGCGCGTTCAGCACCGCAAACAGTTTTGCCGGCTTGCCGGCGCGCGCGGCGGCATAGAGCTTCTCCAGCGCGACGTCGTTGCCGAAATCGATCTGCTTGTAGCCGTGCTTCTTCAGATAGTCGGCCAGCACTTCCGACTTTTCGATCGAGGCGGTGCCGACCAGCACCGGCTGCAGCCGCGCATTGGCGCGCTCGATCTCGGCCAGGATGGCGGCGTATTTCTCGGTCTGGGTGCGGTAGACCTCGTCGTCCTCGTCGAGACGCGCCACCGGCAGATTGGTCGGGATTTCGACGACCTCGAGCTTGTAGATGTCGAACAATTCGTCGGCTTCGGTCGCAGCCGTACCGGTCATGCCCGCGAGCTTTTCGTACATCCGGAAATAGTTCTGGAACGTGATCGAGGCCAGCGTCTGGTTTTCCGGCTGGACCTGAACGTGCTCCTTGGCTTCCAGCGCCTGGTGCAGGCCTTCCGAGTAGCGCCGTCCCGGCATCATGCGGCCGGTGAACTCGTCGATGATGATGACTTCGCCGTCGCGGACGATGTAGTCCTTGTCGCGGGTGAACAGCGAATGCGCCCGCAGCGCCTGGTTGATGTGGTGCACGACCGAGACGTTCTCCACGTCGTAGAGCGACTCGCCCTTGAGCTGGCCGGCATCGCGCAGCAGCGTCTCGATCTTCTCCATACCGGCTTCGGTCAGCGTCACCGTGCGCTGCTTCTCGTCGACCTCGTAGTCGGTCTTGTCGAGCTTGGGGAAGAAGGTGTCGATGGTGTTGTAGAAATCCGAGCGGTCGTCGAGCGGGCCGGAGATGATCAGCGGCGTGCGCGCCTCGTCGATCAGGATCGAGTCGACTTCGTCGACGATGGCGTAGAAATGGCCGCGCTGGACCATGTCCTCCAGCCGGTACTTCATGTTGTCGCGCAGATAGTCGAAACCGTATTCGTTGTTGGTGCCGTAGGTGATGTCGCGCGAATAGGCTTCCTTGCGCTCGCCATCATCGAGACCATGAACAATGACGCCAACGGTCAAGCCGAGGAAATTGTAGATCTGGCCCATCCATTCGCTGTCGCGGCGGGCGAGATAGTCGTTGACGGTGACGACGTGGACGCCCCGGCCGGCCAGCGCGTTGAGATAGACCGCGAGCGTCGCCACCAGCGTCTTGCCTTCGCCGGTCTTCATCTCGGCGATGTCGCCCTCGTGCAGCACCATGCCGCCGATCAACTGGACGTCGAAATGCCGCTGGCCGAGGGTGCGCTTGGCGGCCTCGCGGACGGTCGCGAAGGCTGGAACCAGAATGTCGTCGAGCGTCTTGCCGTCGGCGAGCTGCTGGCGGAATTCGGCGGTGCGGGCTTTCAGCGCCTCATCCGAGAGTTTCGCGAGCTCGGGCTCAAGCGCGTTGATGGCGTTGACGCGGGATTGATATCCCTTCACCCGCCGGTCGTTGGCGGAGCCGAAAAACTTGCGGGCGAGCGCGCCGATCATGCCAATTCCTGCCTTTGCCGTTACTTGCGTTGCAAGCCGTGATGGACCACCAAGTTGCCTATCAACTCACCGTGACGCACGGCGGCAAATACCCCGTTCCGGGGCGTCATCCGCCTAATGAGTGGGAATTAAGCAATCCAAGGTTCAACGGCAAAAAACGCAGCAAAATAAGCGCTATCGCCGCTGTACGATCCGGCACAGATATGGCCGGGTTCGGGCCTTGTCAACGTGGGTCCATATGTCAAGGAATTCATCATTTTGACAGACTTTTCGCGTTGCCAAGGCCGCATGATTGGGCGAGTGTCCCGCCGCCTTTGGCGCCCCTCTTCAAGACAAGGATTTTCCATGACCACCTCGTTCCCGGAAACGAAAACCGGCCTGCGCTTCGGCACGGCCTGCTCACGGGGTTCTTTGGCCGTAATGGCCTGTCTGGCTGCGGTTCTTGCCGCCGGCCTGCCGGTTCGCGCCCAGGACAACCCCGTTCTTGCCAAGGTTAACGGCGCGGAGATCCGCCAGAGCGACGTCGCGCTCGCGGAAGAGGAACTCGGCCCCAGCCTCGCGCAAATGGACCCGGCGACCAAGAAGGACAACGTGCTGGCCTTCCTGATCGACCTGAAGATCGTCGCCAAGGCCGCCGAGGAAAAGAAGGTCGAGAATTCCGAAGACTTCAAGAAGCGCCTGGCGTTCACGCGCAGCCGCCTGCTGATGGACAGCCTGCTCGCCACCGAGGGCAAGGCCGCGACCAGCGAAGCGGCCATGAAGCAGGTCTATGAGGAGGCCGCCAAGCAGATCACGGGGGAAATGGAAGTCCACGCCCGGCACATCCTGGTCGAGACCGAGGATGAGGCCAAGGCGATCGCGGAAGAGCTGAAGAAGGGCGGCGACTTCGCCGAACTGGCAAAGAAGAAGTCCAAGGACCCCGGCGCCTCCGATGGCGGCGATCTCGGCTTCTTCACCAAGGAACAGATGGTGCCGGAATTCTCCGCCGTCGCCTTCACGCTCGAACCCGGCAAGATTTCCGACCCCGTCAAGTCGCAATTCGGCTGGCACCTCATCAAGGTCGAGGAAAAGCGCGCCCGCAAGGCGCCCGAGTTCGAGCAGGTCAAGGCCCAGATCGAAACCTATGTGACGCGCAAGGCGCAGGCCGAATACGTCGCCAAGCTGCGCGAGGCCGCCAAGGTCGAGCGCATGGATAAGCCGGCCGAGGCCACCAAGCCGGATGCAGCAAAGCCCTCGGATTCCAAGATGGCGCCGACGAAGAAGTAAAAAATCGCTGTCACTTCTTCGAGACCGATAGTATCTACCATCGTCATGGCCGGGCCGAAGCGCCCGGCCGTTCCATGTCCGGGGACCGGTTGTCAGGCCCTGAAGACGTCGATGCCGGCGCAGGTCCGGCGATGGTTGATCTGGTTGAAGAAGGTGCTCGCATGTCCGCCACCGTTTCCCCCCTCGCCCCGACCGATGTTCCCGAGATGCCCGCGATTGCGGGTGTGAAGCTCGCCACCGCCGCCGCCGGCATCCGCTACAAGGGGCGAACCGACGTGCTGCTCGCCGTCATGGACAAGGGCACCACGGTCGCCGGCGTGTTCACCAAATCGAAATGCCCGTCCGCGCCGGTGGAATGGTGCCGCGCCAAGCTCGGCCGGGGACAAGCCCGCGCGCTGGTGGTGAATTCCGGCAATGCCAACGCATTCACCGGCAAGACCGGCAAGCAGTCGACGGCGCTGACCGCGCAAACCGCCGCGAAGGCGGTTGGCTGCACCACCGGCGACGTGTTCCTCGCCTCCACCGGCGTGATCGGCGAGCCGCTCGACGCCACCAAGTTCGACGGTGTGCTGGCGACGTTGGCGGATGCCGCCACGCCCGACCACTGGATGGACGCGGCGAAGGCCATCATGACAACCGATACCTTTCCGAAGGTCGCAACCGCCACAGTGAAGCTCGGCAAGGCCAAGGTCACGATCAACGGCATGGCCAAGGGCGCCGGCATGATCGCGCCCGACATGGCGACCATGCTATCCTTCGTGTTCACCGATGCGCCGCTGTCGTCCGCCGTGCTGCAGTCGCTGCTCAAGAGCGGCGTCGAGGACACTTTCAACGCCATCACCATCGACAGCGACACCTCGACCTCGGATACGCTGCTGGCCTTCGCCACCGGCGCGGCCGCCGACGATGGCGCGCCAACGATCAGCCGCGCCAGCGATCCGCGCCTCAAGGCGTTTGCCAAGGCCTTCCAAGGTGTGCTGGCCGACCTTGCCGAGCAGGTGGCCCGCGACGGCGAAGGCGCGCGCAAGCTGGTCGAGGTTATCGTCGAAGGCGCGACCACCAAGAACTCCGCGCGCAAGATCGCCATGTCGATCGCGAATTCGCCGCTGGTGAAGACGGCGATCGCTGGCGAGGATGCCAATTGGGGCCGTGTGGTGATGGCGGTCGGCAAGGCCGGCGAGCCCGCCAACCGCGACAAGCTTTCGATCTCGTTCAACGGCATTCGCGTCGCCAAGAGCGGCGCACGCGATCCGTCCTACAACGAGGCGGAGGTTTCCGAGGTGATGAAGAACCCGAAGATCCAGATCAAGGTTGCGCTTGGCCTCGGCAAGGGCCGCGACCGTGTGCTGACCTGCGACCTCACCAAGGAATATGTCGCGATTAACGGCGACTACCGGTCGTAAGCGAGAAAGCGGCGCATGGCTGACATCAAGCTTACTCTCGTGGTCGCCTGCGCCCTCGTCGATGCCGACAAGCGCGTGCTGATCGCGCAGCGCCCGGAAGGAAAGGCGCTCGCGGGCTTGTGGGAATTTCCCGGCGGCAAGGTCGAGCCCGGCGAGCGGCCGGAGCAGACCTTGATCCGCGAACTGCATGAGGAACTCGGCATCGACGTCAGCGAGCCATGTCTGGCGCCGCTGACGTTTGCGAGCCACGCCTATGACAGCTTTCATCTGCTGATGCCGCTCTACATCTGCCGGCGCTGGGAAGGCATGGTGATAGCGCGCGAGGGCCAGCAACTGGCCTGGGTCCGCGCCAACAAGCTGCGCGATTACCCGATGCCGCCTGCAGACATTCCGCTGATCCCGCATCTGATCGATTTGCTGATGTAGTGGCCACATACACAGCCGTCATGCCCGGACTTGCCGCCTCCAAATACCCCCGCGCAGCGCCTCTTCGGCGGCACGCAGAGCCCAGACACAAAATCGCGAAAACAACCCCATGCAAAGTAGAATGGGCCGGCTCGCCGCACGCGTGCTGCTTGCGTCCGGGGCACGAGAAGAAAAATGGTCCGTCGTCACGGCCCAACCTGATCTCATCCCGCCCTGGGTTGTCTATTTGGGAGCAGTTTTCTTCACCGCCGCTTCCAGGCTTGCTTTCGCCGAGCCGGGCTTCAACGGCTTCTGCTGGCTCTCATGCGGCGCCCAGCCGGACAGCCAGATCACGTCGAAGGTCGCGCGGATGCGGCCGTCAGGATCGGCGAAGCGCTCGCCGTAAATCTGCGCCATCCGCAACATGGTGGTGCGCCGGGTCGGCGTCCGTCGCCGTTCGATCAAAAAATTGGTCGCACCCATCCGCCTGAGATCAACCATCAGCGCGAACGCGCTGTCGTAGCGCACCACGACGCGATCGACGTCGGTGACCGGCAGCGCGAGCCCTGCGCGCTGCAGCAGGCTGCCGATGTCGCGCAAATCCGCAAACGGCGCGACGCGCGGCGATACCCCGCCCTCGCATTCGGCTTCCGCCGCGGCAAAGCTCTGCCGGAGCTCCGTCAGCGTATCGCCCCCGATCATCGCCGCCAGCAACAGCCCATCCGGCTTCAACGCGCGGCGGATCTGCGCCAGCACGCCGGGCAGATCGTTGACGAACTGAAACGCCAGCGCAGAAACAGCGAGATCGAGCGATTGCGGGGGCAAGTGCAGGGTTTCGGATTGATCGACATCGATGCGGGTGATGGATGAGAAGCGATCGGCCAATGGTTTTTGCAAGAGCTCGCCCGGCGTCCAGATATCGGCCACATCGGCAAAACTTCGCGTCACCGCCTGCAGCCGCTCTTCGAAATCTTCCCTGATACGATCGAGCAGGAATGTCGCCGGCCCGCCGCGCCGCGCGCGGTCAAGCCGCGCGCGCAAGAGCGCACGGTCGAACAGGATGGGCGCGCTGGCCGGGTTCGAAGCCATGCCGGTTGGTACGCTGGCTGCCTATCTCTGGCAATGCCGTGCTTGAGCCGCACGCGACACGGCGCTAGCCTCACGCCATGGACGCCGAGGCATCACCATCACGCTCCATTTCCAGCCAGCTTCGCGGCGCGCTCGGCGCCTGCCGCGACGCATTCGCGCATCTGCCGCGGCTCGCGCTCGACATCGCACTGCCGACGCAGTGCGTTTCCTGCCGCGAACCGGTTCATGGCGAGGGCGTTTGCGCGGCATGCTGGGCGAAACTGTCGTTCATCGCACCACCGTTCTGTCCGCGACTCGGCATCCCCTTCGTCTATGATCCCGGCCCCGAACTGCTGTCGATGGAGGCGATCGCCAATCCGCCGGCCTACCAGCGCGCCCGCGCCGCGGTGCGCTATGACGACGTCGCGCGAACCCTGGTTCATGCGCTGAAGTACCAGGATCGCACCGATCTGGCGCCCGCGATGGGCCGCTGGATGGCCCGTGCGGGCAAGGAATTGCTTGATGAGGCCGACGTGCTGGTCCCAGTTCCCCTGCACTGGCGGCGCGGTTGGAGCCGCCGCTACAACCAATCCGGCGCGCTGGCGCGGGTGATTTCACGTCAAACCGGCGTCAAACTGGCCTCTGAGGCGCTTCGCCGCATTCGCGCGACCGAGCAGCAGATCGGGCTGTCCCGACCGCAGCGCGCCAGCAATGTGCAGGGCGCCTTCAAGGTCGCCGCCGACCGCGCGGCCGACGTCCAGGGCCGCCGCGTCATCCTGATCGACGACGTGCTGACGTCAGGCGCCACGACCGACGCTTGCGCTCGGGCGCTACTGCGCGCCAAGGCCGCGCAGGTCGACGTGCTGGTATTCGCGCGGGTTGTGGACAGCCACCGGGCTCCCATATAATTCAAAGACTTGTAATTCAAAGACTTGCCAATCAGAGCGCGCCATGACTGCCATTGAAATCTATACCCGCCCCGGCTGCGGCTACTGCACCGCAGCCAAATCGCTGCTGACGCGCAAGAGCGCCGCGTTCACCGAACTGAACGTGGCCACCGACCCGGGCTATCGCGAGCAGATGTACGACCGCGCGGGCCACGGTTCGACCTTCCCTCAGATCTTCATCGGCAAAACCCATGTCGGCGGCTGTGACGAGCTTTATGCACTGGACCGCGCGGGCAAGCTCGACGCTTTGCTGGCGGGAGAAAAGGCCCCCTCATGAGCGCCGGTTCCACCTTCACCGC
Organism: Bradyrhizobium sp. AZCC 1721; assembly: GCF_036924715.1. Lineage (NCBI taxonomy): Bacteria > Pseudomonadati > Pseudomonadota > Alphaproteobacteria > Hyphomicrobiales > Nitrobacteraceae > Bradyrhizobium > Bradyrhizobium sp. AZCC 1721. The sequence goes on along the minus strand of NZ_JAZHSB010000001.1, from coordinate 514,193 downwards.
TGCCATGGTGCAGATGCGCACCGGGCTGCTGCCCGAACCGAGCCTCGAACAGGGCATCAACCTGATCCGCGAGGCCGCAGCGCAAGGCGCCGACTACGTGCTCACGCCCGAGGTGAGCAACATGATGCAACTGAACCGCAAGGCGCTGTTCGAGCATCTTGCATCGGAAGCAGACGACCCCTCGCTGAAAGCCTATCGCGCGCTGGCCGCGGAGCTGAAGATTTATCTTCACATCGGCTCGCTGGCGCTGCGCTTCTCGCCCGAGCGCGCCGTCAACCGCTCGTTTCTGATCGGGCCCGACGGTAATTTGCTCGCCAGCTACGACAAGATCCACATGTTCGATATCGACCTGCCCGGCGGCGAGAGCTATCGCGAATCCGCCAACTACCAGCCGGGCGAAACTGCCGTGATTTCCGATCTGCCGTGGGGGCGGATCGGGCTGACGATCTGCTACGACGTGCGGTTTCCGGCGCTCTATCGCGCGCTGGCCGAGGCCGGCGCGTCGTTCCTCACCGTGCCCTCGGCCTTCACCAGGAAAACCGGCGAGGCACATTGGCACACGCTATTGCGCGCCCGCGCCATCGAGACCGGCTGCTTCGTGTTCGCCGCGGCGCAGGGCGGCATGCATGAGAACAAGCGCGAGACCTACGGGCATTCACTGATCATCGACCCCTGGGGCGAGATCCTCGCCGAGGGCGGCGTCGAGCCCGGCGTGTTCCTCGCCAAGATCGACACATCCAGGGTCGAGACGGCTCGGAGAGCCGTGCCGTCGCTGCAGCATGGCAGGCGCTTCGGCATTGCCGATCCCAAGGCGGGCCCCGAGCATCTGCACCTGGTCCGGGGCTCGGCATGATCCGCTACAACCTTCGCTGCGAGAAGGGCCATGCTTTCGAAAGCTGGTTTCAAAGCTCCGCGGCTTACGAGACCCAGGAAAAGCGCAGACTGGTGAGCTGCCCGAATTGCGGCTCGGTCAAGGTCGAACGCGCCATCATGGCTCCACAGATCGTCAGCAAGAAGGGCCGCGAGCAAGCCGCGCCCGCGCCGACCGCGCCTGCGGAAGCAACCGGATCAGAATCGACGCCGCTGTTGATGGCGCAGGAGCGCGAGCTGCGCGCCAAGCTGAAGGAATTGCGCGATCACATCGTCAAGAATGCCGACAATGTCGGCGAGCGCTTCCCCAACGAAGCGCGCAAGATGCATTACGGCGATATCGAGCACCGCCCGATCTACGGCGAGGCCACGCCGGATGAGGCGCGCGCGCTGATCGACGAAGGCGTCGAGGTCTCCCCGCTGCCGGTGCTGCCGGAAGATAGGAATTGATGCGGAGCGTGCCAAGTCCCTCGTCATTGCGAGGAGCGAAGCGACGAAGCAATCCAGCTTTCAACTTGTTGCGCAATGGATTGCTTCGCTTCGCTCGCAATGACGGTTGGAGCAAAATTCTCACACCGCCACCAGCAGCGCGACGCCCACCACGATCAACACGATTCCCGACAGTTCGCGCGCCGACATCGGCTGCTTGAACGAATAATACGACACGGCCTGCGCGAACAGCACCTCGACCAGCGCCAGCGTGCGCACATTGGCCGCCGCCGTCAGCGCAAGCGCCAGAAACCAGAATTGCGAGGCGAATGCGCCCATGAAGCCCGCGAGCATTGAGGGCCGCCACAGTCCGAGGATCGCCTTGAGCACATCAGGCGCGCGGGCGAGCAGATAGACCGTCAACACCAGCGTCTGCACAAACAGGCTGAACACCAGCGTATAAGACGCTGCAGTGACGAAGGAGACGCCGGGCACCACAATCACGGCGCCGCGAAAGCCGACGGCCGACAGCGCAAAGCAGCCCGCTGCAACCAAGCCGATGATGGTCGGCTTCAACTCCGCAAAGCCCTTTTCGCCGCCCGGCCGCAGCGCGGTAATGACCACGCCGACGGTCGCGATCACGATCGCGACCACTTTCAGCAGCGTCAGATGATCGCCGAGGAAGATGAAGCCGAAGATCGCGGCCTGGATTGCCTCCGTCTTGAGGTAGGCCGTCGTCACGACAAAGGAGCGATCGTTCATCGCGAGCAGCATCAGGCCGGTGGCGACGATCTGGCTGAGCGCGCCGAGCAATAGCCACGGCCAGAACACAGCCGTCGGCCACGGCACGCTGTCGCCAGTGAAAGCAACCACCAAGGTAAAGAAGACCAGTGAGAACGGAAAGCCGAACAGGAAACGGATATTAGTCGCGCCCCAGGTCCCGAGCGGTCCCGTCAACGACCGCTGCATCGCATTGCGCGCGACCTGGCCCAGCGCAGCGATGATGGTGAAGGGAATCCAGAGCGTGGCGACGGAGAGCATGGGAAATACCGGCGGGATGCTGCTGCACCGTGCAGGGCGCGATGCGTCAGGTCAACAGAACCGGCGTCATGACAGGATTGCGCGATACCACAAAAACACGCCGTCGTCCCTGCGAACGCAGGGACCCATACGCCGCGGCCGGCGTAATGGGCACTCGGGGCGACGGCTGCGCTTCAACAATGTAAGCCGGTGGTTATGGGTCCCTGCGTTCGCAGGGACGACACTGGTGATGCGGTAAAAGTGCCGCCGTCAGTCACACCCCTTCCGCCACCACCATGTAGTTCACGTCCATGTCGGACGAGATGCTCCATCGGTCGGCGAGCGGGTTGTAGACCACGCCGGCCTGCTCGGTGATGGTGAGGCGGTTGCTGGCGAGATGCCGGGCGAGTTCGTCCGGCGTGACGAACTTGTCCCATTGATGGGTGCCGCGCGGCAGCCAGCGCAGCACATATTCGGCGCCGACGATCGCGAGCGCAAAGCTCTTCCAGTTGCGGTTCAGCGTCGAGACCACCATCATCCCGCCCGGCTTGACCATCGCCGCGCAGCGGGCGAGGAACGCGCCGACATCGGTGACATGCTCGATCACTTCCATCGCCAGCACGACGTCGAACCGCTCGCGGTGGTCCATCTGCTCGACGGTGGTGCAGCGATAATCGATCGACAGATGCCCCTTGTCGGCGTGCAGCTTGGCAGCCGCAATATTGGTCGCGGACGGATCGATCCCGATCACCTGCGCGCCCAGCCGCGTCAAAGGCTCGCATAACAGGCCAGCGCCGCAACCGATATCGAGGATACGCAGGCCCGAGAGGCAACTCAGGCTCCTGGCGTTACGCTCAAACTTGCGGCAGGCGGCGTCGCGGATATAGGCGAGCCGCAGCGGGTTGATCTTGTGCAGCGGGGCCATCTTGCCCTTGGGGTCCCACCACTCCTCCGACAATTTCGAAAATTTCGCGACCTCTGCCGGGTCGACGGTGGAGCCTGTGGCGGCGGAAGCGTTTTGCTGCATGGCCATGAGTTACGTACCGGCCGGTCGTGCCGTGATGGCATTGCGAAACGCCAGTGGCGAAGCAATGGTGTCGAGGGTCTTGCCACCCTCGCCGACCCCCGAGACCGTTACGTCGCCGTAGTTGAGGATGCGGCCGAGGATGCTCTGGTTGACGTCGACGCTCTCGACCTTGTCCACACTCATCTCGAACGTCTGCCGCTGAACAAAGCCGGTCTTGTGGACGACACGGAAATTGGTGACGTCGGTCTCGGTGGTCCATCGATGGAACCAGGCGGTGGCCGTTTTGTACAACGCAGCGATGGCTGATATCGCCGCCAGCGACAGACAGATCAGTACGGATGAGCCCGCTGGCACCATACCCGAGATCACCAGGAATAGGCCCGCCATAATCCAGCCGATGATCGCCGGCAAAAAGAAGATCCAGTGCGCATTGGTCGAATACAGCACCCTCTCGCCGGGCTGCAGGATATCATCGATATAACGCCCCATACGCTCGCCCTGAATTAACCCGCTACTACAGTAATTTCCGTCACTTTTGGGTCGAAAACGGAACCGGGGGTGCTTGCCCCGGACCGCGTCGCTATGTATACGCCGCTTTCGGCCCGGGCGCTCCACTTTCCGTGCGGGTCACCTAACTTATCCTCACAGGGAATGCACGCGTCGTCATGGGCCGCCTCGTGATGAAATTCGGCGGCACGTCCGTCGCCAACATCGACCGAATCCGCAACGTCGCGCGTCACGTCAAGCGCGAAGTCGACGCCGGGCACGACGTCGCCGTCGTCGTGTCGGCCATGGCCGGCAAGACCAACGAGTTGGTGGAGTGGTGCCGCGACGCCTCGCCGCTGCATGATGCGCGCGAATATGACGCCGTGGTGGCATCCGGCGAACAGGTGACCGCCGGCCTGCTTGCGATCGTGCTGCAGGGCATGGGCATCCAGGCCCGCTCCTGGCAGGGCTGGCAGATCGCAATCAAGACCTCCGACGCTCACGCCTCGGCGCGGATTCTCGAGATCGACGGCAGCGAGATCACCGCTCGCTTCAAGGATCGCCAGGAAGTCGCCGTCATTGCCGGTTTCCAGGGCATCAACCCGCAGACCAACCGGATCACCACGCTCGGGCGCGGCGGTTCGGATACCTCGGCGGTGGCGATCGCCGCCGCCATCCGGGCCGACCGCTGCGACATCTATACCGACGTCGACGGCGTCTACACCACCGATCCGCGGGTGGTTCCCAAGGCGCGCCGGCTCGACAAGATCGCCTTCGAGGACATGTTGGAACTGGCCTCGCTGGGCGCCAAGGTTCTGCAGGTGCGCTCGGTGGAACTCGGCATGGTGCACAACATACCTGTGTTCGTTCGTTCCAGTTTCGACAAGCCCGAGGATATCGACCCGCACGGCACACCGCCGGGCACGCTGATCTGCAGCGAGGAGGAAATCATGATGGAAAGCCACGTCGTCACCGGCATCGCCTTCTCCAAGGACGAAGCCCAGATTTCGCTCCGCCAGATCGAGGATAAGCCGGGCGTTGCCGCCGCGATCTTCGGCCCGCTGGCCGAGGCCAATATCAATGTCGACATGATCGTGCAGAACGTCTCCGAAGACGGCAAGACCACCGATCTCACCTTCACCGTTCCCGCCTCCGACTATAACCGCGCCCGCGACACCATCACCTCGTCGAAAGGCAAGATCGGCTATGCCCGGCTCGACAGCGCCACCGACGTGTCGAAGGTCTCGGTGATCGGCAGCGGCATGCGCAGCCATGCCGGCGTCGCGGCGAAGGCGTTCAAGGCATTGTCCGAGCGCAACATCAATATCCGCGCCATCACCACCTCGGAGATCAAGTTTTCGGTGCTGATCGACGCCGCCTATACCGAACTAGCGGTGCGCACGCTGCACACGCTCTACGGGCTCGATCAGACTTAGAACGATTTTCTCTCAAATTTAGCGCATGGTCTGATCCCAGACCGGCTTGGTTTGGCGGATCATGCGTTTCGCTGGCGCAGCATCGGCCCTGACCCACACGTTATTGCTTCTGGCAGGCGTTTTGCTTGGCAAAGCAAGCCTCGATTGGCTATACGGCCTGTGAGGTGCGTTGCCGCAAACTGCACCAAAGGCGATCTCGATTCGGCCTGGATCGGTGGCCAGCGGCGGCGCCGAATGAATATAATCGTAGCGTTTCGTGCGTTTCACGCCAGCGACCGGCCACCCGGCGGGCTGGCTTTGCGGGGGAGGATATTGATACATGCGGAGCACGTCGGGAGGTCCCCGCGTCTTGTTGAGACGGCTCCGCGAGACCATGGCGGAGAAGGTCTCGGCGCAGGAACGCCTGGACAAGATCGTGGTGTTGATCGCGGCCAACATGGTGGCCGAGGTCTGCTCCTGCTACGTGCTGCGCATCGATAACACGCTCGAGCTTTACGCCACCGAGGGTCTGAACCGCGACGCGGTGCACCGCACCGTGCTGAACGCGCATGAGGGTCTCGTCGGCCTCGTCGCCAGCGAGGCCAGCCCGCTCAACCTCTCGGACGCGCAGAGCCATCCGGCGTTCTCGTTCCGCCCGGAAACCGGCGAAGAAATCTACCATTCGTTCCTCGGCGTCCCGATCCTGCGCGCCGGCAACACCCTCGGCGTGCTGGTGGTGCAGAACCGCGCCAAGCGCACCTATGTCGAGGAAGAGGTCGAGGCGCTGCAGACCACCGCCATGGTGTTGGCGGAGATGATCGCCTCTGGCGAACTGGCAGCGCTGGCGCAGCCCGGCGCGGAACCGGCGGCGCGGCATTCCCTGCACAAGACCGGCGCGATCCTCTCCGACGGCATCGCGCTCGGCCATGTCGTGCTGCACGAGCCGCGCGTCGTCATCACCAACTACATCGCCGAAGACCTGCCGAAGGAAATCAAACGACTTGACGCGGCACTGACCAAGCTGCGCGCCGACCTCGACCGCATGCTGGAGCGCGGCGACGTCGCCGACGGCGGCGAGCACCGCGAGGTGCTGGAAGCCTACCGGATGTTTGCCAACGACCACGGCTGGTCGCACAAGCTGCATGAGGCGGTCGCCACCGGCCTCACCGCGGAAGCCGCGGTCGAGCGCGTGCAGTCCGATACTCGTGCGCGCATGTTGCGCTCGACCGATCCTTATCTGCGCGACCGCCTGCACGACCTGGAAGATCTCGGCCATCGCCTGATGCGGCAACTGGTCGGCCAGGATCACGCGCCCTCGCGCGAGCAGCTTCCCGAAAACGCCATTCTGATCGCGCGCGCGATGGGACCGGCGGCGCTGCTCGACTACGATCGCAAGCGGCTGCGCGGCCTGGTGCTGGAGGAAGGCACCGCGAATTCCCACGTCTCGATCGTGGCGCGCGCGCTCGGAATCCCTGCGGTCGGCGAAGTCCCGAACGCGCCCGGCATTGCCGACCCCGGCGATCCCATCATCGTCGACGGCACCTCGGGCTCGATCTATGTCCGCCCCTCGGCCGAGATCGAATCGGCCTATGCCGAGCGGGTGCGGTTTCGCGCGCGGCGGCAGGCGCAGTACGCCGCGCTGCGCGACAAACCCTGTGTGACCAAGGACGGCCAGCCGGTCGAACTGATGATCAACGCGGGCCTCGTCATCGACCTGCCGCATATCGACGACACCGGCAGCGCCGGCATCGGGCTGTTCCGCACCGAGCTGCAGTTCATGGTCGGCCAGAGCCTGCCGCGCGCTTCCGACCAGCTCGCGCTCTATCGCACCGTGCTGGACGCCGCCGGTTCCAAGCCGGTCACGTTCCGCACCCTCGACATTGGCGGCGACAAGGCGCTGCCCTATATGGAGACCGTGATCGAGGAAAACCCGGCGCTCGGCTGGCGTGCGATCCGGCTCGGGCTCGACCGTCCCGGACTATTGCGCGGCCAGATTCGCGCGCTGCTGCGGGCCGGCGGCGGCCGGGCGCTGAAGATCATGTTTCCGATGATTTCGGATGTCGCCGAATTCGACCAGGCCAAGGCCATTGTCGAGCGCGAACTGACATACCTGCGCCAGCACGGCCACGCGCTGCCGGAACGTATCGACGTCGGCACCATGGTGGAAGTGCCGGCGCTGCTCTATCAACTCGACGAACTCTTGAAGAAGGTCGATTTCGTTTCGGTCGGTTCGAACGACCTGTTCCAGTTCTTGTTTGCGGTCGACCGCGGCAACGCAAAAGTTTCCGAACGGTTCGACACCATGTCGGTGCCGATCCTGCGCGCGCTGCGCGATATCGTGCGGAAAGCGCAAGCTGCGAAGAAGATGGCCTCGCTATGCGGCGAGATGGCCTCAAAGCCGCTCGGCGCGCTGGCGCTGATCGCGCTCGGCTACCGCTCGCTGTCGCTGTCGGCCACCGCGCACGGCCCGGTCAAGGCGATGATCCTCGACCTCGACGCCAAAAAGGCGGAAGCTGTCCTGATGCCGCTGCTCGACGCGCCAGCCGGCAGCGTCTCGATCCGGCAGAAGCTGACGGAATTCGCGGAAGCCGAGGGGCTGTCGTTGTAGCGAGGCTCTGTCCCGACAACGCCACCTTTCCGTATCCGCTGCCTGAGAAATACGCCATGTTGCCCGAAGCCAAACTCGATATCCTGCTCGCCCATCATGCCTCGCTCGAGGCCGAGTTGCTGGGCCAGGTGAATTCGGAAAAATACGTCCAGATCACGCGCGAGCTCGCCGAGCTCAATCCGCTGATCGATGCGGTCAAGGCGTATCGGACGGCGCGGGCCGAGATTGCGGGCGCCGAATCGCTCTTGGCTGATGCCGGTACCGATCCCGAAATCCGCAGCATGGCCGAAGCCGAGCTCGAAACGCTGCAGGCGCGCGTTGCTGACCTCGAGCAGAGGATTCGCGTGGCGCTGCTGCCCAAGGACGCCATGGACGACCGCAACGTGATGCTGGAAATCCGCGCCGGCACCGGCGGCGACGAGGCCTCGTTGTTCGCCGGCGACCTGTTCCGCATGTATGAGCGGTTTGCCGCCTTGCAGGGCTGGAAGGTCGAGGTGATCTCGGCCTCGGAAGGTACCGTGGGCGGCTACAAGGAAATCATCGCCGAGGTGCAGGGCCGCGGCGCGTTCGCCAAGCTGAAATTCGAATCCGGCGTGCACCGCGTGCAGCGCGTGCCCGACACGGAAACACAGGGGCGGATTCACACCTCGGCCGCAACGGTGGCGGTACTGCCCGAGGTCGAAGATGTCGATGTCGACATCAAGAATGAAGATCTGCGGATCGAAACCATGCGCGCGCAAGGCGCCGGCGGCCAGCACGTCAACAAGACTGAATCCGCGATCCGTATCACGCACATTCCGACCGGCATCGTGGTGATGATGCAGGACAGCCGCTCGCAGCACAAAAACCGCGCTTCCGCGATGAACATCCTGCGCTCGCGCATCTACGACGCCGAGCGCCAGCGCGCCGATGCCGCGCGCTCCGCAGACCGCAAGGAGAAGGTCGGCTCCGGCGACCGAAGCGAGCGCATCCGCACCTATAATTTCCCGCAGGGCCGCGTCACCGATCACCGCATCAACCTGACGCTCTACAAATTGCCGCAGGTGATTTCGGGCGAAGCGCTGGGCGAACTGATCGACGCGTTGACGACCGAGCACCAGGCCGCCCAGCTCGCCGCACAGGGCGCGGCGGCGTGAGTAACATCCGGCTGTCGTCCCCGCGAAAGCGGGGACCCGTACGCCGCGGCCTCGCAATGTGGGCGGTGGGGGTCGAGACCTCTCGCAACAATAAAGGCCGGTGGTTATGGATCCCTGCGTTCGCAGGGACGACGTCGAGATTGTGGCTCGCCGCATGACGGATTTCGCCGGCCAGACCGTCGAGGCCGCGCGGCGCGCGCTCGCAGCGAGACTCAAAACCGCCGCCATCGATTCCGCCGCGCTCGACGCGCGGCTTCTGATCGGTCACGCGCTCGGTCTCGATCTGACCGGCTTGATCGCGGCCGCCCAGCGCCAACTAACGCCGGACGAATCGACACGCCTTGAGGAATTCGCCCGCCGACGTCTCGCAGGCGAGCCGGTCGCCCGCATCATCGGCGAGAAGGAGTTTTGGGGTCTGCCCTTACGACTCTCAACCGCAACGCTGGTGCCGCGACCCGATACCGAGACGGTGGTCGAACTGGCGCTGGAACTGCTACGCGCCGGCGGCGATCTCGCTCGTCCGATGCGTATCGCCGATCTCGGCACCGGCACCGGCGCAATTCTTCTTGCGCTGTTGTCCGAATTGCCGGCGGCCGAGGGATTCGGAACCGACATCTCCGAAGCGGCGCTGCAAACCGCTGCGGCCAATGCCGCCTGCGCCGGCCTCTCGGAGCGCGCGACGTTCATCGCCTGCGATTACGCGCGTGGACTATCCGGTTCATTCGATCTGATCGTCTCGAATCCGCCCTATATCCGGTCGGCGGATATCGACCGGCTGTCGGTAGAGGTGAGAAATCATGACCCGCTCGCCGCGCTCGATGGTGGCGCCGACGGGCTGGACGCCTACCGCGCGTTGATCCCTCAGGCGGCCGGCCTCCTCGCCCCGGGTGCAGCCTTGGTCGTGGAGGCTGGAGAGGGCCAAAGCGGCCCAATCCAGGCCCTGATGACGAGCGCAGGCTTGATGCCTGCAACGGCGCCCAAGGCCGATCTGGCGGGCATTCCGAGGGCGGTCGCGGGCCACAAAATGGCCCGATAAAGTCCTTTTGGAACGCAAAAAAACCCCTTGGAATATTCGCCCGGAGCGACTACGTTCCGCTCATAACATCGGTGCAGGGTTGCTGGCCCCGTAAGATCATGCGGGTGAGGCCAGAGTTTCTCGAAACGAGAGCCCGCCGGGTGAAAGGTTCCAAACGCAGGTCGAATCGAGCGCAATAGCTGGAGCTGTGCTGCTCTCGACCGTAAAGCGAACGAAAGCCTGATATTGCGCTTGAAGACTTACGCAACAGCCAGTCACGCGAGGCCGTCATGCAAGACGGTTAGACTGGTTTTGGCAGGCTGAATGATTTGATCCGGCGGGCAAATGTACGCCGCCGATTGGGGAACGCGTCTTTGCTGAACGCGAGGGTTGGCGAAATCGACGACATGAGTTTGAACGGCATCGTGATTCGGTGCGCCTGAGTGCGCGCCGGGTCGGATCAGGCTACGACGGCAACTGCAAAACATCAGGGCTGGAATAAAGGCGAGACATGAGAAACGGTCAAAACAACAAGCGGATGCGTAACCGGAACCAAGGCAGTAACCGGAACGATGGCCGGCGCGGTCAGAACCCGATGACCCGGGTGTTCGAATCCAACGGGCCTGACATCAAGATCCGCGGCACCGCTTCGCACGTTGCGGAAAAATACGTTCAGCTAGCGCGCGACGCGCGCTCTTCCGGCGACCCAGTCGCTGCCGAGAATTACTACCAGCACGCCGAGCATTATTTCCGCCTGATCGCTGCCGCGCAGGAGCAATTCCGGCAGAACCAGCCGCAGCCGCGCATCGACACCGAAATGCAGCCGACGGAAGACGGTGACGACGACGGCGAGAGTTTTTCGCATTTCGGCCAGGAGCCGGGCTTCGTCCCGCAGCAGCCGCAGCCATATATTCGCGACAACAATCCGCGCGAACGCGAACAGCGCGGCGACAACCAGCCCTACCAGCGCGACCAACAGCCGCGCGAACACCATCGCGAACGCGAGCACCGTCCGCAGCCGCAATATCAGCCGCAAGCCCAGCCGCAGCCGGTGATTGCCGATACCGGCGGCGTCGACCGCCTGCCCTCCTTCATCACCGGCCCGCAGCCGCAGGTGAACGGTGCGCCCGGCGGATATGAAGAGGGCCGCGGCGAGCGTTTCCCGCGCCGGCGTCGCCGGCCGCACGGCCCGCGCCCCGACAGCTTGGCCGCGCCCGCCGCGCCAAGCGAAGATTTCAATCCGGGGAACGAATAAGTAGTTCACCCACAATCGTCGTCCCTGCCTCCGTGCGCAATCGCGCACTCGGCGCAGGGACCCCGAGCGTGAGCGCAATTGCGCTCATCGCGTCGCCGCGGCCTTCATTTGAGGCACGTGGCTCGACGATCTTTCAAACAAATACCGCCTGTGGTTATGGGTCCCTGCGCCGAGTGCGCGATTGCGCACGGAGGCAGGGACGACGAGCGGATAGACTACACCTTATCCCTTGTCGCCGTCGATGACGGCACCAGCGCCGGCTCCAGCGACGGAATCAGCCGCGCACGTTCGCGGCCCGCGGGGATCGCGCGATAGACCTGTTTGGTCGCTTCCACGATATGGACGCCGGCGAACGGCAGCGACAGCGCGGCGCCGACACGCTCCCACGCCATCGCTGAGCGCAGAAACCAACTATTGCCGACCGGCGGCAGAAACAGCGCCTCGCCCCACGCCGCCGGCGTGAACCAGGTCTGCCGCAGCAATTGCGTGATCTGCGCGCGCGAATAGGGCCGGCCGTGACCGAACGGCGTATTGTCGGTGCGCGTCCACACGCCCCGCCGGTTCGGGATCACCGCAATCAGCCGCCCGGACGGCGCCAGCACCCGCCACACCTCGCGCAACAGGCGCTCCGGATCGTCCGACATCTCCAGCGCATGAACCAGCAAGATCCGATCCACCGCGGCGTCCGGCAGCGGCATCGAGAATTCATCGATCAGAGATGCCAGCGCCGGCCGCCCCGTCGGCCATTTCAGGACGCCCTGCGCCGCCGGCATGAAAGCGATGCAGCGCTCCGAATCCTCGCGAAACAGCCCGAGATAGGGCGTCGGATAGCCGAGCCCGAGCACCCGCTGCCCCGCCGCGTCGGACCAGCGCGCCCGAATGCCGCGGTTGATCAACTGCCGCGCCACGATGCCGAGGCGCTGCGAATAGAAATCCCGGAGATCGATGACGTCGATAGTCATGGGCACAATCTACCATACCGTGTTTCATTGCGGCGTGCCGAAAATGGCATTGCCGCGCAAGCGTTAACGCCATATTTCTTGCGGATTGACGGGGCTGAAAGCCTTAACCACGGAGCTGTCATGGCCGCGGAAATTCGTACCTTCACCTGCCTCAGCGACAATTTCGGCTATTTGATCCACGATCCCGCGACCAAGGCCACCGCATCGATCGACGCGCCGGAAGCCGCCCCGATCATCAAGGCGCTGGAGCGCGAAGGCTGGGCGCTGACGGATATTCTCGTCACTCATCACCATCACGACCATGTCGGCGGCGTTGCCGAGCTGAAGCAGAAATATAATTGCCGCGTCGTTGCACCGCACGACAAGTCCACCAAGATTGCCAATGTCGACCTGCGCGCTGCCCATGGCGACGTACTCAAGGTGGGAAGCCTGCTGGCCAGGGTGCTGGAAACGCCGGGGCACACGCTCGATCATATCTCCTACGTATTCGATACCGAAAAGGCGGTGTTTGCCGCCGACACGCTGTTCTCGATCGGCTGCGGCCGGGTGTTCGAGGGCAACTATCCGATGATGTGGGATTCGCTGTTGAAGCTCCGTGCGCTGCCGGACGATTTCAAGCTCTATTGCGGCCATGAATATACTGCATCCAACGTCAAATTCGCGCTCACCGTCGACGGCGACAATCCGGCGCTGAAGGCGCGCGCCGAGGAAGTGACGCGGCTGCGCGCGGAGAACAAGCCGACGATCCCGGTGCTGTTGGGCGAGGAGAAAAAAGCCAATGTGTTCCTGCGCGCCGACGAGCCATCGGTGGCAGCCAAGCTGCACATGAAGGGCGCCAGCGCCGTCGAAGTGTTCGGCGAACTCCGCGAACGCAAGAACAAGTCCTGATGGCGCTGCCGCGAGAAGCCGCCGAGATCATCGCGCGGCTCGACCTGAAGCCGCACCCCGAAGGTGGGCATTATCGCGAGACGTTTCGCGATGACAGTGTGGACACCGCCGGGCGTTCGCGATCGACCGCGATCTATTTCCTGTTGGCACGCGGCGAACGCTCGCATTGGCATCGCATCGATGCGGTCGAGACCTGGCATTATTACGCGGGCGCGGCGCTGACGCTCTGGATCGCTGATAGTGATGGGCAACGCAGCGTGAAGCTCGGCGCGAATCTTGCCGCCGGCGAGGCGCCGCAGGCGATCGTCCCGCCGCACGCCTGGCAGGCCGCCGAGAGCACCGGCAGTTGGACGCTGGTCGGCTGCACCGTGGCGCCAGGATTTGAGTTTGCGAAATTCGAGCTGGCGCCGAAGGGCTGGGAGCCGACCTAGTCGTCATTCGTTCCCGCCGCAATGAAAAATCGCGATCGGGAATCGGGTGGGTTCCGCGCATTCGCGTCAATAGTTTCCGCTCGCATCAAGAGGAGCGGAAAAATGCACGGCACTTTTGAAATCTCGAACATCCAGATCGAACCGGCGATTCTCTATTTCGGCACGCCGGTGGTTCTGATCGGCTCGACCAATGAGGACGGTTCATTCAACCTCGCGCCGATGTCGTCGGCATGGTGGGTTGGTTGGCGCTGCATGCTGGGGTTAGCGGCCAACTCAAAGACCACCGAGAACATGATCCGGACAGGCGAGTGCGTGCTCAATCTGCCGTCGGCCGCACTGGTCGGCGCGGTCGATCGTCTGGCTCGCACGACCGGCTCGGATCCGGTGCCGCCGGGCAAGCGGATGCGCGGCTATCGGCACGCGCGTGACAAGTTTGGCCTGTGCGGCCTGTCCGCGATGCCGGGCGAAACCGTTGCGGCGCCGCGCGCGCTGGAATGCCCGGTGCAGATCGAAGCCAAGGTCGCACGCGTCCACGGGATGGCCGAGGAGGATGCGGTCTGGCGCGGCAATCTTGCCGCGATCGAGGTGCGCATCACGCGCGTGCATGCGCATCCGGGAATCATGATGGATGACGAGCCCAACCGTATCGATCCCGACAAATGGCGGCCGCTGATCATGAGCTTCCAGCAGTTCTACGGGCTGATGCCGGAGAAGCTGCAACGCTCCGAGCTTGGGCAGATTCCGGAGGCGATGTACAAGCCGCCGGGCTGGAAGCCGGCGGCCTAAGATTTCCGCCACACCATATCCTTCGCCGCGATCAGCCCGCCGCCCGCAATCAGGATTGCGGCGACGGCGATCGTGGCCGTCGGTTGCGCGAAACCGGCGAGGATCAGAAACAAGGTCGATAGTAGCGGCGTCGCGTAGGATGCCGCTCCGAGCACGCGGATATCGCCGCGCTTCATGCCGATATCCCAGACGAAGAACGCAGCACCGACAGGGCCGACGCCGAGCGCGATGACGGCAAGCCACTGCCCGATCGTTTCCGGCCAGACCGTCTTCTCCACCATGGCGTGGACGAGCGCGGCCAGCAGCCCGGTGGCGAGGCAGAAGCCGGCCACGGCGTCAGTCGGCACCGCCTTGAGCTTGCGCGACATCACCGAATACGCCGCCCACACAAAGGCGGCGACGAAGGCCGCAGCCAGCCCTGGGATCTGGCCTGGCGCAAAGCTGGCGCCGTTGCCGGCGAACAGCAGCACCGTGCCGACAAGCCCGAGCAGCGCACCGATGATGTGGTGTGGCGCCAGCCGCTCGCCCGGCAGCAGCGACGAGAACAGCACGATCAGCAGCGGCCAGAGATAGTTCAGCAGGCCGGCCTCGGCCGGCGGCGCGTAGCGCAGCGCGAGGAAATACAGCGCGTGATAGCCGAACAATCCGCCGACGCCGACGACCCAGGCGACCGCTGGCTGTTTTAAGGCTGCAAACGCAGAAGGCCGGAACAGAAAACTTGCGAAGGCGACCAAAGCTCCGATCGCAAACGTCATGGCGGCGAGCTGGAACGCCGGAATTTTTCCGGTCGCGACCGTCAACACCGACAGCAGCGACCACATCAGGATCGCGGTCAATCCGATCAGGGTAGCGGTGCGGGAGGTCATGCGTTGAAAAGTGTTCAGCTTCTTCCGTCATGGCCGGGTTTATCCCGGCCATCCACGTCTTTCTTGCCGCCAGTTGTAAAGACATGGATGCCCGGGACAAGCCCGGGCATGACGACTTTTTACTGGTCGCTGCTGCACGCAACGGCTTCGCGCGATGACGCGACGATCATCACACCAAGTACTGGCCGCCGTTGATCGTCATGGTCGAGCCGGTGATGCCGCTGGCCTCGTCGGCAGCCAGGAACACCACCGCGCGGGCAATCTCTTCGGGCTCGCCGAGACGATTGATCGGGATCAGCGGCAGAATGCTCTTCTCAAGCACGTCCTTCGGCACCGCCTGCACCATCTCGGTGTTGATGTAGCCGGGGCAGATCGCGTTCACGGTCACGCCTCCCTTGGCATTCTCCAGCGCCAGCGCCTTGGTGAAGCCGATGTCGCCGGCCTTGGCGGCGGAATAGTTGACTTGGCCGAACTGTCCCTTCTGGCCATTGATCGAGGAGATGTTGATGATGCGGCCGAACTTGCGGGCGCGCATGCCCTCGATCACCGGACGTGTCATGTTGAACAGCGAGCCGAGATTGGTGTTGATGACCGCGTTCCATTGCTCGAGCGTCATCTTGTGGAAGGCGCCGTCCTTGGTGATGCCGGCATTGTTGACCAGCACGTCGATCGGCCCGAGATCGGCCTCGACCTTCTTGATGCCCTCGGCGCAAGCATCGAAGGAGCTGACGTCCCATTTGTAGACGGGGATGCCAGTCTCGGATTTGAACTTCTCGGCGGCGGCATCATTGCCGGCGTAGCTCGCCGCGACCTTGTAGCCCGCAGCCTTCAGCGCCTTGCTGATCGCAGCGCCGATGCCCCGCGTACCACCCGTAACCAATGCAACACGTGCCATGTCGTAGTCCTCCTTGGTAATCGCTTAGTACGCCGGAATTGTCCCGGTCTTTTGACGAGTCTCAATCTTTTTGAAAGCGTTCTTGGAAACGCACCCACAAGATGAAAATGCCCGGCACGAAGACCGGGCATTTCATCTTTACCAATTCGAGCCGCGGTTGCGAGATGATCTTTTCATCATTCAACCGCTCACTCTGCCTTTAGTTCAGTCGCGTGCAACGCACATCGCGATGCCCATGCCGCCGCCGATGCACAGCGTGGCGAGGCCCTTCTTGGCATCGCGCTTCTGCATCTCGTGCAACAGCGTCACCAGCACGCGCGCGCCCGACGCGCCGATCGGGTGGCCGATCGCGATCGCGCCGCCATTGACGTTGACCTTGCTGGTGTCCCAGCCGAGATCCTTGTTGACCGCACAGGCCTGCGCCGCGAACGCCTCGTTGGCCTCGATCAGGTCGAGGTCGCCGACGTTCCAGCCGGCCTTCTTCAGCGCAGTGCGCGACGCGGGGATCGGGCCGGTGCCCATGATCTTGGGATCGACGCCGGCCTGGCCCCAGGAGACGATGCGGGCGATCGGCTTCTTGCCCTGCCTGGCTGCTTCCTTGGCGGTCATCAGCACCACGGCGGCGGCGCCGTCATTGATGCCCGAGGCGTTGCCGGCGGTCACGGTGCCGTCCTTCTCGAAGGCCGCACGGAGCTTGCCCATCGCATCGAGGGTAGCACCATGGCGCGGATATTCGTCGGTGTCGACCACGACGTCGCCCTTGCGGGTCTTGATGGTGACCGGCGTGATCTCGTCCTTGAACTTGCCGGTTTTCTGCGCGGCCTCGGCCTTGTTCTGCGAGGCAACGGCGAACTCGTCCTGCTGGGCGCGGGTGATCTGGTACTGCTTGGCAACGTTCTCGGCGGTGTTACCCATGTGATAGCCGTTGAAGGCGTCCCACAGGCCGTCCTTGATCATGGTGTCGACCAGCTCCAGGCCGCCCATCTTCACGCCGCCACGCAGATATTGCGCATGCGGCGCCATGCTCATCGATTCCTGGCCGCCCGCGACCACGATCGAGGAATCGCCGTTCAGCAGTGCCTGGTAGCCGAGCGCGACCGAGCGCAGGCCCGAGCCGCAGAGCTGGTTGACGCCCCAGGCCGGGCTCTCCACCGGAATGCCGGCGTTGATCGAGGCCTGGCGGGCCGGGTTCTGGCCCTGCGCCGCGGTCAGGATCTGGCCCATGATGACTTCGGAGACCTGGCCCGGCTCGACACCCGCCCGCTCCAGCGCAGCCTTGATGGCGATGGCGCCGAGGTCATGGGCCGGGGTGGTGGCGAACGCGCCGTTGAAGCTGCCGACCGGAGTGCGGGTGGCGCTGACGATGACGACATCGTCTGACATGGACATCTCCTTATGGGGTTTCTTGGGCTTGAGTTGGTTGGACGGCGGGCGGCCGGGGTGGCGTGCCTGTCTCTCACCTTATGTTGTTAACCTCGTTGACCCATGTCAATCGGCCGGCGCCCAAAATCCTACCGCGGCGCATTCAAATTGATCCCCCGGGGGTTTCCATAGCAGCGTCTATGCCTTGGAATTAACCGTGCCGCACAAAACGGTAGCCGAACCGCATTGAAAATGCTTACTTTGCTGCGCTTGCGTTGCTCGTCTGCCCGTCGGCGAAGCCGCCGGGTTCCCTGCTCTCGGTGTCGATGTGTGAGCTTATGGCAAAGTCAGACCAACCTACGACCATCAAGAAATATGCTAACCGGCGGCTCTATAATACCGGCACCAGCACCTATGTGACGCTCGAGGATCTCGCAGCGATGGTGAAGGAAGGCGAGGATTTTCTCGTCTATGACGCCAAGACCGGCGACGACATCACCCGTCAGGTGCTGGCGCAGATCATCTTCGAACAGGAAAACAAGGCCGGACAAAATCTGTTGCCCACCACTTTCCTGCGGCAGTTGATCCGCTTCTACGGCGACAGCATGCAGTTGGTGGTGCCGAAATATCTGGAGCAGTCGATCGATACGCTGACGCGCGAGCAGGAAAAATTCCGCAAGCAGCTCACCAATACCTTCAGCGGCACGCCGTTCGCGCCGCTCGAGGAACATGTCCGCCGCAACATGGAATTGTTTCAGCAGACGTTCTCGATGTTCAAGCCGTTCGTGCCGCCGCGCGCCGGATCGACTTCGCCGGAGCCGGAGAAGGTGCCGGAGCCCTCGACCGACGGAGACAATATCGACGATCTTCGCCGCCAGATGAAGGACATGCAGGAACGCCTCGAGCGCATGTCGAAAGAGCCGAAGAAGGAAGAGTAGAACTCTCCTTCGTTTCACTATCTCTACTGTCGTCCCTGCGAACGCAGGGACCCATAACCACCAGCCTACATTGTCGAAGCGCAGCCGTCGCCCCTTGTGCCCTTTGCGCCGGCCGCGGTGTATGGGCCCCTGCGTTCGCAGGGGCGACATGTTGAGAGGTCCTCGCCTCTATCCCGTCGTCCCTGCGAACGCAGGGACCCATAACCACCAGCGTTGATTGTTTAGTGAAGCCGTCTACCCGATTGCGCCGCTGATGGGCCGCGGCGTATGGGTCCCTGCGTTCGCAGGGACGACTGGCGGAGAGAGCTAGCCCGCTGCCGGCAATATCGTCTCAGTTTGCGTAGCCCACGGCCGCTGCGGCGATGCCAGTCCGATCAGGCGGCCCTGGATGTAATCGCAGCCCCATTCGCGCAGCATCACGGCGGTTTCCTCGTCCTGCACCCATTCGGCTACCGTCTTGATCTGCAGGCGGTTGGCCAGATCGATCAGCGTATGCACGAAGGCGCGATCGTCGGCGGAGCGTGCGATGTTCTGCACGAAGGCGCCGTCGATCTTCACGATATCGACGCCGAGCTTGCGCAAGTTGCGGAACGAGGTGTAGCCGGCGCCGAAATCGTCGATCGCAATCTGGCTGCCGAAATTCTTCAAGCGGGTCACGAACCCGCGAACGTCGTCGATGTCCTGGATCGCAACCGTTTCGGTGATCTCGACGATCAGCCGCTCGCCGGCGCCGGGATGCGCCTGCATCAGCGATTCGATTCCGGTCCACCAGTCCGGGTCCATGGTGGTGTCGGGCGAGATGTTGAGGCTGAGCCGCACGTTCGGCGACGCCGCGAGTTCGGCGACCGCGAGTTCGAGCACGCGATGATCGACCAGCCGGATCAGGCCCAATCGTTCGGCGACAGGAACGATATCGGGCGCCAGCAGCGCCTGCCCGTCCTCCTGCTCCATCCGTACCAGGCATTCATAGAACGCCGGCTGCCGCGAGCGCGCTTCGACCACGGGCTCAAAGGCGGTGACGATCCGCCGCTCGTTCAATGCAGTGACGATCTCGTCGGTGACGCGGATGTTGACGCGGCGCTGGGCGTCGCGCTCGACGTTCGGCTTCCACAGCGCGAATGATCCGGCGCGGCGGCGCTTGGCGCCATCGAGCGTTTCCTGGGCGCGGTTGACGGCCTCATCGGCATTGCGGGCGTAACGGGGGATGCTGATCGCGCCGATCGAGGCAGTCACCGAAACGGGACCGGATTTGGTCGGGATTACCTCGTCTCGGACCCCCGCCAGAAAGCGCTCGGCCGCGATATTGGTGTCGTCGACGCTGCAGTTCCTCAAGATCAGCCCGAACTTGTTGCCGGAGAAGCGCCCGAGCACGTCGCCGCCGCGCAGCTTGGCACGGATGCGCTTTCCGACTTCGGCAATCACGGCGTCCGCGACATCGAAGCCGAAGGCGTCGTTGACGCGCGCCAAATGATCGATGCCGATCAGCATGAAGGCGCTGGTCGACCGGAGACGCTTGGCTTCCTCGATCGCTTCCGCCAGCGAGGCGATGAGATGCGTGCGATTGAGTTCACCGGTCAGCGGATCGTGCATGGAGAGCTTCAGCAATTGCTGGTCACGGGCACGGCGCTCATTGTTGATGCGGACAATGCCTTGCGCGCGCACCGGCTTGCCGTCGGGCCCTGCGAACCAGCAACCGGTTTCCTCGATCCAGAGTACCGGCGCGGAGCTTGAGGCTCGCACGCCATATTCGACCCGGTAGGCGACGCCTTCGCCGTCCCGCGGCGGTGGCGATCGAGTGAGGGCGTCCGTCCGGATCGAACGGGAGGGCTCGATCAACCCGGCGAACCCGGCGCCACTCGCCAGCGCGTCCGCCGGAATGTCGGTGAAAACCGCGCCGGCATTGTCGCTCCAGGCGATGGTGTCCGCTATCAGGTCCCAAACGAAAGCTGCCTGGCCTAGCGAGGCAAGAATGCTGGAGGCTTGCGGGACAGGGGGCATTAGATCGCCTCGATTCGGGACACCGCCGGGTGATTCCCTGGTGATTCCCTTGGGCCTTGAGGATAGTGGCTGTTTCGAACGAGAGGCTAGGCTAAGTTGATAAATAATCCGGAAACCATGTTTCACGGACTTTCCGGGTTGGCCGGGAACGAAGCGGAAGGGAGCGGCATAGGCCTTGCGAGGTCAGATCGCAGTGGGGCGTTTCGTCCCGAAACGTGACAGTTTTAGCCGGTTGCGGTGCGCGATGCTGGATATCGATCGATCAGAGGAAATTTTGGACGGCGAGTTCGTCAACCTCGACGAGCCGGTCTGCGTCGAGCTGGTGCCGGTCGCCCAGTCCGTACACTGGTCACAGAGAGGGGCGATGCCGCGGCCCGATCCGACCTTCCTCGCGCAGTTGATCGCGACCGCCGATCAGACACCGCAAACCCGCGGCCTGAGGCGGGCATCGCTGGCGGATGCGCAGACGGCCTATGGCGCCAGCCAGATCCGGTGTAGCAGCACCGGCTTCCGGACGCGGCAATCCATCTAGAGGATCAGCGCTGAGGCGTATCGGGCTTATCCGAGGGCGGAGGGCCTGAGCCCGGCTGCAGTCCTGGCGACGAGACTTGGGGCGTAGGGCCTTGCGGAGGGCCTTGGGGTGTAGGGCCTTGGGGTGCAGGGCCTTGGGGTGCAGGGCTTTGGGGTGCAGGGGCTTCTGGCGCAGGAACTTCCGATGACGACACTGCGGGCGACGGGGCTGCCGTTGAAGCCGCCTCGGGCGCGGCGGCGGGCTGCACCGGTTTCGGCTCGGCGCGATCCTTCAACACGGATTCAGCAACAGAGGCTGCCGCTGGTGTAGCAGCGGCAGGGGCAGGGGCAGGGGCAGGCGAAGGTGCTGCTGCCGGTGCAGGCTCAATTTTGGGCTCGGCTGCCGGGGCTTCGGCTTTTTCGGCGTCTTTTGCTGGAGGCGTAGGCGCTGGCGCCGCCGCTGCGACGACGGCACGGCGTCGTGTCCGCAATGCGAGGCCGGAGAGGAAATCCACCAGCGACAGCGCGGTCATCAGGAAATAGGTCGAGGTGCCGAACTTCGGCCACAGCATGAATTCAGCCGCCGCCGCTCCGAACACGATCAGCGAAAGCAGATGGTCGGTGAGATATTTCGCGCCGGGCCGCGCGCCTTTGATGACTTCGGCGAGTAGCAGCAAGATGCTGAGCGTGAGCAGCACGTCGCTCAGCGTCACGGTCCATTCCGCACCCGACATCAAGGTCAGCTTCACCAGCGGATCGGTGAACGATACCTCCGGCATCAGGAAGACGATGATGTTGTAGATCGCGAGCGGAATCAGAAGCAGCGGAAAACCGACCATGGGTATCGCGCCTTGCTAGGAAAACCGGAAATGTCCCCGGGCAAAGCATCGCTTCGCCCTGTGGAACCGTTGGCCCACTCGTTGGCCAAATTCGGGCAGGCGCCACTGGAAGCGGTGCCTTAATCCCCTATCCGGTCAGGATTCCTTCTTCTTCAGCACCTGCCGGCCCTTGTACATGCCGGTCTTCAGGTCGAGGTGGTGCGGACGGCGCAGCTCGCCCGAATCCTTGTCCTCGGCATAGGTCGGCTTCTTCAGTGCATCCGCCGAGCGGCGCATGCCACGCCGCGAGGGCGATGTTTTTCTTCTGGGAACGGCCATAACAGTCCTCTAGGGGTGTTTTGTCGGAGGCATCCGTCCGAAACCAGACCGCCCAGCGCTTCGCGCACGGGCTGCGATGCCGATAAGGCCGCGCTTATAGAGGATGGGCCGGCGTAAAGCTAGGGCAGGTTGCGGTAAAACCGGCCGAAAATTGGCTCAAAAAGCGCGATTCTCGCTCCAGCAGCGCTGTAGCGCCGCGGCATTGGCCCGCGCCATGTAGGTGGCGGCCAGACGGCGCACCCCGGGGCCGGGGTTGCGGGCGCTGCGCCTGACAGGGTTGGGCAGAATCGCCGCCAGCAAGGCGGCCTCGCGCGGCGACAGGGTCGAGGCCGAACGGCCAAAGGCGTAGAGGGAACCGGCTTCCGCCCCGAACTGCCCGGACGGGCCGAGTTCAGCGATGTTGAGATAGATTTCCAGGATCCGCTGCTTGGGCAGCACCAGATCGATCCACATCGCAAGCGGTAGTTCCAGCACCTTGCGGACCACGCTGCGGCCCGGCCACAGGAACAGGTTTTTCGCCACCTGCTGGGTAATTGTCGACCCGCCGCGGGTGGGTTCGCCGTCCTCGGCGTCGTCGATTGCGTCCTGCAGCGCGCCCCAATCGACCCCGCGATGGCTGCAGAATCTGGCGTCTTCGGAGCCGACCACCGAGCGCGGCAGGTAGGGCGAAATCGCCTTGAAATCGATCCATTGCCGCGACACCGGCGCGCCCTTGAGCCAGCGCCAGGCCATCAGGGCCGAGACCGGATGCCCGGTGCGGTAGAACGGCGTCACCAGGTAGGGCAGCAACAGCACCGCCAGCAGGATCAGCACGAAAATTCGGACAATGCGCAAATTGGATGCTTCCGGTTCAGCTTAGGCCCGCCGGGACCGCTGAACAGGCCCCACCCATGTGACATCTCCATGATATTTCGGGCGTTTTCCAGCGCTTTTGTGACGGGGGTCATGGAATTGACGAAGCGCCCGCCATCAAACATTGTCCGGGCCAAATTGATCTGGAGCTATTCTTAATGACCACCGCCACTGCCGATTTTGCCAAACGACTGGACCAAACCGCGGAGGACACCGAAGCGCTGCTGGCGAAGCTGTTGTCCGATACGCTGCTGCCCGACGAGATCGCACGGCCGAAGCGGCTCATGGACGCGATGCGCTATTCCAGCCTCGGCGGCGGAAAGCGGCTGCGGCCCTTTCTGGTGGTCGAAAGCTCGGCGGTGTTCGGCGTCCCGCGCGAGGCCGCACTGCTGGTCGGCGCGGCTCTCGAATGCATCCATTGCTATTCCCTGATCCATGACGATCTGCCGGCGATGGACAACAGCGATTTGCGCCGCGGCCGGCCCACGCTGCACAAGAAGACCGACGACGCCACCGCGATCCTCGCCGGCGACGGGCTGTTGACGCTGGCGTTCGACATCGTCACCCGCGACGAGATCCACAAGGACGCCAATGTGCGCCTCTTGTTGACGCGGGCACTGGCGCGCGGTTCCGGCATCGGCGGCATGGTCGGCGGCCAGATCCTCGACCTCGCCGGCGAAGGCCGCTTCGGCGACCGCGAGCCGGTCGACGTGGCGCGGCTGCAGCAGATGAAGACCGGCGCGCTGTTGCGCTATGGCTGCATCGCCGGCGCGATCCTCGGCCAGTCCACGCCGAAGGAATACCAGGCGCTCGACGACTACGGCCGCGCGCTCGGCGAGGCGTTCCAGATCGCCGACGACCTGCTCGACGTCGAGGGCGACGCCGCAGCGCTCGGCAAGCAGACCGGCCAGGATGCGGCGCTGGGCAAGACGACCTTCGTCACCCAGCTCGGCATCGATGGCGCCAAGCAGCGCGTGCGCGATCTGTTGGCGCGCGCCGATTCCGCACTGTCGATCTTCGGCGCGAAGGGCGACATATTGCGGGCAGCCGCGCGCTTTGTCGCGGAGCGCAGGAACTAGAGCTTCGGCTCTGATTGAAATCAGAACCGAAGCTCTGGATTCATGTTTTGACGCGTTTTCTTCACGCGAACCGGTATCCACTTCGCTCGAAAACGCTATAGCGCGTATCAAAGGCCAACGGATGGACAAGGAATTCGAGAAACACCTTGTTCGCTTCCAGAACCTGCCGATGCCGGTCCGCGTCGTCTACGGAAGGCCGCGGACCTTTATCGCGCTCGCGGTTGGCGTGACCGTCTTCTTCCTGGTGCCTGATACGTTTCGGCTGGCGACACGTCTCATCGTCGGCTGGGATGTCTTTGCCGCACTGTATCTCGTGCTTGCCTATATCATGATGCTGCGCTGCGACGTCGGCCACATAAGGCGCAGCGCGGTGTTGCAGGATGACGGGCGTTTCCTGATCCTGTTAGTGACCGCGTTCGGCGCCCTCGCAAGCCTTGGCGCGATCGTGCTCGAGCTCGGCGCCTCGAAAGGCAATCCGGCCGGGCTCATCCTGGCGACGGCGACGATCGCATTGTCATGGGCGCTTGTGCATACCGCCTTTGCGCTGCACTACGCCCATGATTTCTATCGCGGCAAAAAGCCCGGCGGCCTGCAGTTTCCAAGCGGCGCCCCACACGACGATGCGGATTACTGGGATTTCGTCTACTTCTCGTTCGTGATCGGCATGACCGCGCAGGTTTCCGACGTCGGCATTACCGACAGGATTATCCGTCGCACCGCGACCGTGCACGGCATCATTTCGTTCGTGTTCAACACCGCGCTGCTGGCCTTGATGGTGAATATCGCGGCGAGCGTGATCTGAAAAGCAATTGGCCCCGCTGTCGCGGCGCCAATGTGGACTTGATCTGATGCCGGCCGCCGTTACGGGCACACGCCCGACATGATGGCCTGGTAGCCATTGCAGCCCTGCTGGCGTTCGAGGCCGGTGAGCGGGCGGCCACTGGCCCCGATGCTCGGATCCCGTCCCTGATAACGCCCGGCGGTGGCCTGCCTGCCCCGCGGCACCTGATACGGCCTGGCTTCCAGCGCCTGCCGCGGTTCGGGCTTCTCGCGCTTGGCCACCGGCTTCCTGGCGCCACGCTTCTCACATTCGTTGTCGTCGTTGAGGTACGAGCCCTCCGCGCAGGTGATCTTGGTGCAGCGCTCGCCCTCGGCCTTGAAGCCGTGCTCGCAGACCAGCGGGCACACGCGCGCCGACTTCAGCTTGATCGTATCGAGCGTATCGACGCTGGCGACCTTGGTGTCGAGCTTGGTTCCGGCGTAGCGGTTGAACAGGGTCAGCGACCGCTGCGAGGCGCGATTCCAGTTGCCATCGGCGTTGCCGGTCAGGCAGCCGACACGTTGCAGTTCGGCCTGTACCGACTTGGTGACGTCGGCCTGCGGCGGCCCTGACGTGAGGGCAGCAACGTTCACGGTCTTGTCCTTGTCAGCGGATGCCGGGGCGGGCGCCTTGTCGGCGGCAGCGCTTTCGGCGGCGACGCGCTTCTGCTCGGCCGCGGCCGCCTGCTCCTGCGCCACCTGCTTGGCCTTTTCAGCCGCGATGCGCGCCTGCTCGGCGGCCTTGGCTTCCGCTTCGGCCTTTGCCTGCTGCGACTTCTGGGCGCCCTCGGCGGCGAGCCGGGCCCGTTCCTGCTCGGCGAGCCGCGCCTTCTCGGTCGCCGCGACGCGCGCCTCCTCGGCCGCGATCTTGTCGAGCTGAAGTTTTGCAAGGCTCGAATAGAAGCCGTCGGGATATTGCCCAAGGAAGGCGTTGAGCGCGCTCTTGTTGCCGATCTGCAGCGCGAGTTCGTAATCGCGGCGGGCTTCGGCCTGCGCACTGAGGGCTGGCGCAGGAGCTGCCGCCGCAGGCGCCGGACGCGCCGGCACCAGCGGCACGTCTTCACCGCCCAGCGAACCATACACAAAGGGTTCCTGTCGATTATTGGTGGTCTTGAGCACCTCGTCGCGGACAAAGCCGAACGCGCGGCGGACGTCGAGCCCGGGCTTCGTCAAATGATTCGACAGCGCCGACGTGAACGGGCTGTTCTTGCCGTCACCGTCGGCCGCGGTCGAACCGGCCTTGGCCGAATAGGCGATCAGGACGTTGGGGCTGGTCGGCTCGACCTTGGCCAGGCCTTGCCCGATCGCGCGCGAAGCGATGGTACGCTTCATGGTGCGGGCAAACGGATTGTCGCGGCAGGCGTCGAGTATCACGAGCCGCAGCTTCTTGGCCGGCTCGATTGCGATCAGGATGCGATCGAGCGAGAGGCCCTCGTCATAAATGTCGGTATCGCGTTCCAGCCTCGCATCGACAGGAATCAGGTAATTCGCGCCGTCAACTTCGATCCCGTGGCCGGCGTAATAGACCACGGCGATATCGGCATCGCGCGCGCGATCGGCGAAGTCGCGCAGCGCGCGACGGGTCTCGGCCGCCGGCAAGTCACGGCGGGAATCGACGACGTCAAAACCGGCGTCCTTCAGCGTTGCCGCGATTTTGGAACTGTCGTTAACCGGGTTGGTGAGGGGTGCGACATTCTGGTAGGCGGAATTGCCGAGGATCAGCGCGACGCGCTTCTCGGCAAAGGCCGGCTCGCTCACCAGCAGGAAGGCGGCGGCTGCAAGTGCCCATCGGCACAATTTTAGCGATCCAGACATCATCATGACTCCTCCGGAGCCTCGTACTTTTTTACCACACCGGTCTGCCTATCAGAAGGATCAGGCGGGCTTTGTGAGTTAGGTCACGAACCACGGAGACGTGAATCGCGCCCCTCGCTATATTCTTAGTCAGGCGAACAGGCCCGCAGGTTCGGCCACCGCTATTGCCCGTTTCCACCGGGGTTCCCGGCGCAGCCCGCGGGACAGTTGCATTCCTCGGCAACGATGCGAGCGTTCGCCTTTTCTCAATAGCGCAATCCGCCGGTCCATGACTAAATTCACCCCGAATGATTTCTGTCTTGTCCGGGAGGAATAGCCGTGAGCTCAGACCGATCGACCGTCGAAGCCGTGGTGCAGACCTATTTCGATGGCCTTTATGAGGGCGATGCCGACAAGCTCGGCGCGATCTTCGACGCAAGCGCCGATTTGCGCTGGCTGGAGAAGGGCGAGTTGCAGGTGCTGACCGTACCGGACTGGCTCGACCGGGTACGCAAGCGGCCCTCCGCCAAGGCTGAAGGAAAGCCGCGCGAGGATTTCATCGTGACGATCGATCGCTCGGATGATCAGACCGCCTTCATCAAAGTGCGCTGCCAGTTGCCGCCGCGCTATTTCACCGACTATCTGGTGGCGATGAAGCTGCGGGACGGCTGGAAAATCGTCTCGAAATCCTACCGCTACGATCTGCGCGAGTAATATTTGCTCAGGCCTGCCCCTACTCTGCCGCCGCGTTCCTGCCGGGACCGCCAACATAGCCGGCCGCATCGCCGAACCGCTCGATCATGACAGCGGTGAGGTCCTTGGTTTTGCTGGTGACGCAGGCGCCCGAGCGCACGGCGTAGCGGTCCTGATGCTTCAGGTGCGGCGGCGCCTCGCCCTTCTGCAGCGCCCGGGCGGCGTCCATTACGAGCTTGCGGAAATGCATGATGCCGAGGTCGGTCGGGCCGAGATGTTCGCGCGTGCGGTCGGCGATCGGGCCCTGGCTGTCCTGCACGGCGGCGTCCTGCTCGGACACGCCCTTGATGCCGGTGTAGCTTTGGGTCTTCTGCAGCTTGCGATCGATCAGGTAGTTGTTCGACTTGTTGCGCAGCGGCACATAGTTCTCGTCGACTTCCGCAATGACGCCGTTGCCGCGATCGTAGGCCTCACGCTCGGCATCCGTAATCGGCCGTTCCGGATTCCAGGCATAAGTATAGATCCAGCAATTGGTATCGGTGACCGGCACAAAGCTCTGACCAAAGATGTTCTCGCCCGGCATCGCGCTCGGCGCATAGGCATGCACCGGCATCAGGAACTGGGCGATACGCCAGTAGATACTATCGCTGCCGGTGAGACGCCCGCCGGCAATCGTCAGCCCGGCGTCATGCGGGTTGATCTTGATGACGGGGCGCGGATCTTCCGCGATCCAGCGCATGTGATCGGTGGCCACGCGCACAAGCGGATTCACAAAGTGCTTCTTGATATCGAGGATCTCGTTCTCTTCCTTTTCGAAGGAGAGATGCGCGAAGGTAAAATGCGCGGTGTCGATCGAGCCTTCCAGTGCCTGCACCCAGTTGCAGTCCTGCCATTTCTTCGAAACGTAGCGATGCGAGGGCGGCACCAGCGCCATTTCCAGATCGGGCAGCTCGGGCACCTCTTCGGCGGGACCCATATAGGCCCAGATCATGTCGCCCCACTCGCGCACCGGATAGGACTTGATGCGGATCATGTCCTTGGCGTTGAGGTCGGGATAGGAGGTCGGCATGTCGACGCAGCGGCCGTCGGTGTCGAACTTCCAGCCGTGATAGACGCAGCGGATGCCGCACTCCTCGTTGCGGCCAAGCCAGAGATTGGCGCCGCGATGCGGGCAATATTGATCGATGACGCCGACCACGCCGCTTGTATCGCGGAAGGCGAGCAGCTCCTCGCCCATGACGACGATCTTCTTCGGCGGGCCGTCGGCCTCAGGTAACTCTTCCGACAGCAGCACCGGAATCCAGAAGCGGCGCAGCAATTCACCCATGCCGGTGCCGGCGCCGCTCTCGGTGAGGAATTTGTTGTCTTCGGCGCGGAGCATGGGGCGTCCTCCGGGATTTGTTGTTGCTTTTGGCCGAACTTGGCGCAGGGGGCGCGATACGTCAACGCGCCTCTAAACCGGCCGCTCCCCTTTCACCGTCACGCGCGTCCCCGATCTTGTGTGCGGCCAGTAGTCCCACATCGCGCGGTGCTGGGCGCAGCGATTGTCCCAGAACGCGATGGCGTTTTCCGTCCAGCGGAAGCGGCATTGGAACAGCGGGTTCTCCGCGTGCTGGTAGAGATAGGCGAGCATGGCATCGCTCTCGTCGCGGGGAATACCCACAATATAGCGGGTGAAGCCGCGATTGACGTAGAGCGCCTTCTTGCCGGTGACGGGATGCGTGCGCACCACGGGGTGTTCGGCACGCGGATATTCCACCCGGTCGGCGACGCCATAGTTGGCGTAGAGCCCGCGATAGGTCTGCTCGCCGTCGTGCAATGCGGTCAGCCCGTCGAGATAGGTTTTCATTCGGTCCGACAGCGCCTCATAGGCGGCGTACATGTTGGCAAACAGCGTATCGCCGCCGCGTGGCGGGCATTGCTTGATGTAGAGGATCGACCCCATCGGCGGCTCGACGTCGCAGGACACGTCGGTGTGCCAGCCCTCGCCATTGGCGCGCGGCGAATCCTTGTCGGCATAGATCTTCATCAGCGCCGGGTCGCCCTCGTTGGGCGCCGCCGGATGCACATGCAGTTCACCGAACTTGCGCCCGAAAGCGAGATGTTGCTGCGGAGTGATATGCTGGTCGCGAAAGAAGATGACGAGGTTTTCGGCGAGCGCGCGATGGATTTCGTCCATCTGCCGGTTGGAGCGCGCGTCGTCCGAGACGAGCTTGCCGATATCAACGCCGGAGATTTCCGCGCCGATGATCGGTGTGAGTTTCTCGACCGCAATGGTCTCGTAAGGTTCGGCTTCGTCGGCGACGTGCCGGTAGCGCGGTCCCTGCTTGCCGGACAGCGATGACATGGGCGTTCTCCCAATCGTTCTTGATTGGGACGCATCGTAGCTCAGGCGAGACGAAGTGCAATGCACGTAGCTCGTCGTTCCTGCGAAACGCAGGGACCCATAACCACAAGAGATTGTTGTTGTAGGGGCTGGAGCTACAGCGCGGCATAAACCACAAAAACCTGTGGTTATGGGTCCCCGCGTTCGCGGGGACGACGGAATAGAGGCGAGAACCCCTCAACATGTCGCCCCTGCGAACGCAGGGGCCCATACGCCGCGGCCGGCGGAATGGTACGCGGGGCGACGGCTGCGTTTCAACAATGCAGGCTGGTGGTTATGGGTCCCTGCGTTCGCAGGGACGACAAAGCTTACTCCGCCGCGGTCACCGCGTTCTCGGGCGTCTTTTTGCCCTTGCCGTAGCGCTGATCGATGTAATCGATCACCAGCGCCTTGAAATCGGCGGCAATGGTCGGCCCGCGCAGGGTGCGGAACTTCTTGCCGTCGACGAACACGGGCGCGGCCGGCGCTTCGCCGGTGCCGGGCAGGGAGATGCCGATATTGGCGTGCTTGGATTCGCCCGGGCCGTTGACGATGCAGCCCATCACCGCGACGTTAAGCTGCTCGACGCCGGGATATTGCGTTTTCCAGGCCGGCATTTCTTCGCGGATGAAATCCTGTATCGAGCGCGCCAGCTCCTGGAATGTCGTCGAGGTGGTGCGGCCGCAGCCCGGGCATGCCGCGACCAGCGGCACAAAGGTGCGGAAGCCCATGGTCTGCAGCAATTCCTGCGCGACCTGAACTTCCAGCGTGCGGTCGCCGCCGGGCTCAGGCGTGAGCGAAATGCGGATGGTGTCGCCGATGCCGTCCTGCAGCAGAATGCCGAGCGCGGCGGATGAAGCCACGATGCCCTTCGATCCCATGCCGGCTTCGGTGAGGCCGAGGTGGATGGCATAATCCGAGCGGCGCGCCAGCTCCTGATAGACCGCAATCAGATCCTGCACGGCGGAAACTTTTGCCGACAAAATCATGCGGTTCTTGGGCATGCCGAGCTCTTGCGCGCGGGCGGCCGACAGCAGCGCCGACTGCACCATGGCCTCGCGCGTCACCGCGCGCGCATCGCGCGGGTTGGCCGAGGCCGTGTTCTCGTCCATCAGCTTGGTCAGCAGCTCCTGATCGAGCGAACCCCAATTGGCGCCGATGCGCACCGGCTTGTTGTTCTTGTTGGCGATCTCGATGATGTCGGCGAACTGCGTGTCGCGCTTGTTCTTGAAGCCGACATTGCCGGGATTGATGCGATACTTGTCGAGCGCTTCGGCACATGCCGGATATTCGGCGAGCAGCTTGTGGCCGATATAATGGAAATCACCGATCAGGGGCGTGGTGATGCCGCGCTTGCGCAGGCCATCGCGGATGTGCGGAACAGCGGCAGCAGCTTCCTCGCGGTCGACCGTGATGCGCACCATCTCCGATCCGGCGCGCGACAGCGCAGCGACCTGCGCGATTGTGCCTTCGACATCGGCGGTGTCGGTATTGGTCATCGACTGCACGACGATCGGCGCCCCTCCGCCGACGGCAACATTGCCGACCATGACCTGGGTGGTTTTGTGCCGGGCCTTCGGGCCGGCGACGTCGTCTTGTGGGATTATTTCGGGCTTGTTCATGGGGCCTCGAATATCAGGTTTTGGTGACATGTACCAAGGGGGCGGCGAAGGCAGTGTGCGCCTTGTCACATAGCGGATTTTTATCTTGTGTGTTCAACAGCTTAGGCCAGCCGCAGCGGCCGAAAGCAGGGCAAAAGACCTCAGTCTTCGTTAACCGCTATATTGGACAGGAATCGCCGAATTGAAAGGGCGAGCATGCGTCTGGCGGCCTTTTCATGGCCCGATGCGAGCCCTAGCATTGCCGAAACATAAATAATGGGAGGCGGGTATGCCGGCGCGAAACGAGCTGATCACGACGGCGGAACTCACTGACCTTCTCAGTCAGCCCGATCTGCGCCTGTTCGATTGCACCACCTACCTCGAACCCGCCCCTGAAGGCTCCAGCCTACCCTATCTCACCGTGCCGGGCCGGCACAGCTTCGAGGCCGGACATATTCCGGGCGCGGACTTTCTCGATCTGCAGGGCGAGTTCTCCGATCCCGATACCGAACTTCGCTTCATGATGCCGGATGTGGCGCGGCTCGAACGGGCGTTCGGCCGCCATGGCGTTTCAAATCAAAGCCGGGTCGTGCTGTACAGCATCGGCACGCCTATGTGGGCAACGCGGTTCTGGTGGATGCTCAGATCGCTCGGCTTCGAGAACGTCGCGGTGCTCGATGGCGGTCTCGACAAATGGAAGTTCGAGGGACGCCCGCTCGAAACCGGGCCGGCGAAGGGATACGAGCCGGCAACATTCACGGCCAATCCGAGGCCAGGTTTCTTCGTCGACAAGCACGAAACGCTTGCCGCCACGTCCGAGCGAGGCACCGTCATCGTCAACGCGCTCGGCCCGCAATTTCACAAAGGCCTCGAGCCCAGCCGCTATGGCCGGCCCGGCCGCGTTCCCGGCAGTTGCAACGTATCGGCGGCCACACTGCTCGACCCGAAAACCACGGCGTTCGTCCCGCTTGGCGAGGCGGAAGCAAAATTCAAGGCGCAGGGCATCACCAAGGACAAGCGGGTCGTCGCCTATTGCGGCGGCGGCATTTCGGCGACGGTCGACCTGTTCCTGCTCTACCAGCTCGGTTACGACAACCTCACGCTTTACGATGGCTCGATGGGCGAATGGGCCAAGGATGCGTCGCTGCCGATCGAGACGGGGTAGAACATAGACCCGCACTCCTTCCACGTCATTGCGAGGAGCGGCAGCGACGAAGCAATCCATCTTTCAGCGCGCGCGGAAGGATGGATTGCTTCGCTTCGCTCGCAATGACGGTGAAGGGCTTGTGCTTTGCGTACCTGTGGAATGACGGAAAGAATCACGCCGGCACGTTCGGATCCGGCACCACCTTCGGATCCGGCTTGTTGACGAGATAGAGCCCGGCGATGACAAGCAGCGCTGCAACGCCGAAGGCAATGGTCAGCGTGTCGTGCAGGATGAAATAGGCGGCGACGACGCCGAACAATGGCGTGACGAAGGTGAACGACGATAGTTTGCTGGCTGAATAGGTCTTCACCAGCGCGAACCACAGCACGAAGGTGCAGCCCACCACCCAGATCGCCTGATAAGCCAACAGCGAGATCGACAGCGCGCTCGGCATGTGGGTGATCTTCTCGCCGAACAGCAGGGATGCGCAGCCCAGGATCGGGATCGATACGGCCACCTGATATCCGAGCGCCTTTTCCGGAGCTGCGTTGCGAAGCCGCGTGCCCTTGGCGATCAGGGTGGTCGCGCCCCACAGCGCGCCGCCGCCGACCACCAGCAGGTCGCCCAGCAACACTTTTGCGTCGACATTTGCCTGCGGCACGCCGATCGCCAGCGCGACACCGGCAAAGCTGAGACCCAGCCCGCCCCATTGCATCATGCTCAGCCGCTCGCCGAGAAACTGGTAGGAGCCGAGCGCGACGAAGAACGGTGCGGTGTACAGGAACACGGCGGCGCGCGACGCCGATGTGAACACCAGCCCGCTGAAGATCAGCACGAATTCGATACCGAACAACGTGCCCGCCAGCAGGCCGGGGCCGAGCGAGCCGTCACGCTCGAAGAATTTTACGCCGCGCAGCCAACCGGCCAGCAGCATCACCGGCAACGCGCCGGCCGAGCGGATCAAGGCCTGCAGCATCGGCGGCACATCGGGCAGCGTTAGCTTCACCGCAATCTGATTGAAACCCCAGCTCAGGCACAACATCAGCATCAAGGCGATGGCGCCCGGGGTGAGCGCACGCCCGGCGGAAGGTTCTACTGGCTTGGATGACATCTATCCTCGTGGCCGGCTTGGCGCCGCTTCTTATTTTTGGCAATGCGCGCAGATGCCGGCGATCTCGACGACGGAGAGCTTTGGCGCAAATCCGGAGGCCCGCGCCGCCGCATTGAGGCTTTGCGCCACAGGGGCTGCGGGGATTTCGCCGACCGAGCCGCAGAGCTCGCAGATCAAAAACGCCACCATCGAGGTCTCGTCATGATCATGCGCGCAGGCAAGGAACGCATTGCGGCTCTCGATGCGGTGGACCAGGCCGTTTTCCATCAGGAAATCGAGCGCGCGGTAGACCGTGATCGGCGCCGGCCGCGGCATCGATTTGGCGAGCTCGTCGATCACCTCATAGGCCCCGAGCGGGCGGTGGCTCGACAGTAGCGCCTGCAGCACCTGACGCCGGATCGGGGTAAATTTTTGCGCCCGCCGCGCGCAAACCTGTTCGGCATGCGCGATCGCTTCCGCAGTGCAGCGGCCGTGATCGTGGCCGGGCGCAGGAAATGTCGGCTTTGTCAGGCTCATGTCAGACCTTGTATCAGTTTGAGGGCCAATCCTAAAGCCCGCGCACGCATTGGCTCCCAGCCATGTGCTGGAAGCGGATCAGGCCATTATTAACTCGCCGTGCAGAATTCATAAGCAAGCTTATTGTATTGCAGGCTTATGGAGGCTTGGGCATGCGCGGTTCCGTGGACATGAACTTCCTGTTTACGCTTGGCGAGGTGCAACGGATGGTGCGCGCCTATGCCGACCGGCAGGCCGCGCGCTACGGCATCACCCGTGCGCAATGGGCGGTGCTGGCCAAGGTCGAGCGCACCGAGGGCCTCAAGCAGTCGGAACTTGCCGAACTGATGGAAATGCAGCCGATCACGCTGACGCGGCTGATCGACAAGCTCTGCGACAATGGCTGGATCGAACGCCGCGGCGACGAGAATGACCGGCGCGTCAACCGCCTGTATCTGCGCAAGGCCGCGCGGCCGCTGCTCGGCAAGCTCGCCGGGCTTCGCTCCGAACTGACGGCGACCGCGCTCGACGGCATCAATCCCACTGATGCCCACCGCCTGCTCGACCAACTCGATCTGATCAAGGAAAACGTTCGCAACGCGATCCAGAATCCGGCCGGCGAACCTCCCAGAAAGGAGCAGCGCTATGGCTGATCCCGTCCTCAAATTCCCGCCCGAGCAGAAGGGCGCCCCCGGGGCGCCGTCACGGCCGAAACTCGCGGCCGAGCCGCGCCGCCGGCTGATGGCCGGCATGCGGCGCTACCGACGCTTCCTGCTGTTGGTGGTGTTGCCGTTGGTTGCGCTGGTCGCCGGCGTGACGTTCTATCTCAACGGTGGCCGCTACGTGACCACCGACGACGCCTATGTCGGCGCGCAGAAGGTTTTGATCACGCCCGACATCTCCGGCAAGATCGAGAAGGTCGTGGTGAAGGAAGGCCAGCAGGTCAATCCAGGCGACATCCTGTTTGAGATCGATCCGGTGCCATTCCGCCTCGCCGTGGCGCAGGCCAAGGCCAACCTCGCGCAAGCCAAGGTCACCTATGACAATCTGATCGCCGACCTGAAAATCTATGGCCAGATGAGCGAACTCTCGCAGCAGGGCATGGACCTGAAGCGGCGTGACGTGGAGCGCAAGTCTTCGCTGGTGAAGAACAATTTCGGCTCGCAGCTTGACCTCGATAACGCGTCGACCGCCCTCGTCACCGCGAGCGCGCAGTATCAGTTGCTGCAGCAGAAGATTGCGACCGCAAAGGCCCAACTGCTCGGCAATCCCGATCTACCGCTCGAGGAATTCCCGCCCTATGCCCAGGCCAAGGCGGCGCTCGACCAGGCCCAGCGCAATCTCGACCACACCGTGATGCGCGCGCCGATGGCCGGCATCGCCACGCAGGTCGAGCAGATCCAGCTCGGCCGCTTCGTCACGGCTGGTACGCCGGTGTTCAGTATCATCGACACCTCGAACCCGTGGGTCGACGCCAACCCGAAGGAATCAGATTTCACCTATGTCGCGGTCGGCCAGTCCGTGACGCTCGAGGTCGATGCGTTCCCCAATCACCCCTTCAAGGGTACGGTCGGCTCGCTCTCGCCCGGCACCGGTGCCCAGTTTGCGATCCTGCCGCCGCAGAACGCGTCGGGCAATTTCGTCAAGGTGGTGCAGCGCGTGCCGGTGCGGATCTATTTCGACAAGAACGACAAATTCGTCCGCAAGCTGAAGGCCGGCATGAGCGTCTACGCCACCATCGACACCAACCATCGGCGCTCGCTCTCAGCCCTGCTCGGCCTTTCGCCGGCGACGGCGAACCAGGACCACGATTAGCGCCATGGCGACGCCGGGCCAGCCATCGGCATCCGTTCCGGGCCTGCGCCGGAACATGGTGACGATCTGCGCCATGACGGCGACGATCATGCAGGCACTGGACACGACGATCGCCAACGTCGCGCTGCCCTACATGCAGGGCACGCTGTCCGCGTCGCAGGACCAGATCAACTGGGTGCTGACGTCCTATATCGTCGCTGCCGCGATCATGACCGCGCCGGTCGGGTGGATCGCCAACCGCTTCGGCAGCAAGCGCATCTTCATCATCTGTTCGGCCGGCTTCACCATCGCCTCGGTGTTATGCGGATTGGCGCAGGACATCGGCCAGATGGTGGTGTTTCGTCTGTTGCAAGGCGTGTTCGGCGCGGCGCTGGTGCCACTGTCGCAGGCCGTGATGCTCGATTCCTACGCACTGCACGAACGCGCGAAGGCGATGGCGATCTGGGGCATGGGGGTGATGATGGGGCCGATCATGGGCCCGTCGCTCGGCGCCTGGCTGACGGAAACCTATTCCTGGCACTGGGTGTTCTTCGTTAACCTGCCGTTCGGCATTATCACCGTGCTTGGCCTCGTCATCTTCATGGACGAGACCAAGAAGGACCTCGAGCTGCGGTTTGACTGGTTCGGCTTCACCGCGCTCGCAATCGCGATCGGCGCGCTGCAGCTCGCGCTCGACCGCGGCGAGCAGCTCGGCTGGCTGGAATCCAACGAGATCATCGCCGAGTTCATTATATCAGCCGTCGGCTTCTATTATTTCCTGGCGCATTCGCTAACGACGCAACATCCGTTTATCCAGTTCGCACTGTTCAAGGACAAGAATTTCGTCGGCGGCTGCGTGTTCATGGCCGTGATGGGGCTGGTGCTGTTCTCGACCATGGCGCTGTCATCACCGTTCCTGCAAAACGTGATCGGCTATCCGATCATTACCGCGGGCCTTCTGCTGGCAAGCCGCGGCTGCGGCACGTTCGTGGCTATGATGCTGGTCGGCCGCATGATGCGCCATATCGAAGCGCGGACGCTGATCGTCTCGGGGCTCGGCATCACCTGCCTGTCGCTGTTCTACATGACTGCCTGGACCGACCAGACCGGCGTGACCGAGATCGTGATCATCAGCGTGGTCCAGGGCTTTGGCTTCGGGTTGGTATTCGTGCCGCTCTCCACGGTGGCGTTCCTGACGCTACCCAATCATCTGCGCACCGACGGCACCTCGATGCTGACCTTGATGCGCAATGTCGCCAGCTCGATCGGGATATCGCTCGTGATCTCGCAACTGACGCAAGGCACGCGCTACACCTACGCGGTCCTGTCGGAGCATATCAACCCCTTCAATCACGCCCTGCAGATGCCCGCCGTGAGCGGCATGATCGATCTCGCCACCGACAAGGGCCGCGCCATGGCGGAGATGATGGTGAAAATACAGGCGCAGATCATCGCGTTCTCGTACGACTACCAGCTCGTGATGATCTTCACCGCCTGCGCCATCCCGCTCGCCATCATGATCGGCTCGTCCAAGGCAACCCTGCGCCAACAATCGACCGCGCCGGATCATGCGGTGATGGAGTAGGACCTAGGACGCCAGCAATTCCTTGCTGAGCACCGTCCGCCACGCAGAGGGATCAGCGCTCATGTCCGGACCAACCGCATAGGACTCATAAAGGCCGTCTGCAGTCTTGTGTCCTGCGGCCTTGATGGCGCCGAGGAATTCGCCCCAGGCGCTGCCGAGGCCTTCATAGCCGCCATGATAGGTGGTTTGGGCGATATTCATGGCGGGCCATTGCCCTGGCTTCATGCGATTGACCGGCGCCACGGGCGTGGCGACCGGAAGGCATATCTCGAAATCGAAGACTTCGCCGGGGTTGCGGATATGGTGTGTGAACCATGGCCCGATGACTGCGACGTTCTGTGCGGCGACGGCAGCCTTCAATTCGGCGAGCCCGGGTCCCATCACCTTGCGAACGTCCTCGCGCGGCACCTTGATCGGGATGGAGGCCGTGAGCTGCGGGGTGGTTTGAAGAATACGAAGTGGTTCGATCACGGCGTGTCCTCATTGAAATGTTGCTGGGATGAGCGTCGCTGCTGATGCGTCGGCAGCTAGGCGCGAGGGAGCGAATTGATGAAGCTCTCGAGCCGGACGTAGCTCGCTTCCATTCCCTGCTCCATGCCGCTCGACAGCATCATGGTCCGCGTCGCAGCATCTGGCAGCGTCATTCGCATGGTCATCAAGGTGCCGGCGCCGTCCGGCGCGAAGTTGGTTTCGACGTGATTGTCAGGTGTCGGGTCCGGCAGATGCATCCGTTCGACATGTACGAGGCGGCTAAACGGCACCACCTCGATAAATTCGCCGGTCAGGTGGAAGCCGCCGCCCTTGCCGTCACTCCATTCGTACCGGATCTTGCCGCCCGGGCGTGCCTCGTTGACGCAGACCGGCATCGTCCAGCCTTCCGGACCAAGCAGCCACTTCTGGATCAGCGCCGGCTCGGTGTGCGCGCGAAACACCGCCTCCGGCGTGGCGGTAAACCGCCTGGTAACCACGACGTGGGTGTCGCCTTCGGTCTTTAGCGTCAACTTACTCATGGGATTGCCTTTCACTCTTTGGTTTTCATTTCGGCCAGCACGTCGTCCAACCGGTTGTAGTTTGCCGCGAGCGTCTGCCGCAGCATCGCAAGCCATTGGTCGATCTCGGCGACCGCCGCAGGCGCCAGCCGGCATGGCCGTTTCGTGCCTTCGACGCGGCGCAGAATAAGGCCGGCGCCTTCGAGGACCTTGAGGTGGCGGGAGATGGCGGGCTGCGTCATCTCGAACGGCTCAGCCAATTCCATGACGGTGGCCTCGCCTAGCGCAAGGCGCGCCAGGATCGCCCGGCGGGTCGGGTCGGCCAGCGCGGAAAAGGCAGCATCAAGGTTCGCCATCGTGGATCTCAAGTCAGTTATATAACTGACCTATTATATAACTCTTCTGTTATGTCAATGATGAAATCTGGAAACCGGGCAGCCATGGGCTCACCGCCCGCGTTGGACACGCGGCCGGTTCTTGACCTTTGTTCCGGCCGGCTACTTAGGTTGATATCAGCAAGACCGAGGCGCTCGAGTTCTTCAGAACGGCAGATGCAACGCCTCCAAAGCTGAGAGTCTCGCCTTGTATGCGGTCGACTCCCAGGACAACCAGATCAGCGCCGCTGCTTTCGATTTCGCGAAGGATTGCGTGCTCGGGTGATACGCCGGCGCGGATCGCCGTCGTTGCCTCGATGCCATAATGTGCAGCAAGCGAACCGGCGGCTTTCAGGATCGCCTCCCGTTGCGGCAATGAAATATTGGCAGCGCCACGTCCTCCCCGATCCCTGGTCGTAGCGACATGGATGAACCGGACCGATGTCGAACCCGGACGGGCCAGCGCAATTGCCACTTCGGCACCCCGGCGCGAGATGCCGCTACCCGACACGGGGACCAGAATCCTGAATGAAGAGCTTGCCGCGGGCTGCTTGAGATGGCTGCCCCTCGCGGCGACGATGGCGAGCGGGCCATCGAAGCCTGATGTAGCGTTCTCGATTCTTTCATCAAACCCGTTCCTGGTCCCGATCACCTTTTCCATTCCGACAATCAGCAGATCGAACCCCTTCCGGGCCTCGTCGATGACGGCATCCGCCGGCCTTTTGCTCTTGGCGCGCGTCGTGACGTCGATCTCACGCGCGGCCTCGTCCGGGCCGGAATCGACGATGCTCCTTGCCGCGCTCCTCACCGCGCTTTCAGGGCTTTCTTCCTCGTCGCGCTTTCTTTCCTGACGCTTCGCACGGGCGCCGATATGCAGCACGGTGATCGGAATACCCCGCGCGCCCGCGAGGAGGCCGGCGAGATGGGATGCAAACTTCGCGTTGGCACTCTCGTCCACCGCGAGCAGCAAACGCTCCAGATTTGCGGTAAATCCTTTCTCTTC
The DNA here is from genome assembly GCF_036924715.1 of Bradyrhizobium sp. AZCC 1721. Classification (NCBI taxonomy): domain Bacteria; kingdom Pseudomonadati; phylum Pseudomonadota; class Alphaproteobacteria; order Hyphomicrobiales; family Nitrobacteraceae; genus Bradyrhizobium; species Bradyrhizobium sp. AZCC 1721. Next base: position 474,438 of record NZ_JAZHSB010000001.1, on the reverse strand, counting down.
CAGTTCCTCTCGTTCAAGCCTCTCCTTCTCGTCCGCCTTCATGGGAAGCCGCGACAGCGCAGCGCGCAGCATCGGCGGCATGGCGATGGTGGTCAGGATCGCCATGGTGACGATCATAGAGAACAGGTTCTGGCTCAGCACGCCCATGGAAAGGCCGATGCTGGCGATGATGACCTCCGTCGACCCTCGCGCATTCATGCCGCTTGCCAGCGCAAAGCACTCGTAGCGGTTCATTCCGCTGAGACTGCCGCCGACGTAGGCGCCGCCGAATTTTCCAATGCTTGCAATCAGCACCAGCAGCGCCGTGAGCGATAGCAAATTCGGATCCTTCAGAACCGTCAGGTCCGCGTTCAATCCCGCCAGACCGAAGAATACCGGCATGAACAGGCTGGTGATCAGCCCGCGCAATCGCTCGTCGATCTGCCGGGTCAGGATCGGCGATTCGCCGACCAGCACGCCGGCGACAAACGCGCCGAGCACTGTGTGCACGCCGATCGCATGGGTGATCAGGGCCATGCCGCCCATCAGCAGGAGGATCACCGTGATCACGGCGGAGGCGCTGACCAGCGTATCGTTGGCCCAGCGAATCAACCGAAATGCCAGCCGCCGCCCGATCGTGAAACTGATGGCCAGGAAGATCAGCGTCCCCAGCACCGCCTGCCCCACCGAGACCAGGTCGAACGTGCCCTGCGCGGCAAGGCTGAAGATCACCGCAATGATGATCCAGCCGATCGTGTCATCGATGATCGCCGTCGCGATGATGATCTGGCCGACATTGCGGCGCATGAAATTCATCTCGCGAACGACGACGGCGACAATCTTCACCGAAGAAATCGATAGCGCCGTGCCCAGGAACACCGAGGCGACCAGGCGTGCCTCCGGATGCGGAAGCAGGCTATCGGGCAGGATTTGCCCGAGCAAAAAGCCGCACAGGAAGGGAACGACGATGCCGGCGATGGAAACGATGATCGCGGCCCTGCCGACTTTCCTGACCAGTTTCAGATCGGTTTCCATTCCCGTCAGCAGCAGCAACAACAGAATGCCGAACTGGGCGAGACCTTCGATCAGGGCCTTCTGCTCAGCGGAGGGCGGAAAAATCGCTGCGTGCGCCGAGGGCCAGACCCATCCGAACAGCGACGGGCCGAGCAGCAGCCCTGCGAGCAGTTCGCCGATCACCGACGGCTGGCCGATCCGCTGCATGATCTCGCCGAGCCCGCGGCCGATCGTGATCAACAGCACGATCTGAAGGATCAGGATGAATTCGGAGGGACGCGTGGCGTCTTCGGCCGCCTCGGCCAACGTGGCCGTCAGCACCACGACGGGAATAACCCACAATGCCAGCCGGGCCGACCCCCGCTTCATCGGTCATGATCCTCCGGAAGGCGTCGACAACCTTCCCAGAGGTGAACTTTCCGAAGCCGCGCGCGTTCCCGCGGGTTTCTTGTGGCCGCAGAATTCGCGGCCGCTCAAGCCCGTGGCATGGTGAACGGCCGGGATTCCCGGGTCTGGGCGGCGAGCCTGATCGCGGCGTTGGCAGCGCCGAAGCCATGATAGTCGCGCCGCTCGACGATCTCGAAGAAAAACCGCTCGTCGAAGGCATGGGTATAGGCCTGGAAGAATTCGCCCTCGCCTTCGCGATCGTAGAGAATCTGATTGTCGCGCAGCGCCGCCATCGTCGTGGCGTCGAGGCCGTATTTGGCCTCGATATCGTCGTAGTAATTGTCGGGAATCTTCAGGAAATCTGCACCCCGCGCGCGCATGTCGGCCACGGCTGCAAAGATATCGCGGCAGGAGAACGCGACGTGCTGGACGCCGGAGCCGAAGAATTCGTGGATGAAGCGGGCCGACAGCGTGCGTGTCGCCGATGAACCGTTCAGAACCACCCGCAGGTTTTCGTTGGCGTTGATCAGCGCCTGGCTCTGCACCAGGCCGACCGGATCGGCGATCTCGAACTGAGGCAGACGCTTCAGATCGAGAATGCCGGTATAGAATAATAGCCACGACAGCATCTCATCGTAGGGCATCGATTGCGAGATGTGGTCGACGGCGTCGAGACGATCGGTAGCCGCATCGCTGCGCAGCGGCTCGAAATCGAGCTCCCAGTTCTTGCCGGCTTGCTCCCGAAAATACAGCAGACTGCCGCCGACGCCGCGGATCGCCGGGATTTCAAGCTCGCCCGGCCCTACCGGCTGATAGAAGGTGCGCGCCTGCAGCGCTTCGGCGCGCGCCATGGTGCTGCCGGCGTCATCGACATCAACAGCGATAGCGCAGACCCCGGGACCGTGCGCGACAAAATGCGAATGCGCAAAGCTATCAGGCTCGCAATTGATCACGAGATCGATATGGCCCTGCGACCAACGCTCGACGTCCTTGCTGCGATGCGCTCCCGTCTTGCGAAAGCCGAGTTGGCCGAACAGCGCCGCGAGGTCGCTGGCTTTCTCTTCACTGACGGCGAATTCGATGAAGCCGACGCCGCGGCTGCGCGCCTTCGGCGGCAGTGGCTTTGCCGGAGCGCTCGAGGCGGCGCTACGGACGTCATCCTCGAGCAGGATCAGCGAGCGTAGCCCGTCGGTCGCGGTGCGCACCGCCGAGCCCGCGCGAAACTGGTCGTTGAATATTTCCAGCGACAGCGGGCCGGCATAGTCGGTAGCGAGCACGTCTTCCACGAAGCGCGCGACCGGCAGGTCACCCTGCCCCGGGAAGCAGCGGAAGTGCCGGCTCCAGGACAGTACGTCGAGGCCGAGTTTCGGCGCGTCGGCGAGCTGCACCAGAAAGATCTTGTCGGCCGGGATCGATTGAATCGGCAGCGTCGGGAACGACGGCGCCAGCGCATGAAAGCTATCGAGGATGATGCCGATCGATTTGTGGTCGGCGCGCCGCACGATCTCCCAGGCGTCACGATAATCGTTGACGTGAAGTCCCCAGGCGAGCGCCTCATAGCCGACGCGCAAGCCTCGCGCGGCGGCCCGTTCACCCAGTTCGCGAAAATCGGCCGCCGCGCGGTCGATGCCGCCGATCGAGGCCGGCGAGATGTTGCTGCAGATCAGCATCAAGTCGGTCTGCAATTCCTGCATCAAGTCGAACTTGCGCTCGGCGCGGGCGAAATTGCGCCCTCGCTGCGGCTCCGGCATGCCCTCGAAGTCGCGAAATGGCTGGAAGGCGCAGATCGACAGCCCGAGATCCCGGCACATCTGGCCGACGTCGCGCGGGCTGCCTGCGAACGACAAGAGGTCGTTCTCGAAGATCTCGACGGCGTCGAATCCGGATGCAGCGATCGCCCGCAGCTTTTCGTCGAGCGCGCCACTGAGCGAAACGGTAGCGATCGAGCGCTGGTTCATGCTGCAGTTTCCGTCATGGCGCCACCCAGGAACAATTGCCCGATGCGGGGATCGTTCAGCACCCGCTCCGCTTTGTCGACGAGCCGGGTCTGGCCGAGTTCGAGCACGATGCCGTAATCTGAAATCTCCAGCGCCGAGCGCGCATTCTGCTCGATCATCAGGATCGACACGCCGCGGTCGCGCAATTCCTTCAGCATGTTGAAGGTCTGCTGCACCATCAGCGGCGACAGCCCGATCGAGGGCTCGTCGATCAGCACCAGTTGCGGGTTGAGCAGCAGGCCGCGGACGATCTCGAGCTGCTTCTGCTCGCCGCCCGACAGCGTGGACGCCTGCTGCGCTGCCCTTCTGCGCAGCGCCGGAAACTTGTCGAGCGCCGCCTCGATTCGCGCGGGCAGATCGGTGATGTCCCGCCCGGCGACGACGGCGCCGAGCTGGATGTTGTCGCGCACCGACAATTCGGGGAAGATGTTGCGTCCCTGCGGCACATAGCAGATGCCTGACGTCAGCAATTCGCGTTGGCTCAGCCCGGTAACGTCCCGCCCTTTGAATACGATCCTGCCTTCACGCAGCTTCAACAGCCCGAAGATCGCCTTGAACACGGTGGATTTTCCAGCGCCATTCGGGCCGATTACGGTGGTGATGGAGCCCGCCGGCACCGAAAAACTGGTGCCGTTGAGAATCGTCATCTTGCCATAGCCGCCGATGAGGCCTTGAACATCCAGGATAGCATCGCTCATGGATCGATCCCTTTAGTGGCCGAGATAGGCTTCGATGACGGCGGGATTGGCGCGGACTTCGCCAGGCGTGCCCATCGCCAGCAGTCTGCCTTCCGCCATCACCATCACGCGCGTGCATAGCGACATCACGAATTCCATGTTGTGCTCGATCACGACGAAGGTGGCGCGCTTCTCGCGGTTGATCGCCGCCAGCCGTTCCTTGAGATCCCCGAGCATGGTGAGGTTGACGCCGCCGGCCGGTTCATCGAGCAGCACCAGCCGCGGGCCACCCATGAACGCCATCGCGGCGTCGAGCAGCTTTTGCTGGCCGTACGACAGCCCGCCTGCGGCTTCGGTGGCGAGATGGTCGAGCTTGAAGAAGCCGATGATCTGGTCGGCCGCCGCGCTCAGCCCGGCATCGGAGGGGCCGAACAGCCGCGACACCATGTTGCCCTGATGCTCCTGGCCGGCAAGGATCAGGTTTTCGCGCACCGAGAGTTTCGGGAATACCTGCAGAAGCTGGAAGGTGCGGCTGACGCCCAGACGATTCAGCTCGGACGGCCGCAATCCCGTGACGGTTTTGCCGTCGACCTTTACCTCGCCATCGGTCGGCGTGAGTTGCCCGAGGATGCAGTTGAACAGCGTGGACTTGCCGCAGCCGTTCGGGCCGATCAGCCCGAGGATCTCGCCCTCCTGCACGTCGAAGCTGACGCCGTCGACCGCCTTGATGCCCCCAAAACTCTTCTTGATGTTGCTGACTTCGAGGACTGCGGTCATGGTGCCGTCTCCAGCCGGGATTTAGCCACTGCCCGCAAGGCGGACGCCGCCTTGGTGCGACGCTCGGTCAGATAGCGGTCGAGGATGCCGAGAATGCCGGTCGGCGAGTAGATCAGAAGCAGCATCACGGCGACCGCATAGAGCATCAAATAGTAGCCTTGCGTGAAGCGCAGCCATTCCGGCAGCAGCACCGCAATCATTGCGCCGAGGAACGGCCCGAAGAAGAATCCGGAGCCGCCGACGATCACCATCATCAATAGATCGAGCGAGAGCGAGAGGTTGAACGGAACCGGATCGATATATTGCGTCAGCGGCGCATAAAGCGTGCCGGCGACGCCGCCAAGCGCCGACCCGATTGCGAACGCCATCAGCGTATAGCGGCGCGTGTCGATGCCGAGCGATAGCGCCCGCACCGGATTTTCGCGCAGCGCCACGAACGCGCGGCCCCAGGGCGAGCGGATCAGCCACCACATCGCCAGCGAGACGATGCCGAGCGAGCCGAGGCAGAAATAATAGAACGGCAGCGGCCGGTTGGTCGCGAAGCCAAGGACATTCGGCCGCGGAATATTGGAGATGCCGTAGATGCCCTTGGTGAGCCAGTCCTCGTTGCGGAACACCAGGAAGGCCAGCGTCGAGAACGCCAGCGTCACGAAGGCAAGGTAATGGTGCTGCACGCGCAGCGCCGGATAGCCCAGGATCCATCCGATCGCAAAACACAGCACGATCGCAACGCCGAGCGCCGCAATCAGCGGCATGCCCTGCGTGGTCATGATCGCTGCCGCGTAGGCGCCGATGCCGACGAAGGCGCCCTGCGCCAGCGAAACCTGGCCGGCATATCCCAGCGTCAGATTGAGCCCCATTGCGGCAATCGTCATCACCGTCCATTGGCTGAGGATATACAGGCCATAGCGGTTGAAATTCATCGGCACGATGATCAGCGCCGCGATGACGGCAACGCCGAGGGCAATACGCCAGTATTTTCCGATTGCGGTCATACCGTGCGCTCCTCGGGCCGGCCGAGCAGCCCCTGCGGACGAAACAGGATGATGACGATCAGCAGGATCAACGGCACCGCGGCACGGTACTGCGTCGATACATAGGCCGCCGCCAGATTGTCGACGACGCCGATCAACAGCCCACCGGCAATGGCGCCGCGCACCTGGTTGAAGCCGCCGACGATCGCCGCGATGAACGCCGCCTGCCCCAGCACTTCGCCGGAGGAGAATTTCGCCAGATAAATCGGGGTAATCAGCAGCGACGCCAAGGCCACCAGAAACGCGTTGATCAGGAACGTCAGCAGGATCATGCGTTCGACCGGCACGCCGATGATGCGGGCAACCGTCGGATTCTGTGCGGTCGCTTGCATCTGGTGACCGATCGACGTGCGGTTCAAAAGCGCAGTCAGGCCGATCACCACGGCGATCGCAAGTGCGAGCACGCCGAGGCTCTGCAACGAGACCACGCGGCCGAGGATCCAGACATCACCGACCGGCACGATAGAGGGGAACGGCGAGGCTTCCGCGCTGAAGAACTGCTTCACCGCCTCTTTCATGCCGATCGCGAGCGCCATGGTTGCGATCGCGAGTGGCAGCACGCCGTGCCGCAGCATCGGGTCGACCAGCAGCAGCTTAAAGCCGAGCCCCAACAGCAGCAGCGACAGCAGGATGCCAAGGATGATGGCGAGCCAGAACGGCGCGCCCGCATGCATTACCGCCAGCATCAGGAACGCCGGCAGCATCACGAATTCGCCTTGCGCGAAATTGATGGTTTGCGACGTCTGCCACAGCAGCGTGAAACCGACGGCGACAAGGGCATAGATCGCCCCGGTCGCTAGGCCTGCCACGAGCAGATCGAGCAGATTGGACATGCTTCTCCCTCACCCGTCAGACGCGGACGATATCAATGCTGTTTCGAAATTTCTGATCGCGGCGGTGACGCGCCCCTCCGCGCGCCACCGTCGCCGTAACTCAATTCAGCTTCGGCAGCACCTGCTTGACGACCTGCTTGCCCTCGACGATCTCGACCAGGAATCCCTGGCGATCGATGTCGCCTTTCTCATCGAAAGTCACATCCATCAGGATGCCGGGCTCGCTCGCGGCCTTGATGGTGAGGCCGTGAAGCGTATCGGCGAATTTTTTGGCGTCGACCTTGCCCATCTTCTCGGTGGTCGCCTTGACCATGTAGATCGCGAGATAGCCCTTGAGTCCGTTGTGATCGGGCACGTAGTTGTACTTCTTGACGAACTTTTCCCGGAAGGCCTTGACCAGATCGACGGGTGCGTCGGTGGTAAGCCCGACGTGGCCGCGCGCGCCGTTGGCCGCGTCTCCAGCCAGTTCGACGACCTTTTGACCAACCAGGGTAGTCTCGCCCACCAGCGGCGCAGCGACTGCCTGGCGCTTCAGCTCTTTCAGGATGCGCGCGCTTTCTTCCTCGTTGAGGTAGACGAAGACCGCATCGGGCGCCGCGGCCTTGATCTTGCTGACGTCGGCGGCGAAATCGGCCTGTCCCGCTTCGGTGGAAAGGTCTGCCGCGACCTTGATGTTGTATTTGGCGAATTCCTTAGTGATGACGTCGCGTCCGCCTTTGCCGAAGTCGTTGTTGACCCAGACGATCGCGACCGATTTGGCCTTCAGCTCATCGTTGATGTACTTCGCGACTTTTGGCATCGAGGATTGCTGGCCGAACGAGGTGCGGAACAGAAACTTGTTGCCGCCCTGTGTCAGTTCAGCCGCCTCGCCACCCATGATCTGGGTGATGCCGGCTTCCGCGGCGAGCGGCGAGGTAACCTTGACCGAGCCCGAGTAGCCGGGCCCGAGCAGGACGTAGGGCTCATTGTCGAGCGCCTTCTGCACCTGCGCGCGGGCAACGCCGGGATTCGATTGCGAATCCGCATGCGTGACTTCGAGCTTGCGGCCGAGCACGCCGCCCTTGGCGTTGATCTCCTCGATCGCGAGATCGATGCCGTTTTTCCAGTTGTTGCCAACGGTGGCGCCGCCGCCCGACAGTTCGGCGACATCGGCGAGCTTGATCGGTGCTCCCTGCGCAAATGCGGTTGCGGCCGATACGGTAGCGAGCAATAGCCCGGCAAAGATTCCAGATCTCATTTCCATCCCCTCTTGTTGTTTCAAAAAGACGGCCTTGTAAGCGGCCGTGCTGTTACGCTGCATTCACTTTAGCGTAGCGTTTGGCCATCACGGCGTCGAATGCATTTCCCATCTCGACGGCCGATGGCTTCAGTCCCGTGAACAGTTCGAAGGCGTCCGCCGCCTGGTAGATCGCGAGCTCGCGTCCGGTCATGACCTCGGCGCCCTTCGCTTTGGCGGCATTCAACAGCGGCGTCCAGAGCGGCGTGTAGACCGCGTCCGCCACCCAAATATCCCTGTGCAGCAGCGCATCCGGCACAGGCGTGCGACGGTTCGGCAGCATGCCGACCGGCGAGCCATTGACCACGCCGCTGACGCCGCGCATGGCTTCCTCGACGCTATCGGCAACCTTTGTGCTGCCACGGCTCTCGATCAGGCCGGCAAGTTGCGTTGCCTTGGCTGCATAAGTGTCGAAGATCCTGATTTCCGCCACGCCAATGCCGGCAAGCGCAAACGCGATCGCCTTGCCGACACCGCCCGCGCCGATCACCGCGACAATGCTCTGCGCGGGATCGCGGACGAGTTCGGTGATCGCCCGGGCAAATCCCGTTGTGTCGGTGTTGTGCCCGATCAGCCGGTGATCCCGGACCACGACGGTGTTGACGGCGCCGATCGCGCGCGCACCGGGCGACAATTCGTCGAGCAGGGAAACCACCGCTTCCTTGTACGGGAAGGTGACGTTGACGCCCGCAAAGCCGAGGCGCCGCACGCCGTCGAGCAGCAACCGCAATTCTTCGCGGCCTGCACCGGCAACTTCGATAAGCTGGTAGTGGCAATGAGCGCCGAGCGCTTCGGCGGCCCGCTCATGCATCGCCGGCGATGCTGAATGCGCAATCGGCGCGCCGATCAGGCCGGTGAGGAAACGGCGATCGGCCGGAGCAATCGGGCGGGCGGCAGGGCTCATGATCTCGTCGTCGGGCGCAAATGCGGGTAAGGGCCAGCGGACGGCTCGGGAACGTCCCGATCCGGCCGAACGATAGCGCTTTGCCTACCTAACACAATTACCCATTTATGCCGGATAGATAACATCATGTTATTTCTTGCGCGGCTTGGGATCGGGCTTTCGCAGCGCCGCCTTGCCCGGCCCCACCGCCCGCATTTCCGAGCGCAGGCAGTCGATAAAATGCTCGATGTGCAGCGACAGCGGAGCGCCACGCTTTACCGCGATGTAGGTGTCGAACCTGGTCGGCTCGACGATCTTCAATAGTTCGACGCCGGGATAGCCGCCATGCGCGACGGTAAACTGGTCGATCACGGCGATGCCGAGGCCGGCTTTCACCAGCGCGCACACCGTGGTGCCGAAGCGGGCGCGGATGGTGATGTCGTAGTCGAGTTTGTTGCGCGCAAATATCTCCGCCATGATCCGTCCATAGGGATCGTTGGGATCGATGCCGATCAGCGGATAGCGGATGATCTCTTTGGCCGAGACCTGCTTGCACCCGGCAAGCTCATGCCCCGCCGGCACGATGCAGAACAATTCTCCCGACGCCAGCGGCAGGAAATCCAGCCCGGGATGCTCGAGCCGGTAGCTCATGGCGACGCAATCGCCGCGGCCGAGCAACAGGTAGTCGACGGCTTCCTCGATTTTGAGGATGTTGATGTCGATCCGCAATTCGGGATAGCGGCGCCGCACCCGCTCGATCGCGCGCGGCACCATCACCTGCGAGATGCTCGGCACCGAGCCGATGCGCAGTTCGGACAGATCGCCGCGTCCGATCTTGGAGATGATCTCGGAGAGATCGTCCATCTTCTCGTAGACGCCGTTGATCTGCTCGAAGATGTTGCGGGCTTCCGCTGTCGGGAAATAGCGCCCGTTCTGACGCTGGAAGAAGCGGACGCCCAGCGACTTCTCGGTATATTTCACCAGCCGGCTGATGCCCGGCGCGGATACGTTCAGAAGTCTCGCAGCTCCGCCGATCGTGCCGGTCACCATCACGGCGCGGATCACCTCGACCTGGCGAAGCGTCATCATGTGCGAAGTCTTGCCTGTCGCGCCGCTCCTGCGATGCAGTCGCGGCTACACGTCGAAGAACACCGTCTCGTTATCGCCCTGCAGATGGATGTCGAAACGATAGATCGCATTGCCGCTGCCCGGTTGGCGCGTCGCGATCAGCGTGGAGCGGCGCTCGGCCGGGACCAGCGCCAGCACCGGATCGGCGGCATTGGCCGCCTCGCCGTCGAAATAAATTCGCGAGTAATTATGCAGGAGCATGCCACGTGCGAACACCGCAAGCACGATATGTGGCGCCTGCGGCTTGCCGTCGGGATCGGGCACCACGCCCGGCTTGATCGTGTCGAACGCATAGCCGCCTTTGGCATCGGTGCCGATGCGGCCGAATCCCTTGAATGACGTATTCGGCAATGCCCGCTTGTCCTGCGGATCGGAGAACCGGCCCTGCGCGTCCGCCTGCCAGATCTCCAGCATGCAGTCCGGCACCGGCACGCCGTCGCCGTCGAACACCGTGCCCTCGACGCGAATGCGCTCGCCCGAGGTGTCCGGCGTCACCAGATTGTTGTTGAACGCATCGTTCCAGTCGTATTTGCCATTCGGCGTCAGGCCATAGGCGAAATACGGACCGACGGTCTGCGACGGGGTAATGCCGTCCGGTTTGGTCTGAGGCACTTAACTGTTCTCCATCGGCGTGGCGTTGCGCCCGCGCAGCACAATGTTGAAGCGGTAGCACAGCGCCCAATCCGGCTTGGTGTTCTCCAGATCGAATGACGAGATCATCCGGTTGCGCGCCTTCTCGTCGGTGACCGAGTTGAAGATCGGATCGAACGGGAATAGCGGATCGCCGGGGAAATACATCTGCGTCACCAGGCGCGAGACGAAGGAGTGGCCGAACACCGAGAAGTGGATATGGGCTGGCCGCCAGGCGTTGTGGTGATTGCCCCAGGGATAGGCGCCGGGCTTGATGGTGACGAAGCGATAGTAGCCTTGCGCGTCCGTTTGCGCGCGGCCGGCGCCGGTGAAATTCGGATCGAGCGGCGCGGGATGCTGGTCGACGACGTGGACATAGCGGCCGCAGGAATTGGCCTGCCAGAGTTCGACCAGCGTGTTCGGCACGCCGCGGCCGTCTTCATCGAGCACATGGCCGTGCACGATGATGCGCTCGCCGATCGGTTCGCCCTTGCCGTGAACGGTGAGGTCATGATCGTTCGCGCGCACGGTCTCGTGGCCATAGACCGGCCCGGTCAATTCCGACAGCGTATGACGCATCGGAATCAGCGGCTTGGAGGGCGAACGCTTGACCGTGCTTTTGTAGGCGGGAGACAGCCGCGGCGGATGCGCCGCGAGACTTTGCACTGGATAGACCAATGTCATGACGAATTCCTCCCTCGCATCGCAGTCGCCGCGCAAAATGCTTTGCGATTTTGTCGCTGAGCCGCGCCGCCGGATCATTATATGACATAACTAATTTGGGAAAGGGCGATTTTTCACCCTCCCAAACCATTGTCTTAATTGACTTTTTCGATCGCGACCGCGACGCCCTGGCCGACGCCGACGCACATGGTTGCCAAGGCAAGCTTCCCGCCCCGCTTCTCCATGCCGTGCACCGCCGTCAGCGCCAGCCGCGCGCCGCTCATGCCGAGCGGATGGCCGAGCGCGATCGCGCCGCCATGCGGGTTGACGAAATCAGCGTCGTCCTTGACGCCCAGTTGGCGCAGGCAGGCTATGCCCTGGGAAGCGAAGGCTTCATTGAGCTCGATCAAATCGAAGTCAGAGATCTTGATGCCAAGCCGCTCCATCAGCTTCTTCGTCGCCGGCACCGGGCCGATGCCCATGATGCGCGGCGGCACCGCGGCCGAAGCAAGCCCGAGGATGCGCGCCCGCGGCGTCAGCCCGTGCTTCTTCACAGCTAGCTCAGAGGCAAGGATCATCGCCGCCGCGCCGTCATTGACGCCGGATGCATTGCCCGCCGTCACCGTGCCGGGATTGCGCACGATCGGCTTCAGTTTTGCCAATCCTTCGAGCGTGGTTTCGGGACGCGGATGCTCATCCTTGTCGACGGTGATGGGACCTGCCTTGCCGCCGGGCACCTGGATCGGCGTGATCTCCTCGGCGAAATAGCTTGAGGCGATCGCCGCGCCCGCGCGCTGCTGTGAGCGGATCGCCATCGCATCCTGGTCGGCGCGCGATACCTGGAATTCTTCGGCGACGTTCTCGCCGGTTTCCGGCATCGCATCGACGCCATACTGTGCCTTCAACAGGGGATTGATGAAGCGCCAGCCGATCGTGGTGTCGTAAATCTCGGCTGAGCGCGCAAACGCTTCCGGCGCCTTGCCCATCACGAACGGCGCCCGCGTCATCGATTCGACGCCGCCGGCAATCGCGAAATCGATTTCCCCGGCGCGGATCGCGCGGCCCCCGGCGCCCACCGCATCGAGACCCGACGCGCAGAGGCGGTTCAGCGTCTGACCGGGAACCGATTCCGGCATGCCCGCGAGCAACAGCGCCATCCGCGCGACGTTGCGGTTGTCCTCGCCGGCCTGGTTGGCGCAGCCGAAAAATACTTCGTCGACCTGCGACCAGTCGAGATCGGGATGCTTCGCCATCAGCGCCTTGATCGGGGCTGCGGCCAGATCGTCGGCACGCACCTTGGCGAGCGATCCGCCGAACCGGCCGATCGGGGTCCGGACGGCATCGCAAATGAATACATCACGCATAGAATCTCTCCCTGAATGCCGTGCTTTAGGCGTTGACCCAGATTTGATGGCGAGTTTTAGGAGCGCACCCGCGGCAGGTCAATTGAGGCATGGCTGCCCCGCGGCGCTTTCGCGGAGGGGCCGTCATGCTCCGGGCGTATAATCGGTCTGGCGGTCCCGGGCGTGGAAAACTCTGACAACGCAGGTAAGGGAATAGGACCGGGCGGCGAAATTCTGTAGTTTGCCGCCCGCAATGACGATCCAGCAATCCATCCCCCTGTCCCCGGAGCAAGCACCGGCATCAGAGGCGCCCGCGCGCGTCACGCCGATGATGGAACAGTACCTTGAGATCAAGGCCGCCCATCCCGGGCTCTTGCTGTTCTACCGGATGGGCGATTTCTACGAGCTGTTCTTCGAGGACGCCGAGATCGCCTCGAAGGCGCTCGGCATTGTGCTGACCAAGCGCGGCAAACATCAGGGCGCGGATATCCCGATGTGCGGTGTGCCGGTGGAACGCTCCGAGGATTATCTGCATCGCCTGATCAATGCCGGCCATCGCGTTGCCGTATGCGAGCAGACCGAGAATCCGGCCGCCGCGCGCGCCCGCGGCAACAAGAGCGTGGTGGCGCGCGGCGTGGTGCGGCTGGTGACGCCGGGCACGCTGACCGAAGACACCCTGCTCGATGCCCGCACCAACAATTATCTGCTGGCAATCGCGCGCGCCCGCGCCTCCTCCGGAGGCGACCGCATTGGCCTCGCCTGGATCGATATCTCGACCTCCGAGTTCATGGTCACGGAATGTTCGACCGCGGAACTGGCGGCGACGCTGGCGCGGATCAATCCGAACGAGGCCATCGTCACCGACGCGCTCTATGGCGATCCTGATTTAGGGCCGCTGCTGCGCGAACTGCCGTCAGTGACGCCCTTGACCCGCGACGTCTTCGACGGCGCCACCGCCGAGCGGCGCCTCTGTGACTATTTCGCAGTCGCGACCATGGATGGTCTTTCCGCGATGACGCAGTTGGAGGCGACCGCTGCGGCCGCCGCCGTCACCTATATCGACCGCACCCAGGTCGGCAAGCGTCCGCCGCTGTCGCCACCATCGCGAGAGGCTGCGGGCACGACGATGGCGATCGATCCCGCCACCCGCGCCAATCTCGAACTGACCCGGACGCTCGCTGGCGAGCGGCGCGGATCGCTGCTGGATGCGATTGACTGCACGGTTACCGCCGCAGGCTCCCGGCTACTGGCGCAACGGCTCGCCGCGCCTCTCACCGACAGCGCCGCGATTGCACGGCGGCTGGATGCGATCGCGACATTTGTTACCGATGGCGCCGCATGTGACGATATCAGGACCACGCTGCGCGCTGCACCCGACATGTCGCGTGCATTGGCGCGGCTGTCGGTCGGTCGCGGCGGCCCGCGCGACCTCGCCGCTTTGCGCGACGGCATTCTCGCGGCAGACCAGGCGCTGGCGCGCCTCGCGCAGCTCGAAGCCGCACCGGCTGAAATCATCGCCGTGATGGAGGCGCTGCGCCGCCCCTCGCGCGATCTCGCGCGCGAATTCGAACGCGCACTCGCCGAGCAACTGCCGCTGGTCAAGCGCGACGGCGGCTTCATCCGCGAGGGCTATGAGCCCGCGCTCGACGAGAGCCGAAACCTGCGCGATGCCTCCCGCCTCGTGGTCGCCGCGATGCAGGCGCGCTACGCAGACGATACCGGCATCAAGGCGCTCAAGATCCGGCACAACAACGTCCTCGGCTATTTCGTCGAGGTCACGGCGCAGCACGGCGACAGACTGATGGCGCCGCCGCTGAACGCGACCTTCATCCACCGCCAGACGCTCGCGGGGCAGGTTCGCTTCACCACGTCCGAGCTCGGCGAGATCGAGGCCAAGATCGCCAATGCCGGCGACCGCGCCCTCAATCTGGAGCTGGAAATTTTTGAGCGGCTTTGCGCCATGGCGCTGGCCGCCAGCGACGATCTGCGCGCCGCGGCGCATGCGTTCGCGCTGCTCGATGTCGCGACCGCGCTGGCGAAGCTTGCGACAGACGACAATTACGTGCGGCCAGAGGTCGACGGCTCGCTCGGCTTCGCCGTTGAGGGCGGCCGGCATCCGGTGGTCGAACAGGCGCTGAAGCGCGACGGCCAGCCGTTCATTGCCAATGCCTGCGACCTCTCGCCGGGGCCTGGCCAGAAGTCGGGTCAGATCTGGTTGATCACCGGCCCGAACATGGCCGGTAAGTCGACGTTCCTGCGCCAGAACGCCTTGATCGCGCTGATGGCGCAGATTGGCTCCTACGTGCCGGCATCGCGCGCCCGGATCGGCGTCGTCGACCGCCTGTTCTCACGCGTCGGCGCGGCCGACGATCTCGCGCGGGGACGATCGACCTTCATGGTCGAGATGGTCGAGACCGCCGTGATTTTGAACCAGGCCAGCGAGCGCTCGCTGGTGATCCTGGATGAAATCGGCCGCGGCACCGCCACCTTCGACGGCCTCTCGATCGCGTGGGCCGCGATCGAGCATCTGCACGAGGCCAATCGCTGCCGCGCGCTGTTCGCCACGCATTATCACGAATTGACCGCGCTCTCCGCCAAGCTGCCGCGGATGTTCAACGCCACCGTGCGGGTGAAGGAGTGGCAGGGCGATGTCGTATTCCTGCATGAGGTGCTGCCGGGCTCGGCCGATCGCTCCTACGGCATCCAGGTGGCGAAGCTCGCGGGCCTGCCTCCGGCCGTGATCGCGCGCGCCAAGTCGGTGCTGGCCAAGCTCGAGGCGCAGGACCGCGGCCAGACCGCCCGCGCCCTTGCCGACGACCTTCCGCTGTTCGCCGTCCCCTCCCGCGCCGCCGCCGAAGCCGTAGCCCCGAGCGAGGCGGAGCAACTGGTGGAAGCGGTGAAGGCCTTGCATCCCGATGAGATGTCGCCGCGCGAGGCGCTGGAGGCGCTGTATGCGCTGAAGGCGACGCTGCCGAAGTAGGCTAGCGCGGCTTCCAACAACCGGAGAATGCTGCCAAGCTGCGGTATGTCATCGCCTGCCCGCCCCATCCTCTCGCCATCGCTTTCGGCCAAGCTTGCCGCTCTTGCCACGCGACCGCCGACCAATCGCGAATTGGACGACATCCTTACCGAACTCGCAGCGCTGCCGGCACATCTTGTCGTACGAGCCAGCCGGGAAATCGCGACCCACGCAGGTCTTGGCTGGTGGCAGCCGGATAAGCGGCCACGGCAAGTCATCCCAACTCACCGAGCAATCCTCTTTTTCCAACAGGTCAGAGACCGGTTTTGGCCGAAATCGTCTCTCCCGTTTCCATCTGACCGAGAATTGCTGGCCGCAAATGCGGATCTTGCGTGGTTATTCCTGTTCCACCCAAGTGGTTACCTCAGGGAGGCGGCGCTCAACCACATAACCACACCACCGACCTCGCCATTCTTCCTTGCGGCTTTGGCGTGGCGACTGAACGACTGGGCTGAACCAGTTCGTCAGGCCGCGAAGCGGTGCGTCAAGCGTATCGCGCTTGATCTCGCAGCAGCCGTTGCGGCGGATGCGGCCGTATACCTGCTCGAGCGGCGCTTTGTCTGGGGCCGGTGGCGTGATGAGGCAAATATCCTCGATCTGGTGCTTACGCGCGATGACGTCCTTGCCGCCTTGGCGACACGCCTGCAGAAGCAGTCAACCGGTCCTCTCGCAGCCTGTCTTCGCCATGCCTTGCGATATCCCGGCATGGATCAGCACCTCCCGCGGCTGGCAAAGGCGGCCGCGCAACCATCCGTCAGAGCGACCGCCTACCGCTGTCTAATTTCCGGTAAGGCTATCTGGCCCGTCGGCTTCGAATGGACCTGGGTCGACAAGGTATACGGCTTGCGACGACGTACGCCGGTGTTGCGCACGCGGACCATTCAGAGAGATCGTCCTCCTGCCGACTTCGTCGAAACAGGCATCCGTGACAAATCACCCTTCGTGAGGAAGGTCGCCGCAGACGCGATGATCGCTGTGCGATCAGAGATACCTGACGAGGGACCGCTCATTGCCCATCTGGTGACAGATCGGAGTTCGCTGGTGCGATCGAGAGCAGACTTCCTGTTGAGACATCCGAGGACATCGAACTCCCAGGCGGAGCACAGTTAAGTTCGCAATGCCTTCCTCCGCCCCAGCCACCACAAACTGAGATTCCACCCCACGCATGTCGCCAGCGCGAGACTCAGCCCAACCGCCGAATCGAACCGCAGTGCCGCGACATGCAGCACCGCAATCGCAATCCCGAGCCCGATCAAGCCCCAGGCGCTGTTGGCGAGTACCGCCGCGGTCGGCGGGCCGCCGATGCGCGGATGCAGGATCAGCATCATCGAGGTGAACACGATCGGGAATAGCGCGATCATGCCGCTGATCTTGGGACCGACCCAGCTAGATGTCGTGACCACCGTCGCCACCAAGGTTGCGACCAGCGAGGCGCGCAGCGGAATGTCGTACCAGCGCCGCCGGATCGGCGGCATTTTGGCGTGGCGGTAGCGGGCAAGCAGCGGGACGCAGATGGCAAACGCAATGGCGTTCACGATCAGACCGCCGGCGAGCGACCATTGCACCGAGCGGATGATCGCGGCGAACGCGAGCCATACGGCGACCGCCGCAAGGCAACTGAGCAGCGCGCCGTGGCGTTGCGCCAGCACGACGTAGGTCAGCCCGAGGAAGATCGTCGCGGCATTGATCGGCAGGCTCGCCAGCGCGCCCTCGGCGATGAAGGCCGCGTCATGATCGAGCGCGAGGAATACGTAGGACGGCCCCGCCGAGATCGGCAGCGTCGCGATCAGCGCGCCGATGACGGGGCCCGAGCGTTCGGTGACGATGGAAGCCGTCACCACGAATGCCGCGGTGATCGCCATGCGCAGGCCGAGCGTCAGGAGGAAGGCGAGTTCGGGGGACATTTACCTGTCGTCCCTGCGAACGCAGGGACCCATACGCCGCGGCGTTTCGATTATGGGCGGTGCGGCTCTTCTACTTCCTCACCAATGGACTTCGGTGGTTATGGGTCCCTGCGTTCGCAGGGACGACGTCGAGCAATGTGCCTCACACCCGCTTCATCGACACCGAGACTTTCGGGCCGTTCTTGATGGTCTGGTAGACCACGCAATAGCGCTCCGTCAGCTTGAGCAGCAGATCGAGCTTGTCCTGCGGTGCGTCGGTTGCGACCTCGAAGCGCAGGCGGATCTCCTCGAAGCCGACCGGGGCCTCCTTGTCGACGCCGAGCGTGCCGCGGAAATCCAGGTCGCCTTCGGCGATGACGTTGCCGGTCTTCAGGGGAATATCGGTGGCGGTGGCAACCGACTTCAGCGTCACGCCGGCACAAGCGACCAGGGCTTCGAGCAGCATGTCGCCGGAGCAGAGTTCCAGGCCGGAGCCGCCGGTGGCGGGGTGCAGCCCCGCAACTGCCAGCGCGCGGCCGGTCTCGACCTTGCAGGCGATGCCTTCTTGGTCGATCGAGCCTTTGGCTTTGAGGGTAATGACCGCGGCCGAGGGATCGGACTTGTAGCGTTCCTTGATCGGGGCCTGCATCGCTCGGAGTTCGGCGGCGTCCATTTTCTACTCCCGGATTTTTTTGTGCATCGGATATACTGGGCTATCGACGCGCTGTCATCACACACCCTCGTGGCTGCCCGCATGCTCCATCGGAAATCCCCACTTTTCCAACGGGTTATGGCTGGCATTCGCCGAGGCGGCGGCATAGCTTTGCGTTGACCGTACAATCGCCCGTGACAGCCCCTGCGCCGTCCGATATCGGGGAGATCATGGACAGCATCGTGACAGAGGACCGCGCCGGGGCGGATGACCGTTTCGATACCGCGCGGATCACCGCAGCGGTCGATGCGCTGGCCGACAAACATGCCGGCCGCGAGGACGTGTTCCGCTCGGCGCTGGCGCAATTGCTCAAGGCCGAGATGATCGCGGCGCGCGCCACCGCGCAGGCCGTCCTCTTGAAGGATCGCCATGGCCGCCGCTGCGCGGAGCGGCTCTGCTTCATGCAGGACGAAATCATCCGCATCCTATATGCGGCCGCGACGCGCCATCTCTATCGCTCGCACGTGCCGTCCGGCGCCGAGCGCATGGCTGTCGTCGCCACCGGCGGCTACGGCCGCGGCCTGATGGCGCCGGAATCCGACATCGATCTGTTGTTCATCCTGCCCTACAAGCAGACCGCCTGGGGCGAGCAGGTCGCCGAAGCCATTCTCTATTGCCTGTGGGACATGGGATTGAAGGTCGGCCACGCCACGCGCTCGGTCGATGAGTGTATCCGCCAGGCGCGCGGCGACATGACGATCCGCACCGCGATCCTGGAGACGCGGTTCTTGACCGGCGACCGGCCGCTCTATGACGAACTCGTCGCCCGGTTCGACAAGGACGTCGTGCAGGGCACGGCTGCCGAATTCGTCACCGCCAAACTCGCCGAGCGCGAGGAGCGACACCGCCGCGCCGGGCAATCGCGCTATCTGGTCGAGCCCAACGTCAAGGACGGCAAGGGCGGCTTGCGCGACCTGCACACGCTGTTCTGGATCGCCAAATACGTCTACCGCGTGCGCGAGACCGGGGAGTTGGTCGAGCGCGGCGTGTTCGACGCGCAGGAATACCGCACCTTCCGCCGCTGCGCCGATTTCCTGTGGTCGGTGCGCTGCAATCTGCATTTCGTCTCGGGGCGCGCCGAGGAGCGGCTGTCGTTCGACATGCAGCGCGAGATCGCAGTCCGCCTCGGTTACACCTCGCACCCCGGCATGCAGGATGTCGAGCGCTTCATGAAGCACTACTTCCTGGTGGCGAAGGACGTCGGCGACCTCACGGCGATCCTGTGCGCCAAGCTGGAAGAGGAGCAGGCCAAGCCCGCGCCGGTCCTGAGCCGGATGGTGGCGCGGCTGCGGCCGGCCCCCAAGCGGCGGCGGGTGCCCGACAGCGACGACTTCATCATCGACAACAACCGCATCAATCTCGCCGCGCCCGACGTCTTCAAGCACGACCCGGTCAACCTGATCCGCATCTTCCATCTGGCGCAGAAGAACAACCTCGCCTTCCATCCCGACGCAATGCGGACGGTGACGCGCTCGCTGAAACTGGTGAACAGCCAGCTCCGCGAAAATCCGGAAGCCAACCGGCTGTTCATGGAGATCCTGACGTCGAACGACGCCGAGACCGTGCTGCGGCGGATGAACGAGACCGGCGTGCTCGGTCACTTCATCCGCGCCTTCGGCAAGATCGTGTCGATGATGCAGTTCAACATGTACCACCATTATACGGTGGACGAGCATCTGATCCGCTGCATCGGCTTCCTGCAGGAGATCGAGCGCGGCGGCAATGACGAGTTCACGGTCGCCAGCGACCTGTTCCGCAAGATCCAGCCCGAGCATCGCGCGGTGATCTATGTCGCGACCCTGCTGCACGACGTCGCCAAGGGCCGCCCGGAGGATCATTCGATCGCGGGCGCCAGGGTGGCGCGGCGACTGTGCCCGCGGCTCGGCTTCAACACCGCCGACACCGAGCTGGTGGCCTGGCTGATCGAAGAGCATCTGACAATGTCGACGGTGGCGCAGTCGCGCGACCTCTCCGACCGCAAGACGATCGAGAATTTTGCCGCCGTCGTGCAATCCGTCGAACAGATGAAGCTTCTGACCATCCTGACCACCGCCGACATCCGGGGCGTCGGCCCCGGGGTGTGGAACGGCTGGAAGGCGCAGTTGCTGCGCACGCTTTATTACGAAACCGAGCCGGTCCTGACCGGCGGCTTCTCGGAAGTGAACCGCGCCCAGCGCATCGCGGTGGCGCAGGCCGAATTCCGCGCCGCCTTCACCGAATGGCCGGAGGAGGAGCTCAATGCCTACATTGCGCGGCATTATCCCGCCTACTGGCTCAAGGTCGATCTGCAGCGAAAAATCCGCCAGGCGCGCTTTATCCGCGCCAGCGAACAGGCCGGGCACCAACTCGCGATCAATGTCGGCTTCGACGAGGCGCGCGGCGTCACCGAATTGACGATACTGGCCACCGACCATCCGTGGCTGCTGTCGATCATTGCGGGTGCCTGCGCGTCTGCCGGCGCCAACATCGTGGACGCGCAGATCTATACGACGACCGACGGCCGCGCGCTCGACACCATCGCGATATCAAGGGAATACGACCGAGACGAGGACGAGGGACGGCGAGCGACCCGGATCGGCGAGATGATCGAGCACGTGCTCGAAGGCAAATTGCGGTTGCCCGAAGTGGTGGCACGCAAGGCCGCCAACCGCGGCAAGGTGCGTGCATTCGCGGTCGAGCCCGAGGTCATCATCAACAACCAGTGGTCGGATCGCTACACCGTGATCGAGGTCTCCGGCCTCGATCGCCCGGGCCTGCTGTATCAGCTCACCACCGCGATCTCGAAGCTCAACCTCAACATCGCCTCCGCCCATGTCGCGACCTTCGGCGAACGCGCCCGCGACGTGTTCTACGTCACCGATTTGCTCGGCGCCCAGATCAACGCGCCGACCCGGCAGGCCGCGATCAAGAGCGCGCTGCTTCATCTGCTCTCTGCCGAAGACAACGTCGCCAAGCCGGCGGCGTGATGTGCCATTGCTCTCGCGGCGGTCCAGCCGTCATTGCGAGCCAACGGGGGTCGCAATGACGGCTAAGTAGCAACGCAATACTCGACTGTCGTCCCTGCGAACGTAGACCCATACGCCGCGGCCCGCGGAAATGGCACACGGCGAGACGGCTTTGCTTCAACAACGAAGTGCGGTGGTTATGGGTCCCTGCGTTCGCAGGGACGACCGCGCATCAGAGAAGTGCGATCGCCGAGAGATGGTGGGCACGGCGCATGCGCGCCTTTGCCCACGCTGCGCTGCTAAGTAGTCCGTTCTGCCGCGGTCCGAGCGTGAGACTCGAGTGCGGCCAAGCTCGCCGCGACGAAGGTAAGATAGCTTGCCTGCGCAATCAGGATGCCCAGATCGAACAGGTCAAATAGGCGTTCCCACGGGTTCTCCACCGGGACGACATTTGCTCGCCTGCCTCCATCGATAACGATAGGCTGAAACCTGCGGTCGCGGCGATTTGTTGCGGGTTCGATGTCGTCAGAGCAACGGATCAAATGCAAATGTGCTTTCGGCATATCAATCCCCTGAGTTCGGTCGGTGATCCCCAACGAAGCGGGTTTGACCACGGCGACAGGCCGGCAAGGGGTCAGGTCGTTGGGCCTTTCCGTAACACTCTTCCCGCATGGCAAAACCTGCGCTCTGCCGCCATCCGGATAGCCAATCAGCGTAACCGTCGAGGGGGAGCGGACCATTGAACGGAGGTTGATCCAAACATTCCATTCGGTTGGGCGGATCATACCGAGGTTTAGGATCGCAATCTGGCCCTCGCCCACGAAAGATCGCCCGCCCGAACGTTAAAGAGCCGCGGATGATCAGCCGATTTTACCCGCCGGAAATCCGAAAAGCTGCTAGTATCCAGCCCGTTAGGAGGGCGACGTTGTCGCCGCTAATGGTCGCGAACACCTGGCGACGCAGCGCCGCTCGGGATGGCCGAGTGTCAGTGCTGATGGTGCGTAAGCCGACGATAAAGTCCGGGAGCTCGGCCGAGCAATGGCTGCTCGGCAGCATGGCGCTGGCGTTGGGAGCGGTGGCCGGAATCTGGCTGCTGCTCGGCCCAGTACCGATGGCCGCGCCTCATTTCATTGCGTTCGTGCTGCTGATTGCTTCGCTTGCCGCCTCATTGGTCATGATGGGCCTGGTGGGGCGTACCCGACGGCAGGTGGAAGCCGTGCTTGAGGGCCGACTGAGCGCCGAAGCGCGCGCGATCGAGGCGCTGCGCCACAGCGAGGCGCAATGGAGGGAGGTGTTCGAGCATAACCCGGTGATGTACTTCATGGTCGATGCGACGGGGACCGTACTGTCCGTCAATACATTCGGCGCCGCACAACTTGGCTACTCCGTCAGCGAATTGCTCGGGAAATCCGTGCTGAAAGTCTTTCCGGCCGAAGAGCAACCCGCCGCCCAGAGCAACGTCGCCATATGCCTGGAGAATATCGGCGAGACCCACAGTTGGGAGATATGCAAGGTTCGCAAGGACGGCTCAACCCTCTGGGTTCGGGAGAACGCCAAGGCCGTGCGGCGGCTGGACGGCCGATTAATCGTCCTGATCGCGTGCGAGGACATCACGGAGCGCAAGCAGGCTGAAAATGCGCTGCGGCAGAGCGAAATGTATTTGGCCGAAGCCCAGCGATTGAGCCACACCGGCAGCTTCGGCTTGCGCGTCGCCAGCGGCGAAATCATCTGGTCGGAAGAGACGTTCAGAATATTTGGCTTCAGAAAGGCCCCCTCCGTCAAGCTCGCCACCGTCATTCAACGCATTCATCCGGACGATCGCGGACGCGTGCAACGGACCATCGACCGCGCGTCCAGCGAGGGCAAAGGCTTCGCGCATAGCTATCGATTGCTGATGCCCGATGGATCGATCAAGCATGTCCACGCCACCGCGCATGTGGTGAAGGATGCATCTGGCAGCATCGAATTCGTTGGGGCGGTAACCGATATCACGGCGCGCAAGCGAGCCGAGATGGAATTGCATGAAGCGCAGGCGACGCTTGCGCATGTCACGCGCGTGACTGCGCTTGGCGAACTTGCCGCCTCGATCGCCCACGAGGTGAACCAGCCGCTCGCTGCCGTGGTCACCAATGCCGCCGCATGCCGGCGCTGGCTCGACCGCGAGCCTCCCGACCTGAAGGAAGCGCGCGGGACCGTGGAGGCGATCATCAAGGACGGCAATCGTGCCGGCGAAGTGATCCAGCGCGTCCGCGCGCTCGTGAGCAAGGCGACCGATCAGAAGGCAGCGCTTCACATTAACGATGTCATCAACGAGGTCACCAGCCTGGTGCAGCATGAACTGCTCATCCACCAGGTATCGCTGCGGCTGGAGCTCTCCCCCGACCTGCCGCTGGTCATCGCCGATCGGGTCCAGTTGCAGCAGGTCATTCTCAACCTGGTCATCAACGGCATCGAGGCGATGCAGCCGGTCACGGACCGGCCGCGGGAACTGGTGATCCGGACAGGCCAGGACGAAGACGGGCAGATCGTGGTGACGGTGAAGGATTGCGGCGTTGGCCTCGCAGCCGAGAACGCTGGCCGGCTGTTCGACGCCTTCTTCACCACCAAATCCAGCGGCATGGGAATGGGCCTGTCGATCTGCCGCTCCATCATCGGCGCTCATGGTGGGCGGCTGTCCGCGTCCGGAAATGCCGGCCCTGGCGCGACATTCCAGTTCACCTTGCCGTTAACTCAGGAGGATGCAGCGTGAACGCGCGGCCGGCATCGCCTTCCAGCCTCGCAAGCGTCGAGGAACCGGTCGTGTTCGTCATCGACGACGACGCATCGGTACGTGAGTCACTGAGCAATCTCTTTCGCTCCGTGGGATTGCGCGTCGAGGTGTTCGGTTCGGCTCACGAGTTTCTGCAGTACAAGCTTCCGAATGCCCCCAGTTGCCTGATTCTTGACATCAGGCTGCCCCGGCTGAGCGGCCTCGACTTTCAGGCCGAACTGGCCAAGGCCGACATTCACATTCCGATCATCTTCATGACCGGTCATGGCGATATTCCGATGACGGTTCGCGCAATGAAGGCCGGCGCCGTCGATTTTCTGACCAAGCCATTCCGCGATCAGGACATGCTGGATGCCGTAACCGCGGCAATCGAGCGCGACCGCAACAGCCGCGGCGAAGCGATGGTTCTCTCGGAGCTGCAAGCGCTTTTCGCGACACTAACTCCCCGCGAGCGGCAGGTGATGGCGCTGGTGACGTCGGGGCTCATGAACAAGCAGATCGCAGCCGAAATCGGCCTGGCGGAGATCACCGTGAAGATACATCGCGGGCATATCATGCGGAAAATGGGAGCGAAGTCGCTGCCCGATCTGGTACGGATGGCCGAGCTACTCGGGACCGGGCCTGCATCCGGCCGGTCGCAAACCTAAGTATGATTTTCCCTCGCTGATTTGCAGCGCACTCTCCCAAGACGCGGCGGCACAGCAAAAGACATCCTCTGGTCGTCTCCAGATAAAGGATCGCCTTGTCCAATCGGGCCATATCAATCATCGACGACGACGGGTCGGTTCGCGCCGCGACCCATAATCTCGTCAGGTCGCTTGGTTACGTCGTCCATTCATTTGCATCGGCCGAGGAGTTCCTGCAATCGCCGCATCTGAATGACACTTCGTGCGTGATAACGGATGTCAGAATGCCCGCCATGAGCGGGCTGGAGCTGCAAGCTCATCTACTCGCCACCGGCCATCGCTTTCCCTTCATATTCGTCACGGCCTTTTCGGTCGAAAGCGACCGCGCCCGGGCCATGAAGGCGGGAGCGACCTGCTTCTTGAGCAAGCCGTGCGATGGGGAAGCGCTGATCAAGTGCCTCGAAGCCGCGCTGGCGCCAAATGGCGCGGCGGCAACCAAATGAACCGATCCGTCCCTAGAGCCTCTCGGTTCTGATTGAATCAGAACCGGGCTCTAGATTCTTGTCTTGACGCGTTTTCTTGACGCGAACCGGTGTCCACTTCGCTGGAAAACGCTCCAGGGCGAGCCAGCATACGTAAGGATGATCTCGCCAAACATCTGGACGAATTGCAGACAAGCCCCGACCACGCCAGACTTCGCATCACCCTTCGAGAAACGAAGGGCGCAAAGCATCACACATTTTGATCGGAAAATGGCAATTCCCCGGAAGGAGGTCGCCATGCGTACAGAACCGCGTTGCTCCGAGTGTGACAGCGAAGGCCCCAAAATCATCTCTCTGCGAAATCCAGCGCGCGAGCGCTACTGCGGGCGCTTCTGTCTCGACAAGGGCCACGAGAGTTTCATTCGCTGGTTACGGCGTGCCGATGCGGAGATTGCGTCATGAAAAATTGTTGCGGAAATCCGGAATGCAAGCGCCCCTTCGGGCTGGTCCGGCGTAGCTGGTACTTCCAGCAGTTTTGTTCGTCGAAGTGCCGCGAGATCTACAAGCGTCAACTGGAGCGCAACCGGACCTATTGGAAGTGGCTCTACCAGGTGCCGGAATCTGCGGCGCACAGAGACCATCTATCGTGCCGGTGATCGCGGAGGAGCCAGCATGGCAACAGTAAATGCGATGCTGGTGGGCGCGTTACTGGCGTGGGGGCCTCTGCTGATTGTATTCATCTATATCCTTCGCGACATGCGAAACGCGCCCCGTGACCCCGATTGACTTGAAACGGGTGACGACGCCGAGCGCAACGCGCCCAGCCGATCCGCCTCTCCTGTTCCCGAGCGCGCAATCTCCACGCCCTCGTGCTTGAGCAGCCAGCGCTTACGCTCCAGCCCGCCGCCGTACTTCACCAGCGAACCATTGGCGCCGATCAGGCGGTGGCAGGGCAGGACCACGCTGATCGGATTCGATCCGTTGGCATGGCCGACGGCGCGCACGGCGCGCGGCATCCGAAGTTTTGCGGCGAGCGCGCCATAGCTCATCGTCGTCCCGGCCGCGATCTTCGGCAGCGCGTTCCAGACCTTCTGCTGGAACGGCGTGCCGGCGACGCACCATTCGATTGCCGCGAGGCGGTCGAGGTCGCCCTTGAAATAGCCGGTCAAGGCGGCGCGCAAACCGCGCGGCGCCCGCCCGTTGTTCAAATTCACCGCGCCATAGTGCAGACGCAGCAACTGCTTCATGCGCGGCTCATAGTCTTCCCAGTCCAGCGCGCGGAGCAGGCCGTCCGCATCGGTGACCAATAGCGCCGTGCCGATCGGCGTTGGCAGGCGGTCGAGGTTGAAATTCTCCAGCATCGTCATCCCTGCAAAATATCGGCAAGCGACCCGCACTTTTCACCAGCAGCGTGCTAGCGTCCACCCGAATTCCGCTGCCGGCTGGCCGAATCCTCTGCGTGCAGGCGGCGCCCGTGGCGCTCGCCTTGGTGCTGCTCTGGCTGGCATAGCGGCCTCCCCGTACTGCCTTGCATTGGCAAAACCGTTCCGCCACACTTGCTCCCAACGATGACGTCCGGCCTTCCGAACGGATGACCGGAACAGGATCATCGGTCGCAGATCAAGGGAAGGGAGCAGCTATATGAGAAGTGGCGTTCTTCGTCTGATCGCAGGCACGGCGGTTGCGATCGCGCTGGCCTCACCTGCCAACGCGCAGAAGAAATACGATACCGGCGCGAGCGATACCGAGATCAAGATCGGCCAGACCGTTCCGTTCTCGGGCCCGGCCTCGGCCTATGCCGGCATCGGCAAGACGCAGGCCGCCTATTTCAGGATGATCAACGAAAAAGGCGGCATCAACGGCCGCAAGATCAACCTGATCCAGTATGACGACGCCTACTCGCCGCCGAAAGCCGTCGAGCAGGTGCGCAAGCTGGTCGAGAGCGACGAGGTGCTGTTCACCTTCCAGATCATCGGCACGCCCTCGAACGCCGCCGTGCAGAAATATCTCAACGCCAAAAAAGTGCCGCAGCTCCTCGCCGCGACCGGCGCCTCGAAATTCACCGACCCCAAGAACTTTCCCTGGACGATGGGATACAATCCCAATTACCAGTCGGAAGGGCGCATCTACGCCAAATACATTCTACAAAATCATCCCAACGCCAAGATCGGCATTCTGTATCAGAACGACGATCTCGGCCGCGACTACGTCACGGGCCTGAAAGAAGGGCTCGGCTCCAAGGCCGCGTCGATGATCGTCGCCGAAGTCTCCTACGAGCTGACCGATCCGACCATCGACTCGCAGATCGTCAAGCTGAAGGCCGCCGGCGCCGACCTGCTCTACGACGCCTCGACGCCGAAATTTGCGGCGCAAGCGATCAAGAAGGTCGCCGACCTCGGCTGGAAGCCGGTCCATATCCTCGACATCAATGCGAGCCCGGTTTCGGCGACGCTGAAGCCGGCGGGTCTCGACATCTCCAAGGACATCATCTCGACCAACTACGGCAAGGATCCGGGCGATCCGCAGTGGAAAGACGATCCCGGCATCCAGGCCTATTTCGCCTTCATGGACAAATATTACCCGGAGGGCGACAAGCTCAATACCGTCAACGTCTACGGTTATGGGACCGCGGAATTGCTGGTGAAGATCCTGCAGCAATGCGGCGACAACCTCACGCGCGAAAACATCATGAAGCAGGCCGCCAATCTGAAGAACGTCACCGGCAGCCTGTCGCTACCCGGCATGGTCACCAACACCTCGCCGACCGACTACCGCATCAATAAGCAGATGCAGATGATGAAGTTCAACGGCGAGCGCTGGGAACTGTTCGGCCCGATCATCGAGGATACCGGACCGAGCGGTTAGCGCCTGCCCCGATTCAAGACAGCAGCCGTCGGCATCACACGATGCCGGCGGCCTTTGCTTGTTTGGGCCACGCAATGGCCGCGTGGCCGTGCATCATTTTGCGGCTGACACAAGCAATGGATTCTTTTTGAGCAGACGGAACCTGACGCTCGAAACCCGGCTTTTGGATGCCTTGCATTGCAACATGGCTTCCGCCACTATTGTGGCAGCGACGACATCCGTGCGGCCGGACCGGCCGGCGGACAGATCAGCGCCAATCATAAAACACACGAGGAATGCAGCATTATGAGGAAGGGTATTTTCCATCTGGCCACCGGCACGGCGCTCGCACTTGCGCTGTCGGTCTCGACGGCGTCGGCGCAGAAAAAATACGACACCGGCGCAAGCGACACCGAGATCAAGATCGGCCAGACCAATCCATTCAGCGGACCGGCCTCCTCCTATGCCACGATCGGCAAGACCCAGGCGGCCTACATCAAGATGATCAACGATCAGGGCGGCGTGAACGGCCGCAAGATCAATCTGATTCAGTATGACGACGCCTATTCGCCGCCGAAAGCGGTCGAGCAGGTACGCAAGCTGGTCGAGAGCGACGAGGTGCTGCTCACCTTCCAGGTTCTCGGTACGCCCTCGAACGCAGCGGTTCAAAAGTATCTGAACGCGAAGAAGGTGCCGCAGCTATTCGCGGCCACCGGCGCGTCGAAGTTCACCGATCCGAAGAATTTTCCGTGGACGATGGGCTTCAACCCCAACTACTTCGTCGAGGGGCGCATCTATGGCCAGTACATCCTGAAAGAACATCCGAACGCCAAGATCGGCGTGCTCTACCAGAACGACGACCTCGGCAAGGACTATCTGAACGGCATCAAGGCCGGCCTCGGCGACAAGGCGGCGAAGATGATCGTGGCGGAAGCTTCCTACGAAGTCTCCGATCCGACCATCGATTCGCAGATCCTCAAGATCAAGGACGCCGGCGCGGACTTGTTCTTCTCGGCGTCGACACCGAAGCAGGCGGCGCAGGCGATCAAGAAGATCGCCGAGCTCAACTGGAAGCCGGTGCACATCCTCGACATCAACGCCACCTCGGTCGGCGCGGTGATGAAGCCGGCAGGCCTCGAGGCTTCCAAGGGCGTGATCAGTGTCAACTACGGTAAGGATCCGCTCGATCCGACCTGGAAGGACGACGCCGGCATGAAGAAGTATTTCGAGTTCATGGCGAAGTACTATCCTGAAGGCGACAAGGATTCGAGCTTCAACTCCTATGGCTACATGACCACGCAATTGCTGATCCATGTGCTCAAGGCATGCGGCGACAATCTGACCCGCGAGAACGTGTTGAAACAGGCCACCAACCTGAAGAACGTTCAGCTCGACCTGCTGCTGCCGGGCATCTCGGTCAGCACCACGCCGACCGACTACCGCGTCAACAAGCAGTTGCAGATGATGAAGTTCAACGGCGAGCGTTGGGAAATGTTCGGCCCGATCCTCGAGGACAAGGGCGCGGCGGGTTAGGCCCGTTGAGCGAAGAGAACGATCGGCGGAAGAGCGATCGGCGGTCCTTCGGGGACCGCCGATTTTTTGTAGGACGGGCACTCATTTCGGAATCTCCCCGAACGTCTTGCCGGCCGGCAGCACAGCGTGGCGGATCAGGCGGGAATCCTCGACTGCGGCCTGGCGGTGCTTCACCGCCTCGCGGTAGACGGGATCGCGGATCATTTCCGCGAACGCTGCGACATCAGGGTATTCGGCGATGAAGCAATGGTCCCAGCGCTCGTCTTGCGGCCCGATCAGCATCAGTTCGAACCTGCCCTGCCATACGATCCGTCCGCCGACCCGTTCGAACACCGGGCCGCTTTCGCGCCCATAGGCAGCATAGGCTTCCGCGCCGGTCGCCTTGCGGCCGTCGGGATAGGCCGCCTCGACGCGCAGCCGGACGAGGTTGAGCATGTGGATCGGACCCGGCCGGTCATTGGCTTTGAATTGCGCGAACACTTCCTTGGTGGGATCGATGTGGCCCATGCCGCTTTCTCCTTAGAACGCTGCCGTTTGCGTCAATCCTAATACGGCCCCGCCGCACCTCCTAATCCCGCATTAACCTTTCCGTAACCGACCCTTAAACAGCGACCGCTAGCGTGCGGCGAGACGGGTGTGAACGGCGTTTGGCATGGCGTGGGGACGGAAAAGGAGCGGCGGACGCAAGGAGCCGCTGTTCGGGCTTCCGGCAGCGCTCGCGGAGCTGCGTCTCTCGCCCGAGGATCGCATTCCGGCTGCCACCGACGACGACGAACCGAAAAAGCCAGTGCCGAAGCGCAAGCACGAAGACGACGAGGACGAGCCGCCGCGCGAGCGCAAGCCGCGTGGCGCCAAAAGCGGCGCGAAGCGGCGCTCGAAACGCCGCTTCAGGTTCGGCCGTCTCGTTTATTGGGGCGCGGTGCTCGGCCTGTGGGCGGCGATCGCGATCATCGGCGTCGTGGTCTGGGTCGGCGCGCATCTGCCGGCAATCCAGTCGCTGGAAATTCCAAAGCGCCCGCCGACCATCCAGATTGTCGGCATCGACGGCAGCGTGCTGGCCTCGCGCGGCGAAGCGCCGGGCGCCAATGTCGCGCTGAAGGATCTGCCGCCCTACCTGCCGAAGGCGTTCATCGCCATCGAGGACCGCCGCTTCTATTCGCATTACGGCATCGATCCCGTGGGCATTGCACGCGCCGCGGTCGCCAACATCCTGCATCGCGGCGTTTCGCAAGGCGGCTCGACGCTGACGCAGCAGCTCGCGAAAAACCTGTTCCTGACCCAGGAACGGACGATTGCGCGCAAGCTGCAGGAAGTGGAGCTCGCGCTATGGCTGGAGCGCAAGCATTCCAAGAACCAAATTCTCGAGCTTTACCTGAACCGCGTCTATTTCGGCTCCGGCGCCTATGGCGTCGAGGCCGCGGCGCAGCGCTATTTCGGCAAGTCGGCGAAGAACGTCACCGTCGCGGAAGCCGCGATGCTGGCCGGCCTCGTCAAGTCGCCGTCGCGGCTGGCGCCGAACCGCAACCCCGAAGGCGCGGAAGCGCGCGCCGGAATCGTGCTCGCGGCGATGGCGGAAGCCAAGTTCATCAGCGACGCCCAGGCCAAGGCCTCGATCGGACATCCCTCCTACAACGTGAAGCCGGCCGGCGCCGGCACCATCAACTACGTCGCCGACTGGATCGGCGAAGTGCTCGACGATCTCGTCGGCCAGATCGACCAGAGCATCGTGGTCGAGACCACGATCGATCCGAAGCTGCAGAGCGTGGCGGAAGCCGCGATCATCGACGAGCTGGCGGCCAAGAGCGTGAAGTTCCATGTCACGCAAGGCGCGCTGGTGGCGATGACGCCCGACGGCGCGGTGCGCGCCATGGTCGGCGGGCGGAACTACGCCGAGAGCCAGTATAACCGCGCAGTCACCGCCAAACGCCAGCCCGGCTCGGCGTTCAAGCTGTTCATCTACCTGACCGCGATCGAGGGCGGGCTTTCGCCGGAAACGATCCGACAGGACGCGCCGCTCGACCTGAAAGGTTGGCGGCCGGAGAACTATACGCATGAATATTTCGGCTCGGTGACGCTGACGCAGGCGCTGGCAATGTCGCTCAACACGGTCGCGGTGCGGCTCGGCCTGGAAGTGGGGCCGAAGAACGTGGTGCGGACCGCACACCGGCTCGGGATTTCATCAAAACTCGAGGCCAATCCCTCGATTGCGCTCGGCACCTCTGAAGTCTCGGTCGTTGAGCTGGTCGGCGCCTACGCGCCGTTTGCCAATGGCGGGCTCGGCGTGTCCCCGTATGTGGTGACGAAGATTCGCACCAACGAAGGCAAAGTGCTGTACAGGCGCACGGCCGACCCGCTCGGGCAGGTGATCGAGCCGCGCCATGTCGCGATGATGAACGCGATGATGCAGGAGACGTTGCTCTCGGGCACCGCGCGGAAAGCGGAGATTCCGGGCTGGATGGCCGCCGGCAAAACCGGCACCAGCCAGGATTTCCGCGACGCCTGGTTCATCGGCTACACGGCCAATCTCGTCACCGGCGTCTGGCTCGGCAATGACGACAACTCGCCGACCAAGAAGGCGACCGGCGGCGGCCTGCCGGTGGAAGTGTGGACCCGCTTCATGCGCTCCGCGCATCAGGGCGTGCCGGTGGCAGGCCTGCCGAACGCGCAGCGGGGCGGATTTTTGTCGAACATGTTCCAGACCGCGTCGCAGGTCAGTGCACAGCCGCCGCAGTCCGCGCCGGTCCCATCAGGCGGCGGATATCGGCCTGCGCCGGCACGAACCTCCGCGCCGCCCCCCAATCCAAATGCGCGCCCCGAGGCGGCTGCAGGACTCGATGGCTGGCTGGTGGACCGGCTGTTTGGAAGGTAGCGAGCCGCAAACCAATCCGTCGTCCCTGCGAACGCAGGGATCCAGCAGGGATCCATACGCCGCGGCCTGTCGGGTAGGCGATGGGGTAGACGCCTTTACGCGCAACGAACTGCTGTGGTTATGGGCCCCTGCGTTCGCAGGGGCGACGGGACCTAATCCTCTACCCCATAGCGATGCAAATCGTTGCCGTGGGTGTCGAGCCAGCGCTTGGCGCGTTCGACATGAATGCAGATGCGGTCGACGACCCTCCAGAACCTGGCTGAATGGTTCATCTCGACGAGATGCGCGACCTCATGGGCGGCGAGATAGTCCAGCACATAGGGCGGCGCGAGGATCAATCGCCAGGAATACGACAACGACCCGGCCGAGGTGCACGAACCCCAGCGGCTCGACTGGTCGCGGATCGACACGCGCCTGACCCTCACGCCAAGTTCCGCGGCATAGGCGAGCGATGCCTTGTGCAGATCCTTGCGCGCTTCGCGCTTGAGGAAGTCGTGGACGCGCCGGTCCATGTGATCGTAGCCGCCGGCCACGCACAGAATCCTCTCGCCGCTGTCGCGGGTTTCAGTCCACACCGTGCCGCGTTCGCCGGCGCGATGCACCAGGCGATGCGGCACGCCGCGCAACGGTACGATCGTGCCGGGTTGAAAGGGCGCAGCCTTCGGCAAACGGCCGAGACGGGCGGCGATCCAGCCGCCGTGAAGCTGCGCAAAGTCCTTGGCTTCCGCGAGCGTGCCGCGCGGCGGCATCGTCAGGATGGCTTCGCGATCGGTTGGGTGAATGCGTAAGGTGTAACGCCGCGCCCGCCGATGTCGGCGCAGCCTGATCGCAAAGACTTGCGAGCAGTGTTTGACCAAAAGAGTCGCGGGTTCGGCGGGCCGCCGATAAAGGAGGGCGCGAGTAGCCATTTCTTGGAGTCCGGGGAGCAGGAGTTCGCCCGGATTCTGCCATATCCGCCGCCAGGGAAATCGCATCTAAATTGCTCGGCACAAAAAACAAATCATTTGCCCAATATACAGGGGCTTGGCGACGAATCGCCCCTAGGGGATGGGCCTGGAACTCAAAATTTCGGTTGGAACCGGACGTCAAAAGCGGTCTCAAGGAGTGAGTCTGAACTCACCCCTTGATTCGGCCGAAATCCGGATTGTTTGAATCTTCCCAGCAACTTATGGGCGACACGGAATCGGTGCCGCCGGCGCACTATTCGGCCGCACGGACCAATGTTGGCTTGATCTTAGCCGCTGACTCATTGGTATTCGTCGCCGACATCATGAAATCGGAGATGCGCGGCACGATTTCGGAACGGAATCGCGATCCGTTGAACACGCCGTAATGTCCGACGCCCTTTTGCACGTAATGGACGCGGCGATGATCGGGAATATGGGGGCATAAAGCGTGCGTCGCTTCGGTCTGGCCGAGCCCGGAGATGTCGTCGTTTTCGCCTTCCACCGTCATCAGCGCCACGCGCCGGATCTTTGATGGATCGACCGGCGTGCCACGATGAGTCATCTCGCCCTTGGGCAGCGCGTGCTTGACGAACACGAGATCGACGGTCTGCAGGTAATACTCCGCCGTCAGATCCATGACCGCGAGGTACTCGTCATAGAACTCGCGGTGCTTGTCGACCATGTCGCCGTCGCCCTTCACCAGATTGTTGAACAGCGCCTTGTGCGCGTCGGTGTGGCGGTCGAGGTTCATACTGATGAAGCCCGAGAGCTGCAAAAAGCCCGGATAGACGTCGCGCATCACGCCGGGATGCGGGAACGGCACTTTGGTGATGACATGGTTGCGGAACCAGTCGATGCCGCGTTCGGCCGCAAGGTTGTTCACCGAGGTCGGGTTGCGGCGGGTATCGATTGGGCCGCCCATCAAGGTCATCGACAGCGGCACGAAGGGATCGCGCACGGCTTCCATCACGGAGACCGCCGCCACCACGGGCACCGAAGGCTGACACACCGCGATCACATGCATGTTGCCACCGAGCACATGCAGCATCTCGATGACGTAATCGACGTAGTCATCGAGATCGAAGCGGCCCTCGGTGAGGGGAACCATGCGCGCGTCGGACCAGTCGGTGATGTAGACTTCATGCGTCGGCAGGAACGCCTCGACCGTGCCGCGCAGCAGCGTCGCGTAATGGCCGGACATCGGCGCCACGATCAAAACGCGCGGATGGGGCGCGCGCAGCGGCCGGGTCAGCTTGCGATCGAAGTGCAGCAAACGGCAGAACGGCTTTTCCCAGATCGTGCGGACCTCGACGGGCGTATGGATGCCGTTAACCTCGGTGAAGTCGAGCCCCCATTCGGGCTTGCCGTAGCGGCGCGTGGTGCGCTCGAACAATTCGCAGGCCGCCGCGATCGATTTGCCGAATTGCGTGTGCGACCACGGATTGAGCGGGTTTTGAAA
The DNA here is from genome assembly GCF_036924715.1 of Bradyrhizobium sp. AZCC 1721. NCBI lineage: Bacteria > Pseudomonadati > Pseudomonadota > Alphaproteobacteria > Hyphomicrobiales > Nitrobacteraceae > Bradyrhizobium > Bradyrhizobium sp. AZCC 1721. The sequence goes on along the minus strand of NZ_JAZHSB010000001.1, from coordinate 439,728 downwards.
CAGGATCTTGGTGGCGTCGGTCACGGCCCGTGCCGGATTGAGCGACGCGTGGCCCATTTCGTACATCCAGTACATCGGCGTCGTGAGCGCCGGACTGCCTTCGGCCACCAGCGGCGGTGCGCCGCCAAACTCACCAATCGGCATTTTATTTCTGACCTTCTGTTTGCGCCGCAGCATAGTGCAGAATGCAAAATAATGCGTCAATGCGCCGAAGGGGCCTGTCCACGCGCCAAAAGGCGTAGAAACCCCGGAAAACCACGGGAAACTGTGACTTATTCGCCACCCCCGAGCAAAGATCCGTGATGTTTGGCACTGCGCAAAAGAGCGAGGAAGATCGCAAAGGAAGCGGTAAACAGCACCGCGTTGATGGCCAGTGACCAGACCATCAGGTCGATCCTGAGCACGTGATCGATCAGAAGCGTACGCATGCCTTCGAACACATAGGTCGGCGGCAGCATCCACGCGATCCATTGCAGCCAGGCCGGCAGCACCGCGACCGGATAGTAGACGCAGGCGAGCGGCATCAGGCCGAACATCACCGTCCAGACGATGCTCTCGGCGCCCAGCCCGTTGCGCAGCACGAGGCCGGAAACAAAGATCCCGATCGACCAGCTGGTGAAGATCAGGTTGCAGAAGAACGCGATCAGCGGCAGGCCGATCGCGAAGAAATTAAAATCGAAGAAGAACAGCGCCAGCAGCGTCATCGGAATCACGCCGATCGCGAGCCGGATCAGGCTCATGATCATCAGCGAGATCAGGAATTCGATCGGCTTCAGCGGGCTCATCATGAGGTTGCCGAGGTTGCGCGCCCACATCTCCTCGAGAAATGAGATCGAAAAGCCAAGCTGGCCGCGGAACAGGATGTCCCACAGGATCACGGCGCCGATCAGCGTGCCGCCGGCGCGCGCGAAGAAATTGTCGTTCTGCGCGATGTAGTTCTGCAGGAAGCCCCAAGTGATGATCTGCAGCGCCGGCCAGTAGATCAGCTCCAACAGCCGCGGCCACGACGACATCAGGAGATACCAGTAGCGCAGCACCATCGCCTGGATGCGGTGCGCGGAAATCCCGTGATGGGTGGCGGTAGCGCTCATGGCGCGGTCTCCGCCACCCGGCCGCGCGCGACGTCGAGGAACACGTCTTCCAGCGTGGTGCGGTTGTAGCGCGCCATGATCTGGTCGGGACTGTCGTCATCTTCGATGCGGCCGCGCTTCATGATGATGACGCGGTCGCACAGCCGCTCCACTTCCAGCATGTTGTGCGAGGCCAGCAGGATGGTCGCGTCATGGGTCCTGCGATAGTTCTGCAAATGCTGCCGCACCCAGTCGGCGGTATCCGGATCGAGCGAGGCCGTCGGCTCGTCGAGCAACAGCAGCTCCGGCTGGTTGATCAGCGCCTTTGCCAGCGCGACGCGGGTCTTCTGCCCGGCCGAGAGCTTGCCATTGGCGCGATCGAGAAAATCTTTCAGGTCAAGGTCCGAGGCGAGCTGCTCGATGCGCTCGGCGAGATTCTCCACGGCATAGAGCCGGCCGAAAATGGTGAGATTCTGCCGCACCGTGAGCCGCATCGGCATGTCGACATACGGGCTCTCGAAATTCATCCGCCCGAGCACCTCGGCGCTCTGCTCCGGCATCGCGTGTCCCAGCACCTGGACGCGGCCCGAGGTCGGCAGCACCAGCCCCATGATCATGGCAATGGTCGTGGTCTTGCCGGCGCCATTGCCGCCGAGCAGCCCGGTGACGCTGCCACGCGCGATCCGGAACGAGATATCGTCGACCGCGCGGGTGGTCTTGTAGAGCTTTATCAGATGCGCAACCTCGATCGCGGCGGGACCTTGCGGCCCGGCCGCGGGCGATTGCGCTGGCGTGGCGTCACCTGTCGTCATGCAATCCGTTCATTGGGCCATCGCGGGGATGAGCGCAAGGCTTTGAACTTCGTGGCCATGAGGCCCTGCCCCACACGCGATCCAACGAATTTGTGATCGCGCGCCGCGACAGCTAAACTCCAGCAATGTCCGACGTCGCAGCCTCCGATTTCCGCCATCCGCACCGCTATGTCCGTCTCGATACGATCCTCCGGCTGCGCTGGCTGGCGGCGCTCGGCCAGCTCACCGCGATCTTCATCGTGGCGCATGGACTGGAGTTCGACTTTCCCGTTGTTGCCTGCGTGGCCGTCGTCGGGATCTCGGCGCTGCTCAATCTTGCGCTGCAGGTTGCCTTCAACCCGATGCAACGGCTGGAACCGGTCTATGCGGCGACGCTGCTCGCGCTCAACATCGTCGAATTGGCCGCGCTGTTGTTCCTGACCGGCGGCTTGCAGAACCCGTTTTCATTTCTGTTCCTCGGCCCCGTCCTGATCTCGGCTACGGTGCTGCCGATCCGGATGACGGCTGGCCTCGGGCTGTTGGCGGTCGCCTGCGCCTCGGCGCTGGTGTTCTTCCATCTGCCGCTCCCTTGGGACAGCGAAGACCCGCTGGTGCTGCCGCCGATCTATCTGTTCGGCGTCTGGCTCTCGATCGTGCTCGCGATCGGCGTCACCAGTCTCTATGCGTTCCAGGCGACCGAGGAGGCGCGCAAACTTTCCGACGCGCTGGCCGCAACCGAGCTGGTGCTGACGCGCGAGCAGCATCTGACCCAGCTCGACGGGCTGGCCGCGGCTGCCGCGCATGAACTCGGCACGCCGCTGTCGACGATCTTCCTGATTTCGCGGGAGCTGGAAAAGACCGTCGAGAGCAATGACCAGTTGGCCTCCGATCTGAGGACCCTGGGCGAGCAGGCGCAGCGCTGCCGCGACATCCTCGCCAAGATCACCCAGCTATCTTCGTCCGGGGCGCCGTTCGACCTCATGCCGCTGTCTACGCTGATCGAGGAAGTGGTGGCGCCACACCGCGATTTTGGCGTCACGATCAGGGTGCGGCTTGCTGTCGCAGCCACCCGGGAGCCTGTCGGTGCCCGGAACCCGGCGATTCTGTATGGCGTCGGCAACATCCTGGAGAACGCCGTCGATTTCGCGCGGACGACGGTAGAGGTTAACGCCTGGTGGAACGCGGATACGGTCGAAATCGTCATCTCCGATGACGGCCCCGGCATCGCCCCCGACATGCTGAAACGGATCGGCGAGCCCTATTTATCAAGGCGCCGCAGCGCCGATGAACCCCACCGCGAACGCGCCGGCCTCGGCCTTGGCGTGTTCATCGCCCGGACGCTCCTGGAACGCACCGGCGCGAAAGTTTCGTTCTCCAACCGGACCTTTCCCGATCACGGCGCCGTGGTGCGGATCGCGTGGCCGCGCGTCCGCTTCGAGGCCGAGGAAAGTGCTGCCGGGCCAGTGGATTAAAAGGCGTTAAGATTCAGGAAACCGGGGCTGCTCGACGCTGGGGCCCTTGGCAGTGCAAAATTACCGCGCCATATGATCTATAAGTGCTCCGCATCCGCAACCGGGATACCTTGCCTTGAACGACATCGCCGAACTGAACGATCTCGCCGACCGCTCGCTGCTGATCGTCGAGGACGACAAGCCGTTTCTGGAGCGCCTGTCGCGAGCGATGGAAACCCGCGGTTTCGCGGTGACATCCTGTGACACCGTGTCTGACGGGCTGGCGCAGATCAACAAGTCAGCACCGGCCTTTGCGGTCGTGGATCTGCGGCTCGGCGACGGCAACGGGCTCGATGTGGTGTCGGCGCTCAAGCGCAAGCGCCCCGACGCGCGCACCATCGTGCTGACCGGCTACGGCAACATCGCAACCGCCGTCACGGCGGTGAAGATGGGCGCGGTGGACTATCTCTCGAAGCCTGCCGACGCCGACGACGTGGTCGCGGCGCTGCTCGCCAGCGGCACCGAGAAATCCGAGTTGCCGTCCAATCCGATGTCGGCGGATCGCGTGCGCTGGGAACACATCCAGCGCATCTATGAAATGTGCAACCGCAACGTCTCCGAAACCGCGCGGCGGCTCAACATGCACCGCCGTACCCTGCAGCGGATTCTGGCCAAGCGCGCGCCGCGGTAGTCCCCCCGCTATCAATCCCCGATCATCTCGGGGCCCCTCCAGGTTTGCCGAAGGCGGCCGTCGTCCTGCGCCGCAGGCATCGGCTATAGTCAGCCCGGATCAAGGGAAAATCTCGCACGGCAGGGTATGCGTGAAGACCGGTCGCAGCGGCGCCGAGCCCAAGCGCGCCCGGCTAGGCTTGGGAGTGACCGGCAATGAAGCACTGGATGCGCTGGCTGCCAGGTCTCGACACCCTCCTTCGATATGAAGCGGGGTGGCTCAGGCACGATATCCTCGCCGGGCTCGCGCTGTCGGCCATGCTGGTCCCGGTTGGCATTGCCTACGCGGAGGCGTCGGGCTTGCCCGGCATCTACGGTCTGTACGCAACCATCATTCCGCTCTTTGCCTACGCATTGTTCGGCCCAAGCCGCATCCTCGTGCTGGGACCGGACTCGGCGCTTGTAGCTATCATCCTTGGCGTTGTCGTTCCGTTGTCTGGCGGGGATCCGGTCCGCGCGGCAACCTTGGCCGGCATGATGGCCATCGTTTCCGGGGCGGTACTCATTCTGGCAGGCATCGCGCGCCTGGGCTTTGTGACCGAGCTGCCCTCCAAGCCGATACGCTACGGCTACATGAACGGAATTGCATTGACCGCATTGATCAGCCAGCTGCCAAAGCTGTTCGGCTTCTCGATCGAGAGCGAGGGATCTTTGCGGAGCTTGTGGGCGATCGCCGGCGCCTTCCTTGAAGGAAAGACCAACTGGGTGGCCTTCGGGATCGGGCTCGGCACGTTGGCGGTTATCCTGCTGCTCCAGAAATACAAGCGGCTGCCGGGCATTCTGATTGCAGTCGTCGGGGCAACCGCCGCTGTCGCTGCGCTGGACCTTACGACGCGTTACAGCGTGGCGGTTCTGGGTCCCCTTGCGCAGGGTCTGCCGGGTTTCGCTGTTCCCCGGATCGATCCCGGCGATATAGTCCCGGTGCTGATCGGCGGTTGCGCGATCGCCATGGTATCTTTTGCAGATACCAGCGTGCTTTCGCGCGCCTATGCCGCACGATTGGGCGATCACGTTGATCCCAACCAGGAGATGGTGGCGCTCGGTGCCGCCAATCTGGCAACCGGTCTTTTTCAAGGTTTTCCGATCAGCAGCAGCAGTTCGCGTACGCCTGTTGCGGAAGCCGCCGGCGCCCACACTCAACTGACCTGCATCGTTGGTGCGCTTGCCATCGCTTTCCTTCTGCTGGCGACACCCAACCTCCTTCAGTATTTGCCTAACGCTGCGTTGGCCGCTGTCGTCATCGCCGCTGCGATCAGCTTGATTGAGGTCACCGACCTCAAGCGGATCTTCCGCATTCAGCCGTGGGAGTTCTGGCTATCGATCGTCTGCTTTGCGGGCGTTGTCGCTCTCGGAGTGATTCCGGGAATAGGTCTGGCAATCGCTATCGCCATTGCCGAATTTCTATGGGACGCCTGGCGCCCGCACTCCGCCGTATTGGGGCGCGCCGACGGCGTCAAAGGTTATCACGACATCACGAGATATGCGGATGCACGCCAGATCCCCGGGCTGGTTCTGTTCCGATGGGATGCGCCTCTGTTCTTCGCCAATGCTGAATTTTTTAAGGAGCGCGCTCTGGACGCGGTGGCGAGATCGCCGACGCCCGTCCGCTGGCTGGTCGTTGCGGCCGAGCCCGTCACCAGCGTGGACGTCACCGCCGGCGATACGCTCGCCGTATTGGACGAGACGTTGCACGCACAGGGTATCGAGCTTTGTTTTGCCGAACTCAAGGATCCCGTAAAGGACAAGCTGAAGAAATTCGGACTGTTGGCGCAGCTTGGCGAGAATTGCTTTTTCCCAACCGTCGGCGCAGCCGTTACCGGCTACCTGGAAGTCCATGACGTAGAGGGAGGACTGGGAGGACCGAGCCAAACGTTAGGGGGTGACATGCCGGGCACACGCTGATCGACTTCCGCCCTTGGCACTTGGTGGCTGTGATCGACGTCCCGACAAATGTCCGCTGGTCAGGGAAGAGCGGACCTCGAGGGTCTAGCCGCGATGTCCGAGAATGACCCCTTTTCAGACTTCGCGGGGCAAAGGCTTACTGCCAGCTGCGCGTTCTGCTACCTCTGGGTAGTTTTCTCAACGAACCCGAATTGCGATTATGCAGGGCAATTGCGGTGGCCGCCGGGGTGGGTCAGTCAGGCAGACGATCCAACTGCCTAGTCCAGGCGTCAACGATGTCCGATCCACGATCACTAACGCCGGAGATAAAGTTCCGCCGAGGCATTAGCTATGCCGGCGGTCTGGTCGCAATTGGACTGATCTATTTCGCCCTGGCAAAGGGCGGCCTTGCTCTCGCCTCTATTCATCCCAGTGCAACACCAATTTGGCCACCGACGGGTGTCGCGCTGGGGGCGGTGCTATTGTGGGGATATCGGACTTGGCCCGCAATTTTCACGGCGGCGGTGATCGCCAATGCGACGACCGCCGGCTCGGTTGCCACCGCAATTGCGATTGCGACCGGTAACTCTCTTGAAGCGATTGTTGGCGCTTACCTGATCAATCGATGGTCGGGCGGATGTAATACGTTTTCGATGCCAAATTCTGTCGCGAAGTTTGCTCTGATTTGCTTCGTGATCGCGACACCAATCAGCGCCAGCATTGGACTGACCAGCCTTGCAACCGCCGGGTACATCGAACCGACGAATTTCGTGGACGCCTGGGTCACATGGTGGCTGGGAGATGTGACCGGTGCGCTGGTCATTGCCCCTGTTATTGTGCTTTGGGCATCAAGCCACTATCACGCTTTCAACCGCAATGAATTTTTGGAGACGGTCGGCGTCCTCGCGACCGCAGCGACTGTTGGACTCATTGCTTTCAGTCCCCTGATCGAGCAAACGCCAAGCCGAGATCCATTGGGTTTTCTTGCGATCTTGCCAATGTTGTGGGCGGCGCTGCGCCGCGGTCCACGCGACACCGCAACGGTTGCGCTGGTGCTTGCGGGCATCACGATTTGGGGGACGCTAATGGGCGGCGGTCCCTTCACGACTGCGGATCTCAACGCTTCATTCCTGCTGGTGTTGATGTTCTTGATCAGTATTACCGTTCCAAGCTTGTTACTGAGTGCTGATGTCGAGGTGCGCAAGAAAGCGGAGGAAAGTCTGCGCCGCGCGCAGATCGAACTCGAACGGAAGGTCGCAGAGCGAACGCAAGAGCTGGAACTCGCCAATGCAGCAAAATCGCGCTTTCTTGCCATGGCAAGCCATGATTTGCGGCAACCCTTACATGCACTAGGCCTGTTCGTTGCACAGTTGCGCACGCCTCTCAAATCGCGGGAAAGAACAAAGACGATCGAGCGGGTCGATGCAACGCGTAAAGAAATGGACGATATGTTCAATTCGCTTCTGGATATCTCCAGGCTCGATGCTGGGATGCTTACCCCCAAAATTACCGAGTTCCCGATCGCGCGCCTGTTAGAAACGCTAGAGACGAGGTTTGATCAGGCAACGCGAGAAAAAGGCCTGCGTCTACGTGTTAGGCGAAGTGACGCCTGGGTGCGCAGCGACGCCATGCTGCTCGAACGCATACTGCTCAATCTGGTATCCAATGCTGTGCGCTATACCTTGCAGGGCGGGATCATTGTTGGATGTCGTCGCCGCGGTGAAATGTTGCGTATCGAAGTATGGGATAGCGGTCCCGGCATTCCTGAGGATCAGAAGCAGAATATCTTCGGCGAGTTTTTCCAAGTTCCTGCCCCCGGACGGAACCAGTACAGCGGCCTGGGGCTTGGCTTAGCCATTGTCGACAGGCTTCGCCTGCTTCTCAACCATCAAATCGAGTTAGCTTCGACTGTGGGCCGAGGTTCGCGATTCGCGATCCTGGTTCCGATGGCAGATCAATGCGTCACGTCCACCGAGCCGGTCGACCCACCTCAACCCGCAGCATTCGCTGTCGAAGGCAAGGTAATTCTTGTTATTGCAGATGCTCCAATTGTGCAGGAGGGAACGGGCGGATTGCTTGGCAAATGGGGATACTCCGTCCTTACCGCCGGGTCCGACGAAGCTGCACTTTACCGACTTGCTGAGCGCGAACAACGCCCCGATCTTATAATCTCGGACTATCATCTTGCGAGCGGCAAGACCGGGATTCGAGCAATTGAACAAATCAATGCGGCGTTTGGTTCATCAATTCCAGCTATTCTCATCAGCGGCGATACGGCACCTGAACCATTACGTGACGCTAAGGATAGAGGATACATTTTGCTGCACAAGCCTGTCGACCCAATGCGGCTCCGCGCTGTTATGCGCGAGCTCTTTATGGATCATGACAATAGGAGAGACACCGGGACGGCTTTATGACTCAGATTTCGGCGACAATTCGCAGCCCATTTTTCCTACTTTAATTACTGCCTCGGTGCGGCTTGTTACGCCGAGTGCCTTGAGAACGACCGTGACGTGGTTCTTCACTGTCGGCACCGCCATATTGAGGGTCTTGGCAATGACCTTGTTGCTTTTTCCCTTCATCAGGAGCGCAAGCACTTCAATCTGCCGATCAGTCAACCCGAGATCCTTAAGAGAGTCGTGCGTTGCTAGCTTATTTGTAAGCCGCGGAGACGTTGTTTCCTCCAGAATCTCCGAGGGAATGTAAATACCACCGGAGAACACTAACTTAATGGCGTTGAGCATGACCTCACGTTCGGTAGTCTTCGGGATGAAACCCAGAGCGCCAAGTTTGAAAGCGCGCTTGACTGTATCTTGATCATCCGAGGATGAGAGAATGATGATAGCAATGGTCGCATAGCGGTCTCGCAGTTCGCGGAGGACAGAGAAGCCATCTCGATCAGGCAAATTGATATCAAGCAAAATGAGGCTGATGTCGGGATGTTCCTCGACTATGTGCATTGCCTGACGGCTGTTCGAAGCTTCAAATATGACGGCGTCTCGCTTCAGTTGTTTCAGGACACCGCGCAACGCCTCGCGAATCAATGCATGATCGTCGACAATAAGAACTTTCATAAAAGCTCTCCGTCATCCCATTGCACGGAGATCCAATTGAAAAGAATATCATATACCCACCTTCGGGTCTTTGGCGAGGAAGAGGCTGGCGGAAGACTGGCTCCCGAATCCGTCCATCAATTGATGCCGAGATCTCTACGGTACCTTAATCATAGGACCTAGGAACCTGTCTGTGTGGACCTCCGGCTGATTTACGCGCGCCGAGCCGCTGAACGATAATCGTCAACGGATAGCCTCACGCGCTAGGAGATTCTACCAAGCGCATATGGTCGTTATCGCAATAGCTTTTCGTGGCCGAGTTCGGCGTGAAGCAGCTCTAGACTGCGGCGTTGTCACGATCCGGCAGTGCGGCGGCGATGTTTTTTATCAAATTCGGTCCCTCTTGAAGCGCGCTCGCACGCCGGATGGGGCAACCAGATGGATGATCGAACCGCCACCCCGAAGCCATTGGTAGGCGCGCTGCCGGAGCTGAAAGGCCAGGGTCGTGACCTGCGAATAGATGCCTGCCGGGGCATCGCGCTCTGGTGCATCTTTCTTGACCATGTCCCCAACAACATCGGGAGCTGGCTGACGCTGCGGAACTACGGCTTCAGCGATGCCGCGGAAGTGTTCATGTTCGTCTCGGGCGTAACCTGCGCGCTGGCCTACGGCAAAGCATGGCGCTGCGAGGGCTGGACCGGAGTGATCAGCCGAACGCTGCGGCGAAGCTGGGACATTTATGTCGCATTTCTGCTGCTCACGCTCGCCTGCGCCATCCTGGTTCACCTCGCAGGCACGGGCCGTATTGCTGACGAGAGCAATACGCGTATCTTGTTGGACCATCCGGGCGCAACGTTCGCGCGCGCGGCGATCCTGCAATACCGTCCGGTCAACACCGACGTGTTGCCGGTCTTCGTGCTTCTTCACCTCTTGTTTGCGCCGCTGCTGTGGCTGCTGCTGCGAGCGCCGAACGCAACGCTTGGCGCCTCGCTGGCGCTTTATGTGCTGGTGCATGTCTTTGGCTGGACCGTCCCGGCCTGGCCGAACGGCCACTGGGCCTTCAATCCGCTGGCCTGGCAGCTGCTGATCGTGCTTGGCGCGTGGTGGATGATCGAAGGCGAGAGAGCCCGGCCGTGGGGGACCTCGCGCGCCGCGCTTGTGGCTGCCGTTCTCTATCTGGTGTTCAGCCTCATCATCGCGTTGAGCTGGCGCATCAAACCGCTGGAAGTGCTGGTCCCGCAGGCGCTGCTGACGGTGCTTTTCCCGATGGACAAATCGAATCTCGATCCATTGCGACTGCTGCATTTTTTGGCCCTTGCGGTTTTGGCGGCATGGCTCGTGCCCCGCAAGTGGCGAGGGTTGATGACGCCGGTGATGCGCGGCGCGATCCTCTGTGGCCAGAACTCGCTGCCAATCTATTGCGTCGGCGTTCTCTTGACGTTCGCCAGCCACCTGGCGCTGCTCGACATCTCGGACGGACTTGCGCTGCAGATCACGCTCAGCGTTGGTGGCGTGTTGGTGATGATCGTGGCGGCGACGATGCTGAACTTGATCAAGATCAAACCCAGGCAGCCGCACGCGAAGCCCGCCGACCTGCCCGTCGAGCAGCCAACCAAGTTTGAGCTGGTCGTCGATCTCAGGACAGCCAAGGCGCTCGGCGTTGACATTCCGCCCACGCTGCTCGCCTCGTGCCGGCGAGGTGATCGAATAAAGATGCTGTTTGCCCCGGCGCGCGAATCCGGCTGCGGCGCTGATCCAGTGCCAGCAATCGCGCACGCCGTGGGGCCATTAGCGAAAAATGTGGACCAGGATGTGAGTTAGATCACCAAGGACTGTGGAGCCTGCCCCTTATTCTTCCGGCCATCGTACAGGAGCCAAGGCCATGATTTCCCACCCAAGGACCCACAAGGGAGCGGTGCTGATCGCGGCGTGGATGGTGTTTGCCTGCGTAGTGGCATTACTGTCGGTCAACCTGACATCACCCACCAGCGCCGCGCTCGGCGCTGACTGGCAGTGCAGCAGGTTTGCGCTCGTAGTCACGACCTGCACCCCGGTGCGTGCACACGAGACCGTTTCCACTGGCGTGCGCAAGCGGACTTAGTACACGACGTCACGCCGGCCGCAGTGCTTTCGAATTCACGGTCGGGCCATCAGCCGAGGCGCCTCAACACCCCGGCCTTGTGCAAGGCGATGTGATCGGTCTTGTCGCTCTTGATTTCATACTGCGGATCCTCCCGTGTAGCACGGTGGATGTGGCCTTTATAGTTGACTGCTCGTTTGTGCACTTTGATGATTTTTCCGCGCACACGTCCGGCTTCCGAATTCCAGCTCACGTGATCGCCAACCTTAAACGCTTTGGCCATGGCTCAATCCTGGTCCGCTCCCTATCGTAGGGCTACGCACGATGAGAAGAGCGCGTCTGTGTAACTTTGATCGCTAATTTGTGTTCCTGCCTGCTAGCGAATAGCCATGTCGCGCCGCACAGGCGAGAGCGAAGATCGATCAGTCGAGATGTGGCGTGACGTTGAGTCCGGCGATGTCCGGAAGTGGCCCATTTCGAACCTCGCGCAATCTCCGATCCGAGTCCGCTGTGCGCTCAAAAGCTGACATCATCGATTATGAATTCGGGGCAGAGCGCCGCTAGCGCGGCGGGCTCTGTACCGGCCCGCCCGTCTCGTTGGCTGCATTTGGCAGACGCGCTCTCGAATTGCGGATGCGCCGGCGAACCCGCTTCGCGGTCTAAAACTCGCCGTGACCCTGCGGATCGACCAGCCGGTTGATGCGCTGCGCGGCGGCCATCGCGAACCTCACCGTCATCGATTTGCGCGTTGCGGCCGGCAGGCGATGCTCGGGCGCCTCGCAATGCAGGTGTGCGCCATAGGCGTCGGCAATGATCAGGCCGGTATCTTGCGGGAAGATCTCGCACGGCAAATCCAGCGTGAAGGCGAAGAACAGCCGGTCGCAATGCATCCGGTAATCCTGCCATTTCTGGTCGGCGCGCAGATCCTCCACGGATGACTTGATCTCGACGATCCAGATCTCGCCCTTCTCGTTCAGCGCCACCAGGTCGGCACGCCGGCCCGACGGTAGCGGCAATTCGCTGACGCACGAAAAGCCCAGCGACCGCAGCAGCCGCGCGGTGCCGCGCGCGATCGCCAGCGCCGTCTCCGACTGACGACGGTCGGGCGGAGGCGCGAGGCTGATGTGGCGGGCGGGTGATTCCATGGCGCTCGAACCTTAGCCGATTCCGGGCCGTCCAACAGGCGGTCCCTCGCCGCGTCGGCCGCAAATTTGTTCCCCGGCCCCCGGCTCGGCGCTCGCGGAGCCTGTCATCGGGCGCGCGTTCGCGCGACCCGTTGGCTCGCTTGGCCGGGACGACAAAGCTCAGGGGTGCCGACCCATGGCGAGTTGATAGATCGTCACCAGAACCTCGAACAGGATCAGGAGCACGATGATCACTTCGAGCCGAAGCGAGCGACGCGTGTCGATGATATCGGTCAACACCTGCGCGCTCTCGGCAATCACGGCGAGCTTGTGGTTCAGCGATTCCGCACGCTCATTGAGCTCGTACTCGTCCTCCAGCCGGGCATACAGCCGCTCCAAATGCGGCTTGTCCCAGAGCACGTCGGGTTTCTCTGCCACCTCGACCGGCCCCGACACCCGATGCCGCACCAGTAGCGCGCTGCCGATATTTTTCAGGATCGAGCGACGGCTGCCGCGCATACGCCCGCTCAGCGCCAGTTCCCGCGCGAACGGTTCGGTCGTGTCAAATACGCTGGCAACCTCGCGTTCATGCCGAGCCAGAACGACGCTCTTCGCCAGCGCCTCGCCGATCAGGATCAGCCGCTCGGGCGAAAGGCTTTGCAGACAGATCGGCCCGCCCGGTGGAATCTGGTCCTCCCTTTCCGGGGCCAGCTCGACGATTGCGATTTCCTCGTCACGCCGCGCAAACTTGCCCGTCATGCGCTTGTCAAGGCCGCGAAGGAATTCCTCTTCTTCCAGCGCGTTCAGTCCGATCAGGACCACCACGCCATAGCGGAAGAGAATCGCGACACCATTCTCGTTGACGCGAAACGCAAGCGGTGTGGTGGCAAGGACATCGCCGCGCTCAAGGCCCGACGTGTTCAGGCGATCGCTGACAAAGAAGGCGCGAGCCGTGGTGCGAGGCCCGACCAGCGACGATGTCGAAGCCTTATTCGATGCAGAATCCTGGCTCATGGAAATCCCAACTGCCGAACCCCGATGAAATCCGAAACTGGCCGGCGAAGGCGATACAAGACGTCGCACTCCAACCCGTCACACGACGCGCAACGCTATCACGGAGCCGTGTGGATCGCACGCCGGATACAAAATGATCGCAAACCCCGTGTTGACGACCTTCCGGGGATGAATATGTTCCCCAGATGGAAAACAGAACCGATACCCAGGCCGAGAACCAGGCGAAGGCCGGCGCGATGATCGTGCCGGTGACGCTGTTCGAGCAGAACTGCACCATCATCTGGCACGAGCCTTCCAAGAAGGCCGTGGTGATCGATCCCGGCGGTGACGTTCCCAAAATTCTGGAGGCGATCAAGCAGACCGGCGTCACGGTCGAGAAGATATGGCTGACGCACGGCCATATCGATCATGTCGGCGGCGCCGCCGATTTGCGTGACGCGCTGCAGGTCAAGATCGAGGGTCCGCATATCGCCGATAAATTCCTGCTCGACAACGTCGTCTCGAGCGGCGAGCGCTTCGGCATCACCGGGGTGCGCAATTTCGGGCCCGACCGCTGGCTCGACGAAGGCGATCAGGTCTCGATCGGCGAACTCACCTTCGACATCCTGCACTGCCCCGGCCATTCACCCGGCAGCGTCGTGTTCTTCAACAAGGAATTGCGCTTCGCCCATGTCGGCGACGTGCTGTTCAACGGATCGGTCGGGCGCACCGACCTGCCCGGCGGCAGCCACGCCACGCTGATCAATTCGATCAGGGAAAAGCTATTGCCGCTCGGCGACGACGTCGGCTTCATCTGCGGCCATGGCGCCGGCTCCAGCCTCGGTCAGGAGCGGCTGACCAATCCGTTCCTTACCGACGCGATGTGAGCTGAAATTGTCCGGCTGACGCTGTGGTGTCCGGCTACTTCATCAAGCCTGCGGCCGTCAGCGCGCGGGTGATGACGCTGCCGACATCGATGCCGCGGCGCTTCGGTTCGCGCGGCGCCGGCTTGTGTTCGCGAACCGGCTGGTGGGTCCTCGACCAGAGTCTTGCGGCGATATCGGACGACTGCAGGGATTCCGTGGCAGCCGACCGAACGATCTTTGGCGCCTGCGCTGGCCTGGCCGCTTCGCTGGCCGGACTGACGCGCTCGGTCAGGCCGAAAAAATTTGCGATGTGATACGACGAGGAAATTCCCGCCTCGATCAGGAACGCGCCTTCCGCGCCGTAGCGCTCGTCATTGCCGGCAAGCCCCAGCGGCGTACCGTGGGCCATATCGGTGATGGTATAGGACTCCACGACGGTCTCGCCGTCTTCGTTCCACCACACCTCGCGCGGATGGCCGTCGACGTCTCCCATCGACATCGGCGCCGCCGGCAGGCCGTGGACGTCGAGCCACTGCTTGACGATCTCATTGGCGTTGCCCGGGTTGACGGTGCGGTCGGCGCTGCCGTGCCATACCGATACTTTCGGCCATGGCCCCCTGTGCTTGGAGGCCTTGCGCACGAGATCGCCCAGCTTGCCGGCGGGGCGTGATGTCGACTGCATCATGCCGCCGAGCGCTTCGCGGACATTGCTGGCGATACCGTAGGGCAGACCGGCGATGATGGCACCACCCGCAAACACGTCCGGATAGGTCGCCAACATCACCGAGGTCATCGCGCCGCCGGCGGAAAGCCCCGTGATGAAGATGCGGCGCGAATCGAGTTTGTGATCGGCGACCATCCGCGCAACCATCTGACGGATCGAAGCGGCCTCGCCGCGGCCGCGCGCGATGTCGCCCGGATTGAACCAGTTGAAGCAGGTGTTGGCGTTGTTCGACGCCTGCTGCTCGGGCATGAGCAACGCAAACCCGTAGCGTTTGGCGAGCGTCGACCAGCCGGTGCCGAAATCGTAACCGGCCGCGGTCTGGCCGCAGCCATGCAGCACGACGACAAGGGCGCGTGCGGGCAGCAATTGCTCCGGCACGAACGCGAACATTTTGAGCGCGCCTGGATTGGTGCCGAATCCGCTGATTTCGACGAGCGGACTGCCGGCCCCTGGCAACGTGCTTCGGCCATAGATTCCCAGGCCATTGAACCCGTTCAGCTTCGGGAAATGGCGCAAGAATTCGACGTTCTTGGCGAGAGACAACGACAGGCTCCTGGGGCGATTGTTCTTAAATCACGCTACCCAGAACAGATAGTTGTTGCACTGCAAAATAGAAAGGCCGTGCACTGTCATTCCCCACAATCAAATTTTGGCAGTTGACGTTAATTTGTCATCCTGTGATCCGACGCATCCATGTCAGGAATGCGGCGCAGACGATGATCGACAACGCAAACAGCGCGCACGCGACGAGCAGCGCCGGCCGCGCCGACTGGGCGGCTTCGATCGCGAAGAAGGCCGCGCCGATTGCGGCCACGCCGGCCGCGTTGGCGATTTGCGCGGTCGTGCCGTACATGCCGGAGCCCGCACCGGCGCTTGCCGGTTTCACAGTCGAGAGCACGGCGCTCGACAACGGTGCCATCACGAGCCCCTGGCCATAACCGAAAATCGTCAGCACCAGCGCAAGTACGATCGCGGACGGCGCCTCGATCCATTCGACCGCTGCCGCCAGGACCGCAAGGCCCGCAATCTGCACCGCACAACCCTCGATCAATACCAGCGTGCCGCGATGTTTGGCCCGTATTCCACTATGCCGCGAGGCGATCACGAAGGTCAGCGCCAGCGGCAGGAAGACGAGGCCAGCCTGCAGCGGCGGAATGTGCAGTCCCTTCTGCATGTAAATTGTCATAACGAGATAGAACGACAGGTTGGCGAAGAAGAAAGAGAACACCGCAGCCAATCCGCGCATGAACGCGGCATCCGACAGCAACGAGAGATCGATCAGCGGCATGCCGCCGCGGCAGGCGACCGCACGCTCCAGCCGCAGGAAGGCGGCGATGATGGCAAGACCCACCGCCATCGCCAGCCAGACCGCTAGCGACCAGTGCAGGTCATGGCCGAACAGCAGCGGGCCGATCAGGCACAACAGCCCGAGAAACAGGACGATGGCGCCTGATATATCGAGCCGCGTCCCGGCCCGGCGCGGCGCCATCGGCATGATCCTGAAAGCCGCAGCCATGATGACAGCGCCAAAGGGTACTTTGACGAAGAACACCGCACGCCAGCCGAGGCCTGCGAGATCGAGCGCCACCAGAACGCCGCCGAGCAGAAAGCCGGCGGCACCGGCCAAACCGAGCACGATGCCGTAGATGCCAAAGGCGCGGGCGCGCGAGGCGTCCGCGAACAAGAGGTGAATGGTGGCGAGCACCTGCGGCACCATAAATGCTGCGGTCGCGCCCTGCGCCAAGCGCGCGGCGATCAGTTCGGAACCGGATTGCGCCAGCGCGCACCACAGCGAGGTAATTGTGAAGCCCGCGACGCCTGCGATGAACACGTTGCGCGTGCCGTAGATATCACCGAGCCTTCCGCCGGTGATGACGAGGGTGGCATAGGCGATCAGGTATATCGCGATGACCGCCTCGATCTGCGCCGCGCTCGCGTGCAGCTCGGCCGCAATGGTCGGGATCGCGACATTGACGATGAAGGCATCGACCCCGAACATGAACTGTGCCGCAACGACGGTCGCGAGCACGAGCCAGCGACGCGAAGTATCGACGGGATTGGAGACGATCTGATGCATGAGAATGGCCTTGTCCGGGGTCCTTGCGCCCGATGATCTCAAGCCCTGATCATCCCGGCGATTACCTGGCGGGTAACTTTCCTCAAATTCAGCCGGGAAGGCGCGCGTAATTCCGGGCGGCGGCAAGTCAGCCAACTACGCGCGACAACCATGCGCTGCCGGCGGGCTGACGAGGTTGCCTTGCTACGGCCCACCCCGTAGGTTTCCTGCCAAGCAATTCCAAAGAACAATAGACCCGGAGAGAACCACCCATGGCACGCCTGAAATTCGGAGCCTTTCTCGCCCCGCATCATCCGATTGGCGAGCATCCGTTGCTGCAATTTCGTCGCGACCTCGACTTTGTCGAACAGATCGACACGCTCGGCTTCGACGAATTCTGGTGCGGCGAGCACCATTCCTCGGGCTGGGAAATGATCGCCTCGCCGGAAATGTTTCTGGCCGCTGCCGGCGAGCGGACCAAGCGCATCAAGCTCGGTACCGGCGTGGTCTCGCTGCCCTACCACCACCCTTACAATGTCGCGCAGCGCATGGTGCAGCTCGACTGGATGACCGGCGGCCGCGCCATTTTCGGCTCAGGTCCGGGCGCGCTCGCCTCCGACGCGCACACGCTCGGCATCGATCCGATGACGCAGCGCGACCGCCAGGACGAGGCGATCGCGATCATCCGCCGGCTGTTTAGGGGCGAGCGCGTCACCGCCAAGAGCGACTGGTTCACCATGCAGGACGCGGCGCTGCAATTGCTGCCGCTGCAGGAAGACATGCCGTTCGTGGTGGCGTCGCAGATTTCACCGTCAGGCATGACGCTTGCCGGCAAATACGGCATCGGCATCATCTCGCTCGGCTCGATGTCGACGCAGGGCCTGATGGCGCTGCCGACGCAATGGGGCTTTGCCGAGGATGCCGCCAGAAAGGCCGGCACCACCGTAAGCCGTTCGGACTGGCGCGTGCTGCTAAGCTGGCACATCGCCGAGACGCGCGAACAGGCGCAGCGCGAGGCCGGTGCCGGCCTGATGCGCTGGCACAACGAATATAATGTGCGCACGCTGCAGCGGCCGGGGCTGGAGCCGTTCACCTCGCCCGAGGACGCGATCGAGAAAACCGCCGGCGGCGAAAATGCCGCCTCCACCATCGGCACGCCGGATGATCTGGTCAAAACCATCAAGAACCTGATGCAGGTCTCGGGCGGCGTCGGGGCCATCATCGGCTTCGTGCACGACTGGGCCAATCCGGAAAACACAAGGCGTAGCTGGGACATGGTCGCGCGCTACGTGATCCCCGAAATCAACGGCTATGTCGCAAAACTGCGCGAATCGCAAAAATTCCTGGTCGAGAACCGCGCGGTGTTCGAGCGCGCGGGCCAGGCCGTGATGGCCAAGATCATGGAAAACGAAAAGGCCGCCGCCGCCTTGCAGCACACCGGCCCCGGCCGCGTCGCGATTCCCGCCGTGAATGCGCCCGACCTGCAGAAGGAAGCGGCGAAGCGCAAGGCGTAATGGGCTTTGTGAGGGGCAACGAGATCTGTCCCCGTCATTGCGAGCGAAGCGAAGCAATCCATAGCGCCACAAGCGGGGGACATGGATTGCTTCGCTACGCTCGCAATGACGGGGTTGGCAGCTTTGCCCTATTGCCATACCGGGAGACAATTTAAGGCCGCGACAAAGCCGCTGACACGGGCGATAATACTCGCAATCCGAAGCTCAACCGGAGCAATTGCCATGTCGATGCAGAGTGTGGCTTCCCCCGTCAATATCCCGGTGCCGCCGAACCCCAAGGCGTTGCGGCACATTCCCGGTAACGAAGGGTGGCCGTTCATCGGCAACACGCTGGCGGTGCTGGCCGACCCCAAGGGACAGATTGAGAAGTCGGCCGCCAAATACGGTCTGATCTACCGTACCCATCTGTTCGGCGAGACCAGCGTGACGATGCTCGGGCCCGAGGCCAACGAGCTCGTGCTATTCGACCAGGCGCGCCTGTTCTCCTCCACCCATGGCTGGGGGCCGATCCTCGGCCTGTTGTTTCCGCGCGGGCTGATGCTGCTGGATTTTGAAGAGCACCGCCTGCACCGCCGCGCGCTGTCGGTCGCGTTCAAGTCGGGACCGATGAAGTCCTACCTCGTCGATCTCGACCGCGGCATTGCCGCGCGGGTCAAGCAGTGGAAGGCGCAGCCAGGCGAGATGCTGGTGTATCCGGCGATGAAGCAGCTCACGCTCGATCTGGCGGCGACGTCGTTCCTCGGCGCCGATATCGGGCCTGAGGTCGACGAGATCACCCGCGCCTTCATCGACATGGTGGCCGCCGCCGTGGCGCCGATCCGGCGGCCGCTGCCGTTCACGCAGATGGGTCGCGGCGTTGCGGGCCGCAAGCGGATCGTTGCCTACTTCTCCGAGCAGATTCCGATCCGCCGCGCGCGTGGCGGCGGCGATGACCTATTCTCGCAGCTATGCCAGGCGACGCACGAGGACGGTGCGCTGCTGTCGACCCAGGACATCATCGACCACATGAGTTTTCTGATGATGGCGGCGCATGACACGCTGACATCGTCGCTGACATCCTTTGTCGGCGAGCTTGCCGCCCACCCCGAATGGCAGCAGCAGTTGCGCGAGGAAGTCAAAGGCCTCGGCATCGAGGCCAACGATCCCTCCAGCATCGACAATCTCGAAAAGATGCCGCTGTCGGAAATGGCGTTCAAGGAGGCGCTGCGGCTGAAGCCGCCGGTGCCGTCGATGCCGCGCCGCGCGGTGCGCGGCTTTTCGTTTAAGGGGTACGACATTCCCGCCGGCACGCTGGTCGGCGTCAATCCGCTGTTCACGCACCATATGCCGGAGATCTGGCCCGAGCCGGACAAGTTCGATCCGATGCGTTTCTCCGACGAGGCGCAGCGCACCCGCCACCGCTTCGCCTGGGTGCCGTTCGGCGGCGGGGCGCATATGTGCCTCGGCCTGCACTTCGCCTACATGCAGGCGAAGACCTTTGCACGGCATTTCCTGCAGAATCTCGAAGTGTCGCTGGAGTCCGGTTACAAGGCGGACTGGCAGATGTGGCCGATCCCGAAGCCGCGGGACGGGCTGCGGGTGGTGGTGAAGGCGATCTAGCCGTCATTGCCGGGCTTGACCCGGCAATCCATCGCGCTTCGCTTGATTCTTTTCGATCGATGCGCGGGGCATAGGCGAGCGGAAGCGACGCCGTTCTTCGAACGGCTATGCCCGCGGCATGACGAGTTGGGATCGGGGTGCGCTCTTACTTCACCAGCGTCGTGAGCTGCGCGCCTTCATCGGCCACGAACACCGCGATCAATTCCGCCGGCTCCGTAGTGCTGGCATTGGCCGAGACCAGGTGGGTTGAGCCAGGCGGCTCGAAGAACGACTGACCCACCCCAAACGTCTCGATCGGGCCGCCGGCAAGCTGCGAGCGGATCTCGCCCTTGGTGACGTAGGCGGTGACGGAGCCGGCATGCTGATGCGCAGGCGTAAAGCCGCCCGGGCCGTAGAATACGCGCACGATCGTAACGCGCTTGCCCGGCACGTTCGGCAGTGCATGCGAGCTGATCGGCTCGACGACATCCTGCGTCGAACCGGTCACGCTGTTGGCGCAGAGCGGCTCGATGATCGCTGACACCGCGTCCATGGTCGACGGCAGCGTCTTGCTGATGACGAAGGCACAGGCGACCCCGGCGATGATGGCGAGATAGAACGGGCGAGAGTTGGCTGGTTGTGACAGCCGGAATGTTGCAGACATTTGCGTCTCCGCTTGCAATTTGTAGCCGTGACCCTACCCCTGATCGAACGCCTTCCTCAGCGTGACATAACCCTGCTGCTGCTGGCTCCAGTTGCGGCCGCCGGTCATGGCGCCGTCGACCACCAGATCGTGGCCGTTGATGAAGGAGGATTCGTCGCTGGCCAGAAACACCGCGGCGTGCGCGATATCCTCTGGCAGACCGGCGCGCGGAATCGGCTGCGCGGCCTTGTAGACCTCGCGCATCACGGCCGAGGTCTTTTCGGCGGCTTCCACCGACAGGCCGAGCGCTTTACCGAAAATGCCGGTCGCGATCGCGCCGGGCGAAATCGAATTGACGCGGATGTTGGCTTCGCCGAGCTCCATCGCCACGCATTTGGTGAGATGAATGACGGCGGCCTTTGCCGCGCTATAGACCATCGACGACGAAAAGCCGGCGAGGCGGCCGGCAATGCTGCCGTTGTTGATGATGCTGCCGGAACCCTGCTTGCGCATATGCGGCGCCGCATGTTTCATGCCGAGCATCACGCTGCGCACCAGCGTCGCCATCGCGGCGTCAAACCGCTCGACCTCGAGGCCTTCGATGCCGCCGGTCTGCGCCGGGCCGCCGGCATTGTTGAACAGGCAATCGATGCGGCCGAACTTTTCCACCGCAAGCCCGATCAGCGCGCTCATCTGTTCTTCCACCGTGACGTCGGTCTGGCGGAAGATGCAGTTGGCGCCGAGCTTCGTGGCCAGCGCCTCGCCCTCCGGCGCGCGGCGCCCGGCGATGACGATTTTTGCGCCCTCGGCGACGAATAGCTCCGCGGTGTGCAATCCGATGCCGCTGGTCGCGCCGGTGATCACTGCGACCTTGCCGTCCAGCCGTCCCATGTTGTTACCCCCGTCGAAATTCGTTGATGCCAATATTCCCGCCTCTCAAGGACAAGGCAAGCGAGCTTGTTCCATCGCAATCGCCCGGCGCTCGGCTGGCCTTGCTGCCTTCCGCGCCACGAAATCCCCGATTTTCGGTATGATCGGCCATATTTTGGATGCGCTGATCACGTGAAGTGACAACCCCGATGAAGAAATTGATCGACGAGCTCAGGCACGGCTGGCAGGGGATCTCCCAGCCCTCCCTGCTTTCCAGCACCGTGTTCGCGGCCGGCTGTCTTGCCTTGTCGACGATCGCCCGGTGGGGCATTGCCCAGATTCGTCCGGACGTATTCTTCACGCCTTATTTTCCAGCCGTGTTCCTGGCCGCCGCCGTCGGCGGCGCCCGGGTCGGGATCGCGACGGCAATCGCGGGAGGCGCGCTCGGCGTCTTCGTCAATTTCAGCAGTGCCACGGCCGATTCCGCACGGTTTGCGCTGCTCGTGATGTTCTGGGCAGTTTGCGGCTTTGCCATTTGGGGCGTCGACCATTACCGGAGGATCGTCGCGCAACAACGGGAAGACGCCAAACGCCTGGTCCAGGAAGAGGAATATCGCAAGCTCCTGGTCGAGGAGTTGCAGCACCGGCTCAAGAACAAGACATCGACGATCCACGCCGTGCTGCACCAGGTCCTGCAGGACCAGCCGCAGATCTGGGGCAGTATCGATCGCCGCCTCCGCGCATTGTCGGCGACCGACGATTTGATCGCGCGGCTGGACGGCAGCGGCTGTGACATCAAGGATATGCTGCGTTCCGAGCTCGGACCCTACGGCCATGTCCGGTTCAATTTGAACGGCGATGCGCTGTTTCTGCCGGCCAAACTCGCGGTCAGCCTGGCGCTGATCTTCCACGAGCTGGCCACCAATGCAGGCAAGTACGGCGCGTTTTCTTCGGCCCGCGGGCTGCTGCAGGTGTCGTGGTCGGTGTCGGACGATCGCCTCAATCTCACCTGGGATGAAACCGAAGGCCCCGTGATCGAAGGCGTCGGCCCGCCGGGCTTCGGCACCAAGCTGTTGCAATCGGCACTGCGCTCGTTCGACGGCAAGACCGAGATCAGCTTCCTGAAGACCGGCGTGCATTGCACGATGCAATGCAAGATCCCGGCGAGCTAGGCGATTGCCGCCGGCACGCGCGAACTCTCTCGCATTGCGTTGACACTCTGTTAATGACGATCGAGCCCGGTGCGGTTCGAAATCGCCGACTCCTACGGTTGTTGCGGCTTTTCGGAAGTGCGCTTAACCAATACTACAACCGACTTTGCCAAGCTCCGCGGCATGCAAAGTCCCTACAAGAACGACTTTCAGACGGCGGCTACGCAGGCCGGCAACGAAAGCGCATTCGAATCCGAACTGAATATCCTAAAGGATATCTTCAGGCTGCTTCCGACCGGCGTGACGGTTCAGGACGAGAACGGCGAGTTCGTGCTGGTGAACGACGCCGCGGCAGCCGCGCTGCAGATGGCCACCGCCGCGCCGGAGGCCTCGCACCTGAACGATCGCCGCGAAACCTGCCTCGAATTGCTGCGTTCCGGCCGCCCGGCGGTGCTGGAAGAATCCATTGCCGGTGGCAAAGCCAAGCAGGTATTCCTGACATCCCACCGGCCGGTTCGGATCGCCGAGCGCAATCTACTGATCTCGAGCTCGACCGACATTTCCGAACAGAAGGCGTTCGAGGAGCATCTGTTCCGCTCCGCCTACTACGACGAGTTGACCGGGCTGCCGACGCGGCGCGTGATCGAACATCGCGTCAACAGTCTCTTGAAGTACGACAGCGGACAGGGCCTTTTCGCGTTGGCCTTCCTCGACGTCGATAATTTCAAGCACATCAACGACTACTATGGACATTCGGTCGGCGACGGGCTGCTGGCGGAGATCGCCAAGCGGGTGGGACTTGATTTGCGCGACTCCGACATTCTGTCGCGGATCAGCGGCGACGAGTTCGTGCTGCTGCTCAACCCGGTCCAGAGCGAGAGCGAGGTCGCCGAATTCATCCGCTTCATTCTGCAGCGACTGAAGGCGCCGTTCTTCATCGACCAGTCTGAAATCTTCGCCTCCACCTCGATCGGCGTCAGCCTCTACCCCGAGCACGGACGCAGCTATGAAGAGTTGCGTCAAAACGCCGATATCGCGATGTACCGCGTCAAGAACGGCAGCAAGGGCGCCGCCGCGTTCTTCGACGCCAGCATGGAACGCGAAGCGCTGGCGCGGATGAAGGTCGAGCAGGCGCTGCGGGTGGCGATCCTGGAAAAACGCTTCTGCTGCGCTTTCCAGCCCAAGGTCGATATCCGGACCCAGGAGCTCATGGGCGTCGAGGCGCTGGTGCGACTGCGCGACGACGAGGGGGTGATTCAAGCCCCCAGCACCTTCATCAATCTTGCCACCGAACTCGGCCTGATCGACGAATTGACTCACCTGGTGCTGGCCGAGATCGTCAAATCGATCGACCTGATCAACGAAAACTTCGGCCCGGACACCACGATCAGCATGAACGTCGCGGCCAAACAGGCCGGCAATCTCGAATTCATGCGCCCGTTCGCCGAGGCGATCGAAGCCACCGGATTTCCAAAGCGCTTCATGATCGAGGTGACGGAAGACGCCTTCGTGACCAAGACGCATTTCCAGGACGAGATCCTGCCGATCTTCCGCAAGCTCGGCGTCAAGATCTCGATCGACGATTTCGGGATCGGCTATTCGTCGCTGTCGGCGTTGGCCGACATTACCGCCGACGAGATCAAGATCGACCGCTCCTTCATCACCGATATCCATAAGCGTCCGCGCAGCCAGGGCATCTTGCGGGCAATCGAATCCCTGAGCGAAGCGCTCGGCATGACCGTGATCGCCGAAGGCATCGAAACTTTCGAGGAACTGGCCTACCTGCAAGCAGCGACCAAGATCCGCTACGCCCAAGGTTACTATTTTTCAAAACCGATCTTCCTGGAAGACCTCAAACTGACGACCCCGCGCGCCAGCGAGGCGCGCGCCAGCCAGACTAGCCGGCCGGCACAGGAAAACCGTCCCACCTATTCGCGAGCCGGTGGCTATCGCCGTTAGACCTGGCGATTGCCCCGAAGGACCCTCGATTAAGGCTTAGGTAACCGGATTTCCTAACGGCTTATGACATGCGCGCATCGTATGCATGTTCCCGGGGAGAAGGGAGAATGCGCGACCTGTTTCACCCACCTGCGAGGCATGAAGGCCCGAACCGCGGCCGTCGGACGGCACCTTGCCGCAACGATCCGGGGCCCGGTGTTGTGGCTGACCCTTTGCGGCGGCTTGCTGGTCGCAGCGATTTTCGTCGGTACCATCATGATGGCCGGCGATTTCCGTGAGCGCGCGCTCGTCAACAGCGAGCGCGAGCTGGAGAACACCGTTCTTCTGCTCACCCGCCATTTCGACCAGCAGTTCGAGGACTCCGACACGCTCGCCGACGACGTGATCTCCCGGCTGCAGATTTCCGGCATCGGCTCGGAGAAGGAATTCCGGCAACGCGTCGCGAGCGCAGAAGCGCACGAAGTCCTGAGATCGAAGGCGGGCGTCTTGTCCTATCTCGGCGACATCTCGATCTTCGATTCCAATGGAGACATGATCAACTGGTCGCGGCCGCTGCCGGCGCCCAAGCTCAACATTTCCGAGCGGGCCTACTTCAAGAGCTTCAAGTTCGATTCGCGATCACCTTCCATTCTAGCCGAGTCGGTTCGCAGCTATCTGACGGGCAACCTGAATTCCGTCATTGCTCATCGATTGAAGGGCGAAGACGGCATCTTCCTCGGCGTGATGACGCGGCGCATCAACCCTGCCAACTACGAAAAATTCTTCGCTTCCGTCGCGCTCGGAACCGGCGCCGCTATTTCGATGTTTCATGCCGACGGCACCTTGCTGGCCCGCTATCCGCGTGTTGACGCACTGATCGGTCAGAATTTTTCGAACGCGCCGCTGCTGCAGCGCGTGCGGGAAAGCGGCAGCGCGCAGACGCTGCGCGTGCAAAGTCCGATCGACCAGACTGCCAGGCTGGGATCTGCGGCTCCACTCGCGCACTACTCGGGCGTGGTGGTCGCGACCAACACGGTTGCCGCCGCACTCGCCGACTGGCAGGAGCAAACCAGATTCCTGCTCATCGCGGCAACGCTGTCCGCTGTGGTGATCGCCCTGATCCTGTTCCTGATCATCCGCCAGAGCCGCGAAGCGCAGCAGCGGCTGGAAACGGAGCGGGGCCGGCTCGATACCGCCCTGAACAACATGATTCAGGGTCTGGCGACGTTCGACGCCTCGGCTCGCCTCGTCACCTTCAACCAGCGCTACATCGACATGCACAATCTGTCGGCCGACGTGGTCAAGCCCGGTTGTCATCTTCGCGACCTGATGCAGCATCGCAAGGATCGCGGCTCGTTCGATGGCGACGTCGATGAATTCTGCGATTCGGTCGTGCAGAACATCGCGCGCGGCCAGGCGGGTCACAGCGTCATCCAATGCGCCGACGGGCGCACATTCTTGACGGTGAGAAAGCCGCTGGCGGATGGCGGGTGGATCGCCACCATGGAAGACATCACCGAGCGGCGCAACCTCGAGCAGGAGCGCGACCGCAACTACGCCTTCCTGAGCCAGATCATCGATCACATCCCCTCCCAGATCACCGTGAAGGACGTGCACGACCGGCGCTATCTGCTGGTCAACCGCGTGGCGGAAGCCCAGTTCGGCATCTCGCGCGACCTGATCATCGGCAGGACGGCCTCCGACATCTTTCCGCAGGCCGCCGCCGAGATCATCGCGGCCGACGAAAGGAAACGCTGCAATCTCCCGACGGCCTGTTCAAGGACGAGCATGTCTGGGAAACCCAGGGGATGGGCCCGCGCTACGTCACCTCCAAACGGCTCGGAATCCGCAACTCGGCGGGCCAGGCGCATTACATCATCAACGTCGTCGACGACGTTACCGAGCGCCGGCTTGCCAATGAGAAGATCGCGCATCTGGCGCATTACGACGCGCTGACCGACCTTCCGAACCGGGTGCTGTTCCGCGAGCAGATCGAGCGTGAGCTTCGCAAGGCCGCAGGCGGAGACCGATTCGCACTGCTCTATATCGACATCGACGAGTTCAAGGGCATCAACGACTCGCTCGGACACCATGTCGGCGACGAACTACTGAAGGCGATCGCAGCCTGCCTCAAGGATTGCATCAAGCCCGGCGATCTAATTGCCCGTCTCGGCGGCGACGAATTCGCAGTGATCCAGACCGCGATCGGCGGCCGCACGGAGGTTGAGGAATTCGTGGCCCGCGTTTACGAGGCAATACGGCAGCCCTATCGGTGCCTCGGCCATCATCTCTCGACTGATGCGAGCATCGGCATCGCGCTCGCGCCGGAGGACGGCATCGAACTCGACCAGTTGATCAAGCACGCCGACCTTGCCATGTACGCCGCCAAGGCCGAGGGACGCCGCACCCATCGCTTCTTCGAGCCAGCGATGGATGCGCGCGCCCAGGCACGGCTCACCATGGAGCAGGATCTGCGACAGGCATTGGCCGACGGCGGCTTCGAAATTCACTACCAGCCGCTGCTGGATCTCACGAGCGGTGAGGTGACGGGCTGCGAGGCACTGTTGCGTTGGCGGCATCCCGAACGCGGCATGGTCTCTCCGGCCGAATTCATTCCGATTGCCGAAGACACCGGCCTGATTAACGAACTCGGCGATTGGGTCATGCAGACCGCCTGCACCGAGGCGGCTAGCTGGCCGTCTCGGGTTCGGCTCGCCGTCAACGTTTCTCCGATCCAGTTGAAGTCGCCGACGCTGGCGCTGCGGATCACCGGCGCGCTGGCCGCCTCCGGCCTGCCGCCCGACCGGCTCGAGATCGAAATCACCGAGGCGGTGCTGATCCATGACGACGAATCGGCTCTCGCCATCCTGCATCAGCTTCGCGCCATCGGCGTGCGCATCGCGCTCGACGATTTCGGCACCGGCTTCTCCTCGCTGAGCTATCTGAAACGATTCCCGTTCGACAAGATCAAGATCGACCGCTGCTTCGTCAGCGACATCGAGGTCGACGGCTCGGCGGCGATCGTGCAGGCAGTGGTGAACATTGCAGCCGCCCGCAACATGAGCACGACGGCGGAAGGTGTCGAGACCGAACAGCAGCGCGAGCTGCTGCGCCAGCTCGGCTGCACCCAGATGCAGGGCTATCTGTTCAGCGCGCCGAAGCCGGCGGCCGAGGCGAGACGATTGCTGGGTGGGCGATTGGAGGCCGCGACAGCCGTCGCCTGACGCCGCTCCAGCGCGCCGGCGTCGAGGATGGCTGAGATGGCCGAACTGCCTCCCGCTTCCAGCGCCGCGATGGCCCCCTTGGCCCAGAGGTAGGAAGCTTCGAAGATTTCCGTGTGGCGATCGAAATCCGTCACATCGATATCGAGCGGAAGCGGCGGCCGCATCACCGTATCGAACGGCCCGACCGGCAACGTATCGTAGCGCTGGTGCGCCACCAGGCTTCGCCACAAAACGTTCACCGCGCTCGGCGCCGCCGGAAGCAGTTTTTTACGGAACGGCGTCAGCATCGCGGCGATCAATTCCAGCCGTCCCGGTAGCGAGGCATAATCGACATCGAACATCTCCGCCGCCGGTTCGCCGAAATGCACGACCAGGTTGGGGCCGCTCTTGAGCTGGTGCATCGATGCCACCG
The DNA here is from genome assembly GCF_036924715.1 of Bradyrhizobium sp. AZCC 1721. NCBI lineage: Bacteria > Pseudomonadati > Pseudomonadota > Alphaproteobacteria > Hyphomicrobiales > Nitrobacteraceae > Bradyrhizobium > Bradyrhizobium sp. AZCC 1721. Next base: position 411,580 of record NZ_JAZHSB010000001.1, on the reverse strand, counting down.
GCACATTGTCGATCAGACATCCATCGACCAGCATCGCGCCCTCAGCCGTGTAGAACGGCGGCAACAGCCCGGGTATCGCGCTCGATGCGCGGACCGCCTGCCAAAGCGGCCCGGTGCGGATCAGTTCGAGATTGTGCGTCGAAAGATTGGTAGCGATGGCCGCGAACGGCCGCCAGCAATCCTCGATCCGGCAGTCAGCGCCGTATTGATTGGCGAGCGCCCGATCGAACGCCTTGTGATCCAACAGCGCGTAGCGCGGCCAGGTCGGCCGCCGAAAGCTTCGGCTCCTGACGAAGATTTCATGCGTGCCGCGCTCGAGATGCTCGGCTTCGAGATTTTTGGCAAAACCGGCGACCATGGCCGAGCCGACGCTGGTGCCGACGAAGATGTCGAACATCGCGCCGCGCTCGCGAAAGGCCTTGTAGATTCCGACATGCGCGGTTCCAAAACTGCCGCCGCCGGCGGCGACGAAGCCGACGGCGCGGCCGCATAGAAAACGAATCAGGCTGTCGATATCGATTTGGTCTTCGAGCGCGACATGATGGTGCATGAAGGCCGGCAGCCGGGCGAGCCATGCCGCGGTGCCGGAGACCTCGCCGCTTCGCCGGTCATGGATGCGGACGAGACGGCGGGCCGAAATCGAATGAACCTCGCAGGCGAAAGCCTCGATTTCCGTCAATGGGGCCGCGGGCGCATCGCCGCGACAGGCGAACACGACCATGTCGGCCTGACGGATCGCCTTGCGCGCCCAGGGCTGAGCCTCGCGGCCGCCGAGATAGACCACCAGCGGCGCGGCGTGTTCGAGCCTGTTGAGCCATTCGGTGACTTCATGCGCATCGAGCGCGCGCCCGGGAAACATCGCATGCAAACGCGCAGCGTCGACGATCTCGGCATGGGTCGCAGCCAGCCCCTCGCGCATCCGGCGATCGAAGGTTTCCGGCAGAGGCTCCAATCCGCCGTCGATCAGCGCCACCGTTCGCGCTTTCGGCGAAGTGGGGAACGGCGTGATGCGCGCGGTCTCCTTGGCGAACCGCCGCGCCAGCGCCGCGAGCAGCGCCTCCACGATGGCGGGGGCTTCTTCGACGAGCTTCTGATAGGCCGGACGCGTCAACGCCAGCACGCTGGTGTCGCGGATGGCGATCACATCAGCGGTGCGCGGGACATCGGCGAAGAAGCCGATTTCGCCGACCAGTTCGCCAGCGCGCAGCTCGGCAATCGGTTCGAGATAGCCGGTCTTGCGCACCGCCAGCGCGCCGTGCAGCACCAGGAAGAGCGAGTCCGACGGCCCGCCTTGCGCGACCAGCATTTGCCCGCGCACCAGATCCTGGCGGACCATGGCGTTGAGGGCTTTTAGCCGCTGTTCGGTACTGAGCGTTCGAAACAGCGCGAATTCCTCCAACGCGGAGTTCCACGCAAGTACCGAGCTCGATCCACTCATTTGGCGGTACCCAGTTGAATTCGCGGCCCGACTTTAGCGCCGCCCACACACCACCGCGAGCGATATAGCGATATAAAGAGTGTGCCTCGGCGCAGCGCAGCAATGCGCCCGGCGTCATCGGGCATTCGGCTGCACTGCAGCATGACGGCCGGCATCCGCCGTCCGCGCTACGCCACCCACCGGCCGCGATTGTTCTCGGCGAGAATGGGCCGGATCAGCCGGCCAAAACGCTCGGCTTCCTCGTCATGCAGATAGCCGGACAGGCAGAACGAGTGGCAGCCGGCGTCATGAATTGCTGCAGCGTGTCGGCGCACTGGACGGGATTGCCGACTACGGCAATGCCGGCGCCGGGGCGGACTTTTGTGATGCCGGTCCACAGATGCGGCAGCAGGAGATCGCCATGCTCACGGGCGAGCTGCTGTACGCGCTGGTTCGCTTCCGATTTGTTGTAAAGCGTTTTCATTTCCTGCTTCTGCCGCTCGGTCGCATGCCGTACCAGATGATCGGCGGCCCCCCAGGCGTCCGCCTCGTTCTCGCGGCAGATCACTTGAAGGCGCATGCCGAAGCCGATGTCGTTCTCGCGGCCATGCGCGCGCGCCATCTCCCTGATCTCGGCGATATTCGAGGCGATCTTTTCCGGCAGATCGCCCCAGAACAAATGCACGTCGGAATGTTTGGCCGACAATTCCCAGGCCTGGCGCGAGCCGCCGCCGAGATAGAACTTTGGAAACGGCTGCTGGTGCGGGCGCGGGCGGATGTGCGCGCCAGACAGTTTGTGAAACTTGCCTTCGAAATTCACCGGCCCGCGCGTCGTCCAAAGTGCCTTCAGGATCGAGACTTCCTCTTCCATCAATTCGTAGCGCGCTTCCTTCGGATAACGGACGCCCTCGCCCTCGACCTCGCTTTCGTTCTGACCGGCGATCAGATTGATGCAGATCCGCCCGCCCGACATTTGGTCGAAGGTCGAGATCATCTTCGCCAGCAGCACCGGATTGATGTACCCAGGCCGCGCCGCGATCAGCGGCTTGATCGACGACGAACGCGCCGCCATGAACGCACCTGTGATCCAGGCTTCCCAGCACACGGAACCGACCGGGATCAGGAGATATTCGAAGCCAGCCGTCTCCGCCGCCTGCACCACGCGGTCGCACAGTTCAGGAGACCCCGGAATCTGCGCTTCCATCAGGCCATAGGCCGTGGTGTCGCCATGCGTGGGCAGATACCAGCCGAATTCGAGCGGACGCATGAACGCTTCTCCCTTGACGTGCTCTTTGGCGCGCTTGTTGCTTGATCGTCGTGGGAATCAGTCTAGCGTCTGCCGGGCCTGGGGCAATCGGGTTCGCCCGCAGCGCGGTTTCGTCAGCATTGCGTCAACACAGGGATAGCAGCCATGTCACCGGTCTCACTGCTCCTCAATGTGATCTGGGTCGTGCTCGGCGGCGCGTGGATGGCGTTCGGCTGGCTGGTCGCGTCCGTCGTCATGGCGATCACGCTCATTGGCATTCCCTGGGCGCGGGCCGCGTTCAATATCGCGGCCTACACCTTGTTCCCGTTCGGCTTCACGGCGGTCTCGCGCGACGCCTATACGGGCCAGGAAGATATCGGCACCGGCCCGCTCGGGGTGATCGGCAACATCATCTGGCTGGTGCTGGCGGGATGGTGGCTGGCGCTCGGCCATGTCGTCACGGCCGTGCTGCTGGCCGTAACCATCATCGGCGTTCCCTTTGCCTGGGCACACTTAAAACTTGCCGGGATCGCGCTGTGGCCGATCGGCAAGATCATCGTTCCCGCGAACTAAGTTCGGCGCAGCCTTACGGCTATCCCGAGGCCACCGTTTCCGCCGGTTTCAACCGCTCGAATTCGGCGTCGCTGATCTCGGTCTGGGCCACCAGCACACTGCAGCGCAGGCGCTTGACCAGATAGCTGCCGATCGAGCCGAACCAGCGTGCCAGCGTCCCCTGCGGGCGATGCCCGACCACGACGAGATGCGCGCCGATTTCTTCGGCGACCTCGGCAATTTTCTGCCCGGCATCGCCGACCTCGAGCCGCACGGTCGGCGAAAATCCCAGCGCCTTCAGCCGCTCGGCGCCTTCGTTCAGGATGGCCTTGTAATCCTCGGTCTGCAGCTCGATCGGGATCGTAAGCCCGGCCTCGGGCGTCATGATCGAGGAGACCTCGACGACGGCGAGCAAAAAGACCTCGGAACGGCAGAGTTGTGCGAGCTTTGCGCCCTCCCGCAACGCGCGCCGCCCCTCGACCGAACCGTCATAGGCGAGAAGAACCTTCTTATACATCGGACGTCCCCATCCATGGTAGAAGATCAACGCGTCAAGACTAGCACCAATTCGCCGGAACGGATCAGAATTTTGGCGGAAGGCGCGAACCGTGCCCCTGCCCATTGGGGGGCGCTCCGGCCGGCCTGCCGGCTGAATGACCATTGTTGCGGGCACATCGGTCGTCTCAGGGACAGATATAGCCCGCACCGCTCGGATTCTTGAAGCAGCCGACCGATTCCGGAAGCAGGTGCTTGGGCAGCCACAGCACGACTTCGGGAAAGAAGATGCAGAACGCGATCGCGGCGAGGAACACGATGTAGATGGGGAGCGACGCCAGCATCGCCCGGCCGAAGCGCACCCCGACGAATTTCGATGCCATCAGCAGCGCAAGCCCGTAAGGCGGCGTGATCAACCCGAATGCCAGCGTAACGATGATGACGACGCCCATGTGCACCGGATTGATATCGGCGTTCTTGGTCAGATCGTCGATGATGGGCATGAAAATGATGATCGCAGGGATCGCATCGATGAAGTCGCCGACCACGACAAACAAGAGGACCAGCAACAGCATGATCAGGAAGGGATCGCCGCCAGCCGCCGACGATATCCAGCCTGACACCACGGCAGGCCCCCGTAGATAGGCCAGCATCCAGCCGAACACCGATGCGGCGCCGATGGTGATGAGTGGGATCGAATAAAGCAGTCCGGTCAGCGCCATGTCGCGCGGCAAGTGCCGATAATGCCGGCGATTGAGCAACGGGATCGCCACGAATACGATATATGCCACAGCAATGATGCCCGCCTCGGTCGGTGTGAATTGGCCGGTGAGGATGCCGCCCATGATGATGAACGGGATCATCAGCGGCACGGCCGCCTGCTTCGTGGCAGTCGCGACCATGCCAAATGTGGCGCGCTCGCGCTTGATGCCGACGGGCCCGAAGAAGTGACTGTAGATCATCAGTCCGATGCCGACGAATACGCCGGGCGCCACGCCAGCGAGGAACAAGCCGCCGATCGAGACATTGCCGGTCGCGCCATACACCACGGCCATGATACTGGGCGGGATGAGATTGGCCATCGTCGAGGCGGAGGCGATCAGCGCCGCCGTGAAGGCGAGATCATAGCCTTCCCGCTTCATTTCGGGCGCCAGCGTTCGCGACAGAATGGCGACGTCGGCGGCGGACGAGCCGGAGATGCCCGCGAAGAACATGCTGAAGATCGTCACCACCTGCGCAAGACCGCCGCGCAAATGTCCGACCAGCGTTTGCGACAGCGCAATCATGCGGGCGGTGACGTTTGCCGACGTCATGAGGTCACCGACCAGCAGGAAGAACGGCACCGCGAGCAGGGCTTCGGTATCCATTCCGTTGAAGAGCTGCGCCATCATCGAGGCGAGGCTGACCGGCGTGAACGCCGTCACCACGAGCACGGACGCAATCAGGGCAAAAGCCACCGGCACGCCCATATAGCCGAGAAACAGAAAGAGAAATCCCATCAGGAAGATGAGCCCGCCATTGGTCGTCACAGCGCCCTCCTCTTCTCGTCGGCATCCGACAGGCCGCCGAAGCCGTTCTTCCAGCCGTTGGCGATCTGCTCGATGGTGAAAAGGGCGATCAGCACACCGCAGAGCGGAATGGCTGCGTACAGGCTCGCCAATGGCGTCATTGACGGCATGCGCAGGCTTTTGAAGCCGTCCAGAAAATTCAAATAGCCGAAATAGATCATGCAGAGCGCGACGCCGAGCACCACCAGCCGGTTGAACGTCTCGAAGAACAGCCGCGTGTTGCCGGTGAGCGATTCCGCCAGCACGGCAAGATAGAGATGATCGTTGCGCCGCGTCGCCGCGCCCACGCCGATGAAGATGCCATAGATGAAAAACGTCATCGTCGCTTCCTGGAGCCAGAGCCAGGGATGACCGATGGTGCGGGTAACGATGTCGCACATCACCAGGACGGAGAACCCGGTGATGGCGACGCCGCAGAGAATCATCAGAACCTGCTCGAGCCAGTCCAGCGCGCGCCACTTCAGGTGACGCTGCTCCTCCAGGACGAGGCTATTGAATCCGGACATGTCGATTCTCTGATCCGCAAGACACTGGCACTGCGGGCAACCGCCGAGCTGCCCGCACATGAACCGCCAGCTATTGGACGTTACGCACCATGCCTAGGACCTTGACGGCGTTCGGTCCGAGATCGGCCGCCAACTTGTCCTGGATCGGCTTGCTGATCGCCATGAAGCCGCTCTTGTCGACGCTCTTGACGACCTTGACGCCGATCTTTTCGAGCTTCGCCTGCGCATCGTGTTCGAGCTTGAAGGCCTGGGCCGGCTCGTTCCTGCTGACCTCGTCGGCGGCCGCCTGCACCCACTTCTTCTGCTCGTCGGTGAGGCTGCTCCATATCTTGTCGCTGACGAACAGAGCGGCATTGTTCGCTTCGTGCTCGGTGAGCGAGAGCACCGGGGCGGGTTCGTAGTGCTTGTTGACGAGATAATTGTTGATGCCGTTTTCGGCCATGTCGACGACGCCGGTCTGCAGCGAGGTGTAGACTTCGCCGAACGGCATGTGCACGACCTGGGCGCCATAGGCCGGGAAAAGCGTATCTTCGGTCACGGTCGCCTGCACCCGAACCTTGACGCCCTTGAGGTCGGCGACCGCCTGCACCGGCTTCTTGCCGTACATGTGCCGCAGGCCCTGCGATCCGAGCCCCAGCATGTGGGCACCCTTCATCTTGGCCGCGTATAATTCCTTCATCGCCGCGATGACGGCGGGATCGCCGAGCACCTTGATGGCGTGCGCTTCATCGCGGAAGATATAGTGAAGCGAGAACACGCCCGACTCCGGCTGCGCGGTCGAGGCATTGGCGGTCGACAGCATCACGAAATCGATGTCGCCGGTTTGGACTTTTTGCAGGGTCTGCGCCTCGGTACCGAGCTGGGCGCCGGGATATTGATTGATCGAGAGCGTGCCCTTGCTGAGCTCCATCAGCTTCTTGTTGAACATTTCGGCGCCGATGCCGTAGCCGCTGTTCTTCGGCTGGTCGTAGGCGAACGAGAATTCGCGCTTTTGCGCCGACGCTGGCGACGACACCATCGCAATGGCAACGCCCAGCAGAATGCCGCGAACGAACGGCAGATACCGTGAAACGGACATTGAATTCCTCCCCTGCTTCGCCGCTTTTGCGGGCTGATTGCCGCCGCTCGCCCTGACAGGCCGCGGCAGGTCATTATGACCGAAGCCACTCTGTTAACAAGATAGTATTTTAGATTGTATACTGTTTCGGCCGATGGCACATTGGCGCCATGGCCACTGCCAAAACCTCCAAAAGGGCGCCCCCTCGCGGCGACATTGCGAAAACTTCCGGGGCTGTCTTGCCGCCGGCGGCGACGCATGAGCGCGAGCCGATCGCGCATCTGATCGCCAGAAAGCTCGAGGAAGATGTCGTGCTCGGCAGGCGACATCCGCGCGAGCGTCTGGTTGAGCAGGATCTGTGCGCGGCCTTCGACACCCATCGCGGCGACATCCGCCTGGCACTGTTCGAGCTGGAAAAGCGGGGCATCGTCGAGCGCATTCCGAACCGCGGCGCGATCGTGCGCGATCTGAAGCCGCGTGAGGTGAGCGACATCTACAATGTTCGCGAGGAACTCGAGGTGATGGCGGTGCGGATTCTACCGTTTCCCGTCGCGCCCGCCGATATCGTCCGGCTGGAAGCTGTGCAGCGCGAGCACGGCAAGGCCGTGGATGCCGGCGACCTTCTGGCGGTGTTCCACAGCAATGTGCAATTCCACCGCGCTCTGTTCGGGCTATGCGGCAACGCTTGCCTGATCGAGACCATCGAAAATCTGGCGCAAAAGGTTTCGGGCATCCGCTCCTATGCCTACGCCAACCCGGGCGCGCTGAACGAGGCCCGCCAGGATCACATTGCCATGATCGAGGCCCTTCGGCATTCCCGCCGCGACGAGTTGATCATGCTGACAAGGCGTCACCTCAAGCCGGCGGAGCAGGCCTATGTCCGCGCCTACCGGCAACGTTTCGGGGACGGCGCAGGTGCCTGACACACTCCAAAAACGAATCCCGCAGGGCCGTTGCCCCTGCCCGGCCAATCGGCTAAATGAAGCCCTGTTGCACCCGTAGCTCAGCTGGATAGAGCGTTGCCCTCCGAAGGCAAAGGTCACACGTTCGAATCGTGTCGGGTGCGCCATCTTTCCTTTATTTTACAACGCGATATGCGCGCGCGAACCGAAACTCCAGTTCTGTCTCATTCGAGGGAGTAGGCAATTCCGAGGGAAATCGTCACCGAGTGCAGATAGCATGGCAACTGACGATGTTGGTCGGAAGCTCGAAGAACAATTGCTTCCATGAGTGGTATTGCTGAAGGAAAGTCGCGGGGAGCGGGAGACAGTGCTCCCCGCGGACGTTGGCTCAGAACGAAGACACCTTGGCGAGTGCTTGGGCATAGACGGGTACCGAAAGGTTCTCGATCGCGGACTGCTGCTGTGCGCCGAACACATCACGTTCGTCGGGCGAGGCCGAAATATTGAGCCGGTCGATCGAGATCTTGATCGCGTTGCACGTATCGACGAAGAAGGTGCCGACGACGCGATCCAACGGCAGGTCGAGGATGCGCGCCACGCTCTCGCGCGTGAACATGTTCGAGCTCAACGCGATCTCGTAGTTCTCGCCGGAGGTGAAGATCACATCGAAGGTAAGCCGATTGATGCCGGCGTCCTTGGAGCGGATGACCACCGCCATGTCGAGCAGCCGATGCTCACCGACCCGGAGGCCGGAGACGGGCACTTCCTGAATGAGGCAGAGGGTGCGGTCGTCCAGGCTTCGCGAGTATCCGGTCTCGCCAACGTCGAAATAGGCAGGCCGCGCTTCTCCGGTCTTCGTCCAGCTCGCTCCTTTCGCGTCGTAGTAGGTGATCGGGAACATGGCGTTCTTGATCACATCCTCGTTCTGAAGGAGGTGGTAGAGCGTCCACTCGTAAGCGTCGGGTGCATCGAGCCCGATCAAAGAGCCTGGCTTGGGCGTGACAAGATTGGTGATCCGTGCGACCTCGGCAGCGTGTCGCGCCGCGAGCGATGCGGCATCGCGATCGATGGTGCGTACGAGGATCGCGGGGGCAGTCTCGTCGGCATCGATGATCCGGTAGCTCGCATCTTTAAGTGCCGTAGGAAATTCGGCTTCGATCAGGTTGATCACCGCCTTCTTGATCTTGTCATAGTTGGCAAAGAACACCGGATCGCGGGTGCCGCTAGGAACGATCGCACCGAACGAGCCGTTAGATCGGCGGAAGTTGACGAGGTTGGGCGAGAGCGGATAGGCAATGTTGCCGGCGGTTGCCTTTCGTCCTGGATAGCCGTAGTGGATGAGGTAATGGGTGAGCAGGCTAGCCAGCAGCACGGCAGCCTCTTCGGACTTTGCGGTGGTCTCGATGATGATGCCAAGCTCGCGATGGCCGGAAGCCGTGGGTTGGGCTTGCACGCCGTTGCGGCCGTAGACCAGCACGTCCGCCGGCACTTTCGGCAGGTCGGCGGGGTCGATATGGAGCAGCGACACTTTGCGGGCGCCGAGGCGGCGGGCTCCTTCCAGCTTGATGCTCCACGGCCAGGGCTTACCCGATCGGACAAAGCGGCTGTTGCGTATGCCGGCGACCCGCGAATCTTTTGAGAAGAACTCCGTCTTCTCCATCGCCAGGATGCCTTCGGGGTAGAACTGGAGCTGCGGATGGCTCTCTTCGTAGAGCGAGTGCGCGGCGATCGAGTACGAAGTGCAGCGGCGTGTGGGATTGGGGGCGACGAACAGCGCCGAGTTGTCGTCGTAGACTTCGGCGACGAGACAATCCGACGGCGAACCTGGATCGCAGGCTAGCGCGCCGCATTCAAGTACATGCCCGACATGGTAGGCGAGGCCGGCATCGATGCCGCGGCGGATCATATCCGAGGCGAAGAGCGCGATGTCACAAGAGCGGCCGGCAAAGATATATTGCGCGCCACTCTCCAGCGCTGTGATCAGCGGGTGGATTCCCATCTGTCCGACGATCGTGCTCTCACGCAGCGCTTCCTCGTCGAGCTCCGGACCGAGCCCGGTGCAGCGCAGCGCGCCCGCTTTGAGCTCGTTGATGACGACTTCGGGGTCCAGCTCGGCGCTGATCACGGCGACTTTGGCGTTGGCGATCCCCAGTTCGGCGAAGACTTCCTTGGCGATATCCAGCATGTAGTCGAGATTGCGGTCGCCGCCGGCCATGCCGCAGCTTCCCAGAATGACGGGAACGCCGAGCCTGCTGCCAGCTTCGACCATGTGCCGATAGTCGAGTTTGACGGCATCGCGTTCGAAATATTCCGTGCCCGTCCCGAGATAGTAGGGACCGGCATCCATCGAGCCGGCGTCGGAAATGATGGCGTCGATGCGCCCCTTCAGCGCTTCGTCGAGGCATTCCTTCGGATAGCCGTAGCCCAGCGCGCCACAGGCAGACACCACGCGGTAAATCAGATTTGCCATTGCTTCGATCCTTCAATGCCGGCCGCCAGTATTGGCGCGACTTCATTGGACCGCAGACAAACCCGATCTCCATAAGGCGCACAAATACCGTCTTCGTATGCGCCTATATTGACCGCCGATAGCTAACTTTGACCAAGAAGCTCGAGCCCTGGATAGACATGCTCGCGCGTAAGCGCGATGACGTAGTCCGCTAGCGCGAGGCGTACGGCCTCCGCCGCACGGCTGAGCGCAGTGTCGCTCGACCACATCACGGAGGCTGTCAGGAAGAGAGGCGGCTCAATCAGTGACGGGACCCCGAGATCGGCGGCTCCTTCGCCATGTTCGAAGCCGCGCGGCAACACTGTCCCGCCCAGCCCCTGTCGGACAAGAGACATGATCGAGCTGAGCTGATCTCCCTCGCTGACGATATTCGGCGACACGCCGATCCCGGCGAACTCGCGATCGAGAACGGAGCGCAGGATGTTCGGTGCGGTCGGAAGAACAAGCGGAAGCTTTGCGAGCTTTTCCATCGAGATCGTCCCGGTGGACCGCGATATCCGCTTGTCTCCGATATAATAGAGACGCTGTCGGAAAAGAGGCGCTCGAGAGTAGCCGGCGGCAAACTGATCCTCGAAAAGAAGCGCCAGGTCGAGCGCATGGGTCGAGATTTCGCGTTTCAGCGTCTCGCTGTCCGAGATGTGAAACTTCACCATCACCTTTGGAAGCCGCTCGCGGCACGTCTGGATGAAGGGCCCGCCAACCGTCGCCGCCAGAGTGGATGACATGCCGAGAGCCACGACGCCGTCAGGCTCGCCGCCGGTCGAACGCACAATTCCCGGCAATTGCTCGATCCGCCGCAATATGACCACTGCTTCGCGGTAAAGCACCTCGCCAGCGGGCGTAGGGCTTATGCCCCGCGCATGGCGCTGCAACACCGGCACGCCGAGTTCTTCTTCGAGTTCCGCAATCTGTTGGCTGAGCGCGGGCTGCGCCACATGGATCGTCGCGGCGGCCCGGGAGAAGCTTCCCGCTTCGACGATCTTGACGAAGTATCGCAGGTGCCGCAGTTGCAAGCTGCCCCCTTTTCGCGCCCGCGTGCGTCTCGGTTTACCTCGTCAAGGTTGTAGCACAGTCGCGGCCTGCAACGTGAGCAACACGGTCAGCGCTCCGCCGAGGCGAGTCACCAGAAGCGCGAAGGGTAGGAGGTTCACGCGATCTCCTGCGCTGAGGATCGCAATGGCGCCAGTTCCGCCCATGGCTACCCTTGAAAGCGTGATCGTTGCGCCGTCGGCCGGGTTCAGCCCCATCCATCTCGAGACGAGATAACCGGTAACGGAAAGAGCCAGGACCGCTGCGAACGCCATGCTCAGGAGGGGCGCTGCAAGGCCCGCCACGAGGTATTCCCAAGGCACGAGCATCAGGCCGACCAGCCACAACACGGGAAAGAGCAGGTAGGACGTGAAGTAGTTCTGGACGGCTTTCATTCCGCGCACAACGGGTGCCGGTATACCATCCAGCGCGCTGGCCGTCATGCCCACGAGGATCACGACCAAGGGGCTGGAAACTCCGAACCAATGCGAAACCACGGCGCCGCAGACATACAGCGCGATGATGGCGCCGATCGCCATGCCGATATCGCCGGCGCGGACAGACTCCGCGGCGGCCGATGTAGCGGCGGCGCCCCGGACCCCATCGGCCGGACGGATCATGCCGATTATCCCCGCGACGGCAATCGCCAGGAGATTGGCGACGAGCAGCGAAGGAAGCATCTGGGCCAGCAGCGCCCCCTGCATCTGCCCCCATTGGTTGGCGTAACCCGTCGCAAGCGGCAGCGCTCCAGCAGTCAACCCACCGGCCATCATCGGTGCCACCTGCAGGAAAAACGCACTGGAGAAATCCGTCGCCCATAGGGCCGCCCAACCCCATGTCGCCGCCAATGCCGCGAGGCTTCCGCAGAAGACCGGGACGCCAAGCTTCATGGCCATGCTCCGCATGATTTTCCAGTCGACCTGCACGCAGCCGCCGAGAACAAGAACGCTGATAACCCATCCCACGACGTCCAAACGCTCCATGGCGGCGCCCAGCGACCCGATCGTGTTTCGGGGCACCCATGAAAGGTCTGCAAGCAGCGATGGGACGACTAGGCAGAGCGCGGTGTCAATGCCGATCAAGCGTAGCCACGAAACGCGGCGGAACTCCGTGCAGACGAAGGCGCCGAGAACTACAATCGCGAGAGCGGCGCCAAGGCTGCCCACAGACACAGCCGAATCCGCGACAGCCGCAACGACGCCAACAACGAGCGCTAATACAACAGCGCTTAGGAGACGCGTACTTAGCGCCATCCACCGATGCGAACTTGCCGTGCTGGATATCGCACTTTTTTTGAACTCGGGCATCGGGGCCACCTGCGCTCTTGGCCATCATAAGGCACAAGCGCCACAGCCTGCACAAGCCGCGTAAGCAGTGCGTAAGCACGCGGGAGAAAAATCAGTGCGGGTTTTCGGATAGGAACGCCGCTCGTGTTGTTGAGAATATCCAGTTGCTTCAGATGGATAGTAGCATAGCGTGCCCTATCGCATTTTTCGGATGGGCACGTTATCTTGCTCCGAAGGCAAAGGTCACACGTTCGAATCGTGTCGGGTGCGCCACGCCGAAGCAGACCTGGATCACCACCACGACTGGAGCACCTGTTCGATCCCGCTGTTTCGCTAGCTGGCTGCCGGGTACGTCGACGTCCGTCTGATGTCTGATATACGTCCCGGTCAAGCGTTTCCCCCGCAATCGCGGCTGCCTTGCGAATGCCGTGGTGAGCGCCACCGGCACGCTTCTGTGCGAACCGCCGCTTGCGCGAAAACGTATCAAAGGCGCCATCGACACCTGACGAGAGAGGCGCGCCTCCTCTATAACACGTGACCACGCGGGACCCAGGCCGGGGATTGCCCCTCGATGGACATTCAGTTTCTCACTCTGATCGCGATCGGCTTTGTCGCGCAAATGGTCGACGGGGCCCTCGGCATGGCGTTTGGAGTGCGGGGTAACGCGGGAATGTTGAAAGCCCGCCGCACCTTTTTGAAAGAGGACACAGGATGGGCATGAGCTTCGAGCTAATGGTGCTGGCAACCGCAACTCTTTGGGGCTTCCTTCAGCTCGTCGCTGCGGCGCAGGCCGCAAACGCGCAGTACGGCCTCAAATGGGCCGCGAGCCCGCGCGACGTCGAGATGCCGCCGCTCACGCCCATCCCCGGGCGCATCAATCGTAACTTCCGCAACTACATGGAGACGTTTCCGTTCTTTGCCGCGGCGGTTCTCACTGTTCAGGCGGCGGGCGTTCACAATGAGCTGACCCATTGGGGATCGATTGCCTATATCTGCGGGCGCATCGCTTACACCGCGCTTTATATATCCGGAATACCGCTCATCCGCTCGCTGTTCTGGAACATCGCCGCCTTTGGCATGCTCGCGGTCCTGGCAGCGCCTTTCGTGCCGCGCTGAAGCGCCCGACGGCACCGGATGCGGGCTTCTTTTGCGTAGGCACCCTGCGCATCGCCGCGCGCAACAGCGTACACCATCAGCGAATTTGCTGCGCCATCATAGCGCCACGGCGAAGCAATAGTGCCCTCTCCATCGACCGTGGCGCGCGCACTGTTGCCGGGCGCACGCGTGCGACGAGATAGTCGCGGCTCTACCGGCCAAGTTCACGCTGCGCCTCCGCTAAAAGCGTGCGGCTCGACCAGCAGGCCTTGTCGTTCATGATGCCGCGTCAACCGGCGAGCCCGCCCAAGGTCAGCTCTCCGACGATGGAGTCGATCTGGCATTGGCTTGCATGGGCGCGCGCGCATAGGCCTCCGGGATAATAATCGAGGGATCGGCCGGGTCCAGTGCATCGTGCGTTACCACCGTACCCACGAGTGCTGTCGAGGCAAGATCGAAGTCGGTCTTCTGTGGCGAAGCGAGCGAGACCTGCACCTGCGTCCGATACAAAACGTAGGCCGCAAGCAACGCCTGGACCATCGCGGTGAACAGGAACAAGGCGCGTGGCCCTTCCGCCGACATGAAGGCAGCGGCAATGAGCGGTCCGACCACTGAACCGAGGCCGTTGGTGAGCAGGATCGTGGCGGCGATCGGTACGACATCACTCGCTGGGGTCTTGTCATAGGCATGAGCCGCAGCGAGCGAATAGCCGGGCAGCGCGAGCGCCCCGAAGAGGATACCGAACAGCAGCAGCATCATTCCGGATGCGGAGATCAGCCACGAGGCAATGCCCGCGGCGGCGGCTCCGATCAAGAGAACGAGCAGCACCAGGCGGCGATCGACGCGGTCGGACAGACGGCCTACCGGCCACTGGACGATGGCTCCGGCCAGCACTGCCGTACTCATGAACAGCGCCACCTGATCGATGCTGAGGCCGCTGCCGGCGGCCGACAGCGGCGCAAGGCCCCAGAATGCACCGTTAGCTGCGCCAATCATGAAACTTGCGACCAGCGCGACGGGTGCCGCGCGGTATAGCTGTCCGACGCGAAGGCTGACGGTGGTAATCGGTGCTGGTTGCGCCGCACGGGTCAGGGCCACCGGAACGATGGCCAACGAGGAAAGCATGGCAGCCACCATGAAGTTCCCAGCCTCAGCGATCGGATAAAGCGTTACCAGGGCCTGACCAAATGTGATGGCGCCGTAGTTGACCACCACGTAAGCCGACAGCACGAGCCCGCGAGTCTCGTTGGAGGCGCGATCGTTGAGCCAGCTCTCGACCACCAGGTAGAGACCTGCGAGGCAGAGGCCGGTTACGCCGCGGAAAACTATCCAGGCCACGACCACCGGCGCGAGCGCGTGGGCAAGCGCCACGGCTGCCGCCACCGCCACCATCGCTGTAAAAGCGCGAATGTGTCCGGCGCGCTGGATCAGATAAGGCGCGAGCAGACAGCCGCTGACGAAGCCGACGTAATAGGCCGAGCTGATGACACCGAGCGCAAGATCGTCAAAACCTTCCGCGCTGCCGCGCAACGGCAGCAACGTGAATTGCAAGCCGCTGCCCGCCAGCAGGAACGCCAGCCCCAGGAGCAACGACACGATCGGGCGCAAGGTCTTCGGCATCCGGATCGACTCAACAGTCACCAGAGTCCAGTTTCATTGAATCTACGATGTGTTGATAAGACCGTAGATCATAAGAAGTTTCGCGCCCAGCGTATCGGATGGGCCGCCGCGTGGACCATTGCCGGCCATCGAGCGCGACCCGAAGGCATGCGGCGGAAACTTTGGCTTGAAGTCAGGCTACGGAAAGCACATTTGACAACCGCCCGCTAAACATCGTCAGAGGTGACATGGCCGTGTCCAACCCGCGCGACTTTCACGCTCCGCAATCGTCCTACACAAGAGAGGATCTGCTCAAGTCGAGCGAAGGCGGCTATTTCGGCCCGGGCAATGCTCAGCTCCCGGCACCGCCCATGCTGATGATGGACCGCATCATCGAGATCAGCGTAGACGGCGGCGAATTCGGCAAAGGCCATGTCATCGGCGAGCTCGATATCACGCCGGACCTCTGGTTTTTTGACTGCTACTTTGCCGGTGATCCGGTAATGCCGGGCTGCCTCGGTCTCGACGCCATGTGGCAGGTCATTGGCTATTGGCTTGGCTGGTCGGGCTCCCCAGGCAAAGGACGCGCGGTCGGCGTTGGCGAGGTCAAGCTACAAGGCGGTGTCAAGCCGGACACAAGGCGCGTGCGATACGAGGTCAGCATGCGCCACGTCAGGCGCGGCAAACTGGCGGTTGCGATTGCGAACGGACGTGTGTTTGCCGACGATACATGCGTCTATGTCGCCAGGGATATGCGGGTCGGACTGATAGCGTCGGCGAGCTGATATGCAACCCAGGAAAGAAGCCCCAAGCGGGCCACCGTAAATTTCGATCGTATCACTGTCGAGGATGGCAGTTGGATCGATCGAGTTACCCATCTGGGACGGCGAAGGTAAATGGATCTTACCCACGCCGCCTGAATTCGTTAACTCCCGGAGCGCACCGCCGTCAGTTCACCGCGCAGCTTGCGGAGTGGGTTGGCGTATTGCCGGAAGCGGCCTGACAGAAAGCCTCATAATAGGCTTCCAGCTCCGCTACGGCGCGATGCTCCCATTCCCTGGCTTGCGCCAGCAGGGAACCGCTATGAAGCGGCCGGAAGGCCGCGGTCTGGCGGTACAACGATGCGATTGTGCGGTAGCGGCGAACGTTTTCCATGATGGCCAGCCCGTTCATTGTTTGGATCTCCCCATTCCCTTTCCCGGGCACGAATTTGCGGCAGAACGATTTTCGATTAGTTAGCGGGACTGGAAGAGAGCGCGTGTGGTTTCCGAACTGTTGACGGCGGATGCTCGGCCGACGGTGCGGCCCCACCGGAGTCCGCACGCTCGACCGCTTCACTCATCTGGGCTGTGCGCGTTGACTGCGGCGAGGTCGAGGGATTGCTATTCGAACAGAGAACCCCTTCCGAACGATTGCCAGCCGAAATAAGGGACACAGTGCTCCCCTCGCGCGCTATCGCCGGGATCAGCAGGGCGCAGGCGAGGTAGGCCAGCCCGAGGCCGAGAAGTGATGCAGACAGAAGTGCGGCCGCGGACGGCAGTCTTGCCCGCTCTCCTCGCGGCGATGGTTGCGGCTCGCTTGCAGTGATGACTGACATTCGATCGACCTGAAAATGAGGAGTTCGGACTGCAAGAAATCACTGCCCACGATGACACTTCAACCAGCGCTACTGCTGGTCCGTCGGGGAGACGCCGGACGCGCGACGAAGCCGCAACTTGCAATCATCGCGCGACTACTTGGGCACACGTTTGGTGGTCAGGACACACCTAGGCGCGGTGTTGATACTCATCCGACGATGATGTGAAGCCGTACCTTAATGGTGCTTGTGTGCGGCACCATTGACGCCACTGACGGCGGCTCCGACGTTCTCCTCGACGTTGTAGATGATATCGACAGGCCCGGCCTTCTCGAACACCAGCGTGCCCTTCACCTTCTGGCCGATCAGGAACGGCTCCTTGAGGCCCATCAGCAGGATGCGATAGGCGCCGGGCTTGAGCTCCACGGTCTTGCCGGGCTTGATCTCGAGACCGTTCGCGAGCGGCCGTGTCTTCGCCATACCGTCCACATCGACCACCTCGTGCACCTCGATCTGGCCTGCCGCGGGCGACGTGCCGCCGATCAGACGATCCGCAGTCTTTCCCTTGTTGGTGATGGTGAGATAGCCGCCCGCGATATTGGCATCCTTGGGAGTCGGGCGCGACCAGGGATGACCGATATCGAGCGCGCCGACCTTGTACTCGTGCGCGCCGGCACCGCTCGCAATGAGCAAACTCGCTGCGACAAAAATAGCCGCGGTGACAAACACAAAGATATCTCTGACGATAGTTGTCATAATTATTGTCCTACTCCGATACGCGCGCTGGACAGAGAAGCATGTAGAGAATCAATCGGACGCGATTACGGCTGGCGCTCGCCGTGATTACGGCCGCTGCCGGACGTGATTGCGGCCACTGCGCTGTGACGCGAGCGACCCCGGACATACAACCAAGCAAACGATTGCGCCTCTCTCGCCATTCGCCCAACACGCGACAGCCACACAGACGCCTCGCCCGCGATGACGCGCTCGCTTTTCCGCTTCGCTTCGGTCGCCAGCCAGCCGCGCTTCTCGCAAGATCCAGTCAATCTCGCGCCCGATTGCGATGGCTAATCGCCAGACAGTGAGTACAGGGGGCGTATGTGTGTGCGTATCTTCGACGGCCGGCGGCCGGCATCTTTTCATCCATGATACTTTTTCTCACCGCTCCCGCAGAAGCGCATCATCCCGGCGGCGGGGGCAATACCGGCAGCGGCGGGCCCATCAACACCATCTCGGCCGACACGCTTTCCGAAGGACTGATCGCCGCATCCATCCGCTACGAGTTCATCCGATTGGGCCAACTCAGCGATGCCGACCTGCTCGCCGCAGCAAACCGGGGCACGCACGCGCATTCGATCCGCTCGATCGACAGCGTCTCGCTTTCGGTCGCCTACGGCATCACCAACGACCTGACCGTTGCCGTTCGCGCGGCCGGCGTCCGCCGCTCGGATATCCGTGAGCCCGGGCAGGACATGCTGAGCGGCGGCCATATGGGCATGATGGATGCGAGCGACATGAGCGGCCTGATGAGCCCCGACGGCATCAACCGGCGCGGCAATTCGGCGGGGTTCGGCGACGTCACCATGCTCGGGCAGTATCGTTTCCACAGCAACGCGCAGAGCGGAACGTCGGCCGCCGTGCTGTTCGGCTTCAAGGCGCCGACCGGCAGCACCAACCAGCGTGACGCCGCCGGTCAGCTTTTTCAGGCCGAGTTTCAGCCGGGCTCGGGGTCCTGGGACGGCCTGTTCGGCGCCGCCTTGACCAAACGCGCTGGCCGCTGGTCGTTCGACGTGAGCGGCCTCTATTACCTGATCAGCACGGGCACGCAGGACACCAATCTCGGCGACCGCTTTTTGTTCGGCACCGCCGTGTCGTATCGCCTGGTCGGGCCAACCGGATCCGCGAAAGAGGTGGAGCTGCACGAATACTGCATGCAGCCGCGCAATCAATTGCAGGAGCATTGCCTCTATCACGCCAACCACGACCACAGCGACATGAAGAAGACGCCCTATACGCTCGACCTCGTTCTCGAGCTCAATGGCGAGTGGCACGACAAGCAGCGCATCGCCGGCATTCCCGACCCCAATTCGGGCGGCACCACGGTCTATCTCTCGCCCGGCGTGCGGGTGGGCTTCGATCGCTTCTCCGGCTTTGTCTCCGTCGGCGTGCCGGTCATCAACCAGCACAACGGCGTTCAATCCAAGCCGGATTATCGCGTGCTCACGGGGATCAGCGCGCGGCTGAACTGAACGCTGACGCCGCTGGCCGATCGAGGCGAGTGGCTCGGGCGCGAGCTCAATTTGCGGCTCGGCGACTGATCATCGCAAGTCCCTTTCAAACGCGGAAGGGCTGACGCGAGATGTCACGCGGCCCGGACGTTGCCGAGGAATTTGCCGGTTTCAGTTTTGAGCTGCTCGGATTGCGACGTCAGTTGACCGGCGGCATTAAGCACGAGGCTCGCGGCAGCGTCGACCTTGCTCGAAGCTTCGCGCACGCCCGTGATGTTCTGCATCACCTCTTGGGCGCCTTGCGCCGCCTGCTGGACGCTGCGGGCGATCTCGTTGGTCGCAGCGCCCTGCTCTTCGACGGCGGCCGCAATGGAGCCTGCGATCTCGTTCATTTGCCCGATCGTGGTGCCGATCTCGCGGATTGCATTGACCGTCGAACCGGTCGCATCGCGGATTTCCTGGATCTGGCTGGTGATTTCGTCGGTAGCCTTGGCGGTCTGCGCCGACAGCGCCTTCACCTCGTTGGCGACGACGGCGAAGCCTCTGCCGGCCTCGCCGGCCCGCGCAGCTTCGATGGTCGCGTTCAACGCCAGCAAGTTCGTCTGTCCCGCGATGGTCTGGATCAGCGCCATGACCTCGCCGATCTTTTGCGAGGCCTCGACCAGGCGGCCGACCATGGCCTCGGTCCGGTTGGCCTGCCCGACCGCATTCTGGGCAATTGACGAAGATTGGGTAACCTGCCGCGCGATCTCCTGGATCGAGGACGACAGCTCCTCCGCTGACGCAGCAACGGTCTGGACATTCGACGCCGTCTGCTCGGCGGCGGCCGCGACCTTCGCGCTCTGATCCGTCGTTCCCACCGCAATCGTGGACATCGACGAAGCCGAATTCTGCAATTCGTCGGCGGCCGTTGCGGTGCCCTGGATCACCCCGCCGATGCTACGCTCGAATTCGTCGGCGATGCGGGACAGAACCGCTTGCCGCTCCTCGGCGGAACGCGTCTTCATCGCTTCCTGTTCGGTGCGCAGCCGCGTGGTTTCCACCAGATGATCCTTGAAGACCTGGAGGCTTCGCGCAATCCGGCCGATCTCGTTGGTCCGGTCGACGAACGGAATCTCGGCAGCAAGGTTGCCCTTGACCAGTTCGTCCATCGCCGAGCAGGTTCTGTTGAGCGGGACGACCATGCCGCGGCCGAGCCAGAATGCAGAGAAGGCCGCGATTGCCAGTCCGGCCAGCCCGGCGATTCCAGCCCAGATCATCCGACTGAAGACCACCGCGTCGATGTCGTCGACATAAACGCCGGCCTGGATGGCGAGAAGCTTGTCGCCTGTGCCAAACGCCCCGACATAGGCGAGCTTACGAAGTTCGGCTCCGCCGGCGGAGCGGGGCGCCAGATACTCGACAAAGCCGCCGCCGGCGCGCGCGGTCCGCACGATATCCTGGATCAACAGCTTGCCGCTCTTGTCCTTGAACTCCCAGCGGTTGACGTTGATGTATTTCGGATTGACGTGCACATAGGTGACGCCGGCATCGGCGCTTCCCGTGCCGTACACGCCGATGTAGTCGGCGTGTTCACCCCAGCGCATGGCGCCGATCGAAGCAAAGGCCATCTGACGCGCCCGGTCAGGCTCGATCTTGCCGGCCTTGGCCTCACCTTCGTACTGGGCGAGGATCTTCGTCGCGGACTCGACAAGATTGCGGACCGTGGTGCGCCGCTCGGCCAGGACCGCATCGCGCAGCACCAGGATCTGCAAGGCGGAGACGGCCAGCAGCACGATCGTCAGCGCCGCAATGACCATCGCAAAGCGCTGATAGACGGTGAGGTTTCGCATCCGCTTGCCTTTCCTGCCGGTTGCGAATGCGTAGCAACACAACGTTAACCGACGGTTATCGGCGGATCCTTCCGGCATGACGCCCGGCTTTGTGCGTCAGCTTCAAGGTTGAGCAAGCCGTCACGCCGCACCGCTGCCAAATCGCGCTTGAAATCATCACGCCGGGGCGACACAATGTTGCCTGTTCCTTCATCAACCGTAATGCGCCAATGCATCAGCGCACCCTGACCGGTGGCATGGTGCGGCAAGAGTGACTCATAATGGCTGAAGCCGATCTCGACGTCGTCATCCGGCAAATCGCAAAAGCGCAGAACAAGAGCCTGATGGCAGCCGTGAAGAAGCGGCGCGACCAGATCATGGCCCGCGCGGCCAAGGCAAAGGACAAGGAGACGCGGGACCAATTCCGGCTGATCGCCAAGAGCACGATGGAGCTCGGCACGGCCGCGGCCAAGCGGCTGCAAAACTCGGCGCAAAACACCGCCGATAGTTACGCGCGGGCGATCAGGAACGCGGCCGAGGAAGCAGCGACGGCGAAGGCGGCGAAAAAGCCGGCCAAGAAGAAAGAGGCCTAGCCGCGATCGGTGCCAAGCATCGCCTTCTGATGCGGCTTGTTGCAGCGGTTACAATAGCGATCCTGCCAGCAAAGTGCTCAAGAACCTGCTCTCTATTCGAGCTCGCCGCAGTGACTGTCTAACTGACCGCGCGGTAGGTGCTCGGCGTTGTACCGATCAGTCGGCGGAATCGCCGGTTAAAAGTGGCCAGATCCTCGAAGCCAGCCTTGAAAGCGATCCTGGAAATCGGATCCGAGCTCTCGCGGAGCCGCCTTGCAGCGCGGTGGAGCCGCGTATGCAGAATGTACTGATGCGGCGTCATTCCGGCTACTTGCCGGAACGTGCGCAGAAAATGATAGGGACTCATTGCAGCTTCGCGGGCAAGCGCGTTGAGCCCTAGCCTTCCATCTGGTTGTGCATCGATACGGCGGATCGCCCGGGTAATCCGCCGCTCATCGTGCGCGCTTGGAGTGCGGATAGGCGCGACTTTGTCGGCGGTCATCATCAAAACGGCGCCGGCAAGTCGGGTCGCGATTTCCTCAAGAGCTGCTCCGTCGCGCTGATCGCGGGCGACTTCAGCATCGGCGAGTAGACCAATGAGTTCGTTTGTCGGAGGCAAGCCGGCATGGACGAATGTAGTCCTGCGTGCGCCCGGCACGCCTGCGGCAATGCTCTCGAAGAATGCTGGCGCGAAATGAAACGCGAGACACCGGTCGCCCTGCGCATGCTCATGCCCGCACTCGAAGCAACTGCCGGCATTGCCGAGCAGAAGCGATCCCGGCACGAGCGTCGCGGCTCCAACCTGCGTCCGGTACTGAAAGCTTCCTTGCGCCACTGGCGAGATTGCCGTTTCGGCATGCTGCTCGACGAAAGAGTGGTCGTGCGGCCCGAAGTCGCAGACCACGTCGCGCACGCTCCAACCGGGGCCAGACGCCAATACCTGAATCTTGAGTGCCATAACACCAGAACGCACAATTCGGTCTCGGGTTCTCCAACAGAGCGGGCAACGGGCTGTTCCGGCCAGCCCCACCATATTTAGCAATTTTTCCCAAGCGAAAACCGGCGCCGCGCCACATCTGCAGGGCCAACCGGTCGATCCGGATCCCGCCTCAGGCTTGCGCTTCAGTTTCGCGGCACGGCCCGTGACAGTCAGCAAGTTCCATGCGGCGACCTTTGATTTATCCCGATGGATTATCGGATCGAGGCCCACTGTTAGGCCAATCGTTAGAGTCAGAGGAGGCTACGATGACATCTGCGCACACCAGAAATGCGCAAGCGCCAAGCTCGCTTACCACATCATTTCCTCGCGTGCTCCACGCCGATGGCCCGGATCCAGAGCGCAAGGCCAAGCTAGAACTGTATTCGTGGCTCGTCGGTCAGTGGGAGATGGACGTCACCACAATACTTGAGGACGGGTCCACCTATGCCGGTCGCGGCGAGATTCACGCAGGCTGGATATTGCAGGGCCGCGCCATACAGGACGTTTGGATGATCCCGCGCCTCGAGCAACGGCGCCCGGGTATTGAACAGCTCCCCGGGGCAGGAAATTGGTACGGAACGACGCTGCGCATCTACGATCCGAATCTCGATGCTTGGCGCATTCTATGGAATGACCCTGCGACCGACGTTTTCACGCAACAGATCGGCCGCGCACGAGACCGAGATATTGTGCAGGAAGGTCCGGATCCACGAGGCGGCTCGATGCGCTGGACCTTTTCCGAAATTGAACCGGCGTCTTTTCATTGGACGGCGGAGCGGAGTTTGGACCACGAAAACTGGCGGAAGGAAGTCGATATTCGTGCGCGCCGCATGTGAGCGGCTGCCGGCGTGTCCAGCGACCACATCCGGAGCTTACGTGAGGTCGTGTGCGCAGAACCAAAATCCACCGCAGCTCTTGCATTCGGCTACTTCGTTGTGGGGATCGGCGCTTTCGCGGTGACTGGTCTGCTCAACGAAATCGCGCGGGAGCTTGGGACGTCAGTCGCAGGTGCGGGACAGTTGATGTCCGCCTACTCGCTTGCGCTCGCGGTCGGGGCGCCGCTGCTGATACCTCTTACGAGGCGATTTGGTCGGCGGGACTTGATTGCGGCGGGACTTGGCTTGTTTGGAGTCCTGCAGTTTGCCGCGGCGGTGGCGCCGACCTACAGCACGCTTGCAGCGGCGCGCATATTTGCAGGCCTTGCTGCCGCGGTCGCCACTCCGCACTCGATCGCTGCCGCGGGTCTTGCAGCTCCGCCCGGACGGAGCGGAAGAGCCATCGCCACGATGTTTCTCGGGTTCACGCTCTCGATCGTGATCGGGATACCTGCAGGAAACGCACTCGGAGCGGTTCTTGGCTGGCGCGTAACGCTCGGCCTTGTCTGCGCAATGTCGTTCGCGAGCGCGGCGTGGGTCGCGCTCACGGTTTCAGCCAAACTGCCGAATACACCGGTAGACTGGAACGCATGGCGGTCTTTGGCGGGCAACGCAGTCATTCTATGGTTGTTGCTGACCACGGCTCTCCAGTGTGCAGGTCAATTTACACTCTATACCTACCTGGCTCCCATCCTCAGGGACAGCCTGGGCATCGATGCGACGGGAATTGGCCTTCTGTTCGGCTGGTTCGGAGTAGCGGGGCTTGCCGGCAATTACTTCGCGAGCCGCGTGATTGATCGCATTGGCGCCGGACGTGTGGTTGGCGTTTGCCTTGCCCTTATGATTGCAGCGTTTGCGATGTGGCCCATCGCATACGGCTCGCTGGTGACTACGATGCTGGCGATCTCGATCTGGGGGCTTGGCGGTTTCGCTATTCATCCGTCTCAGCAGGCACGGCTGGTGCTCCTGGCGCCGGAACTGGCTTCAGCCTCGGCGGCATTGAACCTGTCCGCCACGTATTTCGGGCAAATGCTCGGCAGCGCCTTCGGTGGCGGCCTGATCACTTGGTTCGGTGCGGATGCGCTCGCTTGGGGAGGAGCCGCTCTGCTTGTTGCTGCGATTGGAGCAGCATTTGCCGCTGGCCAGCGGCCCGCGGCAAGAGATGACGTTGAGCAAGCCTAGCCGAAAAGACGCCAAACGAGGAAGAAGCCTAGGTTCGGTCCACGCCGAGCATCTTCATAAGTTTCTGCACCGCGCTGTCGGGCGTGGTCAGCACCGGCCGTCCCGTCGCCTCGGCGACCGCGTCTGCCGCTGGCGCCAGGCTGTACTGGGCGAGCGCGATCAGGTCGCAGTCGCCCAAGCTCCTCGATGCTTCCACCACCAGGCGGTCATGGGTCGCGCGATCCCCGCGATCGAGCGCGGCTAACGCGCCTTCCGCCAGTATCGGCACCAGCTCGACCTGCGACGGAAACTCCGGCGGCATCGAGGCGAGCGTCGGCGGAAACGTCGACAACAGCCCGATCCTGCGGCCACGCGCGACGGCCTGCTCGATCATCGCTTCATTGGGCTTGAGCACCGGCATCGGGGCGTGGGCCCGTGCGACGGCTTCGATGCAGGGACCGAACGCCGAGCAGGTGAACAGGATCGCATCCGATCCGGTACCGACGGCGTAGCATCCAAGCTGGAGGAAACGCGCGGTCATCGCGTCGGTGAGCCCGCCGTCACGCGCCAGATCGGCCGACAGGCTGTCGTCGAGCAGATTCATCAGGCGGGCCTCCGGCCAAAGCCTGGCGAAGGAAGCCTCGATCGGCGCAATCGAGTGTTTCAGGGCGTGGATCAGGGTAATGCGCATATGGGTCAGTCTGGCTGCGGCGCGACTTGTGTCAACCCGCCGCGCCGCAACGTGTCACTACTTGAACGGCAGAGCGTACATCAGGCCGCCCTTGGTCCAGGTCGCGTTGAGGCCGCGATCGAGTTTTAGCGGACTCGCCTTGCCGACATTGCGCTCAAAGATCTCGCCGTAATTGCCGCCCGCCTTAATCGCCTGCAGCATCCATTTGTTGTCGAGGCCAAATCGCGAGCCGAGCTCGCCCGAAGTACCGAGCAGCCGCTGGATGGCCGGCACATTGGATTTTGCCATTTGTTCGGCGTTGGCAGCGGTGACACCAAGCTCTTCCGCCTCGATCAAGCCATAGTGAAGCCAGGCGATGATGTCGGTCCACACGTCGTCGCCGTTGCGGGTGAACGGCCCGAGCGGCTCCTTGCTGATGGTCTGCGGCAGCACGGTGTAGTCGGCCGGATTGGAAGCCGCGGTGGTGATCGCGCCGGCGAGCGCGGAAGCGTCCTGGGTCATGGCATCGCAGCGCCCGCCAAAGAACGTCTGGTACATGGTATCGGTGCGGTCGAACACGAGCGGTTTCCATTCGATGCCGTTGGCGCGGCCGTAGTCGCCGAGCGTCACTTCATGGGTCGTGCCCTGCGCGACGCAGACGGTGGCGCCATTGAGGCCCTTGAGGTCCTTTACGCCGGCGTCGGCCCTTACGACAAAACCCTGGCCGTCGTAGAAATTGACCGGCCCCTGCCGCAGCCCCAGTGTTGCGCCGCGCAGATAGGTCTGCGTCGAATTGCGGTAGAGCACGTCGATCTCGCCCGACTGCAAAGCCGTGAAGCGGTTCTGCGCCGTGAGCGCGACATAGCGCACCTTGCTGGCGTCGCCGAGCACACCGGCCGCCAAGGCGCGGCAATAGTCGACGTCGAGCCCCTTGTAATTGCCCTGCGAGTCCGGGGTGGAGAACCCGGCGAAGCCGATGCTGACGCCGCACACCAGCGTGCCGCGCTGTTTGACCGTATCGAGCGTTGCGGCTTGCGCCATCAAGCCCGACGCGGCGAGCAAGCCTGTAGCGATGATGATTCTCTTCATTCTGCTCCTCCTAATGACCAACACTCTTCAAGGCCCAGTCGACGGCGTGACCCAGCCGGTCGACGATCATGTCGATATCGTCTGATGTCGCGATATAGGGCGGCGCCAGCAGGACGTGGTCGCCGCTGCGGCCATCCGCCGTTCCACCCGAGGGATAGCAGGCAAGGCCGCCTTCGAACGCGGCGGCCTTGATCCGCTGGTGGAGCTTGAGCGCAGGATCGAACGGCGCGCGGGCGGCACGATCGGCGACGAGCTCAATGGCCTGGAACAGGCCCCGCCCCCTGATATCGCCGACGTGGCGGTGATTGCCGAAACGCTCGGTCAGGCGCCGTTCGAGCTGGCGGCCAAGATCCTTGACCCTGTCGAGCAGTTGCTCATCATCGATCACCTGCTGCACCTCGAGCGCCGCGGCACAGGCGAGCGGATGCGCCAGATAGGTGTGGCCGTGCTTGAATGCGCCCGAGCCATCCCGGATCGTATCGACGATGCGCCCGCCGGCGAGCATGGCGCCGATCGGTTGATAGCCGCCGCCAAGCCCCTTAGCGATGGTCTGGATATCGGGCGCGATGCCCTCCTGCTCCCAGGCGTGGCGCGTGCCGGTGCGGCCCATGCCGCACATCACCTCGTCTAGGATCAAGAGCGCGCCATGCCGGTCGCAGATCTCGCGGACGGCGCGGAAATATCCCTCCGGCGCCGGCACGCATCCGGCGGTGGCGCCCACCACCGGCTCGGCAATGAATGCCGCCACTGTATCCGGACCAAGGCGCTGGAATTCGGCTTCGAGCTCGGCCGCCAGTCGCGCCACGAAATCCGCCTCGGATTCGCTGTCACGTTTTTCGTGATAGGCGAACGCCGGCGTCACGTGGCTGAAGGCCGACGACAATAGCGGCGCGTAGGGCTCGCGCCGCCAGGCGTTGCCGCCGGCGGCGAGCGCGCCCAGCGTATTGCCGTGATAGCTCTGGCGGCGCGCGATGAAGCGCTGGCGTTGCGGCTGGCCGCTTTCGACAAAGTATTGCCGCGCCAGCTTGATGCTGGCCTCGATCGCTTCCGACCCGCCGCTGACGAGATAGGCGTAGGCCAGGCCGCCGGGCTCGTCGCCAACGAGCGCCTCAGCCAGCGCTTCGGCGGGCTCCGACGAGAAGAACCCGGTATGGGCAAAGGCCAGCTTCGATGCCTGCCGCGTCATGGCCTCGAGCACGCGAGGGTGCTGGTGGCCGAGGCAGGAGACGGCCGCGCCACCGGAAGCATCCAGAATCCGTCTGCCATCCTCGGCGACCAGCCAGACGCCATCGCCGCCGATGGCCTTCGGCGGCGTTTCACGCAGGCTTCGGTGCAGCAACCGGCTTTTGCTGGCTCCCATGGCGATCAACCTTTCTCCGCGACATATTGCGACAGCGCGGCCAACCGGCCTTCGGTCTCTTCGAGGCGCCGCTTGGCGCCGGCGCCGCCCAGCACGAAGGTCACGGCGGCCAGCGACTGTGCGATGGCGATGGCGCCGGTGAGGCTCGGAAAGAATCCCGGCGACGCGGCGGCCTCGTACAGCAACAGATGGTCAGCCCCCTCCGCCATCGGCGCCGTAATCGTATCGGCAATCGCAACCAGCGTGGCGCCGGAATCATGGGCCACCCGCGCCGACAAAACGCTTGCCCTCGAATAGGGCGCAAACCCGATAACGACGACGGCATCGCCGCTATGGAACGCGCCCAGATCGAGATCTTCGGGACCCGAGCCGCCGACCAGATGCACCGCGTCCGGCCGGAACAGGCGGAGCTGATAATTGAGCAATTCCGCAACGCTGCGGCAGCTCCGAAAGCCGGCGATCCAGATGCGCCGCGCGGCGTGCAGAGCCTTGGCCGCGTTGGCCACCGAGCCGGCCGAAATGCGCGCAAGACCTGCCGCCTCGGCTTCCAGCTTGTCGGAGACCAGCGACATCTCGGCGTTGGGCCCTTTCCCGCCGCCTTTGGCGCGACCCGAAAACGGCGAAGATTGCGCGGGCCGGCGGGCCTCGGTCAGCGCGGCGCGCAATTCGTCCCATCCGGAATAGCCGAGCGCTTTTGCAAGCCGGGTGAAAGCGGCGGGATCGGCGCCGGCCTCGGCGGCGAGATCACGCATCGAGCGCGTGGTGGCGTCATAGTCATTGGCGGCAACGAACCGGCCGACTTGCTGCAGCCGCATCGGCAACGATGGCAGCGCACTGCACAAATCGTTCAGCGGCGAGGATTTCGGCCGGAGCTGCGCCATGAAACATATGTTGCACAGAATTCATTTTGGTGCAACATTTGAAATGCGCCTTGCGGGCCCATCGCCGAAGATCGCTACTGGAAGGTCGCTGCTGCAATACATCGTTGCTCAAAGTCATCGCCGCTTAAGTCGAGGATCCTTGTGCTGTGACGACATCCACGCCCGAATTCCCTCGCCGCTGGCGGATGCGCCTCCGCCTGAATCGCCAGCAGATCAACGGCCTCGTCTGGCAGATCGTGGTGGTAGCCATCGCGGTCGCGATCGTTGGCTGGCTCTGGTCCAACGCCCTGCACAATTTGTCGGTGCGCCGGATTTCGACCGGCTTCGCCTTTCTCGGCCGCGAGGCCGGAATGCCGATCGCGGATAGCTGGCTTGCCTATAGCCCCAGGGATCCTTACGCCCGCGCCTTCATCGTCGGCATCGTCAATACGCTCCGCGTCGCGGTCATCGGCATCGTGCTCGCGACCGTGCTTGGCACGCTGATCGGCATCGCGCGGCTGTCGTCGAACTGGCTGTTGTCGCGGCTGGCTGCGGTCTACGTCGAAGTGCTGCGCGACGTTCCGCTGCTGCTGCAGTTGTTGTTCTGGTACGTGCTGATGCAGGGACTTCCGGCGGCACGCGCGGCCTGGAAGCCGATCGAAGGCGTCTTTCTGTCGAACAGAGGCCTGGTCTTGCCAGCGATTCCGATCGAGGAAGCAAATCTGTGGGTCATCGCTGCGGCCGCTGCCGGCCTGGGCGCCCTGTATCTATTGCGGCGGCAGTTAGTGGCGCGGCAAATGGCGGACGGCAAGGCGCGTCCGCTCTGGCCCTATGCGCTGGCCCTGCTCGTCGGCCTGCCGGCGCTGGTGTCGTTTGGCCTCGGCGCGTCATGGACCATCACGTTGCCCGAACTGCGCGGCTTCAATTTTGTCGGCGGACTGACACTCGCACCGGAATATTTTGCGCTGCTGATCGCGCTCGTCACCTACACCTCGGCGTTCATCGCCGAAATCGTGCGCAGCGGCATTCAGGCTGTTCCACGGGGCCAATGGGACGCCGCGAATGCGCTCGGCCTGCGCCGTAGCTTTGTGCTTCAGCGCATCGTGCTGCCGCAGGCGCTCCGCGTCATCATTCCGCCGATGACCAGCCAATACCTGAACCTGACCAAGAATTCCTCGCTTGCGGTTGCGGTCGGGTATCAGGACGTGGTGTCGATCGCGAATACCACGCTGAACCAGACCGGACAGGCGATCGAAGCCATCGCGCTCATCATGGCCGTGTTCCTCACCATCAGCCTCGGCATCAGCCTGTTCATGAACTGGTACAATGCGCGCATCGCGCTGGTGGAGCGCTGATGCCATGACGTCGATCACGGACGCTCCGAAAAATCCGCTTCCCTTCGACGCGCGACCCCGCAGGACACCGGCCGGTCGCGCCATCCGGTGGCTGCGCGCGAACCTGTTCGCCTCGGTCACGTCAAGCATCATTTCCGTGCTCCTGATCGCGCTGCTCGCCAAGGCGTTCGTCAGCCTGGTGCAGTGGGGCTACTGGAATGCAATCTGGATCGTTTCCGGCAACCAGACCGGCCCCTGCCGGTCGATCCGTGGGCTCGGCGCCTGCTGGGCTGTGATCCCTGAAAAATATCGCTTCATCCTGTTCGGCACTTACCCCTTCAATGAGCAGTGGCGGCCGGCGCTGGTGTGCCTCACCTTCATTGCGCTGTTCTGGGTGTCGAGCCGGCGCAATTGGTGGCGCAAGGAACTGGTATTGGTGTGGGCGGCGGCGCTGGTCCTGATTGGCGTCTTGATGTGGGGCGGCGTCTTCGGGCTGTCCTACGTTTCACAGGATCGCTGGGGCGGGCTGCCGGTGACGCTGATCCTGGCGACGTTCGGGCTGGCGTTCGGCTTCCCGCTCGGGATCGTGGTGGCGCTGGGCCGCCGTTCAAAATTGCCTGCGATCCGGTCGCTCTGCGTGCTCTATGTCGAGTTGATCCGCGGCGTTCCCCTGATCAGCCTGTTGTTCATGGCGAGCGTGATGTTTCCGCTGTTCCTGCCCGACGGCGTCAACATCGACAAACTGCTCCGGGCGCAGATCGCGTTCATACTGTACGCCGGCGCCTATCTTGCCGAAGTCATCCGCGGCGGCCTTCAGGCCATTCCGAGAGGACAGCACGACGCCGCCGACGCGCTCGGACTCACCTACTGGAAGAAGAACGGCCTGATCATCCTGCCGCAGGCGATTCGCCATGTGATCCCGCCACTGGTGAATACGTTCATCGCCTTCTTCAAGGACACCAGCCTGGTGCTGATCATCGGTATCTTCGACCTGCTGACGACGGCGAAGACCTCCATCATCGATCCCGCCTGGCAGCAGTTCAGCGTTGAAGTCTACGTGTTCGTCGGGCTGATCTATTTCGCGTTCTGCTTTGCTATGTCGCGCTACAGCCGGCAACTGGAAGCGCAGTCCCGGCCGGGCTGACGGCCGATCGCGGCGTGCCTGGCCTTACCCGGCGTTATCGGTCGGTCCATTCGATTGCGGCGCGGTCCTGCAACGAAAACAGCGGTCCATCGTAAAGGAACGAGCATTGGTGAATCACCACCTGCCCGGCGCTGACGGTCACGTGCGAATAGTCCGGCAGTTCGTGCGACCCGGGAATGTGATCCGCCGTATCGAGGTCGAACGCCACCTGATGCGATAGCGCGCGCTGGATGTGGAAGGGGATGCCGCGCCAGACGCCCGAGATCGGCCGGTGCAGATGGCCCATGAACAGATAGTCCGGCTTTCGCGTGCGTGCGATCACGTCCCATTCGGCCTCGGGATTGGCGAGCTTGATGTTGTCCATGTAGCGCAACCCGGCATCGAACGGCGGATGGTGCTGAAACAGCAAAAGCGGGCGATCGGCAGGTGCCGAGCCGAGCGCGTGTTCGAGGAAGGCGAGCCGCGCCTCGCACAGCCATCCGGCATGATCAGGGGCGGCCTCGTTCAGCGTATCCAGCGTGACGATCGTGGCAGCATCGAACAAATGAATGGACTGCACAAAGCCGGATTCGTCGCGCGGCACGCCGGGGAAGAAATGGCCAAACGGACCGCGCTTATCGTGATTGCCCATCAAGAGGATGGTCGGCGCCTTCAGCCGCGCCAGGACCGAGGCGAGATTTTCGTAAGCGGCGTCCTCGCCCCAATGGGCAAGGTCACCGGTCACGATCACGAAGGAAATATCCGGGTGATCGCGATTGATCCGCTCGACCGCCGCGCCAAGCCGCTCGGTGGGATCCAGCCCGTAAAGCTTACGGCCACGGGCGACGAAATGAGTGTCGGTGAGAATGACGAATTTCATCGAACCGTGTCTCCCTGCTAGCGACCGCCGCGGCGTGGCGTGGTAGCCGCAGCGGTTCCTGGTAAGGCAGTTGTCGTCAACGCACCGAACCTACCGTCTTCGGCAGCAGCTTCTGCACGTCGCTCGTCATGTCGGCGAGCACGGCTTCCGCCTCCTTGGTGCGAGCACCCGTCACGATGGAGTTGAGATGATCCTTGATCACGTCGGTGATCTTGAGACCGTTGTCGCCGGGGAAGGCGTACCATTTGGTCAGCAGCGCGAGCTGGCTGACCGCTGTGTAATTATTCGGATTCTTGACGTAGAAATCCTTCAGGTGGATGTCGTTGGCGACCTTGTTCGGCGGCATGTAGCCGGTGGTCTCCGCCATGATCGCAGCGCCCTTCGGGCCGGTCCAGAATTTCACGACCTCCCAGGCCGCGTCACGCTTGGCCTTATCCTTGGCCAAGATCATCACGACATTCCCGCCGGCCGGCAACCGGCCGTTCGGCGATGCCACGTCCGGGAACGTGTGGGTCTTCAGCTCGAACTTGCCGCCGATCATCTGCGTGGTCTTGTTGAGGTCGGAGGTCGAGGTGACGTGAATGCCGGTCTTGCCGGCGGCAAAGGTCGCGCGCATCGCCGGCTGGTCGAGATTGGGCATGCCGGCTTCACTGACAAGGCGCGCCAGGGTCCTGATCGCGAACTGGCCTTCCGGCCCGTTGAACGCCACCTTGTTTTCCTCCGCGTTCAACATGGTGCCGCCGCGCGAAAACACCGGCGCCTGCCACAGCCAGTTGCCCGTGATGTCCCAGGCATAGGTGATGCCGTTGATATCAGGGCCCAATGTCTTGATCTTCTTGGCGAGATCGATCAGCCCGTCCCACGTCCGCGGCAGATTGGTCGGGTCGGCGCCGGCCTTCCTCGCCAGATCGAGATTGACGTAGACGATCGGCAGCGAAATCGCGAACGGCAGCGCATAGACCTTGCCGCTCGCCGTGCCGATATCGAACATCGCCTGATGGAAGCCCTGCTTGTCGAAATCCTTCTCGGCCGCGATATAGCCGTCGAGTTCGGCCGGAATGTTCTTGTCGACCAGCACGCGGATGCGATTGAGACCCTGGAAGCTCACGTCGGGCATCTGGTTGGTCACCGCCTCGCGCAGCACTTTCTGGGTGCCTTCCTCGTAGGAATCATAGGGCGCACGTAGCGTGACCTTGATGTCCGGTCGCACCTTGGCGAACTCCTCGATGATGCGCTTGTGCGTGCCTTCGAACAATTCGGCATAGGGGTATTGAACGACGACTTCGGTCTGCGCATGCGCGAGGCCGGCGGCAAGCGAAAGGGCGGCTGCGGCAATCCATGTTCTGAACATTGTCGTCTCCTGAGGTTTGAAAAAACTCGGTTACTTGATGCCGGTGAGCGTGATGCCTTCGATGAAGCGTCGCTGGGCGAACAGGAAGGCGATGACGAGCGGGGCGATGATGACCATCGCCGCTGCCATCAGAGGGCCGTAGTTGGTTCCGGCCTCATTGTTGCGGAAGTGCGCGACCGCAAGCGGCGGCGTCTGCAAATGCTCGCTGTTCAGCACGATCAGCGGCCAGAAATAATCGTTCCAGTGCGCGACCACCGAGAAGATGCCGAACGCGGTCACCGCCGGAATCGCAGTCGGAAGCATCACGCGCCAGACGATGCCGAACTCGGAAATCCCGTCCATTCGCGCGGCGTCGATCAGGTCGTCGGGCACGGTCTTGAAAAACTGGCGCATCAGGAAAATGCCGAACACCGAGATCGTGAACGGCAGAACCAGCGCCGCATAACTATCGAGAACACCCAGTTTATGCAGCAGCAGGAAGACCGGGATCGCGGTCGCCTGCGGCGGAATAAGGATGCAAAACACTACGAGCGCGAACAGCACGTCACGGCCGAGAAAGCGCAATTTGGCGAGGGCGTAGGCGGCCGGCAGGGCGACCAGCACCTGAAGGCCGAAGATCGAGGCCGTGACGATCAAGCCGTTGAGCAGATAGCGCCATAGATCGGCCTTGGCGAAAGCTATCAGCAGATTGTCCCACAGCGCGAAGTGGTAGGGGATCAAGTGCAGATCGGATGAAAAAATCTCGGTTTGAGGTTTTGACGCGGTCGACACCATCCAGATGAACGGCGTCAGCATCACCAGCGCTCCCGCCAGCAGCACGATGTGCCGGGTCGCAGACCACAGAAGCATGTGGGCCCGCGGCGTCATGCGTAGTGCACTTCCCGATTGCCGAGCGCCGATTTGAGCAGGGTGAGCAGCAGCACGAAGGCCAGGAACACGACGGTAACGGCCGCGCCGTAACCGGAACGGAAGAACTCGAAGCCTTCGGTATACATCGTGTAGATCAGCACTTCCGACGATTTCGAGGGGCCGCCCTTAGTCAGGACCTGAACGGTGTCGAACACTTGGAACGAGCGGATTGCCGAGATCGCCACCACGAACAGGGTAACCGGCCCGAGCATCGGCCACGTCACCAGGCGGAAACGCGACCACGCGCCTTCGGCGCCGTCGATCTCGGCCGCGTCGTAGAGATGCTTCGGGATCGAGACGAGGCCGGCGAGAAACAGCACCATGTTGAAGCCAGTGGCCTGCCAGATACCGATCAAGCACAGCGAATAAAGCGCGGTGCCGCGATCCTGCAGCCAGCTATGGCCCTGCACGCCGGCGGCGCGCAAAAGTCCATTCACCAGGCCGAACTGCGGGTGCAGCATGAATTCCCAGACGATCGCCATCGCAATCAACGTCGCCATGACAGGAAGGAAGTAGACGGTGCGATACCAGCTCTTGAGGCCGGCGCCGCTCTGGATCAGGAGCGCAACGCCGAGCCCGAGCGCCACCGCGCCGGGCACTACGATCGCGACATAGGTCAGCGTGTTCTTCAGCGAAATCCAGAACACCCGGTCGGCGAACATCTCCCGGTAGTTCGAGAGGCCGATCCAGGAGAACGCAGGCGCGCCGAGCTGATAGTCGGTGAACGAGAGCGCGATCACGCCGGCGAGCGGGCCGATCAGCATCAGCAGCATCAGCACGAGGGCTGGCGCGGCCAGCGCATAGGCTGCCTGCGATCGCCCTGTCCGGCGGAAACTGGCAAACACCCGCGCAGGGACGCGTGGCGCCATCGCCACTCCCTGCAGCGCGGTGGCGGCGTCAGACAACGGCCATCTCCCGCGGCCGCTCGACGCGCGACGGGACCGAAGTCACGATGCGCTTGCCATCAGCGTCGAAGGCGCGAACCGCCTCCGGCGCAAAGCCGTAGCCGACGGTGGTCCCGATCGCGGGCAACTGGCTGGGGTCGTTGACGCGCGCCACCACAGGCGCATCCGTGCCCGCGCTGCCGATATGGACGAAGGCTTCCGATCCCAGATTTTCCAGATGCACGACCGTGCCGGAAAGCAATCCGTGCGAAGCCAGCTCGATCCGCTCCGGCCGGACGCAGATGCGGCACTCTCCTTCCGGCGCCGCGGTCGCCACATGGAGAACATGTCCGAGCATCTCCAACCGGCCATCGCTGCGGATACGACCGGGAAATGCATTTATCTTCGGCGTTCCGACGAATTCGGCGACGCGGATATCGCAGGGGTCGTCATAGACGATGGCGGGCGTGCCGACCTGAATGAGCTCGCCGCCGATCATGACGGCAATCCGGCCCGACATGGTCATGGCTTCAGCCTGGTCATGGGTGACATAGATGAAGGTCGTCTTGAGCTGACGGTGCAACTGGGCAATCTCGGCGCGCATGTGCACGCGAAGCTTGGCGTCGAGATTGGATAGCGGCTCGTCGAACAGAAACGCACGCGGTTGACGCACAATGGCGCGGCCGACGGCTACACGCTGGCGCTGACCGCCGGACAATTGCCCGGGCTTGCGCTTCAGCAGCGGCGAAATTTCGAGTTGCTCGGCCACCCTTTCGACATCGTCGCGAATGATGCGTTCGGCGCGGCGGCGGCTCGGCATCAGCCGGCCCACGAACGGCGCCCGCTCCAGCGCAGACAGGCGCTTCATCCGCAGCGGAACGGCGATATTGTCAAACACGCTCAGGTGCGGATAAAGCGCGTAGGACTGGAACACCATTGCCAGATTGCGCGCGCTCGGCCTGATGCCGTCGGCACTGACACCATCAATCCGGACTTCGCCGGAGGACTGCGGTTCGAGACCGGCGATAACGCGCAGAAGCGTGGATTTGCCGCACCCGGATGGGCCGACGAGGGAGATGAACTCCCCGTCTTGAATCGTGAGATCGACGCCTTTCAGAACCTCGGCGCCGTCAAAAGCCTTGCGAAGCGCCCGAATCTCGATCTCGGCCATTTCAATCCGGTATCCGTGGCTGCGGTACCGGATGTCCTAAAGGGCTTGTTTGACAGTTGTATCACAATGGAACGAACCGCCGGGCTTGGCCCCAGCTTTCCACCGGCCGCCCCCCGAAACATGGCTGATGCACCGGCGAAGCTCCGCCTACACCTTCACCAGGCTCTCGAATCCGCCATAGATCATCCGCTTCCCGTCGAACGGCGGCTTCGATTTCGGATCCATCATTTCGCTAAGCCGCGGGTCCGCCATCACTTTGGCGTTGATCTTGTCGCGCTGGGCGCGCGACTTGTAGGTGATCCAGGCGAACACGACGGTTTCGCCCGGCTTGAGCTTCACGGCGCGCGGAAACGACGTGACCTTGCCGACCTTGACGTCCTCAGCAACCCATTCGCGATAGTCGAGCGCGCCATATTCGCGCCAGATCTTGCCGGCCTTCTTCGACAAGCGGGTGTAGGCCTCGAGATTTTTCTTCGGCACGGCGACGATGAAGCCATCGACGTAAGGCATTGCATTACTCTCCGGTATTTCTGTCGATACGACGTCATCTCGGGAGATGCGCAGCATCGAACTGTGGTGCGCAATTGCGCACCTGAGAATATCGAGATTCCCCGATGTGCAATTGCACATCTGAGGTCTGGTGCTTGCGCACCATCCCGAATGACGACTGGGAATGTGGGGCTAGCGACGACTAACCATGACAACAGGATGCCTGAACCTGTGACGGCTGGTATTGGTCACGTAGTCGCACCCAGTCCATCGGATACGGCAGGCCCTCCTCGTGACGCCCGAGCGGGGTGAGGTCGAGATAGTGATAGGCGGCATTCATCATGTCGAGGCCGCGCGAGAAACAGGAATAGGTGTGGAAGACGTTCCCGGCCTCGTCGCGGTAGAACACGCTGATGCCCGGCGCCTCTTCGCCGCCGAAGGGAGTCGTGCCGAAATTGTAGAGCGTTGCGCCTGACTTGAGCTGCTCGGGTGTGAACGAGACACCGTAATCGTAATTGAACTCATTTGCACCCGACGACAGCCAATCGAAGGTCCAGCCCATCCGCTGCTTGAATGCGGTAAGCTTTTGCAGCGGCGCGCGCGAGATCGCGACCATCGTGGTGTCGCGGGCGGCCAGATGCGGGATCATGCGCTCGAACCCGTCTGCCCAGAACGAGCAGCTCTTGCAGGCCTCGCTCCAGTCGGGCGCGAACATCAGGTGCTGCACCACGAGCTGGCTACGCCCCTTGAACAGGTCGCCGAGTGAAACCTTTCCGCCGGGCCCATCGAATACGTAGTTCTTTTCGACCCTGACCCAGGGCAGCGCGCGCCGTTCTTCGCTCAGACGCTCGCGCGCTCGGGTGTATTCCTTCTCATGCGCAAGGTGCGCCTTGCGGGCGGCGATCCATTCCTCGCGGGAGACGACGGGATGCGGCTGCATGATGGGCTCCTCTTGTTCAGGCCAGGTAGACTTCAAGCTTGCCGAGGAATTCGGTCCAGCCGCGCTGGTGATTGTCGCGCGCTTTCTCGTCGACGAACTGCGCGTGATTGAAGACGAGCAGCGAACCGCTTCCTTCCGGCCTGATCGAGATGGTGACCAGCGATTCCCGCTCCGGCGTGGAATGCCATGCCCAGCTAAACACCAACCGCTCGTTCGGAACGACCTCCCGATAGACGCCACCGACCTCGTTGTAATCGCCATTGGCGCGGAAGCTGATGCGGTAGCGCCCGCCGACGCGCAGATCGATGTCGGCCTTGACCGAGCCCTCCTCGACGGAGGTCGGCCCGAACCATTGCACTAGCTTTTGCGGGTCGGCCCACGCGGCGTAGACTTTTTCGGGCGCCGCGCTGAACCGGCGCGTGAGCGTGAGACTGGGGCGCGCGGCGAGTTCGCCGTCGCGGGCAGTATCGTGCTTGGCAAGGCTTGACTGGGTGGCCATTGGTCTTCCTCCACAAAAGCGGCAAGGCGGTCGAGCGCGTCGGACCAGAAGCGCCGGTAGCGGTTGAGCCAGTCCATCGCCTGCTCCATCGGCTCGGCGGTCAACCGGCACGCGACCGTGCGTCCGGTCTTTTCGCGCGCGATCAGGCCGGCATCGGACAGCACATCGAGATGCTTGATGATCGCGGGCAGCGACATCGAAAATGGCTGCGCCAGTTCGCTGACCGACAGGCTGTCTCGATCGCCGAGCCGCGCCAGCAGCGCGCGCCGGGTTGGGTCGGACAGTGCGGCAAAGGTGCGGTCGAGAACGTCTTCCTGATACTTAACCATAAGGTTTAGTATAGACGCAAACGAAACGCCGTCAAGCCGGCGCATGCATCACGAAGTCGGGAGTGGCGGAAGAGAGAGACACCGATGGCCGGATCGTTCAGCGCGAGCAGCGCTCTCGTCCGGCCATCATGCGGAAGGCTTGCGAGGCGCGATCAATAATCCCGATAAACCCGCATCCGCCGCTGCTGTTGCCCATAGGCGAAGCGAGGGTTGACGTTGCAGTAGAGCCCGCGACCCGACGCCGATGCCATGCACTGACCATAGCTGCTGTAGGAGCAGTCGCCAGGAATGCCGATCGTCCGACCCTGGAGGCAATAGGGATAGTCATACGCCGCCGCGGGTGAACTGCCCGCGACGGTGGCGACTGTCGCCACCGTCAGCGCCAATGTCGCTAGTATTGCACTGCGCATCTTCGATCTCCTTCACATGACGCAAGCCGCGTCGCCTTTGCCATAAAACACCGCGGCTGCGTCTATGTTCCGTGAGGAAGATCACTGCACCTTTTCGACCTTGGCTTCCTCGATCACCTTCTTCCACTTTTCGGTTTCGGCCACGATCATCTTGCCGAATGCCTCCGGCGGTCCGATCAGCGGCTCGCCGCCAAGCTCGGTCAGGCGGGCCTTGATCGCCGGCTCGGCGAGGATCTCGTTGATCTCCTTGTTCAGCTTGGCGATGACTTCCTTCGGCGTGTTCTTCGGTGCACCGACGCCGAACAGCGCGCTCGCCTCATAGCCGGGGATGGTGTCGGCAAGCACCGGCACATCAGGCAACAGCGGCGACTTTGTCGTGCTGGTGACGGCCAGCGCCCGCACCGAGCCGGCACGAACATGCTGGAGGATGGAAGGCATGTTGTCGAAGATCAGTTGGACCTGGCCACCGAGCAGATCGGTGATCGCGGGCGCGGCACCGCGATAGGGCACGTGCTGCATCTTGGCGCCGGACATTGCCATGAACATTTCGCCCGACAGATGCACGGACGTGCCGTTGCCGGACGAGGCCAGGTTCACCTTGCCGGGATTGGCCTTCACATAAGCGATGAACTCGGCGGCCGTCTTGGCCGGCACGTCCTTGTTGACCGTCATCACGTTCGGCACGCGATTGAACGCCGCGATCGGCGCAAGATCGCGGACCACGTTGAACTTCAGATTGGAGTAGAGCGTGGCGTTGATGTAGTTCGCGGGATTGACCAGCAGCAATGTATAGCCGTCCGGCTCGGCGTTGATGACGGATTCGGTCGCGATATTGTTGCCGGCGCCGGGCTTGTTCTCGATCACGAATTGCTGGCCAAGCCGTTCGGAGAGCCGCTGCCCGATCAGCCGCGC
This sequence comes from Bradyrhizobium sp. AZCC 1721, assembly GCF_036924715.1. Lineage (NCBI taxonomy): Bacteria > Pseudomonadati > Pseudomonadota > Alphaproteobacteria > Hyphomicrobiales > Nitrobacteraceae > Bradyrhizobium > Bradyrhizobium sp. AZCC 1721. The sequence goes on along the minus strand of NZ_JAZHSB010000001.1, from coordinate 371,907 downwards.
AATGATGTCGGTCGCGCCGCCCGGCGGATATCCGACGACCCATTTCACCGGCCGGGTCGGATAATCCGCCGCCGAAACGCTGCCGATCGAAGCGGCAGTGGAAAGGCCGATGACGGCCAGGCAAATCGCGGTACGGCGTGAAATCATAAAATTTCTCCTTGGAGGCCGGGGTTCAGGCCCGGTCCGTTTCTATTGAGGCCGGTTCCATTGAACCGAACGCGGCGCGCGTTGTAACAAACAAACCCGGGTGCGGCCAGTGGGGCGCAGCGTCTCCGACCGCGACGAAAGGATAAGGCATGTCTGTCAGGGTTAACGCTCTCGACCATCTCGTCATCAATGTGTCGGACGTGGCGCGTTCCGCCGAGTGGTACCGGAAGATCCTCGGCATGGAGGTCAAGGTGTTCGATCCCGGTCCGGGCAAAACGCCGCGGACTTCGCTGGTGTTTGGTGACCAGAAGATCAACGTGCGGCCGCGCGACGCCGACAAGGTCGAGTGGTTCACGGCCGACCACGAAACCGCCGGCAGCGACGATCTGTGCTTCCTGACGTCGAGCACGCCGGACGAAGTCGTGGCGCACCTGCAGGCCAACGGCGTCGCGATCGAGGAAGGCCCAGTCGCGAAGCAAGGCGCCCGCGGCACGCTGCGCTCGGTCTACTGCCGTGATCCGGACGGGAGCTTGATCGAGATTTCGTCGTACGAGGACAGGACGGGCTAAAGCGTAGGAATCCCGATTTGCGCCCCGCGCCGTCCGATGGCAGAACTACTCCCAAGCAAAAATCAAGGCGGCCGTAGAGCCGCGCGGGAGGAATCATGCCACTTTCGCAGGCCGCACCGGGCATTGTCGGACCGTTCGCAGGGCTCGACGTGCCGTGGCTGCTGCGGATGCGCGCCGAAAGCCGCCGCAACCATCCATTCCTGATCTGGGCGCCGTTCGAGGGGCCGGCGCGGAGTTGGTCTTACGGGGAATTCCACGAGCGCGTCGGCGCGCTTTCCGCTGGCCTTGCCAAGCGCGGCGTCAAGCCCGGCGAATACGTCCTGATCCATCTCGACAATTGCATCGAGGCCATGCTGGCCTGGTTCGCCTGCGTCGAACTCGGCGCGATCGCCGTCACCACCAACACCCGCTCGGCGGCAGCCGAGATGGAGTATTTCGCCGGCCATTGCGGCGCGGTCGCCGCCATCACCCAGCCGGCCTATGCCGAGTTGATCTCGGCCAATTGCCGCGACCTGCGCTGGATCGCCGTGATCTCGCACGACGCTGGCAGTACGCCGGCGCAAGTCGCGCCGCGCGGCGACAGTTTTGGGAAGCTCTTCGCCGACAGCGCCGACCGGCCACGCCGCGCCGCCGATCCGTTCGCGCCGTGCAGCGTTCAATATACCTCCGGCACCACGTCAAGGCCAAAGGCAGTGCTGTGGACGCATGCCAACGCATTGTGGGGCGCCAAGATCAACGCCGCGCATGAGGACCTGCATGCTGGCGACGTGCACCAGACCTATCTGCCGCTGTTTCACACCAACGCGCTGGCCTATTCGATGCTGGCCTCGCTGTGGGTGGGCGCGACCTGCGTGATCCAGCCGCGGTTTTCGGCGAGCCGCTTCTGGGGTGTGGCGCTCGAGCACAACTGCACCTGGACCTCGACGATTCCCTTCTGCATGAAGGCGCTGCTGGAACACGAGATTCCGAAGAGCCACAAATTCCGGCTGTGGGGCGCCGCGGTATCCGAGCCGCCGCCGTTTGCCGCCTTCGGCGTCAAGACGATCGGCTGGTGGGGCATGACGGAGACCATCACCCACGGCATCGTCGGCGAAGTCGACCAGCCCAATACGCCGATGTCGATCGGCCGCGCGGCGCCGGAATATCAGATCCGCATCGTCGAGGACGACGGCACGCCGACTGAAGTCGGCGACACCGGCAATCTCCTAATCAAGGGCATTCCCGGCTTGTCGCTGTTTTCAGAGTATCTCCACAACGAAAAAGCCACGCGCGAGAGTTTCGACGAGCACGGCTATTTCATCACCGGCGACCGCGTCTCGCTGCTCGAGAACGGTTTCATCCAGTTCGGCGATCGCACCAAGGACATGCTGAAGGTCGGCGGCGAAAACGTCGCGGCGTCCGAGATCGAACAGGTGATCGCGGTGGCGCCCGGCGTGCGCGAGGCCGCGGTGGTGGCAAAGAAGCACCCGATGCTGGATGAAGTGCCCGTGGTCTTCATCATTCCGCAAGCCGGCGTCGCGAGCGCCCCTCGCGATCTGCACGACACCGTGATGGCCGCCTGCAGGACCGCCCTCGCCGACTTCAAGGTACCGCGCGAAATTCACTTCGTCGACGAGATGCCGCGCTCGACGCTGGAAAAGGTCGCAAAGGCGGAACTGCGGAAGATGCTGGATAGCAGCACGTAGAGCGAGAGATCAATAATACCCAAACGCCACCGGGCGAAAGGCGTGCAGCAGATGCTGGTCGAGCTTGTCGCCCATTTCTTCCATCATGCCATAGGCCCGGGCGTGGGTGAACTGCAGCCGGTAGGCGCGCTTCTCGACGAGGGCCGCGTAGATATCCACGATCGTGGTCAGCCTCACGATGTCGCTGATCTCCTTGCCGCTCAGGCCGTTGGGATAGCCCGTGCCGTCGAGGAATTCGTGGTGGTGCAGCACCACGTCGAGCATTTCGGGCGGGAAGCCGCCTTGCGCGGACAGCGCGTCGTAGCCGCGGCGCGGATGCTGGCGCATCTCTTCCATCTCTTCCAACGTCAACGGGCCCGGCTTGTCCAGGATCGCCACCGGAATGAACGCCTTGCCGACGTCGTGCAGCAGGGCAGCGCGGGCGAGACGGCGCTGGTCGTCGTCGCGCATGCCGAGATGCTGCGCATACGCCACCGCAAAGCCGGTGACGAAGAGACAATGGCGATAGCTGCCGGTGTGGTGGCAGCCGACCGCAGTCAACCATTCCCGCAAGGAGGAATGCTTGATCGCCTTGAGAATCTTGCTTTCGGCCTCGACGATGTCGCTGAACTTTAGGGGAACGCCGGCCGGAAGCTTTTCGAAGATCTTGACCATCACGGCATGCGCCGCCTCGACGCCCCTGTTGAGGGCCTTGCCGCGATCGGTCTCGTCGTAGCCGTCGCTGTCCGGAAACGCGGCGCGGATCCGCTGCAGGATGCCTTGTGCATCGAACGGCCGCGCGATCGTGTCGGTGGCACCGAGCGCCCAGGCCTGCATCGATCCGTGGTGAAGCGCGTCCGCCAGCACGAACAGCCGCGGCATCTCGCGATAGGCCTCGGCCCGCAGCTTGTTGCGCACCAGTTGCACGCTCTCGGCGGAACGCAGGTTGATGTCGACCACGATGCCCGCAAGGTCCCGTTCCGGGCTGTCGGGAATGTCAGAAGTTGCGATGGTGTCGACCTGACCGACGGACCGCAAAATGCTGGCGAGTTCGCTGCTCTGATCGCTCCGATCCGAAGCGAGCAACAGCCGGCGCCTGGTCGCAGTCTTGTTGGTTGCGGATGTCATGAAACCCCAGACCCCTAGCGATGATGACTTGCAACCGAGGCTAGCGGATAAGGGGTTCCCCGAGGCTTAAGAGGCATCGTGAATTTAGGCTACTGTGAACGCTAAAATTTTAGCGATCTGGTTCGCGATGCGCCGCACCCGCGACGTCATCATCCGCGAGAGCGGATGTCTTGTCGAGCATTGGCATGCGATTGCCCACGTCGTTGCGCATGAGCCGCACCGTTGGTCTGAAGATGGCGCGTGAAAACGACTATGCCGGCAGCCCCATTTGCTTACGAAGGCTCTTGTCGAACATGCTCTCGGGAACAAAGCGGCGCAGCACGCTCACCCGGCCAGCCATCTTACCGCACGTGTATCGGAGACGAGGCGATGCTGTAGTCGCGGCCTCAACCACTCTCGTGGCGACGACTTCGGGCCTATCTGCCGTCTTCATCACGTCCTGCAGAACCGTGACCGCTCGCATTCGCGCCGAGCGGTATGCATCCAGTGCCTGATCCGGAAGCACCATGTTCTGTTCGAAGGAAGTGCTGGTATACGCCGGCTCCAGCAAGCAAACGCGGATGCCGAAGCTCCGTACCTCGTGATCGAGAGATTCCGAATAGCCTTCGAGCGCATGCTTTGTGGAGGCGTAGAGCGCCGAGAACGGCGCCGGTATCAGGCCAAGCACCGAACTTATATTGATGATCCTTCCACCCTGCCGAGCTCGCATGTGCGGCAGCACCGCATTGCTCATGCGCATGACTCCGAACAGGTTTACGTCGAACAGCGCCTGGGCTTGACCGATTGACGATTCCTCAGCTCCGCCCATCAGGCCGGTCCCGGCGTTGTTGACAAGAACATCGATCCTGCCCGTCGTATCGAGCACCTTGTCGACGGCAAGCTTCACCGAACCGTCATCGGTCACATCGCAGGCGACCATCGTAATGCCGTCGGGGCCGCTTGCGGCCATCCGTCGGCTGGTGCCGAACACGCGAAATCCGGCCTCGCGCAAGGCCTTTGCTGAAGCCAACCCAATGCCCGTGGAAGCCCCGGTCACAATCGCCACTTTACCGTCTTGCCGCATGAGGACCTCCGTCGACACGTTGAACAACAGTTTAGATTAAGGTATAACTATCACATGATGATCGTAATGCAATAGGCGTTCCGGCGCCGGAGGACCCCGCGATGCGCTACGCCAAGCGACAAAAAGAGATCTCGCACGAGCGAATTGTGAAGGCTGCAGCGAAAAGGCTCAGACGGGACGGCATTGCTGCCGCCGGAATGACCGGGATCATGGCGGAGGCAGGACTGACGAACGGCGGGTTCTACTCGCACTTCCGCTCGAAGAGTGACCTGGTCAGGCAAGGCCTGGAGCGAGCGCTCGCCGACCAACTGCAAAGCCTGGCCGAGCCCGACCCCAGGCCGGGCGCATTAGCTCACCTGATCCGTTCTTATTTGTCTCAGCATCATCGTGACCGGCCCGGCACCGGGTGTGCCTCCGCGGCGCTACTGCCCGAAATTGCGCGCCAGCCCCTCTCCATCCGGAAGGCTTACACCGCTCGGTTACGCACGCTTATCGACCAGATGGCGCGACGGTTGCCGCAGGAGAACTCCATCCCCGAAGCGCAGGATACAGCGATCGCGATCCTTGCCGTCTTCATCGGGACGCTTCAGCTTTCGCGCGCCGTCGATGACCCGGAGTTGTCAGACGCCATGCTTGCTGCGGGCATTCGTGCGGCAACGGCGCTTGCCGGCTTGGCCGACGGTTCGGCCGAACATGAAGGGGTACAAGGATGAAATATTAAAGCGGCGGAGATCGCGAGCCGATGCTGGTCGCTGTTTTGCTCATCGTTCGCTGGAGTAATTCGGGCTGTCGTCAACAAGCGGTCATGGCCTTGTCAAAGCGCTGATATGCCCCTCGCTTTCCGCATTTCCCATTCGCGATCAGATCGCGCTAGGATGCGGCCGACAATTGCATGGGAATTCCCAGGGAGCCGCAATGCCGACGATCGATCGCGACGGGGTCCGCATCTATTACGAGGTTCACGGCTCCGGCCCACCGTTGCTCTTGACCCACGGCTATTCATCGACCAGTGGGATGTGGCAGGGCCAAATCGCGGCCTTGTCGAAGCATCACAAGCTCGTGTTGTGGGACATGCGCGGCCACGGCCAGTCCGATTATCCCAGTGATCCCGCAGCCTATAGCGAAGCGCTGACGGTTGCCGACATGGCGGCGCTGCTTGACGCCGTCGGCACCGACAAGGCGATCGTCGGCGGGCTCTCGCTGGGCGGCTACATGTCGCTGGCGTTCTACCGTGCCCATCCAAACCGCGTCCGCGCGCTGCTGATCATCGATACCGGCCCGGGCTTCAAAAAGGACGAGGCCCGCGAGGCCTGGAACAAGCGCGCGAACGATACTGGCGATCGCTTCGAGCGCGAGGGCCTGGAGGCTTTGAAATCGGCCAGCCGCGAACGCTCCAGCGTCACCCATCGCGATGCGTCGGGACTGGCGCGCGCCGCGCGCGGCATGCTGACCCAGCGCGATGCCCGCGTGATCGAATCGCTGCCCGATATCAAGGTGCCGTCGCTGATCGTGGTCGGCGCCGACGACACCCCGTTCCTCGCCGCTTCCGACTACATGGCGGCCAAGATTCCGGGCGCGCAGAAGGTGGTGATCCCGGCTGCCGGCCACGCCGTCAACATCGACCAACCGCAGGCCTTCATCGATGCCGTGCTGCCGTTCCTCGACAGTCTAGATGCCAAGGCACCGCAGAAGGCCGCGTCATGAAGACAGCCGCAGTGGCCCTCGCCCTTATCGCAGGCAGCTTCACGCAAGCGGCCGCGCAGCACTTGCCGCCGCTCGGCGGCCCCTACCCGCCACCGTTCACTGAGACGCTGTCGAACAACATCCCGCTGGCGTTCGGCATGGAGACCGATGAAGCCGAACGCGCGCTCGGCGTCCCGCTCAATTACATAAGGGGCCGTCCCGGCGATGAAATCTTTCTCGCGTTCCGCAACGTCGGCGGCAGCGGGCTGTTCTACAAGAAGGACCGGCTCTATCTGCAATTTCGCAAGGGCAGGCTGGCCGGCTGGAAGGGCGACTGGGGTCACAACTGGATGTGGCAGTAGCCGACCCCAGAACATCGATCTCGTGCAACTCAAACGCAAATGGATGACCCGTGGGACAAGATATCGAACTGACGGCTTCGGACGGTTTCAAGCTGGGCGGCTATCGCGCCGATCCTGCAGGTCGGCCGAAAGCGGCGATCGTCGTGATCCAGGAGATTTTTGGCGTCAACCACCACATCCGCTCGGTGTGCGACCGATTGGCGGACGAAGGCTATGTCGCGATTGCGCCGTCGATTTTCGATCGCACGCAACCGAACTTCCAGTGCGGCTATTCGCCTGACGAGATTGCAAACGCACGAAAGTTCATCGCCAATCCGGATTGGGCCGCGATGCTGCGCGATACCCAGGCCGCGATCGACGCCGTGAAGGATGTCGGCCCGGTCGGCATCATCGGCTTCTGCCTCGGCGGCAGCATCGCCTATGCGGCAGCGACCAAATTGTCGGGCTTGTCTGCCGCAGTCGGCTATTACGGCGGCGCCGTTGTCCGCTTCGCCGACGACAGGCCGCAAGTGCCGACGCAATTGCATTTCGGCGAAAAGGATGCGGGCATTCCGCTAACCGACGTCGAAACCATCAAGGCCAAGCGGCCGGACGTCGAAGTCCATCTCTATCCCGGCGCGCAGCATGGCTTTCACTGCGACGAGCGCGCCAACTACGACAAGGCCAGCGCCGATATCGCCTGGCCGCGCAGTCTGGCGTTCTTTGAGAAGCATTTGAAGAAGTAGGACGCGCACCCTCTCCGCCGTCATTCCGGGGCGTGCTTTAGCGCGAACTATGGTGCGCAATTGCGCAGCTGAGAATCTCGAGGTTCCGGGTTCGCGTCTTCGACGCGCCCCGGAACGACGACACAAGTACCAGTGCCCCTGCTCACTCGCCCTTGACGCCGGTAGCCTTCACGACATCGGCCCATTTCGCGTGGTCGCGGAGCAGGACTTTCTCGAACGTTTCCGCCGATCCGCCCACCGGTATGAGGCTGAGCGTCTCGATCCCGGCGACGCCCTCGGGCGAGGCGATGATGCGGGCGAGTTCGTCCGAAAGCTTCTTCACGATCTCCTTGGGCGTTGCGGCAGGCACGAACACGCCGAGCCAGCCTTCGATTTCAAAGCCGGGGTAACCGAGTTCGCCCATCGTCGGCACGTCGGGCAACGCTTTCCTGCGCTTCTCGCCGCCAACCGCCAGCGCCCTGAGCTTGCCCGCCTTGATTTGCGAGCTCGCCGTGGTCAGGTCCTGGAACGCCGAGGTAACCGTGTTGGCGAGCAGGTCGTTCGTCAGCGGAGCCGAGCCGCGATAGGGGACATGGGTCATGTCGATATTGGCGGTCTTCTTGAGCAATTCGCCGTAGAGGTGGGACGTCGTGGCGTTGCCGAAGGTGCCGTAAGGCTTGCCGGGATTCGCCTTGGCATATTCGATCAGTTCCTTGACGGACTTGATCGGCTGCTGCTCGGGGACCACCAGAACGATGGTCGACAAGGCGATCTGGGTAACGGGCGCGAGATCCTTGAAGACATCGTAGGGCAGCTTCGTAACGAGGCTCGGCGCCTGAATGATCTGCGTGATGCCGACCAGCACGGTGTAACCATCGGGCTGTGCCTTGGCCACGTAGTCGTTGCCGACCACGCCGCCGCCGCCGGACTTGTTCTCCACGAGGACGGTCTGCTTCCACGACTCCGACAGCTTGTTGGCAAGCAGACGGGCGAGGACGTCGGTGGCGCCGCCCGCGGGATACGGCACGACGAAGGTGATGCGCCGGCTCGGATAGGGATCCGCCGCCGACACCGGATGCGAAGAGGCGCACAGGGCCGTCACGGCGATGGAAGCGAGCAACGCTGCCGCAGTCGCCGCGCGCACCACGCGGACCGGCAAGTGATAGTTCATGGTCATACTCCGGATTGCAGGCACTCAACCGACAAACCGGAGCGCCTCGATTCAATGACGCGGGTTTCTACATCGCTGCAGCGCAAGATGGAACATGCTTTCGAACGCATTCGGCGCATAGCGCCAATTCATCGCACCGAAGCGGCTCGAGGTGATGCAGAACGCAGCGTTCGCGCTCACGCACAACGGATGGTGAATTTTCTTGGTCAAATGCGAGGCATTTGCCTGACACAAATGCTCAGGAAACAAGCCCGGTCGAGATGACAATTCGATGATGGCGTGGCGCTTTAGAACCAGCGCTCGCTGACCAGCACGGTATCGCCGGGGCTGATCGGGCTGCCGGGCGGAACGACGAAGCGCGACGTGCCGGACGCATCGGCGTGGGTGACCGTGACACTGTCGCGGCGGGCGCGCGGCGAAAAGCCGCCGGCGATCGCCACCGCGCTCTCGACCGTCATGTTGGGGACGTAGGGATATTGCCCGGGTGCTGCGACCTCGCCGAGGATGAAGAATGGCCGATAGGCTTCGATCTCGACGGCGACCGATGGTTCCCTGATAAAGCCGGCGCGCAGTTTCGCTGAAATCGCCGCCGCCAGCCCCGCGGTCGTGCGGCCGCGCGCCCGCACCGAGCCGATCAGCGGCATCGTGATCGCGCCGCCGGCGTCGATCGCGTAGGTGTTGGTCAGGCCCTCCTGACCATAGACGACGACGCGCAGCTTGTCGCCGGCATCGAGATGATAGGCCGCGTCGTATCGCGCGGGCGCGGGTTCGGGATAGGCGACAGGCGCGGCAACGACGGCGGGTGCCGACGCCGTGCGTGGCGCCGCGGCAAAGGCGGCGCGAAGCGCGCCAATGGCGCCACCACCGGAATCGACCACGACCGTCCGCGGCGGTGGACTGTTGGGCTGGCCATAGGCCATCTGGTCGAGATCGCCTTGTGGTGCGACCGCAACCGGCCCGGTCGTGCGCATGCAGCCCGACAGCGCGAGCGCGGTGATGATCGCAGTGATCGGTATTCGAAACGCGCGCACAACCCGCACCTAGGCCATCCCTCAAAGCGAGACAGCTCTAGTCTTGCATCGGGTATGGTTAATAAACGGTTTTTTGGAAGGTCGAGTGCGACGACGGCGCTCAAAGCTCCCTCTCCCCGTTCTTCACGGGGAGAGGGAGAGAGAAGCAAGAATCAAGCACTCACGCCGACGCCGATCGGGCAGGACACGCCGGTGCCGCCTAGCCCGCAGTAGCCCGCCGGATTCTTGGCGAGATATTGCTGATGATAGTCCTCGGCGAAATAGAATTCGCCCGCCGGCGTGATCTCGGTGGTGATGGCGCCAAGGCCTTTCGCCGCCAGCGCCTTCTGGTACGTAGTCTTCGACGCGTCGGTGGCTTGGCGCTGCGCGTCCCCAAACGTGTAGATCGCCGAGCGATACTGGGTACCGACATCGTTGCCCTGGCGCATGCCCTGCGTCGGGTCGTGATTTTCCCAGAACGTCTTCAGGAGCTGCTCGTAGGTGATCATCTTCGGATCGAACACGACCAGCACCACTTCGGTGTGACCGGTGCGACCGGAGCAAACCTCTTCATAGGTCGGGTTGGGCGTATGCCCGCCGGCATAACCGACGGCGGTCGCATAGATGCCGTCGCCGAGCTCCCAGAACTTGCGCTCGGCGCCCCAGAAGCAACCCAATCCAAAAACTGCCTGTTCGAGGCCCGCAGGATAGGGTGGCTGAAGCTTGCGGCCGTTGACGAAATGCGTGGTTGCGGTCGGTATCGGGGTGGCACGGCCCGGCAGCGCTTCGGCTGCGCTCGGCAACGCGGTGGTCTTGCGCATGAACAACATGGAGTACCTCCAGGCGGGAGATCGGCGGACGCGACGACAGCATCGGCCGGTTGGACTTCTATATATGTCTTTACGCCTGTTGCCGCAGCCCTGTTACCTGGCCGAGGCCGGCGGCCGGCCAGGCTAGTCCCGCGAATAGCCGATCAACGGCTTGCGGGGCCGGAACAGGATCATCAGCAGAATGCCGACCACGCCCAGGACGGCGAATACCGGCTGGTCCAGCAGGACCTTCATAATACTGTCCCAGAGCCAGGGTGCGTTAGCCTCGATCCAGGTCCGGAACGCAAGTTGGCTGGACTGATGGACATCGTTCCAGAACTGGCCGAACCGGGTAAACCGCAGGGTCTGGTCGGCAACGAAACGGGCCCCGTCATAGACCATGAAGATGAATCCGCCGGCCAGAAGGAGCAGGCCGATAAGCCGGAAAAAACCGCGGATCATGGGTCACCTTATATCTGTCGCCCCCAAAGGCCGTCAGCCAATACCGGGGGCACCCCGGAAATTCAACCTCGTCAGCACCTTACGCGCCCCGTTTCGCCGCCTTTTCCGGCCTTTCGGGAAGCCGGAAAGCGTTGACGGTGCAGGATGCGCCCTCTATAAGACCCCCAATGGCGGCGGGCGCAATCCCGCCGCCGCTGTTCTTTGAGGAGCGCCGCTGCGGGAGCATTTTGGCTTCCGTCCATGGCATCCTCAAGAACGGCTTAGGTCACGAACACCCTGGAAAATACAACCAGCGATCACGCGATTTGAACGGCCGGCGCGCTCAAGGGCCGACCACCCGAGCGATGACAGCCGAAGGATAGTTGAGAACATGGCCAATACGACTTCCGCCAAAAAGGCGACCCGCAAGATTGCCCGCCGCACCATCGTCAACAAGTCGCGTCGCACCCAGATGCGCGGCGCGGTCCGGACCGTCGAGGAAGCGATCAAGAGCGGCGACCGCAATGCGGCGCTGGAAGCAATGAAGCGCGCGGAACCAGAACTGATGCAGGCGGCGCAGCGCAACATCATTCACAAGAACAATGCGAGCCGGAAGGTGTCGCGCCTGACGCATGCGATCGCCAAGCTCGCGAAGTGAACTGACAGAAATAGATATTCGTCAAAAGCCCGGCGCCGCCGGGCTTTTCTTTTTCTGCCATACCGGCGCATGAGCACGAGCACGAAATTCATTTTCGTCACGGACGTGCACCCTGTTGGATTTCGGACACACACCAAAGGCCGCGCGCCGGATCAACCGTGACAATTCAATTGTCTCGTTGCTGAGCGCCGGCTTGCGTGTCATATTTCGGGCACCCGTAGTTTTACGAGGTGCAACTTATTGCACCAGCGTTGCCGTGCGCATTTGCGCGAAGTGCGATCGCGGCGGCTGACCTGATCAGACAACACCCGCCTCTCCGCCGGCATCGCCGCGCGAGTTACCCTGCAAAAACAATTCCGAAAAGCTTCGTCTCGCTAGTCACTTATCCACATAGCGAGGACAAGCGTTTTGAAAATTGGTCCCGGTAACCAAGATTGTAACGGTTTCTTAAAAAATTTTGCGCGTGCGGCGAAAATTGTCACGATCGTTCGCGCCGCGGGATTCTCTGCGCTGATTCAAAAACTTGGTGTGGAGTGTCGCATTTGCAGTGTTGCAACACAGCCGAAGAGTCACGCGACATCGTCGAATCACGGATTGTCAGAAATCACGCTTGGTGTATTTGTTACTCGTTCGCGACGCTCAAGGCTCTCCTGACCAGCGCGGTATGAGACCCAAGAGCGGACGTGCAAATCGGCGGCGGTGTGCGCGTTAGCGACGCTTTCCAAGCGAAGCTGAGTTGGTAACTCATAGCAATATGAGGACGGTTGTTCTGTGTCTAAATTTCCCGACGTGGCGCTCACGTTTGAAGCGCGCTCCGGACAAGGGGAATAAGATGCTTGCCGACCATGCAGCGATTGGGAACGCGGAGCTCGTGAACGTGTTGAAGACGACAGACTGAGGTACGCGGCGGACGCAGCGGTCGGACAAGCGGATGTTCGGTAGCGGCAGACTGGCTTTGAAACACTGGTGATTTGGTTACTCGCCGCGCGCTCTCGCGGCGAGAGGGGGAGGTACTATGCTTTACGAAATCAACGCGACATTCGGCACGCTTATTTCCATCGAGACCGCTTCAGAATTCCTGAACAACGTTTTTGGCCGTCCCCCTACGCGAGCTCCACACCGAGCGTCGAGTACGCGCTGACCTCGCGGCAGCCTTCCACTCCATCCAGCCTTTGATCTGTGCAACGGCGATTCCGCCGAACGTTAGATCTGTGTCTGGTGGTTGAAGCGCCGCGCCGAGGTCAGGTCTGGCAGGAAACCTGCAAAGGTACCGCCAGCCGATTTCACAAGACACCATTACTCATTCAGAAAAGTTCTCAGGCAATGACAAATACGGAACAGGATCGCTGGTCGCGCGTGAAGGGGCGGTTGCGGACGAGTGTGGGCGAGGACGTCTACACGAGCTGGTTTGCGCGCATGGACCTCGAAGGCGTGCAGGACGAAAGCGTCCGTCTGTCGGTGCCGACCCGCTTTCTCAAGAGCTGGATCCAGGCGCATTACGCCGACCGTGTCCTGACCTGCTGGCAGGCCGAGATGCCGGAAGTACACCGGATCGACCTCACCGTGCGCACGGCGATGCGATCCGCCGCGCCCGTCAAGGAACCGACCGCGCCGGCCGATCAACGCCGTATCGAGCAGATCAATGGCCGGCCCGCGCCTGAACTGCGCGCCACCGCCACTGCGCCGGTGTCCGCCAGCCATGATGCGCTCGGCGGCTCTCCGCTCGACCCGCGCCTGACCTTTGCAAGTTTTGTCATCGGTCGCTCGAATACCCTCGCCCACGCGGCGGCTCGCCAGGTTGCAGAAGGCCGCCGCGGCGATCCCGTGATGTTCAACCCGCTCTACATTCACGCCGGCGTCGGCCTCGGCAAAACCCATTTGCTGCAGGCCGTGACATGGGCCGGCAATTCGGGGAACGAGCGCAAGGTGCTCTATCTCACCGCCGAGAAATTCATGTACGGCTTTGTCGCTGCGCTGAAGACACAGACGGCGCTGGCGTTCAAGGAGGCGCTACGCGGCATCGACGTGCTCGTGATCGACGACCTGCAGTTCCTGCAGGGCAAGTCGACCCAGGCCGAGTTCTGCCACACGCTGAACGCGCTGATCGATGCCGGACGTCAGGTGGTGATCGCCGCCGACCGCCCGCCGTCCGATCTCGAGAGTCTGGACGACCGCGTGCGCTCGCGGTTGGCTGGCGGTCTCGTTGTCGAGATGGGCTCGCTCGGCGAGGAGCTGCGGCTCGGCATCCTGAAATCGCGCGTCGCAGCAGCCCGCGCGCATCATGCGAGCTTCGATGTGCCGGAGGCAGTGCTGGATTATCTGGCGCGCACCATCACCCACAACGGCCGCGACCTCGAAGGCGCCATCAACCGCCTGCTCGCCCATTCCAAGCTCAACGCCCAGCCGGTGACGCTGGAAATGGCCGAGCGCGAAGTGCGCGACCTGATCCGTCCGCAGGAACCGAAGCGGATCAAGATCGAGGACATCCAGCGGGTTGTCGCCCGGCAATACAATGTCAGCCGTTCGGACCTCTTGTCATCGCGGCGGACCGCGAACGTGGTTCGCCCGCGCCAGGTGGCGATGTATCTGGCAAAGACGCTGACACTGCGTTCGCTGCCCGAAATCGGCCGACGGTTCGGCGGACGCGACCACACTACGGTGCTGCACGCCGTGCGCAAGATAGAGGCACTGGTGGCCCGGGATATCGCGCTGTCCGAAGAGGTCGACTCTCTGAAGCGGCAATTGCAGGAATAGCGCCTATGGCGTTTTTGAGCGAAGCATGTCCCTCGGACTTGATCCGTGGATGGTTACCGGTTCGCGTGAAGAAAACGCGTCAAAACACGAATCTAGAGCATCGGTTCTGATTCAGTCAGAGCCGATGCTCCAGCAGGGAACAGGATCTGGCTCCTCCCCAGCCTCTCCCGCCCACCCAACTCGGGTAAACCCGAGTTGGGTGGGCGGGAGAATTTTTTTCTGCCGCCAATTTTCGCCGCAAAAGTGGGGGAACGGCGGCCTGCCTCCCTTGCACCGGCGCCCCATCCGCGCCACCTTGCGGTCCCCCCGGGGGTTTGATCAAATCCGGTCCTGATCCGGCTTTTCGGGTTTCCTAATGCCGCGGCGCTGCCTTGACGGGCCGCCCGGCTTTTCCATCTCTGGCGGATATTGCAATGAAGGTCACCGTCGAACGCGCGCAACTGCTGAAATCGCTGGGTCACGTCCATCGCGTGGTCGAGCGCCGCAACACCATTCCGATCCTCGGCAATGTGCTGGTCCGCGCCGAAAACGCCAGGCTGTCGCTGAAGGCTACGGACCTCGATCTCGAGGTGACCGAAACGCTGGCGGCGGAGACCGGAACCGCCGGCTCCACCACCGTGCCGGCGCATATGTTCTATGACATCGTCCGCAAACTGCCCGACGGCGCGCAGATCGTGCTGGAGGCCGACGGCGACCGCTCGGTGATGGCCATCCGCGCCGGCCGCTCGCGCTTCACCCTTCAGACCCTGCCTGAAAGCGATTTCCCCGATCTCGCCGCCGGCGACATGACGCATTCGTTCTCGCTCGCGGCTGCCGACGTCAAGCGCCTGATCGACCGTACGCAGTTTGCGATCTCGACGGAAGAGACCCGCTATTACCTCAACGGCATCTACCTGCACACGGCCGGCAGCGCCAAGGCCGCGACGCTGCGCGGGGTTGCGACCGACGGACATCGGCTGGCGCAGATCGATCTGGCGCTGCCCTCCGGCGCCACCGGCATGCCCGGCGTGATCGTGCCGCGCAAGACGGTGGGCGAGGTGCTGCGGCTGATCGAGAACAATGAAGCCGAAGTCAAAATCGAACTGTCGCAGGGCAAAATCCGCTTCACCCTCGGCAATGTCGTGCTGACCTCAAAGCTGATCGATGGAACCTTCCCGGATTATGGCCGCGTCATCCCGCAGAACAACGACAAGGAACTGATCGTCGACAAGAAGGATTTCGAGGCGGCGGTAGATCGTGTCTCGACCATTTCGAGCGAGCGCGGCCGTGCCGTAAAGCTGGCGCTGTCCGCCGGCAAGCTCGTGCTGTCGGTGACCAATCCGGATTCCGGCAGCGCCACCGAAGAGCTCGAAGTCGAATACGCCTCCGACGCGCTCGATATCGGCTTCAACTCGCGCTACCTGCTCGACATCGCCGCCCAGATCGAAGGCGAAGTCGCCGTGCTCCGCCTCGCCGACCCCGGCTCGCCGACCCTGGTACAGGACAAGGACAACAAGGGCGCACTCTACGTGCTGATGCCGATGCGGGTGTGACCCCTTCTGGCGAGACGCGCACTGATCGTCCCGCTCCTCTTGGAGGAGAGGGTGGCACACGACAAGAATCCAACTGTCATACCCGCGAAGGCGGGTATCCAGTAATCGCCAGCCTCAGTGAAAAAATCGAGCAGCTCGGCGTACTGGATTCATCCGCCTTCGCGGATGATGACGACAGAGGTTGCCGCCATTTTTCTGAATCTTGGCAATGACGAGTGGCTATGACCCCGTCCCGTATCCATCGGCTCTCGCTCACACATTTCCGCAATTATCGCGCGGCGAGCGTGCAGGTGCGCGGCGATATGGTGGTGCTGGTGGGGCCAAACGGCGCCGGCAAGACCAATTGCCTGGAGGCGATCTCGTTTCTGTCGCCGGGACGCGGCCTGCGGCGCGCGAGGCTGGAGGATGTCGCCGACAATCAGGGCGACGGCTCCTGGGCGGTATCGGCCGAGGTCGAGGGCGCGCTGGGGCTTGCCACGCTCGGCACCGGCATCGACGCGCCGGGAACAGAGGCCTCGTCCAGCCGTCGCTGCCGGATCGACCGCGAGCCGGTGGGTTCGGCGGCGGCGTTTGGCGATCATTTGCGCATGGTGTGGCTGACGCCGGCGATGGACGGCCTGTTCCTTGGCGCGGCCTCGGAGCGGCGGCGCTTCTTCGACCGCCTGGTGCTGGCGATCGACAGCGAGCATTCCAGTCGCGTTTCCGCGCTGGAGCGCTCGCTGCGTTCGCGCAACCGTCTGCTCGAAGTGCGCAATTATGACGACCATTGGTGTGACGCGATCGAGCGCGAAACTGCCGAACTGGCGGTTGCGGTTGCCGCCACGCGCGGCCAGACGGTGACTAGACTGGCGGCGATGCTGCGTGAACGTGGCGCGGCTTCGGCCTTTCCGTCGGCGCAGATCATGCTCGACGGCTGGATGGAGAATGCGCTGGTCAATGAATCCGCAACCGCCGTGGAGGATCGCTACCGCGATATCCTGCGCGCCAGCCGCGCCCGCGACGCCGCCGCCGGCCGCACGCTGGACGGGCCCCATCTCACGGACTTGCAGGTGATCTACGCACCAAAAAACATGCCGGCCCGCGACGCCTCCACCGGAGAGCAAAAGGCGCTGCTGATCGGGCTGGTGCTGGCCCATGCCACGCTGGTCGCCGAGATGACCGGGATCGTGCCGCTGCTGCTGCTCGACGAAGTCGTCGCGCATCTTGATCCCGTCAGGCGCAAGGCGCTGTTCGATGAACTCGCAAAGCTCGGCGCGCAGATCTGGATGACCGGCGCCGATCCGGCAGCGTTCGTCGACATCGGCGAGACCGGCGAGATTTTTGACGTCGAGTCTGGCCAGGTGAGCCGCCGTACCTAGAAGCTGTTCAACGCCTCGCAACAGACTGCCATTTCGCATCGCGCGGCGTCCAAAAATCCGGCGATCGAGAGCGCAGAACAGGCCCCCGAATCGCGCTTTTCGGGGCCTCCAGAATCGGCCCTTGGAGACCTTGAAAAAGGGTAAAAAACCACCATTTATTCAATAACTTGCGTACAGAGAGATTGCGCTAGGCGCGGTGCCTGTTTCATGGCACAAATAGACTAATCAGCGCCTCATATTGCGCAGCTGATTCGGGACACCCTCGAAGGCCTCACATGACAGAACCTGCCCGGCGGACCCCTGCCGACACTGAGCATCCCATTCCCGTTGAATATGGTGCGGAATCGATCCGGGTGTTGAAGGGCCTCGATGCCGTTCGCAAGCGGCCGGGCATGTATATCGGCGACACCGATGACGGTTCCGGCCTGCATCACATGGTCTACGAGGTCGTCGACAACGCCATTGACGAAGCGCTCGCGGGCCATGCCACGCGCGTCGACGTGATCCTCAACGCAGACAATTCGGTGACCGTGCGCGACGACGGCCGCGGCATTCCCGTCGACATCCACAAGGGTGAAGGCATTTCCGCCGCCGAGGTCATCATGACCCAGCTCCACGCCGGCGGTAAATTCGACCAGAATTCCTACAAGGTATCGGGCGGGCTGCACGGCGTCGGCGTCTCCGTCGTCAACGCGCTGTCGAGCTCGCTGAAGCTCAGGGTCTGGCGCGACGGCAAGGAGCATTTCGTCGAGTTCGCCCACGGCGACGCGCTGGCACCTTTGAAGGTGATCGGCGAGGCCGAAGGCAAGCGCGGCACCGAGGTCACCTTCCTCGCCTCGGGCGAGACCTTCAAGAACATCGAGTATGATTTCGCGACGCTGGAGCACAGGCTGCGCGAGCTCGCGTTCCTCAATTCCGGCGTTCACATCATCCTCTCCGACATGCGTCACGCGGTCGAGAAGCGCGAGGAGATGCGCTACGACGGTGGCGTTGAGGAGTTCGTCAAATATCTCGACCGCAACAAGAAGGCGATTGTGCCTGTCCCGATCATGGTGCGGTCGGAATCCAACGGCATCGGCGTCGAGGCGGCGCTGTGGTGGAACGACAGCTACCATGAGAACGTGCTGTGCTTCACCAACAACATCCCGCAGCGTGACGGTGGCACCCATCTCGCCGGTTTCCGCGGCGCGCTAACACGCCAGGTCAACGGCTATGCTGACGCCAACGCGAAGAAGGAAAAGATCGCGCTGACCGGCGACGATTGCCGCGAAGGCCTCACCGCCGTGCTGTCGGTCAAGGTGCCGGACCCGAAGTTTTCGTCGCAAACCAAGGACAAGCTGGTGTCCTCGGAAGTGCGCCCGGTGGTCGAGAACGTCATCAACGAGGCGCTGGCGGCGTGGTTCGAGGAGCACCCGGCCGAGGCCAAGGTCATCGTCGGCAAGGTGATCCAGGCGGCGGCCGCGCGCGAAGCCGCCCGCAAGGCGCGCGAACTGACGCGCAAGAGCCCGCTCAGCGTTTCCTCGCTGCCCGGCAAGCTCGCCGACTGCCAGGAGAAGGATCCAGCCAAGTCCGAACTGTTCATCGTCGAGGGCGACTCGGCCGGCGGCAGCGCCAAGCAGGGCCGCAACCGCGAATTCCAGGCGGTGCTGCCGCTGCGCGGCAAGATCCTCAATGTCGAGCGCGTCCGCACCGACAAGATGCTGTCGAGCGAGCAGATCGGCACGCTGATCACCGCGCTCGGCACCGGCATCAGCGACGACTTCTCCGCCGACAAGCTGCGCTATCACAAGATCATCGTGATGACGGACGCCGACGTCGACGGCGCCCACATCCGCACGCTGCTCTTGACATTCTTCTACCGGCAGATGCGCGAATTGATCGACCGCGGCCACCTCTATATCGCGCAGCCGCCGCTCTACAAGGTGACGCGCGGCAAGTCCGAGCAGTACCTGAAGGACGAGCGGGCGCTGGAGGATTACCTGATCGCGACCGGCCTCGATGACTGCGTGTTCAAGCCGGCGTCGGGCTCGGAACGCGGCGGGCGCGACCTGCTGTCGCTGGTGGAGGACGCGCGCGTGATCCGCGGCATCCTGAACAATCTGCACAGCCGCTATAACCGCAAGGTGGTCGAGCAAGCCGCTATCGCGGGCGTGCTCAACCCGAGGATCACCGGCGACATCGCCACCGCCAATGCCGCCGCCGATTACATCGCCAGGCGTCTCGATGCGCTGGCCGACGAGGTCGAGCGCGGCTGGATCGGCCGTTTCACCGAAGGCGAAGGCTTCTTCTTCGAGCGCACCATCCGCGGCGTCAAGGATGTCGCCATCATCGACGACGCCCTGCTCGGCTCCGCCGACGCCCGCAAGCTCGACGACTATGCCGTGAGACTTCAGGAGGCCTATCCGAACCCGACCGGGGTGTTGCGCCGTAAGGATACGGAAACCGCCGTTTATGGACCGGTCAGCCTATTCGAGGCGATAACCGACGCCGGCCGCAAGGGCGTGGCGCTGCAGCGCTACAAAGGCCTCGGCGAAATGAACCCGGAACAGCTCTGGACAACCACGCTCGATACCAACGAACGTTCGCTGCTGCAGGTGAAGATCAAGGAGGTCGACGAGGCCGACGACATCTTCACCAAGCTGATGGGTGACGTCGTCGAACCGCGCCGCGAATTCATCCAGGATAATTCGCTCAGCGCCAATGTCGACGTGTGAGGCAGGACGCGCCCATGCCGCCCATTCAGTATATCGTTGAAGGCGGCCACCGGCTGGCGGGAACAATCGAGCCATCCGGCAACAAGAATTCTGCGCTGCCGATTATCGCGGCCGCCCTGCTCACCGAAGATCCGGTCACGCTGGAAAACGTGCCGCGCATCCGCGACACCGAGACGCTGGTTGAATTGATCCGCTCGGTCGGCGCTTCCGCCGAATGGCAGGCGCGCAATACGCTTGCGATCCACGCCAAGGAGGTCCGCGCCGCCGATCTCGATCCTGAACTTTGCGCGCGGATCCGTGCCTCGATCCTGCTGGCCGGGCCGCTATTGGCGCGCTGCGGCGAGGTGGCGCTGCCGCCGCCCGGCGGCGACGTCATTGGACGCCGTCGTCTCGATACGCATTTTCTCGCCTTTGAGCAGTTAGGTGCCACCGTCACCGCCACCCACCGGCTGGAATTCCGCGCCTCCCGCCTCGAGGGTGCCGACGTCTTTCTCGACGAGCCGAGCGTTACGGCCACCGAGAACGCGCTAGTCGCGGCGGTCGCCGCTCACGGCACCACATTCTTGCGCAACGCGGCCTCCGAGCCGCATGTACAGGACCTCGCGCATTTCCTCGTAGCGCTCGGCGCCAAGATCGAGGGCATCGGCACCAACACCATCATCGTGCACGGCCCGGCGACGCTTTGCGGCGCAAGCTATTCGATCCAGCCCGACCATATCGAAGTCGGCTCGCTGATCGGACTTGCCGCGGTGACGCGCTCGCCGCTGCGCATCGCCAAGGCCGGCGTCGAGCATCTGCGCTCCATCCGGATGGGATTTGAACGGCTCGGCATCGTCTGCGGCGTCGAGGGCGACGATCTCGTGGTGCCCTCGGGCCAGACCATGAAGATCCATGATGATTTCGGCGGCCATGTGCCGAAGCTCGAGGACCAGCCGTGGCCGGCCTTCCCGGCCGACCTGATGTCGATTGCGATCGTGACCGCGACGCAATGCGACGGCGTCATCCTGATGTTTGAAAAAATGTTCGAGTCGCGGATGTTCTTCGTCGACAAGCTGATCTCTATGGGCGCCCGTATCGTGCTGTGCGACCCGCACCGCGCGATCGTGGCCGGCCCGAGCCGGCTGCGCGGCGCGCCGATGACTTCGCCCGACATCCGCGCCGGCATGGCGATGCTGCTGGCGGCGGTCGCCGCCGAAGGCACGTCAACGATCAACAACGCCGACCAGATCGAGCGCGGCTACGAGCGCATCGAGCAGCGGCTCAATGCGCTGGGCGCGCGAATTACCCGAGTTCCGGCACGCGACGGCCACTAGAGCCTTTCGGTTCTGATTGCATCAGAACCGGGCTCTAGATTCTTGTTTTGACGCGTTTTCTTGACGCGAACCGGTTTCCACCCCGGACCAAGTCCGGGGCGGCTTTCGCTGGAAAACGCTCCAGGCCGCGAACGCCGGCGTCACTTTTTTGACCTTCGCCGGTGTTAGTCTGTTGCAATGACCTCGCTTGATAAAATTGAACGCGCAGCGATGGCGCCGCCCGTCTCTGCGGCCGTGCCCGGCCGTCACCTCGCGATCGAGCTTGCCGAGACGCTCAAACTCGCGGTGCCGATCGCGCTGACCCAACTCGGGCAGATCGCGATGATGACGACCGACATTGCCCTGATCGGCCGGCTCGGCAGCGAGGCCATGGCTGCGGCCGCGCTGGCGCATACCGTCTTCTTTGTCAGCTTCACCTTCGGCATGGGACTGGTATCCGCCGTAGCACCCTTGGCGGCGCAGGCATTTGGCGCACGCAATCCGCATTTGATCCGGCGGTCGCTCCGCGTCGGCATGTGGGCTGCATTCCTGATGTCGCTGCCGATGATGGCGCTGTCGTTCTACGGCGAGCCGATCCTGTTGATGCTGGGCCAGGCGCCGACGGCTGCACGCCTTGCGCAAGAATATCTGCTCGGCCTGACCTGGAGCGTCTTGCCCGCACTGTGGTTCATGGCGATTCGCGGCTTCATGAGCGCGGTCAACCGGCCCGAGCCGATCCTGTGGATCACGCTCGCCGCGATCCCGGCCAATGCGCTACTGGTCTATCTCTTGCTGTATGGCGCCTTCGGCCTGCCGCAGCTTGGCCTGTTCGGCGCGGGATTGGCGACCTCGATCGTCAATCTCGGCACATTCTTGGCGGGCCTGTGGTTTGCCGCACGGCGCCGCCCATTCCGAAAATTTCAGATACTCGGCCATTTCTGGCACGTCGACTGGAAGCTGATGCGGCAGCTCGTTGTGATCGGTGCGCCGATCTCGCTCTCCTTCCTGCTCGAATACGGCCTGTTCGGCGCCGCGGGCCTGCTGATGGGCATCATCAGCACCACCGCGCTGGCGGCACATCAGATCGCGCTGCAGGTCGCGGCCATCCTGTTCATGGTGCCGTTCGGCATCGGCATGGCCGCCACCGTGCGGGTCGGTCATGCCATCGGCCGCGGCGACGCCGGCGCGGTGCGGCGTGCCGGTTACGTCGCAACCTGGCTCGGCATCGTACTGGCGGCGATTCTGACACTCGCGGTGGTGATCAGCCGCTTTGGCATTGCGGAGATTTTTCTTGGCGAGAACACCGACGCGACGGCCGAACTCTCGGCAACGCTGCTGCTGGTCGGATCGACCTTCTTCATCGCTGACGCGATCCAGACGATTGCCGCCGGCTCGTTGCGCGGCATGAACGACACGCGCGTGCCGCTGTTGTTCGCGATCCTCAGTTACTGGCTGATCGGGTTCGCCTGCGCCTGGTGGCTTGGCTTCTGGACCTCGCTGGGCGCCGTCGGCGTGTGGAGCGGGCTCTCGGTCGGGACCGCTGTCTATGCCGTGCTTCTGCTGTTGCGCTTCCGGCTGCTGGCGAGCAGGCCGCGACGATGGCGAGCCTGACCGCTAGCGCCAGTTGCGTCTTGCGGCTGCGAAGCGATCCAAGCATGCGTTTTGCGAAGGCCATCATGCGCCGCGTTCCGGAATCTGCGCGCCGCGTCTGTGCTAGACGACGTCAAGCACGGCTGGCGCCTGCGACGGGAGGCGGCTTGAAAGGTCAAGTTGGCCCGCCTACCCTTATCAGGCAGAACGAGGAAACACGATGGCCCACGAAACCGCAACGCTCGCAGCCTATGTCGCCGACCTGAAATTTAGAGATATTCCGCCCGAAGTGCTGGAGCGCGCCAAGGTGCTGACGCTGGATTTCCTCGGCAGCACGATCCGGGCGCGGCGCGATGCGGAATCCACGCCCTCGCTGCTGAAGATGCTGGAAGCGCTGGCGCTGGACGGCAAGGGCGAGGCCACTGTGTTCGGCGATGCGAAGACCTGGACGCCCGCGGTCGCCGCGCTGCTTAACGGCGCGCTCGGCCATTCCCTCGATTTCGACGACACGCATGCCGACTCCTCGCTGCATCCGAGCGCACCCGTGGTGCCAGCGGCGTTTGCGGTCGGCGAAATGGTCGGCGCATCCGGGCGCGACGTGCTGACTGCGATCGTGGCCGGCTATGAAGTGTGCTGTCGGCTCGGCAACGCGCTCGATCCGACCTCGCACTATGCGCGCGGCTTTCATCCGACCGCGACGGCGGGAACCTATGGCGCGGCAGCCGCGGCGGGGAAGCTGTTCGGCCTCTCGAAGGACCAGATCATCTCAGCCTTCGGCGTTTCCGGCAGCCAGGCCGCCGGCTCGCTGCAGTTCCTCGTCAACGGCGCGTGGAACAAGCGCTACCAGGTCGGTGCCGCCGCCATGAACGGCGTCATCGCCGCCACGCTGGCACGCAACAATTTTGTCGGCTCGACCGAGTCGGTCGAGGGCAAGCATGGCCTCCTCGTCGGCTACAGCGACGACGCTCATCCCGACAAGGCGACAGCCGGCCTCGGCAAGACCTACGAGACGCTGCGGATCGGCGTGA
Organism: Bradyrhizobium sp. AZCC 1721; assembly: GCF_036924715.1. Taxonomy (NCBI): domain Bacteria; kingdom Pseudomonadati; phylum Pseudomonadota; class Alphaproteobacteria; order Hyphomicrobiales; family Nitrobacteraceae; genus Bradyrhizobium; species Bradyrhizobium sp. AZCC 1721. Next base: position 348,230 of record NZ_JAZHSB010000001.1, on the reverse strand, counting down.
AGCCGTATCCAAGCTGCCGCTATACTCATGCGGCGCTCGATGCGCTGATCGCGATGCGCAGGGAGCACAATCTGACGCCGGATCAGATCAAGCGGGTCGAGATTGGCCTGCACCGCAACGGCATCACACTGACTGGCGATGCCGCCACAAAGCGGCATCCGACCTCGATCGTCGGCGGACAATTCTCGATGTTCTTCACCGGCGCGCTGGCGCTCGACCAGGGCCGTTTTGGCTGGGACGATTACGAGCGGCTCGGCGATGCCGCCGTCAATGCGCTCGCGGATAAATTCGACGTGGTGCAGGACGATCGCCTGGAAATCGGCCGCACCCATCCCTTCGGTGCGCGCGTCTCGATCACCACCGACGACGGCGTGCATGAGAGGCTCTATGCCGATCCCTCCGGCGAGCCGGATACGTTTCCCGACGCGCAGGCGATGCAGCAAAAATTCCTCACGCTCGCCCGCCCCGTGCTGAACGGCCGCGCCGATCAGCTCGCCGACGCGATCCTGTCGCTGGAGCGGTTCGACCGCGTCGAGAAGGCCACGCAATTGGGGCGGCAGTAGACCGAAACTATCAACATCGGCGGCGTTTACCCTACCCTGGAGGGGGAGGGTCGGCTCGCGTGAGCGTAGTGAATGCGAGACGGGGTGGGGTGATCTCTCCACTCGGGCTTTGTTGGAGGTGGAGAGACCGTCACCCCACCCCGCCGCTTATTTCATGAGCGGCGACCCACGAGCGAGCTTTGCTCGTCTCGGACCCCTCCAGGGGAGGGTATGCGCGCCTTAATTCGTCCCTGCCACCTTCCCCTTATTGCCCGTCGCGGCGACCACATTTCGCACGAGCTCGAACACGCCGTCGGCTTCCGGTGGCCAATTCGGCGAGCGCCCGAGCCGGACGATCACCAGCCGTTCGGAGGGCACGACGATCACGTATTGCCCGAGCGTGCCCTTCGCGTAGAACGCGTCGCGCGGCCAGCCGCGCTCGGTGCGGTAGGTTGCGCCAAAACTGTCGCCGAGATTGGTCCAGAAGCCGGCGCCCTGGCCGACCCAGGCGTTCGGTGTCGGCGTCGCCGTATATTTCACCCAGCCTTCGGGGAGGATGCGCTTTCCACCGGCAACGCCATCGTTGAGATAGACCTGGCCGAAGCGCGCCCAGTCGCGCGCGCTGGCGAGTAACTGGCTTGATCCTTCCGCATTGCCCGAGGTGTCGAATTCGAGCGTCACACTGCGCATGCCGAGCGGCTCGAACAGCTCCTGCCGCGCGAAGTCGATCATATCGGCCGCGCTGCCGCCGGTGGCCTGGCGGATCAGATGCGCGAGGATGACCGTGTTGCCGTCGTGGTAGTTCCATGCCGCGCCCGGCGCCGACTCCAGCGGCATGCTCACGGCATAGGCCGCCATATCAGGCTCCATGAACTTCATGCGATTGACCGGCTCGAGCGCTGACGCCAGCGAGGCCTGCAGCGAACTGCCGAGCTTTAGCCCCGCGGTGTGCCGCAGCAGATGATCGAGCGTGATGGCGCGCCTTGGATCACCAGGCTGTTGCCACGCGGCGATCGGCACGGGCTCATGCAGCTTCAGCGCGCGCTTGCGCACGAGGACGCCGGCCAGCGCCGAGATGACCGATTTGGTGGCGGAGAAGCCAAGCAGCGGCGTGTCGACGCCGATGCCCTCGGCATAGCGTTCGGCCACGATGCGCCCGTCCTTCAGGACCACCACAGCGCGGGTATTTGGCGGCGTCGACCTGTCCGGCTCGGCGAAGGCGCGGTCGAGTGCGAGAGCCAGTTGCGGCGCCTGCGGTTCGACAATGGCACGGCCAGCGATGTCGGGCAGCAGCGCCGGTTTGGTCTCCGACGGCGGCAACACAATCTCGGCCACGGCACCACCATGATCGAGATAACAGCCCAGACCTTCGCCGCGGTAGACCGCGTGGCTCCCGCCCAGGCCGAACAGTGTCACGGTGACGTCCTTGCGCGCGCGGTCGAGGCGATAGTCGAGCGCCCAGGCGATCAGGCCGGCGCCCGGCATCGCGGACGTGGTCTCGGCGAATACCCGCGCCGGGTCGAGGCCGGAGACGAAGGTCTCGGTGCAGAGCACGCTGGCGACGAAGCCGGTCGCGACCTTCGGCACGTCGCGGGCGCGGGCAACTGAGAGCGCGAGCGCACTGATCGCCGTGGTGGCGGCGAGGATGAGGGTGAGATTTCGTCTGGTCACGGAGGCCTCCGGTATGACGCATCAGCGCGTGCCGGAGATGTTGATGAGGCCGCCGCCGGCCGCTCGCCGGATTTGGAATTCGCGCTGGCCGAATGCTCGACACGCCTCGACGATTCTAAAATTATGCAGCAACAACAATATGATGCGGACTAGGCCGCGCTCGTCTTCAGCCGGCGATATTCGGTCGGCGTGACGCCTGTGATAGCCTTGAAGGCGCGGTTGAACGGGCCGAGCGACTGGAAGCCGGCATCCATCGCGATCGTAATCACGGGGACCTCGGCCTGGCTTGGATCAGCCAGCGCCGCCTTGGCTTCGGCGATCCGGTGCTCGTTGAGGAAGACATTGAAATTGCGGTAGCCGAGCCGCTGGTTGATCAGCCGCCGCAGCCGGTATTCGGGAATGGCGAGTTTGGTTGCGAGTGTGCCGATGGTGACGTTGTCGTGGCGATAGATGCGCTCGTCGGCCATCAGGCGCGTCAGTGCATCGATGAGTTTTCGATCGGCGGCGCTGGACTCGGCGACGATCGCTGCTTCGATTGGATCGGCCTTGCCGACCGCGGCGGCCGGGAACAAATCGGCCCCATCGACACGCATCATCGCAATCGCGATTGCCGCCACTACCGCGGCCAGCACCGCCGAATTCAGCGTGTTGGCAAGGTCCGCGGCGCCGCCGCCGGACAGTGATATCTGCAGCACCGCATTCAGCCCGCCGTACAGTGCCGCCGCGCTGACGATGAAGACGCGGATGCGGCGTCGGCCCTCGACCAGATCGGCCGACCATGATGCGACGGTCTGCACGACGGCCAGCACGATGAAGCCGAGCGCGAGAATGTTGACCGTGATGATGGAGAACTGCACGCCGGATGCGGGCGCCAGCCACATGCAGTTGACGAAGCTGAAAGCTGCGACCGCCACCCAGACCAGCGCGTGCCACCAGCGCAGTTTGAACGTCTCCTCGAACAGCGCGCGCGTAAACAGCCAGAACACCACGGCATTGCCGGTCGACAGCGCGATCACGGGCGCGAGCGCCGGGGCTACCTTCGATGTCACACCGATCGAAGAGGTCACGGCATGCGCCGCTGATCCCACTGCAACGGCCACTGCGAGCCGTCCGGCGAGCACCGTTCCAAAACTGCGAAACAGCGACGCCGCCAGCACCAGGAGCAGCGCCACGGTGGCGCCGCGCAGGGCGATGTCGAAGGTGGATAGCAGCATCGGACGGTCCGTTCGCGCGGGTCATCCCCGCGCCGTCAATCTAGTGTGAATCATTTTGTGGTTCAATTTCCACCGATCAGCCTTTCCAGGCGCGCGGTCTCGATGACGGGACCATCGACCTTCAGCAATTTTGCGCCGGGCTTGAGCGGAGGGATCATTGATTCATCGTCCTACGTCGTCCCTGCGAACGCCGGGACCCATAACCACCGTTGTCGATTGTTGGAGACGATATCTGCCATTCCTGCCAAACGATAGGACACGGGGCATGGGTCCCTGCGTTCGCAGGGACGACATGCTGAGGCATTTGAACGCAATCCCGCGATTCCTGCTATAATCGTCGCAAACATCAAGGAGCTCCCCATGAGCTGGCAACCGTCCAACGATCCCGTGCTCGGCGACCCCAAAAGCTGCGACGCGCTCGACCTCATCATCGTGCCGCGCACCCGCGATCTCGGCGATGGATTTGCGGTGCGGCGCGCGCTGCCGCATGGCAAGCGGCAGATGGTCGGGCCGTTCATCTTCTTCGACCATTTCGGCCCGGTGCAGTTCATGGCCGGCCGCGGCATGGACGTGCGGCCGCATCCGCATATCGGACTTGCCACCGTCACCTACCTGTTCGACGGCTCGATCATGCACCGCGACAGCGAGGGCAACATTCAGGAGATCCAGCCCGGCGCGATGAACCTGATGACGGCAGGCCGCGGCATCGCTCATTCCGAGCGCACGCCCGATGTGCAGCGCCGCGATGGCCAGAAGATGCTCGGCCTGCAAAGCTGGATCGCGCTGCCGGCGGGCTCCGAAGAAATCGCACCGTCGTTCCAGCATTACGCGGCCGAAGCGCTGCCGACCGTGAAGGAGAGCGGATTCACCGCGCGCATTATCGCAGGAAGCGGCTTTGGCGTGAAATCGCCGGTCGGCATGGTCTCGCCCTGGTTCTACGCTGAAGTGACGGCGCAGGCCGGCACCAGCGTGCCGCTCGACCCTGACCATGAGGAGCGCGCGATCTATCTCGTCGAAGGCGAAGTCGAGATCGCGAACGAGCGCTACGAGGGGCCGCGGCTCCTGATCTTCCGGCCCGGCGACCGCATCACGGTGAAGGCGGTCACGCCGGTGCGGATGATGTTTCTCGGCGGCGACGCGCTGGAAGGCCCGCGGCACATCTGGTGGAATTTCGTTTCCTCAAGCAAGGAGCGGATCGAGCAGGCCAAACAGGATTGGAAAACCGGCCGGTTTGCAGCCGTTCCGCAAGAACATGAGTTCATTCCGCTGCCGGAGTGAGCTATTGCTCCGCTTTCTCATTTGCCGCCTCGCGCTTGCACGAGGCCGCCTGTTCGAAAGCCTGACCAGATGAACGCGATGCTCGCCAGCGACTTGCCCCTGCCCCGGATCGGCCGCGGCAAGGTGCGCGATATCTACGCCGTCGGCAGCGACTGCGTGCTGCTGCTGACCACCGACCGCATCAGCGCGTTTGACGTGGTGATGGCGGAAACCATCCCGATGAAGGGCGCGGTGCTGACGCAGATCAGCGCGTGGTGGTTCCGCCAGCTCGAAGGCGTGGTCCCGCATCACATGATCAGCGCCGACGCCGACGAGATCATCCGCAAGGTGCCTGGCCTCAAGGACCACCGCGCCGACATTCTCGGGCGCGCGATGCTGTGCCGGCGCACCACCGTGTTTCCGGTCGAATGCGTGATCCGCGGCTATATCTCCGGCTCCGCCTGGAAGGAGTATGCGGCCTCCGGCACGCTTGCGGGCGAGGAGCTGGCGGAAGGTCTGCTCGAAAGCGGAAAGCTCGAGCCGCCGATCTTCAGCCCGGCGACCAAGGCCGAGACCGGCCATGACGAGAACATCACCATCGCGCGCATGCGCGAGATCGTCGGCAGCGATGTCGCCGAGAAGCTCGAGAGCATGGCGCGCACGGTCTATAATTTCGGCGAGCGGATCGCCCGCCACCAGGGCATCATCATCGCCGACACCAAGTTCGAGTTCGGCCGCGCGGCGGACGGCCGCATCATCCTGATCGACGAGGTGATGACGCCGGATAGTTCGCGGTTCTGGGCGGCCGACGTCTACAGGCCCGGCCGGCCGCAGCCGAGTTTCGACAAGCAGCCGCTGCGCGACTATCTCGACGCCGAGCGCCATGCCGGCCGCTGGAACGGCGACGCCCCGCCGCCTCCGCTGCCCGACAGCGTGGTGGAGGCGACGAGCAAGCGCTATCTCGAAGCGTACCAGCGCGTAACGGGGGATGAGTTGAGTATCTAACCGCGTCATTGCGAGGAGCGCAGCGACGAAGCAATCCATCCCGCCGCACGGAAAGTGTGGATTGCTTCGCGTAGCCTCTCGTCGGGCGCGCATTCGCGCGACCGGTTGGCTCGCGATGATGGCGTTGGGATTGCGTCACCCTCGCGTCTAATGCCAAGCTTCCGGGAAATAACATTCAGGGAGCGCCTCAATGACCGAAGTCGATTCCGTGCTCGTCGAGCGTGATGGTCCGGTGACCATCGTTTCCATCAACCGTCCGCATTGCCGCAACGCCGTGGATGGCGCGACCGCGCGGAAACTCTACGACGCGTTTCTTGCTTTCGATGCCGACGAGAGCGCGTCGGTTGCGGTGTTCACCGGCACCGGCGGCTATTTCTGCGCCGGCGCCGATCTCAAGGCGGTGGCGGCGGGTGATCCCAATAAGCGGCGCGAGCTAGGCGGCCACGATTCGATCGCGCCGATGGGACCGAGCCGGCTGCGGCTGTCGAAGCCCGTGATTGCCGCGGTCGAAGGCTTTGCGGTGGCCGGCGGCATGGAGCTCGCGCTATGGGCGGACATGCGCGTGGTTGCGGAAGACGCGACTTTCGGCATCTTCTGTCGCCGGTTCGGCGTGCCATTGATCGATCTCGGCACCATCCGGCTGCCGCGGCTGATCGGCCATTCGCAGGCGATCGATCTGATCCTCACCGGCCGGCCGGTCGGCGCGCAGGAAGCGCTGCGGATGGGGCTGGCTAATCGCGTCGTTGGCCGCGGCGAGGCTGCCGCCCAGGCGATTGCGCTGGCGCGGGAGATCGCGCGCTTTCCGCAAAAATGCCTGCGCGCCGACCGGCTGTCGGCGCTGCGGCAATGGGATCTTGCGGAAGAGGAAGCGATCGACAACGAGATGCGCGGCGGGCTCGCGGTGATTGCCTCAGGCGAAACGCTGTCGGGCGCGACGCGGTTTGCTTCCGGCGTGGGACGTCACGGCGCGTTTGCGAGTGACGCCAGCGATTGACTGTCGTCCCTGCGAACGCAGGGACCTATAACCACTGATGTCTGTTGTTAAGGTCGCTGTGGCTCCATCTTCTTTCGAAGCTGAAGCCGGTGGTTATGGGTCCCCGCGTTCGCGGGGACCAGGCTACACCCCGGCCATCATCACGTATTTGATCTCGACATATTCTTCCATGCCGTGATGCGAGCCTTCGCGGCCCAAGCCTGACTCCTTGACGCCGCCGAACGGCGCTACTTCGGTCGTGATCAGGCCGGTGTTGACGCCGACCATGCCTGATTCCAGCGCTTCGGCGACGCGCCAGACGCGGCCGAGATCGCGGGAATAGAAATAGGAGGCGAGGCCGAACGGCGAGGCGTTGCACATCGCGATCACGTCGGCCTCGTCCTTGAAGCGGAACACCGGCGCCAGCGGCCCAAACGTTTCTTCGTGCGCGACCAGCGCGTCCGGCTTCACATTCGAAAGCACCGTCGGCTCGAAGAAGCTGCCGCCGAGCGCATGGCGCTTGCCGCCGGTGACGATCTTGGCGCCGCCCTTCACCGCATTCTCGATGTGCTTCTCGACCTTGAGCACCGCGTCCATGTTGATCAGTGGACCCTGCACCACGCCTTGCTCCGTGCCGTCGCCGATCTTCATCGCAGCGACCTTCTTGGAAAGCTTCTCGACGAACGCGTCGTAGATCTTGTCCTGGGCGTAGATGCGGTTGGCGCAGACGCAGGTCTGGCCCATGTTGCGGTATTTCGAGATCATCGCGCCCTCGACCGCGGCATCGATATCGGCGTCGTCGAACACCACGAACGGCGCGTTGCCGCCGAGCTCGAGGCCGAGCTTCTTTACGCCGACGGCGGCCTGCTGATAGAGAATCTTTCCGACCTCGGTCGAGCCGGTGAAGCCGACGAACCGCACCGCGGGATGCTCGCACAGCACCTTGCCGATCGCGGACGAATTGCCGGTGAGGATGTTGAACACGCCCTTGGGCACGCCGGCCTTTTCGGCGAGCGCGACCAGCGCCAGCGCGGTCAGCGGCGTTTCATTGGCGGGCTTGAGCACCACGGTGCAGCCGGCGGCGAGCGCCGGCGAAACTTTCCGCGTGATCATCGAGCACGGGAAATTCCACGGCGTGATCGCGCCGCAGACGCCGATCGGCTGCTTGATGGCGAGCAGACGTGCATCCGGCCGCTGGGTCGGAATGGTTTCGCCATAGACGCGGCGGGCTTCCTCGGCGAAGAATTCGACATAGGCGCCGCCGATATCGACTTCACCGAGCGCTTCCGCCAGCGGCTTGCCTTGTTCCGACGTGAGGATCAGCGCGAGATCCTCGCGGTTGGCCGCGATCAGCTCGAACCACTTTCGCAAAATGTTGGAGCGCTGTTTGGCGGTGAGCTTGGCCCAGGCGGGGAATGCGCGCTCGGCGGCTTCGACGGCTTGCGTCGCTTCGGCCGTGCTGAACGCCGGGACTTTTGCGAGTTCGACACCGTTGACCGGATTGGTGACCGGGCGCGACGGCGTGCCGACCCAGGCGCCGTCGATGTAGCAGCGGTCGCGCAGCAGCGAGGGGTCTTTCAGGCGATCGTGCAGCGAGGGGGTGGAGGTTTTTGAAGCGCGTGCGGCGACGGGCGGGTTCATGGCGTACTCCTCGGATTTTATTGAAGGATTGGTCCGAGTATAGGCCCAAACCAGCGCCGATGCACCGGCGGCAGACGCGGGTCTGCTTCAAGCAATTTTGAGGGTGACGGTGTCGCGTTACGCCGCCCCGCTCAAATACGCCTCGCGGCGGCCGATCATGCGCTGCGCGGCGGCCTTGGCGTCGGCTTTGGTGGAGGTCGCGCAGGTGCGGTATTCGAGATCGGGCAGTTTGGCGGGGTCGCGGCGGCTGAACCAGGACTTGGAACCACCGACCGGCAAAAGCGCCAGCGCCTGGGCGACGTTATCGACCGCCTCGAACGAGTGCAGCGCGCCGGTGCCCGCGTAGCGCACCTCATAAATGCCGGGCGAGATCGGCGCCTCGATATTTTCGCTACGCCCGGGACGGGGATAGCGCTTCCATTCACTCCAAGTCGAAATCATTGCGTACCTATGCACAGCAGAGAAATGACAACCATTTTGGTTAATTTGACCCAGCCAACGCTCTGGCGTTTGTGCTGGAATCTGAACGCCTTACTGAAAAAGATCGGCGAAGGGAATCGCAGGCCTAATCACGTTATCGTGGATGGTTAAACCGGTCACTGCCATTGCCCTGCGTCCCCCGCAGAATGCGGCGAGGTGTTGCCGTTTTGTGCCGCCAGCCCGGCGCGCCTGCTGCCCACCGTCCTTGCTTATCACGAGATCGCGACATTGGCGGCAGCGTCCGCCGAGCGCTTGCGGGATCACGCGGCCGGGAGGAAGATCGCGCCACTCCATAAAAAACAGCGGGAGGAGACCGATGCAAAGCAAGGCCGCGATCGATCAGATTCTGCGTCAGAAATGCGAGGCGAAGGAAATTCCCGGCGTGGTCGCGATGGCGGCCACCGGGAGTGAGGTGATCTACCAGGGCGCGTTCGGCCAGCGCGACCTTTCCAAGGACGATGCCATGACCGCAGACAGCGTGTTCTGGATCGCCTCGATGACCAAGGCGATCACGGCCGCGGCCGGCATGCAGCTCGTGGAGCAAGGCAAGCTCTCGCTCGACGAGCCGATCGGAAAAGTGCTGCCTGACCTCGCCAGCCCGCAAGTGCTGGAGGGTTTCGACGCCAATGGCGAGCCGAAGCTGCGTCCCGCGACGAAGCCGATCACGCTGCGTCATCTGATGACCCACACCGCCGGCTTTGCCTACAACATGTGGAGCGTCGAGTGCGCGCAGTATCTCGACAAGACCGGAACCCCGGCGATCACCACCTGCCAGCTCGCCGCGCTGAAGACGCCGATCATGACCGAGCCCGGCACGCGCTGGGAATACGGCACCAGTATCGATTTCGTCGGCAGGGCAGTGGAAGCCGTCAGCGGCAAGCGGCTCGATGCGTATTTGCGCGACCACATGTTCACGCCGCTCGGCATGAACGACACCGCCTTCAAGATCACTGACTCGATGCGCCAGCGGCTGGTCGGCATGCATGCCCGCGGCGCGGACGGCTCGCTGGCGCCGATCCCGTTCGAACTCGAGCAGGAGCCGGAATTCCACATGGGCGGTGGCGGCCTCTACGGCACGGCGGCCGACTACATCAAGTTCACCCAGATGATCCTCAACAAGGGCCGCGGCAACGGCAACGAGGTGCTGAAGCCCGAGACGGTCGCGCTGATGAGCCAGAACCACATCGGCGATCTCACGATGGGCAAGATGGTGACGGTGGCGCCGATCTACACCAACGATGTCGATCTCTATCCCGACATCGTCAAGAAGTGGGGGCTCTCGTTCCTCATCAACACCGCCCAGACGGCCGAGGGGCGCAGCGCCGGAAGCCTGGCCTGGGCCGGTCTCGCCAACACCTATTTCTGGATCGACCCGGCGCGCGACGTCAGCGGTGTGATCCTGATGCAGTTGTTGCCGTTCGCCGACGCAAAATGCCTGGAGGCCTTTGCAGGGTTTGAGCGCGGGGTTTATGCCGGGCTCGATGCCGGCAGCGGTCAGCGCGCGGCGTGATCGCAAGAGGCGACGCGATCGCCTTTGCTCTTCGTGCGTCACAGCACGCTCCCTCCGTTCCCTCTCCCCTTGCGGGAGAGGATCAGGGAGAGGGGTAGCCACGAGCGCCGGTGTGCGTGGCTTACCCCTCTCTCCAACTCTCCCCCGCAAGGGGGGAGAGGGCCCAGCGGAGTTCGTGGCGAGCATCTGGAAAATGAACAACGAGGGCGGCGACGCTTCGTCGCGTGGTACGCCCTCACCTCATCCAAGCGTGTCATGCCCCGCGAAGGCGGGGCATCCAGCACGCTGCGGCCTATCGATTCAATCATCGCTGTCTCCCCAGCGTCATTGCGAGCCACCGGGTCGCGCGAACGCGCGCCCGATGACAGGCTCCGCGAAGCAATCCATCGTGCCGCATATGCGGAAAGGTGGATTGCTTCGTCGCTGTCGCTCCTCGCAATGACGGCTGAGATAGATTCGCATTGATCTACTAACATGCTTTCGCGATCTCGCGGCGCGTTCCGCCCGAGCTTTGCCCTTATCTTTCGCGCCCCTTGAGAAAGAGGGCGCAGGGAAGACCGGGTGCGCGCTGCACCCGCGGTCTCGTGTGCAATTGCGCAAAAAGAACGCGCACACGAGCATACAGGTCCAGCGGAGAGCATCCGGCCTTCCCTGCGCAATGGTTTTACGGCGTACTTCGTGATCTTGTGTCTGCAAAATCTGCCAGAATGTGCGAACGGGCGCTGCGTTCGTTCGGTCGACGCGGCGCGCGCACGAAATGGTCTCCGGTGGGATTTGGCGAGATCGGCGCACCGAATATCCACATCCGCCACGGTGTTGGATTTGGGTCACCGGCAACGTTGGGGCGACGCAGGGAACTATTTTAGCAACAGCCGATTGAATTAGGTGCCAGACGCGCACGAGGAGGTGCTGCTGCCATGCGCCTTCAGACATATCGGGACGAAAATCACTCCAGACACCTCGATTTGGTCGGCCATCACTGGTCAATTGACCTAGTCACAATTGCAGCCTCAGGCCTCCTAGTGGTGGGCTTCGCCTGTGCCTTCGTAGCCCTGTGGGTCCACTAGCCGAGCCGGGCGAAGATCGTGGGGCGCCGTCATTGAGCTTGTCTGTCCAAAATAAGCTTTGGTAGCCGTGATGCGGCGACGATGCGAGTCGTTGTTCTGTGCCTGTCTCGCTCCCGTGCGGGATGCCGTCCGTCATCGAACCCTGACAACAAGGTCGATGCGGTGCGAGCGCTAGCGCGCGACGCCATGCATGATTTCGGTGGTCTCGCCCCCCAACAACAGTCCCACAACTGGCGGCAGCTACGGGACCGTTGCCGAGGGCATATCGGGCTGGGTGATACGCCCGCCCATAAAAGACGACAAAACCGAAGCGTGCAATTGTCCATAGGGACAATTGTTGGTCAGGCGTGCCGCCTGGCGAAACAGATCACCTGCCGCTGCCGTCGTGACGCTGCCGCTGTGGTCGTGGTCGAGGTCGACGTGATGCGCGCGCCACGGCTGGCGATGGTGAGGGCGAGGTGTGCGCCCATTCATTGCTTGCAGGTACTACCGATAGGGAGGGGTTAGTGCCGGGACCGCGCGATGGCCCACTGGAAACGTATTTGAAGTTCTTTGCATCGCCCTAAATTTATGCAGATCGGTACACAATGGCGTTGCGCCGATGGGCCATAAGTAGACCTCACGGCAAATGCTTGATGTCTTCAGCCCCGTGGCTGCCGCCTTCATTTCGGAAGGCATTCCACATGATAGGCAATGATAATCTGCGCCGGGTCAGCTTTGCCAATGGTCTTCAAGTCTTCTAGGCCGCTTCTCAGCTTGTCTCCGGCGTCCCTTAAACTTCCTTCAAGCGCCGACTTAGCCGCCCTGCATCGTTCTTCGTTCGAGAACTCTTGAAACACCACGGTCGGAAGGAGCCGCCATTCCGCCCTGTCGTTGGTGGCGGCCGGGCTAACTGAGTAGGAGAAGACGTACATCAGGACCCACATCGGCATGCTCCGTTGTAATACGATGACTTGCGTGGAACGGCCGCGGACTTCCGAACGATTTGGCCTTTCTTGATTGTGGGGATCGAGACCAAGGTCGTCCGAGGGGAGCGTGTGCCGGGGCTAGGTGACGCGCCGCGATTTCAGTTAGCGTCCGGCCGCCGCGGGTAAACGTTGATCTACATCAACGTCGCCTGCAGGCGGCGCAGCAGTCTCGCTCGCGAACTCCAAGGTCGGGAGGAGCATGATGCTCAAATATATTCTCGCCGGTCTAGCGGCATTTGTCCTGCTCACTGCAACTCTCATTCCCGATGATGCGTATGCGCGCCGTGGCGGAGGCGGCGGCTTCCGTGGCGGTGGAGGCGGCTTTCACGGCGGCGGCATGCATGCCGGTGGCATACATGCCGGACGCATTGCGCGGCCAGCGCATCCGATAGCGGGGCGTCCGATCGCGGGTCGTCCCGGCCGTCCGATCGCGGGTTACCCCGGTTATGGCCGCGGCTACTATCGCCCGGGTTGGGGGCTATGGCGCTGCCGCAGTGGGCGCAGCCGCTGCGGCGGGCGCCTACGGCTACTACAACTCCGGCTGCTACTATGACAGCTACGGACAGTACATTTGTCCGGGGCAATATCCTTATCGGTATTGATGCAACCGAAGTTCAGGACGGCGGTTCGTGGCCGCCGTCCTCCCTGCGCTTCGGCCAAGGAGAGCCAACTCGTCAGCGGCCCTGTGAGATGGCCAGAACGCCAACCGCGCGGCGGCTTCTGCGATCTCAGACTGCGAACTGATTTGCAGTTTCTGCAACAGGCGCTTCCGCTGTTCGCCAACCTGATCTTCTCTTCCTCCAATCTGAACCGCAATAGCATGGTCAGACCGGCCTCGGGCTAGACGCCGCAAGAGGCGCTTCTCACGCGGGCTGAGTATCGGGTTGTCCATCAAGCGAAGACTGCGATTGCGACCAACACGACGGGGATCAAGCCACCTACGGTCACGCATATGCGATACGTAAGGTCGTCTGCCATGGCCCGTACCCCAACTTTACTGCGCGTCGGAAACCATACACCCTAGGGCGGCTGATGGCATGTGCAGTTTTGTGCCAGTCGGCAACTCAAAGGTTATGGGCTTCCTCGTTTCGCGGGTCCTTTGACGAGGGGGGTATTGGTGCCGGGACCGCGCGACCGCGCCGTTTGAGGATATTTGCAGTCGCGCAATGTCGGCTATATTTTATGCCGATCGGCACACAAAGGCGTGCACACGAGCGCCTTGGCGGTCGGGCGGCCTCACTGCGGCAAATCCTTGCAGAGCTTGATTACGATCATGACCGTCGAGCCGACTGCTACGACCACCGGGCAGATAAAAGGCAACTCTTCGAGTAGGCCCACAAGGGCCGCCCGGACGCGGATAGTTCTCTTCACATGCGCAAAGCGCCAGCCTACCACACCCATCGGATATCTCCGTTGGCCCCCAGCAGCGGCAGTCTGATTTTTCACGCGAAGCGAGCCCCGGCTATTGCCAATTCGGGTGTTCCCTAGATCAAGGTGAAGGAACCCTTGCAAGGTCGGTGGTCATAGGGACGTGTGTTGCCAAGGGAGGCTCAGGAGGGAATGAGCGAGCAGATTGTGCCCGTCATGACAGCCACGCGGCTTTGATTGGACGTCGTGCACACCGTGGTCGTCGATGTGATTCCTAACGGCGTGCCGCCGTGCAAATCAACGCCTTGGCTAGGAATCACAGCATGTGGAACTGGATGATGCTGGGGCTAGAAAGCAATCGCGTGATCGGACTGCGCATAGCGAAGTTGATGCGCGGCGGCTACTTTGCCGCTTCGATCAGTTCGATGCCCTTCTTGCACAGCGCGTTTACCAGCGAACTCAACGAGACTCCCCCAGCCAAGGCCCGCTCGGAGAGATAGTCAAGCACCTCGGGGTCCAGGTGGATCGGCGGCACCAGGCGCGCGCCTTCCCGAAAGAACTTCCCGCGCTTTGCGGTCAAGAAATCATAATTATCCTTCATCAAATCACTCGTCGAAGAAGACGCACGGGTCCGGCTCAGCCGGCGGTTCGTCGGGGATACCTTCTGGCAAGAAATCGCGTCCACCAAGCCCATCGAGACGCGCGAACCACGCCTTCGCATCGAACGGCTTCTTCTTCAGCGGCTCAGGGATCGGCTTGTCGCGGACCTTGCTGACGGCCTTGTCCTTCGGGTGCAACGCGGCTTCGTTCACGATCAACTTCTAAGCGAAATTGCGCCTGATCGGAAGCCTGTAGACCGCTCATTGGAGCGACATCGGTGCATCCATGCTCTTGAGATGCAGCAAGGAAGGAAGACGTGGATGACCGGGTCAAGCCCGGCCATGACGAGTGGAAAGACCTTCGCCGCCTACACCGGCAGCCCGTTCTGCCCCGCCAATTCCTTCAGCGACACCTGCGGCCTTGCGCCGATGTGCTGGATCACCTCCGCTGCCGCCAGCGCGCCCAGCCGGCCGCACGTCTCATGGCTCGCATTGCGCACCAGGCCGAACAGGAAGCCGGCGGCGAACAGGTCGCCGGCACCTGTCGTGTCGACGAGCTTTTCGATCGGGAATGCGGGCGCCGCGACAACGCCATCGGACGACACCACGACGCAGCCCTTCTCGCTGCGGGTGACGACGGCGAGTTTGGTATCCTCGCGGAGCTGCTTCAGCGCGCCCTCGAAATCCGAGGTCTGGTACAGCGAGTGCAGTTCGGCCTCGTTGGCGAACACCAGATCGACGGTGCGCTTGCGCATCAAATCGAGAAACTCGTCGCGATAGCGATCGACGCAGAAGGAGTCCGACAGCGTCAGCGCCACCTGTCGGCCGGCGCCATGGGCGATGCCCGCTGCCTTGACGAAGGCTTCCTTGGCGTTTTGGGGATCCCAGAGATAGCCTTCGAGATAGACGATGCGCGATGCCGCAATCTGCGCCTCGTCGATGTCGGCCGGCCTCAGGTCCTGCGCCGCGCCGAGATAGGTGTTCATGGTGCGCTCGCCGTCCGGCGTCACCAGAATGTAGGAGCAGCCGGTGGCCGGGCCGGCTTCAGCCGCCCTGGTCTCATAGGTGACCCCGGCGGCACGGATGTCGTGGGTGTAGAGGCCGCCGATCTGGTCGCTCTTGACCTTGCCGACATAGGCGGCACGGGCGCCGAAATTGGCGATGCCGACGATGGTGTTGGCGGCCGATCCGCCCGACACCTCCGTCGCCGGCCCCATGTCGCGGTAGATCGAGGTGGCGCGGGCCTCGTCGATCAGCGCCATGCCGCCTTTGGTCATGCCGTGATCGGCCAGAAATTTCTCATCGGTTTGCGCGAAGACGTCGAAAATCGCATTGCCGATAGCGAGAACGTCGTATTTTGCGTCAGTCATCCACCCGTCCTGTTTACGGCGTTGCGCGAAGAAGCCGAGCACGGCTAAGAAGGCTGCGGCCTACCAGATCGGCGTAGCGCCAGCAAGGGAAGCTGCTGCTATACAGCCCGCCATGATCCGCCCTTTCCTCACGGTATCCTCGGGAACGCTGGCCTCGCGGCTGCTCGGCTTCGTGCGCGATTCCGTGCTCGCCGCGCTGCTTGGCGCCGGGCCCGTGGCGGATGCGTTCCTGGCGGCGTTTCAGCTAGTCAATGTGGCGCGAAGGCTGCTGACCGAGGGCGGGCTGAACGCTGCGCTGGTGCCGGCCTGGCTGCGGGTGCGCGAGAGCGGCGGCGTGGCGGCTGCGGCGGCCTATGCGGGCCGGGTGCTCGGCACGATCATGGCTGCTCTGATCGCAGCCACGGCATTGATGGCGCTCGTCATGCCTCTGATCATCACCGTGCTGGCGCCGGGATTTGCCGGCCGCGAGACGCTGCAGCTCGCGACAGACAATGCGCGGCTGATGCTGCCCTACCTCGCCTTTGCCGGTCCGGTGACGGTGATGATGGCGCTCTTGAACGCACAGGGGCGATTTGCGCTGACGGCGTTTTCGCCGCTGCTGTTCAACATCGCGCTGATCGCGGTGATGGCCGTGCTGCTGGCCGTGCAGCCGGATGCCACACGGGCCGCGCAGATCATCGCCGCGACCGTCGGCATCGCCGGGCTGTTGCAACTCTCCGTGCTGGTGCTGCGCCGTGGCGAGACCATCGCGACACCTTTGCGCGTCTCGTTCGACAAGGAGATCCGCGGCTTTCTCGGCAAGGCTGTGCCGGGCATGATGGCATCGAGCGCGCCGCAATTGCTTGTCGTGGCCGGCGCGATCATCGCGTCTTCCTCGCCGTCGGCGGTATCGTGGCTCTATTTCGCCAACCGCCTGGTCGAACTGCCGCTCGGCATTGTCGGTGTCGCCATGGGCACGGTATTGATCCCGGAGCTGACGCGCGCGGTGCGGGCTGAGGACCGTGCCGCCGTTGCTCACGCCGAATCGCGCGGCCTCGAACTCGCGGTTGGCCTCGCACTGCCGGCAACGCTCGGCCTGATCGTGTTAGCTGCGCCGATCGTGCGGCTGTTGTTCGAGCATGGCGCGTTCACCGCCGATGACACCAAAGCCACCGCCCGCGCGCTGATGTGGCTGACGCTGGCGCTGCCGGCGCATGTGCTGGTGAAGGCACTGTCGCCGGCGTTCTTTGCGCGCGAGGATACGATGACGCCGCTGACCGCCGCGCTGAAAGGCGTGGTGCTGGCGATCGCTTCTGCCTTCCTGCTCAGCCATTGGTACGGCACTGAGGGCATCGCGGCGGCCATTGCTGTCGGCGCCTGGAGCATGGCGTTCAGCCTGATCCGCCGCGGCGCGAAAACCTTCGGGTTTTCGATCGACAGGGAAGCAAAACGGCGGCTGCCGCGCATCGCGCTATCCGCGCTCGCCATGGGCGCGTTGCTGTGGCTTGCGACGCGGTCGCTGCCTTCCCTCACCTCGGGCGCACACGGCCTTGTGCAGGCCATCCTGCTGCTGGTCGTGATCTCGGCAGGAATTGCGATTTACGGCCTGCTCTTAAGGCTTTTCGGCGTCATCGGCTGGCGCGACGCGGTTAACGCCGTCAGGCAAACAAAGGGGTAGAGCACGATGACTTTGTCATCCTGCTCTATCTCTTTGATTTGGGCATGATCTCCGGGCAAACGCTTCGCGTTTGTCCCGAGGGAAAACCGGTACCCACTTTTCCGGATCATGCCTGACTTGCGCTGATAGCCCCTGCGTGGCAAACGACGGCGCGAAACAGGCATCCGAAACAGGATCCTTGGGGAAGCTGACAATGGCTTTTGTTGAACGGGTTTTTTCGGGCGTCCAGCCGACCGGTAATCTGCATCTCGGCAATTACCTCGGCGCGATCGTCAACTTCGTGAAGATGCAGGAAACTCATAACTGCATCTATTGCGTCGTCGACATGCACGCGATCACGATGGGCATGGACGTCTGGGGCGGCCCGGCGGAACTGGCCCGCAACACCCGCGAGGTCACGGCGGCCTTCATCGCTGCCGGCATCGATCCGAACAAGCATATCGTGTTCAACCAGAGCCAGGTCGCCGGCCACGCCGAGCTGACCTGGATCTTCAATTGCGTGGCGCGGATCGGCTGGCTCAGCCGCATGACGCAGTTCAAGGAGAAGGCCGGCAAGGACCGCGAGAACGCCTCCGTCGGGCTCTATGACTATCCCGTGCTGATGGCGGCCGACATTCTGCTGTACCGCGCCACCCATGTGCCGGTCGGCGAGGACCAGAAGCAGCATCTGGAGCTGTCGCGGGACATCGCGCAGAAGTTCAACAACGATTTCGGCGATTCTATACGCGGCCACGGTTTCAACGACGGCCTGTTCTTCCCGCAGCCGGAGCCCTTTATCACCGGCCCGGCGACGCGGGTGATGTCGCTTCGCGACGGCACCAAGAAAATGTCGAAGTCGGACGCCTCGGACAATTCGCGCATCAACCTGACCGACGATGCGGATTTGATCGCGCAGAAGATCCGGAAGGCCAAGACCGATCCGGAACCGTTGCCGTCGGAGGAAAAGGGCCTGGAGAACCGGCCCGAGGCCGACAATCTCGTCGGAATCTATGCGGCGCTGGCCGAGCGCAGCAAATCCGACGTGCTGCGCGAATTCGGCGGCGGGCAGTTCTCCAGCTTCAAGAATGCACTGGTGGAACTCTGCGTGGCAAAACTCGCGCCGATCGCCTCCGAGATGAAGCGGCTGGTCGCCGATCCCGGCCATGTCGACAAGATCCTGGTCGATGGCGCCGACCGCGCGCGCGTCCTCGCCGACGAAACCATGCGGGCGACGCGGGACATCGTCGGTTTCATCCGAAAGAGCTAGCGCTCGCCACTGCGTTGCAACAGCGTCGCCGCTTGTCGAAAGCGGCTGCGCCGTGGCAGCATGCGGCGGTTTGGCGCAGCACCGGGACATGCATGACCACCCAGCGACGAAGCTACGAGACGGGTCACAAACCGAAATGCCTCGTCATCGTTGACGACACCGCGGAATGGGACCGCGCGGTGTATTACGCCAGCCGCTGGGCGGTGCGCGTCGGCGGCGGCGTGGTGATGCTGCGAATCATCGCGATCGAAGACCAGAACCAGCAATGGCTTGGTGTCGCCGACCTGATGCGCGCCGAGGCCGAGGACGCCGCCAATGAGGCGCTCGACCGCGCCTCCGGCCGCGCCAACGGCATCGCCGCGATCACGCCCGAACGGGTGATTCGCGAGGGCGATCCCACCACCCAGATTCTCGACGTGATCGACCAGGACGTCGATATTTCGATGCTGGTGCTGGCGGCCAATCCGGGTCCCGAGGGGCCGGGGCCGCTGATCAGCATGATGGCCCAGGCCGCCGGCTCGTTCCCGATTCCGGTCGTCATCGTCCCCGGCGATCTCAGCGATCCCGAGATTGACGGGCTGTCTTAGGGCTTGATCTGGTTAGAGAATTTCTGATTTCCCCCTTGACCGTGCGCCGGCGGTCGCCATCTGCTATGGGACACCCCACGCGCCGGCCTTGAACCGGCGACGCCGGAGAAAACCAATGTTCATTCAGACCGAAGCCACGCCCAATCCCGCCACCCTGAAATTCATACCTGGCCGCACCGTGCTCGACACCGGCACGATGGAATTTTCTAGCCGCGAAGCCGCCGCCCGTTCGCCGCTTGCCGAGCGACTATTCGGTGTATCAGGCGTCTCCGGCGTGTTTTACGGCTACGATTTCGTCACCGTGACCAAGGCGGACGGCGACTGGCAACACCTCAAGCCCGCGATCCTCGGCGCCATCATGGAGCACTACATGTCCGGCGCGCCGCTGCTGGCGGACGGCACGGTCGGCAATGACGAGGCGGCGGACGAGGAAGGCGAGTTCTTCAACGAGGCCGACGCCGACACGGTGGCGACCATCAAGGACCTGATCGAGACGCGGGTGCGGCCGGCAGTGGCCAATGACGGCGGCGACATCACCTTCCGCGGCTTCAAGGACGGCGTCGTCTATCTCAACATGAAGGGCGCCTGCTCCGGCTGCCCGTCCTCGACGGCGACGTTGCAGCACGGCATCCAGAATCTGTTGCGGCATTTCGTGCCTGACGTGGTCGAAGTCCGGCCGATGTAAGGGGACGCGAATGGCGAGTAGCGAGTGGCGAATAGAGACGGATATCGATAATCTATTCGTCACTCACCATTCGCTATTCGCCCCCTCATGCTGATCCTTTCCATCGATACCGCGCTCGATGCCTGCGCCGCCGCCGTGCTCGACACCGCGGGCGGCGTCATCGCACGGGAATCGCTGGCGATGAAGCGCGGTCATGCCGAGGCGCTGATGCCGCTGATCGCGCGCGTCATGAAGGCGTCCGGCGTTGCCTTTGCCGCGCTCGACCGCGTCGCCGCGACGACCGGTCCGGGCAGCTTCACCGGATTGCGTGTCGGCCTATCCGCCGCCCGTGGTATTGCACTCGCCGCCGGCAAGCCCGTGGTAGGCGTGACGACACTGACCGTGTTTGCCGCCCCCATCGTCAGCGAGAGCAGCGAACATCCCGTCATCGCCGCGATCGATGCGCGGCATGATCACGTCTATTTCCAGGTGCTCGGCGGCGACGGCAGTTCGCTGGTCAAGCCGAAGGTGGCGCCGATCGCCGAAGCGCTCGATGCGGCGCGCTTCGGCGCGCCGCATCTGGTCGGCAATGCAGCGAAAATGATGGCCGAGCGCTGGCCCGCCGATGCGCCGCCGCCTTTCAAAATCAATCAGCAGGCCGCGCCGGACATCGCCTGGGTGGCGTGGCTGGGCGCCGCGGTCAATCCCGACAGCTCACCGGCACGGCCCTATTATCTGCGCGCCCCCGACGCCAAGCCGCCGAAAAATGCGTTATCCGACGCATCGCAGCCGCCGACATCATGATGACTTGGTTCACCGAATGGTGGGGCGGCGGCACTTCGGTGATCGAACCGGCCATTCCGCGCGATGCGCGACGTCTGGCGCAACTGCACGGCGCATCGTTTCACCGCGGCTGGGGCGAAGGCGAATTCGAGGTGATGCTGACCGAGCGCAACACGCTCGCGCACCGTCTCAGGCTCGGGCGCAAGATCATCGGCTTTGCGGTGTCGCGCATGGCGGCCGACGAGGCGGAGCTGTTGTCGATCGCCATCGACGCGACTGAGCGTGGCCGCGGCCTGTCACGCAACCTGTTGCTGACGCATCTCGGCCATCTCGCCGGCCGCGGCGTGCGCAAGGTGTTCCTCGAGGTTGAAGAAAATAATCAGCCGGCGCGGCGGCTGTATGAATGGGCCGGCTTCGAGGTCGTCGGCCGCCGGGAACGCTACTATCAGCAACCCGGCGGGGAGCAATTGAATGCACTTCTGATGCGGCGTGACTTGTCGTAATATGCGCAGGGTGGCACAACAGCCCCGACATGTTCTTCAAGGCCCCAAGGTCATGCCCGTACTGAAATCCCCGTCTGCGCAAAAAAATACCGGCATCGAGGCTCGCTGCGCCGCCACCGGCATGCGCCATGACCGAGCAGCGCCGGGTGATCGCGCGTGTGCTTGCGGAATCGGCCGACCATCCGGATGTCGAGGAGCTTTACCGGCGCTGCGTCGCGGTCGACGACAAGATCTCGATCTCGACGGTATATCGCACCGTCAAGCTGTTCGAGGATGCCGGCATCATCGAGCGGCACGATTTCCGCGAGGGCCGCGCGCGCTACGAGCAGATGCCCGACAGCCACCACGATCATCTGATCAATCTGCGCGACGGCAAAGTGATCGAGTTCACCTCCGAGGAGATCGAGAAATTGCAGGCCGAGATTGCCCGCAAGCTCGGCTACAAACTGGTCGATCACCGGCTGGAGCTTTATTGCGTGCCGCTTGACGACGACAAATCCTGATCGCGTGCCGACTTGAATCCGAACCTCGATCTGGTCATCTTCGACTGCGACGGCGTGCTGGTCGACAGCGAAGTCATTTCGTGCCGCGCGCATGCGGAGACACTGACGCGCCACGGTTATCCAATCACGGCAGAACAGGTGCTCGAAAGGTTTCTCGGCCGCTCGATGCGTCAGGCCACGATCGAAGTTGAAACCGAGCTCGGCCGCAGCCTGCCGGACGACTTCGCCTCCCAAACATACGCCGAGATTTTCCGGTTGTTTGCGGCTTCGCTGGAAGCCATGCCTCACATTGGCGAAGCCCTTGCGCAGATTGTGCAGCCCGTCTGCGTCGCATCGAGCGGGCCGCCGGAGAAGATCAGCGCCAGCCTCAATTGCACGGGTTTGTACGATCGGTTCGCGCCGCATATTTTTTCCGCCGTGCAAGTGCGCCATGGCAAGCCGGCGCCGGACCTGTTTCTGTTCGCGGCCGAACAGATGAACGTCGCACCGGAACGCTGCGTCGTGATTGAGGACAGCGTTCCCGGCGTCACCGGCGGCCGCGCCGCTGGCATGACCGTGCTCGGTTTTCACGGTGGCAGCCATTGCCGCCCCGGCTATGGGGACAGGCTGCGCGATGCCGGAGCCGTCGCTGTTTTCGACGATATGCGGCAATTGCCCGGACTCATCAGGAAGATTGGGGCTGAGGCGCTTTGCAGATCAGACCGTCGCCAGATTTGAAGGAACCACTGAATATTGGTGGACGTTTTCCTGTATCCCTCATTTCGAGCGAGAGACAACCTCAAGCAGGAGGTTCAGATGTCTACACGCATAGTGACCGCAGCAGCATTCACCCTCATCCTCGCTTCGCCAGCGTTTGCTGATTGTAACCAGGAACTGAAGGCCCTCGAACCGAATATCATTGCCGCAGGGACGGGCGCGAGCGAAACGGGAATGCCGGGGACCAAGCACCAGGAGGAGGTTCTGGCCGGTAAGCAAAAGAGCGCTGAGCCTGAAACCACCGGATCAACGGCAGCGGCCGTGCAGCCCACTTCACCGCATCAGGAACAAGTCACGAGCAAGAGCAGCACCCAGAAGAGCGCCGAGCATGCCAACCAACTGATGGCCGAAGCCCGCAAGATGTCTGAGGCTGGCGACGAACCAGGGTGCATGAAGAAAGCGGCAGAACTCAAGGACGTCCTGGGAGTCAAGTGAGCGTCAGCTTGCCGGGTGCGCAAAGCTGGCAATGACCTGGATCAGAGTGCGTTCACGCGCGTCCTAGACACGCGATGGCTTGCGGCGCGATGCGCTGCGACGCGTCCGGGACATGAGATGCCTTGCCGCGAGCTAACCTTGCCGCGAGTTAACTGGGCGCCGGCGCCGCAGGTGATAATTTCAGATCGACCTGCGCGAGGGGAGCGGCGCATTCTGAAATTACCCGACAGCCAGATATTGAAGACGGCCTTGCCGCTCTCGCTCATCGTAGCGCTGGCTGCGCTTGCGCGAACCTGGCAGCTTTCGCAGAACGATTTCGGACGACAATATTACGCCGCCGGCGTGCGCAGCATGCTGGCTAGCTGGCACAATTTCATCTTCAACGCGTTCGACCCTTCCGGCTTTGTCTCTATCGACAAGCCGCCCGTGGCGATCTGGCTGCAGGTCGCCAGCGCCAAACTGTTCGGCTTTGGCGGGCTTTCGATTCTGCTCGCGCAAGTGATGGCGGGATTGGCCGCGATCCTCTTCGTTTACGTCCTCGTGCAGAAATATTGGGGGAGGACGGCCGGAGCCATGGCCGCACTGGCGCTCGCGCTCAGCCCGGTCAATGTTGCCGTCGACCGCTCCAACAATACCGAGAGCTGTCTCATCCTGGTGCTGCTGGCCGGCGCATGGCTTGCGATACGGGCCGCCGAAACCGGCCGGCTCGCGATGCTCTGCGCCGCAATGGCCGCGATCGGCGTCGGCTTCAACGTGAAGATGGGCGCGGCGCTGGTGCTGGCGCCGGTCGTGGCCCTGACGTTCAGCCTCGCCCGGCCGGCCGCGCCTATCACCTGGCATATCGGACAACAGGCCATCGCGGGCGTCGTCCTTGTTGCCGTCTCGCTGTCTTGGGCGATCTTCTTCGATCTCGCGCCGGCCCGGGACCGGCCCTATGCGGGCAGCACCAAGCACAATTCGATGCTGGAGCTCGCCTTGGTGCATAATGGCGCGGTCCGCTTCCTCGCCACGAGTTCGGCAAACCCCTCCCCCGCCGTCTCGGGCGAGACGGCACCTGCAGGCGCGGAAGTCCGGTCGCAACCCGTTATGACGGATGACTCGCCGACAGGTATTCTCCGCCTGTTCCGGCCGAAGGCTGCAACACAATTCGCCTGGCTGCTTCCGCTTGCGCTCGCAGGCCTCGTTTTCGCCTGGTCGGATGCATCGGCTCCGGCCTCGCCGGCGTCACGCCGCATCGCCGCTGCCGTCTGGACCGGTTGGCTCGTGATGTACTGGATCGTGCTCAGCTTTGCGGGCGGGCTGATCCACATCTACTATGTCGCCGTGCTCGGTCCACCGCTTGCGGTACTTTCCGGCATCGCCGTCGTCGAGCTTTGGTCAAGATGGAAGATGGGTACACCAGCGCGGATATTCCTGCCGCTGATCATCGCGGTCACGGCCGCGTGGCAGGTTTATCTGTGCACCGCGCAATCCGAGACGATCGGATCTGACTGGCTCAGCCTGACATGGCTGACATCGGTCGGAATCGCCACGATGTGCGCGGCCGCTCTCTACGTATTTCCGCTGCAGAACACATTATCGAAACTCTTCGCGGTCACAGCGATCGGCGCACTGCTGGTTCCGCCGGCATTGACCGCCGCGAGCGTCGTTCTGCGGCGCCCGAACTTAGCGGCGCCGGTCGCCAACATGAGCGCGCTGCTCGCACCGCCAGATACTGAACGTGTGGCATTGCGGACATGGCGGCTGGAAGCCTTCCGCAAGAAACTCACCGGCTACCTGATCGCCAATCGCGAGGCCGCAAACGTTCTCGTCGCGGTTCCCAACGCAAACGTCGCCGCGCCACTCATTATCTCGACCGGCCTGCCTGTCATGGCAATGGGCGGATATCTCGGCGACGATCCGATCCTGAAACCTTCCGACATCGAACGGCTGGTCTCCGACAGGCAACTGCGCTTCGTGATGCTTGGCGGATTTACCCTGGCGCCCGCGAAGCAGGCGGCGGCGCTCGAGCCGATCGCTCGATGGCTGCGTGCCAACGGTCGCCCCGTCGATCCAGGATTGTGGCGTCCATCGGGGCCTTCGAGCAGCACCCCCTACCGCATTAACCTCGGCAACCAGTGGGTGGAGGTTCCACCGCCCGAACTGTTCGATCTCTGGGGTGCTGCAAACTGAACCTGCCTGTCATTCCGGGATGGTCCGAAGGACCAGACCCGGAATCTCGAGATTCTCAGGGCGCAGGGGGCGCCCCATAGTTCGATGCTGCCGCATCGCCCCGGAATGACGTCCCACACGCTGGATTTTCAACGGGTTAGCCTATAAGTAAGCCCCGCGCGCCGGATTGGCGCCACTCAAGCCCGATATCCAAGGTCCCATGAAGCCGCCGCGCAAGCTGCACATCAAGTCCTATGGCTGCCAGATGAACGTCTACGATGCACAGCGCATGGTGGATACGCTGGCGGGCGAGGGCTTTGTCGAGACTGAAAGCGCTGACGATGCGGATCTGGTGATCCTCAACACCTGCCATATCAGGGAAAAGGCGTCCGAAAAGGTCTACTCCGAACTCGGCCGGCTGCGCGTCGCCAAGGACGAGGCGGCACGCAACGGGCGCGAGATGCGCATTGCGGTTGCCGGCTGCGTCGCGCAAGCCGAGGGCGAAGAGATCATCCGCCGCGCGCCGACGGTTGACGTCGTGGTCGGGCCGCAAAGCTATCACCATTTGCCGCAGCTATTGGCGCGCGCGAAGAGCGAAGGTCGCGCGCTGGAAACCGAATTTCCAGTCGAAGACAAATTCGGTTTTCTCCCCGCCCCCAAGCCGGATGCGATCCGCGCGCGCGGCATCTCCGCTTTCGTCACCGTGCAGGAAGGTTGCGACAAGTTCTGCACCTTCTGCGTGGTGCCCTATACGCGCGGCGCGGAAGTGTCGCGCCCGGTCGCAAAAATCGTCGATGACGTGAAGCGGCTGGCCGACAACGGGGTGCGCGAGATCACCCTGATCGGGCAGAACGTCAACGCCTATCATGGCGGCGGCCCCGATGGACGGACCTGGCCGCTTGGCAGACTGTTGCATCGCCTGGCGGAAATCGAGGGCATCGTGCGACTGCGCTATTCGACCAGCCACCCCCGCGACGTCGACGATTCGCTCATTGCAGCGCATCGCGATCTCGCGGGCCTGATGCCGTTCGTCCATCTTCCGGTGCAGTCCGGCTCCGACCGCGTTCTTGCCGCCATGAACCGCAGGCATACCGCCGATGACTACCGCCGCGTCATCGACCGTTTTCGCTCGGCGCGCCAAGATATTGCATTTTCATCGGATTTTATCGTCGGTTTTCCGGGCGAAACCGAGGGAGAATTTGCCGCGACCCTCGCGCTTGTCACGCAAATCGGGTACGCTGCGGCTTATTCGTTTAAGTATTCGCCGCGGCCCGGCACGCCGGCGGCGGACATGCGGGAGACGGTGTCAGCGGCTGAAATGGACGAGCGATTGGTGCGGCTCCAGGAATTGATCGACAGTCAGCAATCGGCCTTCAACACGGCCATGATTGGCAATACCGTCGATGTGCTGTTCGAACGCGCGGCCCGCAATCCCGGCCAGATCGTCGGCCGCACCGCCTATCTTCAGCCCGCGCATGTGTTTGCCTCGCCCGACATCATCGGACAGGTGCTGCCGGTCAGGATCGAGAGCCTGGAGCGTTACAGCCTGCTCGGCGAACTCGCTGGCCACTCAACGCGGGCCGGATCCTCGGTGCTTTCATATATGACCAGATCTTCTCAAGAAACTCGGGGAGCCTGAACCCTTGCCAAAAAGCGCATCGGATTCATCTTCGCTCGCTCCCAGCCGCAAATTTGATCGCGACATGCAAATTCCGCCCGAGACCCAAGTCGTCATCGATTTCGACGACAACCGCGCCGCTTCCGCCCTCGTCGGCCCTTACGGCCAGAACCTGGCGCTGGTCGAACGGCGGCTCGGCGTTGTGGTCGATTCCCGCGGCAACCACATCACCATCGCCGGCTCGCGTGACGGCTGCGACGCCGCGCGGCGCGTGCTGGAGACGCTCTATTCACAGGCCGTGCAAGGCCACGACCTCTCGCAGGGCGAAGTCGAAGGCGCGATCCGCGCCGTCCTCGCGCAGGGCTCGCTGTTCGAGTTCGACGCCAAGACCGCAAAACCCTCGTTCGAGACCATCAACCTGCGCAAGCGTCCGGTGCGCGCCCGCACCGCGGCGCAGGATTCCTACATCCGCGCGCTGAAACGCCACGAGCTGGTGTTCGGCATCGGCCCGGCCGGCACCGGCAAGACCTGGCTTGCGGTGGCGCATGCCGCGCAATTGTTCGAACGCAAGGAAGTCGATCGCATCATCCTGTCGCGGCCTGCGGTCGAGGCCGGCGAGCGGCTCGGCTTCCTGCCGGGCGACTTGCGCGAAAAAGTCGATCCTTACTTGAGGCCGATCTACGACGCGCTGTACGACCTGATGGACGCGCGAGTGGTGGAACGTGCATTGCAGGGCGGAGAAATCGAGATCGCGCCGCTGGCCTTCATGCGCGGCCGCACCCTGACCAATGCCGTGATCATCCTCGACGAAGCGCAGAACACCACATCGATGCAGATGAAGATGTTCTTGACCCGGCTCGGCGAGAACAGCCGCATGATCGTCACCGGCGATCCATCGCAGGTCGACCTGCCGAACGGACAGGCTTCGGGGCTTGCCGAGGCCTGCAAGCTGCTCGACAACGTCGAAGGCATTGCGCAGGTGAAATTCACCGCTGAAGACGTCATCCGCCATGAACTGGTGGCGCGGATCGTCGCCGCCTATGAGGGATTGCCGCAGAAACCGGCAACCGGAAAATCTTGACCGCAAACTCTTCGCGCCCGGACCTGCCGCCGGCAGGCCGGGGCCGCAACCCCAACCTTGCAATGCAAACCGCTGGAACGCTCGTGTCGTCCGTCCTTCCCCTCACCGAAGTTCTCGTCGTCGCCGATTGCTGGCAGACCGAGCCGGAGGCCGAGGCGGTGATCCATCGCGCCATCAATGCGGCGGCCGAAATCGCCGATGCTGACGTCGGCGACACGGAACTTGCGGTCATGCTGACCGACGATGCTGGAATCCGCACGCTGAACAGCAACTGGCGCGGCATCGACAAGCCCACCAACGTGCTGTCGTTTCCGGCGCTGCAGCCGGCCGCGGGCGCGCCGCGTATGCTCGGCGATATCGCCATCGCCTATGAGACCACCCGGAAAGAGGCCGATGAGGAAGAAAAGCCGTTCGATCATCACCTCAGCCATCTTGCGGTTCACGGGTTCCTGCATTTGATCGGGCACGACCACGAAAAGGACGACGACGCCGAGGCCATGGAGGATCTCGAACGGGAGATACTCGCGCAGCTCGGCATTCCCGATCCGTATGCGGACCGGGGGCGGATGGACTGAAATGCCGGACTCCGACCCGATACAGGACAACCCGCGCAACACGCGCAACTTGCCGGTGGTGGTGCAGGAAGGCGAGGTGCTGCGTCCGGCCGCCGAGAGCTGGCTGTTACGGGCGATCCGCACACTGTTCGGCTGGAGGGCGGGATCGGTGCGCGCCGATCTTCAGGTCGTGCTCGATACGTCCACCCCTGACGATGCCGGCTTTTCCGCCATCGAGCGCACCATGCTGCGCAACATCCTCGGCCTCAACGAGCGGCGGATCGTTGACGTGATGGTGCATCGCGCCGACATCGTCGCCGTCAAGCGAGATATTCCGCTCGGCGAATTAATGAGCCTGTTCGAGAGCGCGGCGCATTCGCGGCTCGTGGTCTACAACGAAACCCTCGACGACCCCGAAGGCATCGTTCACATCCGTGACCTGCTGGCGTTCATGACCGCGAAGGCGCGCGTCGGCGATACCACCAAGCCCAAGCGCAAGAAGCCGTTCCCGGCGGGGCTCGACCTGCGCGCGGTCGACCTCGCGATGCCTCTGGCCGAGACCAACATCATCCGCAAGCTCCTGTACGTGCCGCCGTCGATGCGGGCGATCGATCTGCTGGCACAGATGCAGGCCTCGCGCATCCACCTGGCGCTGGTGGTGGACGAATATGGCGGCACCGACGGGCTGGTCTCGATCGAGGACATCGTCGAGCAGATCGTCGGCGAAATCGACGACGAGCACGACAGCGACGAGCCGCCATCGATCGTCCGCCAGGGAGATAACGCCTTCATCGCGGATGCCCGCGCCAGCCTCGAGGATGCACGCAAGATGATCGGCGAGGAGTTCGTGACCGGCGAGGGGAGCGAGGAAGTCGCCACCCTCGGTGGCTATCTGGTGTCCCAGGTCGGCCGGCTGCCCGTGCGCGGCGAGGTCATTGCCGGTCCGGGCAATTTCGAGATCGAGGTGCTCGATGCCGATCCGCGGCGGGTCAAGCGGCTGCGGATCGGGATCCGGAAAGAACGCCCCGCGCCGCGCGCGACGCGCGAGCGAAGCCGCCGCGAGGCCACGCCCGACACCAGCACGCCGCCGACCAATGACAATACGCCGCCGGCTTCCGGCGATGGAGCCGGCTCGCAGTGATCCCAACCAGCAAATTCCGCGCCGCGGGACTTTCGATCATCCTGGCCTGGGGCTGGAAGCGCGCAGCGATTGCGCTCGTCGCCGGCGCAATGTCGGCTCTTTCGATGGCGCCGTTCAACGCCTGGCCGGTGCTGTTTGTGACGTTTCCGGTCGTGGTCTGGCTGATCGACGGCGCGGCGGCGGGAAAATGGCGGGGGTTGCCGGCGGCGGCGATGGCGGGCTTCTGGTTCGGGCTCGGCTATTTCGTGCCCGGGCTCTACTGGATCGGCAACGCTTTCCTGGTCGACGCGCCGACCTTTGCCTGGCTGATGCCGTTCGCGGTGCTCGGCCTGCCGGCCTATCTCGCCTTGTTTCCGGCGCTCGGCTTCGCACTGGCGCGGCTGATCTGGACGCGGGATGCGTCGCGGGTTCTGGCGCTCGCGATCGGGCTCACGGTCAGCGAATGGCTGCGCGGCTATGTGCTATCGGGATTTCCCTGGAATGCCTTCGGCTACGCGCTGTCGGAGCCCTTGGCCCTGGCGCAGGCAGCGTCGCTGATCGGGCTGTGGGGCATGACCTTCCTCAGCGTTGCGATCTTTGCCAGCCCGGCGGCGCTGATCGACGGTTCATCGCGCGGCCGCAAGCCCTGGATCGCGCCGGTGGCGGCACTCTTGCTGCTCGTGGCGATGGGAATTTACGGCGCTGTGCGGCTGTCGCTGCAGCCGACGGCCCTGACCAAGGTCAAGCTACGTATCATGCAGCCGAACCTGCAGCAGGACGTCAAATTCAACTATGGCGCCAAAGCGGAGGTGATGCAGAAATACCTTGCTCTGTCCGACCGCGCTTCAGGCCCGCAGTCCACCGGCGTGCGCGACGTGCAAATCCTGATTTGGCCGGAATCGGCTTTCCCCATTTTTCCTGACGCGCGAAGCCGACGCGATGGCACAGATCGCCGAGCTTCTGCCCAAGGGCACGGTGCTGATGACCGGCTCGGTGCGCGCTCCGGACACCCCGCCCGGCGTGCGTGTCTCGCGCGCCTACAATTCGATCTATGTGATCGACCATGACGGCAGCGTGCTGTCGGTCTACGACAAGCTGCATCTGGTGCCGTTCGGCGAGTATCTGCCGTTTCAGGAATGGATGGAAAAGCTCGGGTTCGTGCAGCTTACAAAAGTCCACGGCGGCTTCATTCCGGGCACGCGGCTCCGCGCGATGGAGATACCGAATGCGCCGCGCGCGCTACCGCTGATCTGTTATGAGGCGATTTTTCCCGGAAATCTTGCAGCGCGTGACGACCGCCCCGGCTGGATCGTCAACCTGACCAATGACGGCTGGTTTGGAAATTCAACAGGCCCCTACCAGCACCTGCAGCAGGCGCGGCTGCGTGCGATCGAGGAAGGTCTGCCGATGGTGCGCGCCGCCAACACCGGCATCTCGGCGGTGATCGATCCCTCGGGGCGAATTGTGGCACAGCTCGGCCTCGGCATCGAAGGCGTGCTGGATGCCAGCCTGCCGTTCGCGCTGTCGCCAACGGTTTATGCTCGCCTTGGAGATATCGCGGCGGCCGTGATTGTGGCCGCAGCCTTGTTGGTCGTCGTCAGACGCCGCGTTGCGAAGCACGCTGCCTGAGATTTGCACATGACCGAGTTGTCACTGGTTTACTAAAAAAGCTGCGTGCGCGGTTCCACCAGTTGACAGACAGCCTGCGATTCGCTTTCTGCGCTTGCAAGCCAAAAACGACAACCAGTCACTTCCGTTGCTCAGATCGTCCGCAATTCTACCCGATCCTCCGAGCAGGATATGACGGTACCGGCGCGCCTGAGGCATAGAATTTCCACTGCGAATTTCCACTGCCTCATTCCCGGCGCGCAATCCTAGGAGTGATGCAGATGTCCACCAAAGCGCCCAATCCGGTCGACAAATATGTCGGCAGCCGCGTCCGGATGCGCCGCATCATGCTGGGCATGAGTCAGGAAAAGCTGGGCGAAGCGCTCGGCCTCACGTTCCAGCAGGTCCAGAAGTACGAAAAGGGCACCAACCGGGTCGGCGCCAGCCGCCTGCAGCAGATTTCCGAGATTTTGCAGGTGCCGGTATCGTTTCTGTTCGATGGCGGGCCGAGCGGCATAGCGAATGCGGACGGGTTTGGCGACGGTGCCTCTCCGGCCTACGTGTCCGATTTCCTCGCGACGTCAGAGGGTCTGGCGCTGACGCGCGCGTTCACGCGCATCACCGATTCCAAAATGCGCCGCTCCATCGTCGAATTGGTCGAGCAGATCGCGTCGCGCGACGGCCCGGACCCGCGCTGACTTTCATCCCGCACGGTTTGAGAATTTCGTATTCCGGAATATGCCGTCATTTCGCGCTGCATTGGCGCGGGCCTACGATGTGCAATTGCGCATCGGGGCATGACGCCGTATCGGATACGACATGACGACAGACAATCCCTTCGACCCTGCGCCGATCCTCGAGGGCATCCGCCGCTGGGTTGAGATCGAGAGCCCAACCGAAGCGCCGGAGCAGGTCAATAAGCTCGTCGACCTCGTCGCTGAAGGCTATCGCGGCCTGCCCGCGACGCTAGAGCGGATCGCCGGGCATTTCGGCTGCGGCGATCATCTGGTGGCGCGCTCGTCATGGGGACAGGACGAACCAGGCAACCTGGTGCTGAGCCATCTCGATACGGTGCATCCGCTTGGATTCATCGAGCGGCTGCCATTCCGGATCGAGGGCGACAGCGCATTCGGCCCGGGCATCTACGACATGAAGGGCGGCGCCTATCTCGCCTATCACGCGTTTCGGCAAGTCTGCGCCGACAGTGCGCGGCCGTCGCTCGGCATCACGCAGCTCTATGTCTCCGATGAAGAGATCGGCAGTCCGACCTCGCGCGCGCTGATCGAGGCCGAGGGACGCAAGGCCAAATATGTGCTGGTCACCGAACCGGCGCGCGACGGCGGCAAGATCGTCACCGGACGCAAGGGTGTCGGGCGGTTCGAGGTTTTCATCAGGGGCGTGCCCTCGCATGCCGGTACCAGGCCGGAGGACGGCCGCAGCGCCATCCGCGAACTCGGCAATGTCATCCAGACGCTCGAGGCGATGAACGATCTTGCGCGCGGTATCACCGTCAATGTCGGCGTTGTCCGCGGCGGCACCAGGCCGAACGTGATCGCGGAAGAAGCCTACGCCGAGGTCGATTTGCGCGTGCCGACGATGTCGGATGCCGACGAGCTCGCGTCAAGAATCCTCAATCTGAAATCGCGCACCGAGGGCGTCAGCGTCAGAGTGATCGGCGAGTTGAATCGACCGCCATACGAAAAAAGCAATGCCGGCGCCGCGCTCTACGAGCACGCCAGGACGATTGCGGCGGAGATCGGCTTCGATTTGGTCGACACCTCGACCGGCGGCGGCTCCGACGGCAATTTCACCGCGCCGCATACCGCGACCCTCGACGGCCTCGGCGTCGACGGCCAGGGCGCGCATACCCATTACGAGCAGATGTACATCTCCTCGATCGAGCCGAGGGCGCGGCTGTTGTACCGTCTCTATCAGACGCTGCGATGATGACCGCCCCGCGCGACACCGGCGACCGCGACGCACCGCCCGATGACGGCGCGTCGGCACATGCGCACGGTTCGTTCTTTGGCCGCCGCAAGGGCCACAAGCTCCGCATCCACCAGGCCGACCTGATCGACAAACTGCTGCCGCAACTCGCGCTCGACATTGCGACGCCTGTGCCGGGGCGGCTTACCGATCTGTTCGATGGCCGAGCTACGGATGTCAGGCTCGAGATCGGATTCGGCGGCGGCGAACATCTGATCGCGGAAGCGCAGGCCTATCCGAACATCGGATTCATCGGCTGCGAGCCGTATGTCAACGGCATGGCCAAGATCCTGACGCAGATCG
Organism: Bradyrhizobium sp. AZCC 1721; assembly: GCF_036924715.1. Taxonomy (NCBI): domain Bacteria; kingdom Pseudomonadati; phylum Pseudomonadota; class Alphaproteobacteria; order Hyphomicrobiales; family Nitrobacteraceae; genus Bradyrhizobium; species Bradyrhizobium sp. AZCC 1721. Next base: position 315,010 of record NZ_JAZHSB010000001.1, on the reverse strand, counting down.
AGGTACACGACATCGGCAATATCAGGCTCTATGCCGGCGACGCCGCGGAACTGCTCGCCTGGCTGCCGCCGCGTTCGCTGGCGCGGATCGACCTGATCCATCCCGATCCCTGGCCGAAGCGGCGGCACTGGAAGCGGCGCTTCGTGCAGGACGCAACGGTGAAGGCGATGGCGCGTATCCTTAAAGACGGCGGCGAGTTTCGTTTCGTCAGCGACATTGACGATTACTGTGCCTGGACGCTGACGCATCTGATGCGCTCGCCGGATTTTGTCTGGACCGCCGAGCGTGCCGCCGACTGGCAAAAGCCCTGGGACCGCTACACGATGACGCGCTACGGCCGCAAAGCTGAACGCGAGGGAAGAGTGGCGGCGTATCTGCGGTTTCGGCGGGTCGGCCAGACGTCACCCATGTCGGACAAAGCGACCTGCTGAATTACAGCGCCTGGCCGGAACGTTTTGGAGCCCGGATACTTGAGTCCACGCCATATTGTGCGGGGCAGCGACGAATTGAGAGGCGGTAATGTTCCTGATGGGACTTGGCGCGCTCCTCGTTATCGGCGGACTCCTGTATATGGCGCGCACCACTATTTGGCGGGGACCGCTTAGCGGCCGGGATTCCGCCGGACCGGTTCGCCAGACGTTGGAGCCGCCACAGCGCAGCGTGCGATTCTTGGGGCTTGGCGCGAATTGGCCGGGCATTCTCCTTATGGCACTCGGAGGAGTTCTGTTGGTGTCGGGGGCCAATTTCTAGAGCCTGATAAAGCAAGCTTCAATCAATGTGCTCCGTCACCCCGGGATGAACGCGATCGCGTTCATCCCGGGGTGGCCGCGCAAAGCGCGGCCCTCGAAGGGCGACGGCCACTCGATGGCGCCATCCCCCGTTCTATTTCACCGCCACACGCTAACGCTCACGGCTCCACGGGAAGAGATTGGCCGGGAAATCCGCGGCGTAGCGGTGTCCTTTCCGCAGGCGGGGTTCTTGCTGCGGAGGGTTGGGATCCGGCTCCACCACTTTCCGGTACAGATGCCAGGTGGCATGACCGAGCACGGGCAGAACGACGGCGAGACCGACGAAGACCGGCAGCGAGCCGGCAACCAGCAGCGCCGCGACGATCAGCCCCCACCCGGCCATGGCAACCGGATTCATCATGACAGCCCGCAGCGACGTCCGGATGGCGTCGATTGCAGTCGCATGGCGATCGAGCATCAATGGAAACGACACAACGCTGACGCACAGCGCCACGACCGCGAACAGAAAACCAACGCCGCAACCGACGATGATGAGCGACCATCCTTCCGGCGTCGTCAGCACGCGCGTTGCGAAATCGGGAATGCTCGCAGCCGGAGCGTGGCCGAAGATCGAGACGTAGATAGCGTTCGCAGCGCCGATCCAGGCCCCGAACAGAACGAGCAGGAGCACGCCGAGCTCGATCATGGCCCCGAAAGCCGGAGCGCGCAGCACGGAAAGCGCATCCCATGCGCCGACCTCCTCGCCGCGCTCGCGGCGGCGGCTGAGTTCGTAGAGACCAATCGCGGCAAAGGGGCCAATCAAGGCAAACCCGGCTGCCAGCGGAAACAGCAGCGGCAATACCGAATAGCCAAGGACCAACCTGAACAGAAAAATACCGAGAACGGGATAAATCACGCACAGGACGACCGCGTGACTTGGCATCGCACTGAAGTCTTCCCAGCCCAGGCGCAGCGCCTCGCCCAGGTCGGATAGTTTGATCTTGCGAACGGGATATGTGGCGGCGTCGCCGAATACGTGCCGTGCAACTTTTGAGATGTTGTCGGAATAGACAGTGGCCATGGACGCACCCTCCCGTGCTCACAGTTGCGGCGGTCGAAACGACGCGCCGCAACATGCGCGTCTCCGCCCTGGTGTGCGAGAGTCGCGGTCGAGCCGAGTACGGCAAACCCAAATGCATCGAAAGGAGCTTAGCCGGACGAAACTTGTCGCGACCTCCCTCACAGCTTAGCGCTAAGCGAACCGAACAGCGCTCACGGTTCGGTGAACAGTGCACGTTCACGGTCATTTGGTGCGTTGCGTCATCTCAAACGATTGTGCCGGCTGACGCTCGGCCGGCTTGCGGCATCCGCGCAGACGCTGAAGTGATCTATTGACGCCAGCCCCGACGCGTACCATCCTCACTCCTGACGCCCCAGATTTGATGGTAATCGGTCGTAACGTGTGCTCGGCGCCACGTTTGGATGTCGCGACCGGTCAAAGTGGGCGAGGCAAGACGCACTGCGATGGCGCAGTCGGCCATCAAGACAGATGCGAGCTCCGCCCTCTGATTTGTCTCCATTGCCTTAGGTGGCAAGGAGGAATGAGGGATGATTGTCGCCATTGTCCTGCTTCTGGTCGCAGTCGGCTCGGTGCTGTTTCACATCTACAGCCCGTGGTGGTGGACGCCGATCGCCACCAATTGGCGCTACATTGACGACACCATCAACATAACCTTCTGGATCACTGGGGCGGTTTTCTTCGCGGTGATCGCTTTCATGGCCTATTGCGTCTTCCGCTTCCATCACAAGGAAGGAAGACAGGCGCACTACAATCCGGAGAACAAGAAGCTCGAGTGGTGGCTCAGCATCGGTACCGCCGTCGGCGTCGCAGCCATGTTGGCGCCTGGCCTGTTCGTCTGGCACCAGTTCGTCACGGTTCCGGCGAACGCTACCGAGATCGAGGTCATGGGCCAGCAGTGGCAATGGAGCTTCCGCCTGCCGGGGAAGGATGGCCGGATGGGCACGACCGATGTCCGCCACGTGAGTGCCGAGAACCCTATGGGCTTGAATCGCGACGACCCGCACGGGCAGGACGACGTCGTGATCGAAAGTGGCGAGATGCACCTCCCGGTTGGAAAGCCGGTCAAGGTTTTGCTCCGCTCAGTCGACGTCCTGCACGATTTCTATGTGCCTGAATTCCGGGCCAAGATGGATATGGTGCCCGGCATGGTCACCTATTTCTGGATGACTCCGATCCGAACCGGAACGTTCGACGTGCTGTGCGCCGAGTTGTGCGGCGCAGCGCACGCGCAGATGCGGGCGAAAGTCGTCGTCGAGGAAGAAAGCGAATATCACGCCTGGCTAGAGCAACAGAAGACGTTTGCGGAATTGTCAGGCCGAAGCGCCGTTACGAAGGCGACATACAGATCAGGCGGCAAGTAGGTGCCGCTGCGAAGATAGATCGGGCGCGTGAGACCGGGTCTTCACCCCCGACGGAAACGACCGAGGAGGTATTTCTATGGTCGATGTTCCATATGAAGCAACCGTCGACGTTCCGCCTGCCGAAGTGGCAGAGGTCGAACTCTATCACCCCAAAAGCTGGTGGACGCAGTACGTCTTTTCGCAGGACGCCAAAGTCATCGCGATCCAATACTCGCTGACGGCGACGGCAATCGGCCTGGTAGCGCTGGTGCTGTCGTGGATGATGCGCCTGCAACTGGGATTTCCGGGCACATTCTCCTTCATCGATGCAAGCCAGTATCTCCAGTTCATCACCATGCACGGCATGATCATGGTGATCTACCTGCTGACAGCCTTGTTCCTGGGAGGCTTCGGCAACTACCTGATCCCGCTGATGGTCGGCGCCCGGGACATGGTTTTCCCCTACGTGAACATGCTGAGCTACTGGGTCTACCTGCTCGCCGTCATCGTGTTGGCTTCGACCTTCTTCGTACCCGGCGGGCCCACCGGCGCCGGCTGGACGCTATACCCACCGCAGGCGATTCTGTCCGGCACCCCCGGGCAGGACTGGGGCATCATTCTCATGCTGTCCTCGCTGATCCTGTTCATCATCGGCTTCACCATGGGTGGATTGAATTACGTGGTGACGGTGCTGCAGGCGCGCACCCGCGGCATGACGCTGATGCGGTTGCCCTTGACAGTATGGGGCATCTTCACGGCCACCATCATGGCGCTATTGGCCTTCCCGGCGCTGTTCGTCGCCTCCGTCATGATGCTGTTCGACCGCCTCCTCGGAACCAGCTTCTTCATGCCCGCACTCGTCGAGATGGGGCAGCAGATGAAGTATGGCGGCGGCAGCCCGATCCTGTTCCAGCACCTGTTCTGGTTCTTCGGTCATCCCGAAGTCTATATCGTCGCCCTGCCCGCCTTCGGCATCGTTTCCGATCTGATCAGCACGCATGCGCGAAAGAACATCTTCGGCTATCGCATGATGGTTTGGGCCATTGTGGCGATCGGCGCACTCAGCTTTATCGTGTGGGCGCACCACATGTATGTGAGCGGCATGCACCCGCACTTCGGGTTCTTCTTCGCCACAACGACGCTCATCATCGCCATCCCGACCGCCATCAAGGTCTACAACTGGGTGCTAACCCTGTGGCGCGGCGACATTCATCTCACGGTGCCGATGCTGTTCGCCCTCGGCTTTATCATAACGTTCGTGAACGGCGGGCTCACCGGTCTCTTCCTCGGCAACGTCGTCGTGGATGTCCCGCTTTCGGATACCATGTTCGTTGTCGCGCATTTCCACATGGTGATGGGCGTGGCGCCGATCATGGTCGTGCTGGGCGCGATCTATCATTGGTACCCCAAGGTCACCGGCCGGATGCTGGATGACTGGATGGGCAAGTTCCATTTCTGGGTCACGTTCCTCGGCGCCTACCTGATCTTCTTTCCCATGCACTACCTTGGACTGCTCGGGGTGCCGCGCCGGTATCACGAGATCGGCGAAGCGGCGTTCATCACGCCATCCGTGCATACACTGAATGCCTTCATGAGCGTGGTGGCGCTGATCGTGGGCCTCGCCCAGATCGTGTTCCTGTTCAACCTCGTCTGGAGCTATTTCAAGGGCAGGCCTTCCGGCGGCAATCCGTGGCGGGCGACAACACTGGAATGGCAGACGCCGGAGACGCCGCCTGGACATGGCAACTGGGGCAAGGAGCTCCCGGTGGTCTATCGCTGGGCGTATGACTATAGCGTGCCAGGCGCCAAGGAAGATTTCATTCCGCAGAACCAGCCGCCGGCGACACGGGCCCTCCAGGGAGCCACGCCGTGAGCGCCATCGTCCTGTTCATGGCGGTGATTGCGGTCATCGTGGGATGGTGGCTGTCACAGCAACGGCTGACAGCCAAGCCCTGGCTGGAAGAAGGTTCGATCGATGACTTCCCGGGCACGGGAGCGATGACCGTGCCGGCGGCGAAGCTCGGATTGGGAGTGTTTCTCGCTGTCGCCACCTCGTTGTTCGCGCTCTTCATCAGCGCCTACTCCATGCGCATGGACATGGTGGACTGGCGGGCACTGCCTGTCCCGGCACTGCTCTGGTTCAACACCGGCGTCCTGGTTTTGAGCAGTGTCACGATGCAATGGGCATACGTATCCGTGCAACGGAACAACATGGATGGTGTAATCGTCGGCATCTGCGCGGGAGGAGCATCCGCCATCATATTCCTGATCGGGCAGTTGCTGGCGTGGCGACAGCTAAGCGTCGCGGGGTATTTCGTGGCCTCCAATCCAGCCAATTCCTTCTTCTACCTGATCACCGCGGCGCACGGGCTGCATCTGATGGGCGGTCTGGCGGCCCTGGGGAGAACGACCGCCAAGGTGTGGCGTGGCGCTGAGATGCCCCAGCTACGCCTGAGCGTGGAGCTCTGTGTCATCTACTGGCATTTCCTGCTGTTGGTATGGCTCGTCGTGCTTGGCCTGCTGACGGGCTGGACGGACGATTTCGTCAACATCTGTCGCCGGTTGCTCAGCTAGGGAGGACCCAGATGGCAGAGACTGCGCTGACAACCCATGGACAGTCGCCTGCGCGGACTGCCGGCTTGAAGGGTGTCGCCGCCGACTGGTCCTCGGATCAGCGCGCGTTCAAGAACGTGTCCTGGGGGAAGGCCATGATGTGGATCTTCCTCCTGAGCGACACCTTCATCTTCAGTTGCTTCCTGCTCTCGTACATGACGGCGCGAATGTCCACGACCGTGCCGTGGCCCAATCCGAGTGAGGTGTTCGCTCTCGAGATTGGGGGGCATCACATCCCGCTCATCCTGATCGCCATCATGACCTTCATCCTGATCAGCAGCAGCGGGACGATGGCGATGGCCGTTAATTTCGGCTACCGCCGCGATCGCGTCAAAACTGCAGTCCTGATGCTGGTTACGGCAGCACTTGGCGCAACGTTCGTCGGGATGCAGGCCTTCGAGTGGACCAAGCTGATCATGGAGGGAGTGCGGCCTTGGGAGAACCCCTGGGGTGCGGCGCAGTTCGGCTCCAGCTTTTTCATGATCACCGGCTTCCACGGCACGCACGTGACCTTCGGCGTGATTTTCCTGATCGCTATCGCGCGAAAGGTCTGGCGCGGAGATTTTGATTACGGACGACGCGGATTCTTCACGAGTCGGAAGGGGAACTACGAGATCGTCGAAATAATGGGCCTGTACTGGCACTTCGTCGATCTTGTGTGGGTGTTCATCTTTGCGTTTTTCTATCTTTGGTGAGGTCAGCGCATGACAAACGTGGCGGTAGATTTGGGAACCCAACAACCTTCGCTGCACACTCGCACGCATGAGGCAGTCGCAGTCGCTGCTGGAGCCGCGCACGCAGAAGGGCAGCAGCACCCGATCAAGCTCTATCTCGTGGTCTGGGGATGGTTGTTCGTTCTCAGCACCTGCTCCTATCTCGTCGACTATTTCGGCTTGCACGGCTATCTCAGATGGTCGCTGATCCTGCTGTTCATGGTGCTGAAGGCCGGCCTGATCGTCGCCGTGTTCATGCACATGGCCTGGGAGCGGCTGGCCCTGGCCTATGCGATCCTGCTGCCGCCGGTGCTGGTGCTGGTGTTCGTGGCCATCATGGTGTTCGAATCCGAGTACACGCACCTCATCCGGGTCCTGTTCTTCGCGTCACCGACATAGTTATTTTTGCTTCGCGCGGAGGTGCTTCAAGGCGTCGCCGATCCGCTTGCAACAGGGGGCATCAGTCTCATGCAAATCAATCGTTCAATTCTCCTTCGCGGCAGGTATGCCAACGTCGGGGATTATGTCGCGCTGACAAAGCCGCGCGTTATGTCGCTGGTCGTCTTTACGGCACTCGTCGGTCTCATGGTCGCGCCAGGCGACATCGATCCATTCGCCGGTATGGCTGCCCTTCTTTGCATAGCTGCCGGAGCCGGCGCTGCAGGTGCTCTCAATATGTGGTACGACGCCGACATCGATGCGGTGATGGCGCGTACCGCCATGCGTCCCATTCCCAGCGGCCGCGTATCTCGCTCGGAAGCATTGGTTTTTGGACTGATGCTCGGCGTGTGCGCCGTTCTGGCTCTCGGCACTTTGCTGAACTTGGCCGCGGCTGCGCTGCTTGCTTTCACAATTTTCTTTTACGTCGTCGTCTACACGATGTGGCTCAAGCGTCGAACACCGCAGAACATTGTCATTGGCGGTGCTGCTGGCGCACTTCCTCCGGTGATCGGCTGGGTTGCTGCCGCAGGAAGTGCCGGGATCGAACCGCTGATCCTGTTCCTGATCATCTTCCTTTGGACGCCACCCCACTTCTGGGCACTGTCGCTCAATCTTGCCGGAGAATATACAAGGGCCGGCGTGCCGATGCTGCCGGTCGTAGCCGGCAGGGCGGAAACGGGACGCCAGATTCTTCTCTACAGCGTTTTTCTCGCTCTGATCTCACTGCTACCTTGGGCGCTGGGGTTCGCCGGAGCGATTTATGGCGCGGCTGCGGCGATCCTTGGGGCGATCATGGTTTTTCTTTCATGGCAAGTACATCGGAGCGACGATAAGCAACGGCGGCCTGCTCGTCGCCTGTTTGCGTTTTCCATACTCTATCTGGTTCTTCTGTTTGGTGTGCTGCTGATGAATGCTACACCCTACGCTCAGCTCCGCTAGAACGAAGTCCGCCGCTACGCGCAATGACGCCGGCGGCCGGCGAGACTGCTACCGCGTCTTCCAGAACTCGACGACGCGCTGGGCGGTCAAAGGCATCAGGCGCACGTAGTTCACACGCGCGCTTTCGATGTCGGCAGGTGATGCCGTCCGGTTCGGACCGAGCCGAAGGATGATCAGCGCGCGCACCGTCGCCCATTCGAGATCGATGGCTTTGCCGGCGATCAGGATCGGATCGTAGCGATCGCCGCTGATCAGGCGGTCGAGGGTTTCGATCTTGACGCCGGTCATCGCCGACAGCGCGGCGATGGATTCCTCGTATTTGAAGGCCCTGGCAAAGTTGAGCAGCGCGCCTTCGCCGAGCGCGCCCTCACGGTGGAGTTTCAGCACCGTGCGCTGCGCCGGCACGAAGTCGCGTCGCTCCTCGCGTTCGGACGGGCCGGCGATAGCGGTCATTGCCTGCCTGATATCGGCCTGCCGCTCGGGCTTGACGACCTGGAACAGGCGGCGACGGATGACGTCGATGGAGCCGGAGAGCAACTCCTTCAATTGCGTAGGTGACAGGTCGTCGCGCTGGCCGAGCCTGATCGTCAGCACGCCGTCCTGGCCGGCGCGCTTGATCAGCGTCGAATAGCCCTCCGATGAAAAGGCCGCGCCCGCATTGCCGGCGGCGCGCCTGACCACCGCGCGGTCGCCGCGGGCGATCATGACGTCGGTGAGATCGGCCGAAAGCGTCGGCCGCTCCGCCATCGCCAGCAGATGACCCTGGCCCTTCATGGACGCAATTTCGAGCAACATCTTTTCGTCGATGACCGGCGAGCGGCGCAGCAACGGGCCTGCAATGGCGATTTCATCCTCATGGGCGAGTTGGCCGACCAGGCCACGCGGCGCATTCGCCAGTGTCGACAAGCGCTCGGCCAGTTCGGCGCGCGCCTCGATCTCGGCATGCGGAACGAGGCTGGTCAGGACGCCGTCGAAAAAATCGACGTGATCGGGGCGGAAGCTTGCTGCACCCTGCAGGAAAAGCTCGCTGATACGACGCGCGGCATCGGCGCGGCGCTTGGGGTCGCCACGACTGACAATGTCGTCGAGTTCAGGGATCAGCGATGGTGAAACAATCATAAACCCACCTAAACCGGCCAAAATTGGCTGGTTTTTTCGGGAAATCTAGGCAGCGTTCATGAATGAAGGGTTAGACTTTACCCCGCTCTCAAAGCTTGGCAAAATCGGCCTTAACGGGATTGTGGGCCTTGTCGGATTGCGGAAAAACCGCTATATCCGCGGCAACTTATGGTTCTCATACGATCGCGTATTGAGAGTGGGCCCCCCGGGACCCGCTCTTTTTTATTACCTGAACCCGCCTTGCCCAGAACGGGGCCTCAAGGGCGGTTCGGGGAACCGGCCGGACCTCCGGTTAGGCCCGGCCTAAACCCATGCAAGTAAGACGCTTTTGACCCTGGACATGACCGATCCAACTGCTGTTCCCGAGGATGCCGACCTCTTGGCCGAGCCCCGTCTCGTCGTCGAGCCGGGCGTGGCGGCGCGGGTGTCGGCCGTTGCCGGGCCGGTCTTGCAGGGAATGGGCTACCGGCTGGTTCGGATCAAGATTTCCGGCGAGGCCGGCTGCACCGTCCAGATCATGGCGGAGCGGCCCGACGGCTCGATGCAGATCGAGGATTGCGAGGCGATCTCGCGGGCGCTGTCGCCAGTGCTCGACGTCGCCGATCCGATCGACCGCGCCTACCGTCTGGAGATTTCGTCGCCTGGCATCGACCGCCCGCTGGTGCGCCGTTCCGATTTCGAGCGCTACGCCGGTCATCTCGTGAAGATCGAAATGGCGGTCGCCCATCAGGGCCGCAAGCGCTTCCGCGGGCTCCTGGCAGGTGTCGAAGGCAATGCCGTGCGGCTACATCGGGATGACACACGCGCGGACGAAGATGCCGACGTGCTCCTGGTGATGGAAGACATCTCCGACGCCCGGCTGGTTCTGACCGACGAGTTGGTCGCTGAATCGATGCGGCGCGGCAAGCAAGCCGAGCGCGAGTTGAAGCAGAATCTCGGGCTGGTGCCGCCGCCTCCGCCGCACGCAAAAAAGAGCGATCCGGCGAAGGGCAAGAAACCGAAGACCGGCAAGAAGCCGGAGCCGACGAATACAAAGAAACACCGCCTCGCTGCAGAGAGACTCCGCAGGGGCGAGATCGATCCTACCGAAGGAGACTAGACCATGGCAGTCAGTGCCAACAAACTCGAGTTGCTGCAGATCGCAGACGCGGTTGCCCGCGAAAAGTCGATCGACCGCGGCATCGTGATCGCCGCGATGGAAGACGCCATCGCCAAGGCGGCCCGCGCCCGTTACGGCAGCGAGACCGACGTTCACGCCGAGATCGACGCCAAGAAGGGCGAACTGCGGCTGTCCCGCCACATGCTGGTGGTCGATCACGTCGAGAACTCGGCGAATCAGATTTCGCTGGCGGACGCGCAGCGCGCCAATCCGGGCGCCCAGGTCGGCGACACCATCGCCGATACCCTGCCGCCGCTTGAATATGGCCGCATCGCCGCGCAATCCGCCAAGCAGGTGATCGTGCAGAAGGTGCGCGAGGCCGAACGCGACCGGCAATACCAGGAATTCAAGGACCGCATCGGCGACATCGTCAACGGCGTCGTCAAGCGCGTCGAATATGGCAGCGTGATCGTCGATCTCGGCCGCGGCGAAGCCATCATCCGCCGCGACGAAATGCTGCCACGCGAGGTGTTCCGCAACGGCGACCGCGTCCGCGCCTACATCTTCGACGTCCGCCGCGAAACCCGCGGACCGCAGATCTTCCTCTCCCGCACCCATCCGCAGTTCATGGCCAAACTGTTCGCGCAGGAAGTGCCGGAAATCTACGACGGCATCGTCGAGATCAAAGCGGTAGCCCGCGATCCCGGCTCGCGCGCGAAAATCGGCGTGATTTCCCGGGATTCTTCGGTGGATCCGGTCGGCGCCTGCGTCGGCATGCGCGGCTCGCGCGTGCAGGCGGTGGTGAACGAACTGCAGGGCGAAAAGATCGACATCATTCCGTGGTCGCCCGACATCGCGACCTTCGTCGTCAACGCGCTGGCGCCCGCCGAAGTCGCCAAGGTCGTGATCGACGAGGACCGCGAGCGGATCGAGGTCGTGGTTCCCGACACCAACAACCAGCTCTCGCTGGCGATCGGCCGCCGCGGCCAGAACGTGCGCCTCGCCTCGCAATTGACCGGCTGGGATATCGACATTCTCACCGAGCAGGAAGAATCCGAGCGCCGTCAGGCCGATTTCGAGAACTCGACCCGCGTTTTCATGGAAGCGCTGAACGTCGACGAAGTGGTGGGTCAGTTGCTGGCATCCGAAGGCTTCACGTCGGTCGAGGAACTGGCGCTGGTCGATGCCAAGGAATTGGCCGGCATCGAGGGGTTCGACGAGGAAACCGCCAACGAGCTGCAGAGCCGGGCGAGAGAATATCTGGAGCAGCTCGAAACCGAGCTGGAAAACAAGCGCAAGGAACTCGGCGTGGAAGATGCAATGAAGAAGGTCCCCGGCGTGACCTCGAAGATGCTGGTGAAGTTCGGCGAAAACGACATCAAGACGGTCGAGGATCTGGCGGGCTGCGCCACCGACGATCTGGTCGGCTGGACCGAGCGCAAGGAAGGCGGCGAGCCGACCAAGCATCCCGGCATTCTCGACGCCAACGAGATCTCGCGCGAAGATGCGGAAGCCATGATCATGCAGGCTCGCGTCATTGCCGGCTGGATCACCGCGGCCGAACTCGCCAAGCAATCCGAGACGGCTGAAGCCACCGAAGACCAGACGGCGTAATGCGGGTGTTCCGCAAAACCGAAACTCTTTTCTGCGCGCAGACCGTGCGCAGATGACTGGAGCTATAAAACACGCATGCTTGCTTTGGCTGACCCCGATCTCGACCATGGGCCGCGGACCGACAAGTCCGCGACCATGCGGATGTGCGCGGTCAGTCGCGAGGTGCGTCCGGTCGACGAGCTGATCCGGTTCGTTGTCGCCCCCTCGGGCGAGGTGATCCCCGATTTGAAACGCAAGCTGCCCGGCCGCGGCCTCTGGGTATCGGCCTCGCGCCGGACGGTTGCGGAAGCGGTGCGGCGTCACCAATTTACCAGAGGGTTCAAGCGCGACGTCCGGGTCGCGGCGACCCTTCCCGCCGATACCGAGGCCCTGCTGGAGCGAAGCTGCACCGAGGCACTGGCCATGGCGGCCAAGGCCGGTCAGGTGATTTCCGGCTTTGCCAAGGTCGAGGGCCTGCTCGAGCAGGGCAGGGCCGAAGTCCTGGTCCACGCTTCCGACGGCGCGGCCGACGGAATCCGCAAATTGGACGCGATCGCCGGGCAAAGGGGCCGAAATATCGGTGAATCGCGGGATTTGCCGATTGTTAGTGCTTTAACCTCGGCACAATTGGATTTGGCACTGGGCCGGTCAAATGTGATACATGCTGCGCTGCTCGCGGGCCCGGCGAGCAAGACGTTCCTGTCGCGCTGCCAGATCCTGGTTCGATACCGGACGGACGATGACGACAAGACCGGGATGGCGGCCAGAAATTCTGACTGACGAAGATTGGTTCCGAAGACCTGCTTCAATGACGGTGCGGAAAACGCACAACGCTAACGAGATTAGGACTGCTGAATGGTTGATACCAAAACGCCTGGCGACAAGACTTTGAGTGTTCCGACCAAGACCTTGACGCTGAAGCCGCGGGTCGAGACGGGCACCGTGCGCCAGAGCTTCAGCCATGGCCGGACCAAGCAGGTCGTGGTCGAAAAGCGTGGCAAGCGCCGCGTCGGCGGCGACGCGCCCGCCACTGAGACGCATGCGCCCGAGCCGACCGCCGCCAAGGCGGCGCCCGCCGCAAAGGCCCCCCTCTCCCGCCCTGCAGCAACGCCGGGTGCCGGGCCGCGCGGCGGTTCGGGCGTGGTGCTGCGAACATTGACGGAAGACGAGCGTTCCGCCCGCGCTAGCGCGCTGGCCGACGCCAAGATGCGCGAAATCGAGGAACGGCGTCTGGCCGAGGAAGAGGCCAAGCGCCGCGCCAGCCGTGAAGGCATCGAACAGGCCGAACGTGAGGCCGCCGAAGCCCGCCGCAAGGCCGAGGAAGAACGGCACCGCCTGGAAGAGGAAGCCAAGCGCAAGGCCGAAGTCGAGGCGAAGAAGCGATTTGGCGAGACCGAGGCCAAGCCCGCGGCGACACCGGCACCCGCCGCAGCGCGACCCGCCGCGGCCCGCCCGGCCGGCGCCCGGCCGGCGGCAGCAGTGCCGCCCGCGCGTGCCCCGGGCGTTGCCGCCGACGGTTCCGATGAAGACGAAGGTCCACGTCAGATTCGGCGCGGCCCCGGCGGCGCCATGCGCCCCGTAGCCGCTCCCAAGACCACCCACAAGCCCGGCCCGCAAAAGGAGCGCGGCCGCCTGACCGTGGTCACCGCGCTCAATGATGACGTGCGCGAGCGTTCAATCGCCTCGTTCCGCCGCCGCACCCAGCGCCTGAAGGGCCATGCCGCTAACGAGCCGAAGGAAAAGCTGGTCCGCGAGGTCACGATTCCGGAAGCGATCACGATCCAGGAACTCGCCAACCGCATGTCGGAGCGCGCGGTCGATGTCATCCGCCTGCTGATGAAGCAGGGCGCGATGCATAAGATCACCGACGTGATCGATGCCGATACCGCGCAGCTAATCGCCGAGGAACTGGGCCACACCGTCAAGCGCGTCGCCGCGTCCGACGTTGAAGAAGGCCTGTTCGACGTCGTCGACGATTCCACCGATACCGAGCCGCGCTCGCCGGTCGTCACCGTGATGGGTCATGTCGATCACGGCAAGACCTCGCTGCTTGACGCACTGCGCCACGCCAACGTGGTGTCGGGCGAAGCCGGCGGCATCACCCAGCATATCGGCGCCTATCAGGTGACCTCGCCCGAAAGCGGCAAGAAGATCACCTTCATCGATACGCCCGGCCACGCCGCGTTCACCGCGATGCGTGCGCGCGGCGCCAAGGTCACCGATATCGTGATCCTGGTGGTGGCGGCCGATGACGGCGTCATGCCGCAGACGGTGGAGGCGATCAACCACGCCAAGGCGGCGAAGGTGCCGATGATCGTGGCGATCAACAAGATCGACAAGCCGGACGCGAAGCCGGAACGCGTGCGCACCGAGCTCTTGCAGCACGAGGTTCAGGTCGAATCGTTCGGCGGCGAAGTCGTCGACGTCGAGGTCTCCGCCAAGAACAAGACCAATCTCGACAAGCTGCTCGAAATGATCGCGCTGCAGGCCGAGCTGCTCGACCTCAAGACCAATTCGGAACGGCCTGCCGAAGGCACCGTGATCGAAGCCAAGCTCGATCGTGGCCGCGGCCCGGTTGCGACCGTGCTGGTCCAGCGCGGCACGCTGAGGGTTGGCGACATCATCGTGGCCGGCGCCGAAATGGGCCGTGTCCGCGCGCTGATCTCGGACCAGGGCGAGAACATCGACGAAGCCGGACCTTCGGTGCCGGTCGAGGTGCTCGGCTTCAACGGCCCGCCGGAAGCCGGCGACCGCCTTGCGGTGGTCGAGAACGAAGCCCGCGCCCGCCAGGTAACGAGCTATCGCGCCCACCAGAAGCGCGAGAACGCCGCTGCCTCGATTTCCGGCATGCGCGGCTCGCTCGAGCAGATGATGTCGCAGCTCAAGACCGCGGGCCGCAAGGAATTCCCGCTGATCGTCAAAGCCGACGTGCAGGGCTCGCTCGAAGCCATTTTGGGTTCGCTGGAAAAACTCGGCACCGACGAAGTCGCCGCGCGCATCCTGCACGCGGGCGTCGGCGGCATCTCCGAATCCGACGTCACGCTGGCGGAAGGCTTCAATGCCGCGATCATCGGCTTTTCGGTACGCGCCAACAAGGAAGCCGCCGCGGCCGCCAAGCGCAACGGCATCGAGATCCGCTACTACAACATCATCTACGATCTCGTCGACGACATCAAAAAGGCGATGTCCGGCCTGCTCGCGCCGACGCTGCGCGAAACCATGCTGGGCAATGCGCAGATCCTGGAAGTGTTCAACATTTCCAAGGTCGGCAAGGTCGCCGGCTGCCGCGTCACCGACGGCACCGTGGAGCGCGGCGCCAATGTTCGCCTGATCCGCGACAACGTCGTCGTGCACGAAGGCAAGCTTTCGACGCTGAAACGCTTCAAGGACGAAGTGAAGGAAGTGCAGTCCGGCCAGGAATGCGGCATGGCGTTCGAGAATTACGGCGACATGCGTGTCGGCGACGTCATCGAATGTTATCGCGTGGAGACGATCCAGCGCTCTCTGTAAGTCCAAGTCTTACGAAGAGCTTGGGATTTTTGAACTGAACCGTCATGCCCCGCGGAAGCGGGGCATCCAGTAGTCACCGCTATTTGCTTCGAGCACGGAATACTGGATCACCCGCAGTCGCGGGTGATGATGACAATTGGATATACAGAATGTTGTCAACGGAAGGCCATCAGGCCACCGAGGCGGCCATGCCGCCCGGCATCAAGTATACTTATCTCTTTGAGGACTATCTCGCGGCGACACGGGCGCGGGCGTGGAACGGCGTATTCGGACGCCACACCTACTGGATTCGCTATTGCATGTGGGCCGCGCTTTTCCTGGTGATCGTCAGCGCCCAGGTGATCCTGGATTATCTGAAGACAAAAGGCTCGCCCGATCTGGGCAGCACCGCGCTGGCGCTCGCCGGCTTTGCCGGATTGATGATCTTCGCTTGGCTGCTGGAGTGGCTTATTGCGCGTCTTGCCTATCGGCGGCTGGCGATAGCCGACGCCGATGTCGTTTTGAGATTCGAGGCGGACGGCATTCATTGGAGCATGTCACACCATTCCGGCGTCGTCGCATGGTCCGGGATCCAGGACATTATCAGGACGCCGCGGCGCATTCTTGTCTTCGTCAGCAAAGCCGAGGCGTTTGTGCTGCCGCGACGGGCTTTCACATCCGAGAATGCGTTTGCGGACGCAGCACGCTACATGGAAACTCGGACAAGCACCGGGGCAAGGCCATGATGACCAGGAAAAACAAGGGTTCCGCTCCCGGCGGCTCGCAACGACAATTGCGCGTCGGCGAAACGGTGCGCCATGCGGTCGCCGATATTCTGTCGCACGGTAACGTGCACGACCCCGACCTCGAAGGCCACATCATCACCGTTCCCGAGGTGCGAATGTCGCCGGACCTGAAGCTCGCGACGATTTACGTGATGCCGCTCGGTGGACGCGACACCGACGTCGTGATTGCGGCGCTCGAACGCAACAAGAAGTTCCTGCGCGGCGAGATCGCGCATCGCGTTAACTTAAAATTTGCTCCCGACCTTCGCTTTCGCGTCGACGAACGATTCGACGAAGCGGAACGGATCGAGAAATTACTGCGAACACCTGCGGTGCAAAGAGACCTCGCACCCGATTCGGACGACAAGTGATGGTTACGACCGCTGCCAACCGCGCGATCGAGCAGCAAACTGCCGATTCGCACGACCCTGAAAAAAATAATTTTTCCGATTCACGCAACGATGGTGAACGCCGCGTCGACAACGGCGAACGCCGCGCGGACGATAGTAATCGCCGCGACAACAACGATCCGCGCCACACCAAACAGCCGCGCCAGAACAACCAGCCGCGGCGCGACAAGCGCGATGTTCATGGCTGGGTGATTCTCGACAAGCCGATCGGCATGACCTCGACGCACGCGGTTGCCATTCTCAAGCGCCTGTTCCAGGCCAAGCGCGCCGGCCACGCCGGCACGCTCGATCCGCTGGCGTCCGGCGGCCTGCCGATCGCGCTCGGCGAGGCCACCAAGACGGTTCCATTCGTGATGGACGGCCGCAAGCGCTACCGCTTCACGGTCGCCTGGGGCGAGGAGCGCGACACCGACGATACCGAGGGGCGGGTGACCCAGCGCAGCGAACTCCGCCCGTCAGCGGACGCGATCCGGGCCCTGCTGCCCCAGTTCACCGGGCTGATCGAGCAGATCCCGCCGCAATATTCGGCGATCAAGGTCCAGGGCGAGCGCGCCTATGACCTGGCGCGTGACGGCGAAACCGTCGAATTGAAGCCCAGGCCGGTCGAGATTCACGAATTAACCCTTGTAGAACATGTAGATAACGGCCAATCCGTGTTCGAGGCGGAGTGTGGCAAGGGTACCTATGTCCGGGCCCTGGCCCGCGATATCGGCCGGATTCTGGGCTGTTTCGGCCATATCTGCGCGTTGCGGCGGACGTTGGTCGGCCCGTTCCGCGAGACGGACATGATTCCGCTGGAAGAGTTGGAGGCTTTATGCAATAGAGCCGCGTCTGGCGAGGGAAGCCTCGCCGACGCGCTTTTGCCCGTTGAGACCGCGCTGGACGACATCCCGGCACTGGCCGTCACACGGGCTGATGCGGCAAGGCTCCACAGGGGCCAGGCCGTTTTGTTGCGCGGACGGGATGCGCCCAATAGTAGCGGCACAGTCTATGTCACGGTGGCAGGCCGCCTTTTGGCGCTTGCTGAAATTGGCAATGGCGAACTCATCCCCAAGCGCGTGTTCAACCTGACCGGGCTGACTGCCAGTCCCGGTCGCAGCAATGAGAGAGTTTGACGATGTCGATTACCGCCGAACGCAAAGCGGAAGTCATCAAGACGAATGCCACCAAAGCCGGCGACACCGGCTCGCCCGAGGTCCAGGTTGCGATCCTGTCGGAACGCATCAACAATCTCACGGGCCACTTCAAGACCCACGTGAAGGACAATCATTCACGCCGCGGCCTCCTGAAGCTCGTGTCGACGCGCCGCTCGCTTCTCGACTACATCAAGAAGAAGGACGAGGCGCGTTACAAGGCGTTGCTCGAAAAGCATAACATTCGCCGTTGATTTGAGTGTGCGCGCGCGCAGTTTGCGCGCGTTTTCGCATGATTTTCCGAAGAAGCGGACTCCAGTTTTTGGAGACGATCATGCGCAAGGAGCATCATCCGACAAGGATCGTGCTCGACAAACGTCCAGCAGCAATCCGGCCGCTGGACAGGGCAAGGTGCCCATGACTGCCGGGAGGATGGACGCCATCCGAAAGATAAAGACCATGGCAGGATCGCCGGGTGCTGATCTCATGTTGCGATCAGCGTCCCGCCATCTTGCGCATGGTCTTTGTGTTTTTGGGCTCCGCTCTCTCGTGAACCCATGAAAGAAGACCACTATGTTTAATACGCATTCCGTCGAGATCGACTGGGGTGGACGTCCCCTCAAGCTGGAAACCGGCAAGATCGCCCGTCAAGCCGACGGCGCCGTGATGGCGACCTATGGCGAGACCGTGGTGCTTGCCACCGTCGTTGCCGCCAAAGCGCCGCGCGAAGGCGTCGACTTCCTGCCGCTGACCGTGGACTACCAGGAAAAGACCTACGCCGCGGGCCGCATTCCGGGCGGCTACTTCAAGCGCGAGGGACGTCCGACCGAAAAGGAGACGCTGGTTTCCCGCCTGATCGATCGCCCGATCCGTCCGCTGTTCGCCGACGGCTGGCGCAATGAAACCCAGGTAATCGTCACCGTGCTCTCGCATGACATGGAGAACGATCCCGACGTGCTGTCGATGGTCGCCGCCTCGGCCGCGCTGACACTGTCGGGCGCTCCGTTCAAGGGACCGATCGGCGCCGCGCGCGTTGCCTTCAGCAACGACGAATACATCCTCAACCCGACGCTCGATGAAATGACCGACACGCAGCTCGACCTCGTCGTCGCCGGCACGTCGGACGCGGTGCTGATGGTCGAATCCGAAGCCAAGGAGCTCTCGGAAGAGATCATGCTCGGCGCGGTCATGTTCGGTCACCGCCACTTCCAGCCGGTGATCAAGGCGATCATCGAGCTGGCCGAAAAGGCCGCCAAGGACCCGCGCGAAGTCACCATCATCGACAACAGCGAGATCGAGAAGGAAATGCTCGGCCTGGTCGAGCAGGACCTGCGCTCGGCCTACGCGATTCCGGTCAAGCAGGAGCGCTATGCAGCGGTCGGCAAGGCCAAGGAAAAGGTGATTGCGCACTATTTCCCGGAAGGCCAGGAGCCGAAATACGACAAGCTGCGCATCGCCGGCGTGTTCAAGGAGCTCGAAGCCAAGATCGTTCGCTGGAACATTCTCGATACCGGCAAGCGCATCGACGGCCGCGACGTCAAGACCGTGCGCAACATCATCGCCGAAGTCGGCGTCCTGCCGCGCGCCCATGGTTCGGCGCTGTTCACCCGCGGCGAGACCCAGGCGATGGTCGTGACCACGCTCGGCACCGGCGAGGACGAGCAGTACATCGACGCGCTGTCGGGAACGTATAAGGAAACGTTCCTGCTGCACTACAACTTCCCGCCCTACTCGGTCGGTGAAACCGGACGCCTCGGCGGCACCAAGCGCCGCGAGATCGGCCACGGCAAGCTCGCCTGGCGCGCGATCCACCCGGTCCTGCCGCCGCACCACGAATTCCCCTACACGGTGCGCGTGGTCTCCGAGATCACCGAATCCAACGGCTCCTCGTCGATGGCATCGGTGTGCGGCGCTTCGCTGGCGCTGATGGATGCCGGCGTTCCCTTGAAGCGGCCGACCGCTGGTATCGCGATGGGCCTGATCCTGGAAGACCAACGCTTTGCGGTTCTGTCCGACATTCTCGGCGACGAGGATCATCTCGGCGACATGGACTTCAAGGTCGCCGGCACCGACCAGGGCATCACCTCGCTGCAGATGGACATCAAGATCGAGGGCATCACCGAGGAGATCATGAAGGTCGCGCTCGGTCAGGCGAGGGAAGGGCGTGTCCACATCCTCGGCGAAATGGCCAAGGCGCTGACCAACGCCCGCGCCGAGCTCGGCGAATACGCGCCACGGATCGAGACCTTCAAGATCGCGACCGACAAGATCCGTGAAGTGATCGGCACCGGCGGCAAGGTGATCCGCGAGATCGTCGAAAAGACCGGCGCCAAGGTCAACATCGAGGACGACGGCACCGTCAAGGTCGCCTCCAACGACGGCGAGGCGATGAAGGCCGCGATCAAGTGGATCAAGTCGATCGCCTCCGATCCGGAGATCGGCCAGATCTATGAGGGCACCGTGGTCAAGGTGATGGAGTTCGGCGCCTTCGTGAACTTCTTCGGCGCCAAGGACGGCCTGGTCCACATCAGCCAGCTCGCCGCCAGCCGCGTGCAGAAGACCTCCGACGTCGTTAAGGAAGGCGACAAGGTCAAGGTCAAGCTGCTGGGCTTCGACGACCGCGGCAAGACACGGCTGTCGATGAAGGTGGTCGATCAGGTGACCGGCGAGGACCTCGAGGCCAAACAGAAGGCAGAAGGCCAGGCGCCGCGTGAAGCCGCCGGCGAGTAAGGCATCGCTAAAATGTGAACAAAAGGGCGGCCGAACGGCCGCCCTTTTTTGTTGGCGGCCTGAGTTACATTGTCGGGACGGCAGCACCTGTGCGATTACGTCGCAGGCTTACGAGGACAGAAAACGAAACCCGATCCTGCCCATCATCCGTACATTGCCGCGCGCAGCGGCCTACGGCGTTCTGTCCAACGGATATTCACTCAGTTCACTTACAGGAGAAGTCGATGCCATCCATGTCCCGACGCCACTTGATGTTTGCTGCAACCGGTATCGCGGCCGTGGCTACAGCCCCACGTCTCGTCTTCGCGCAGGCCGCCGCTCCCGCCCCGGCCGCCGCCCCAACCGGGCCGTTCACGCTGCCGCCGCTGACCTATCCGACCAACGCGTTCGAACCCCACATCGACGCCAAGACGATGGAAATCCACCATGGCAAGCACCATGCAGCCTATGTCGCCAACCTCAACAACGTCGCCAAGACCAATGCGCAATTGGGCACGGCGAAGATCGAGGACGTGCTCGGCAACCTGAATGCGCTCGACGACAGCATCAAATTCACCGTCCGCAACAATCTCGGCGGCCATGCCAACCACACCATGTTCTGGGAGATCATGGGTCCGAACGGCGGCAAGCCGGAAGGCGAGGTGCTGGCGGCGATCGACCGCGATCTCGGCGGCATGGAAAAATTCCAGAACGATTTTAATGCTGCCGGCGGACGCCAGTTCGGCTCGGGCTGGGTGTTCGTGACGGTGGGCAAGGACGGCAAGCTTGCGATCGAGACCCGTCCGAACCAGGACAATCCGATGATGGACGGCAAGCGCGCCCTGATGGGCAACGACGTCTGGGAGCACGCTTATTACCTGAACTACCAGAACCGCCGCGCGGATTATCTGAAAGCGTGGTGGAATACGGTGAACTGGGCCAAGATCGCCGAGCGTTATGCCGCGGCGAAGGCCGGTACACTCGGCGTTTGAGCGCATCCCAAGTGAAATCCCATGTGAAAAGGGCGGCCTCTCGGCCGCCCTTTTTTGTTTTCCGGATGGCTCTTGCCAGGATCAGGCGATGTCGAATCGATCGAGGTTCATCACCTTGGTCCACGCCGCCACGAAATCCTTCGCAAACTTCTCCTTCGAGTCCGTGCACGCATAGACTTCCGCGAAGGCGCGGAGCTGCGAGTGCGAACCGAAGATCAGGTCGACGCGGGTGCCGGTCCACTTGACGGCATTCGTCTTGCGGTCTCGGCTCTCGTATACGCCGTCGGAGCCGGCGGGCTGCCATTGCGTGCCCATGTCGAGCAGGTTGACGAAGAAGTCGTTCGTCAGCGTGCCGGGCTTTTGGGTGAACACGCCGTGCTTCGACCCGCCGAAATTGGCGCCGAGGACACGCAGGCCGCCGACGAGAACTGTCATCTCGGGCCCCGTCAGCCGCAGCAACTGCGCCCGGTCCACCAATGCTTCCTCGGGCTTCATGAACTGGTGCTTCTTGGCGCTGACGAAGTTGCGGAAGCCGTCGGCACGCGGTTCGAGCGGGGCGAAGGATTCGACGTCGGTCTGCTCCTGCGAGGCGTCCATGCGACCCGGCGAGAACGGAACCTTGACGTCCAGTCCGGCGTCCTTGGCGGCTTTTTCGACCGCCGCGCAGCCGGCGAGAACGATCAGGTCGGCAAGCGAAACCTTCTTGCCGAACTCCTTCTGGATCGACTCTAACTTCTGCAGCACGGTCTTGAGCTCGGCCGGCTGGTTGACCTCCCAGTCCTTCTGCGGGCTGAGGCGAATCCGCGCGCCGTTCGCGCCACCACGCTTGTCGGAGCCGCGGAACGTCGAGGCCGATGCCCATGCAGTCGAGACGAGCTGGGACACCGACAGGCCGGAGGCGAGAATCTTCGCCTTCAGCGCGGCGATGTCCTGCTCGCCGATCAGCGGATGATCGACCGCCGGAATCGGGTCCTGCCAGATCAGCGTTTCCTTCGGCACCAGCGGGCCGAGGTAACGCGCGATCGGGCCCATATCGCGGTGCGTGAGCTTGAACCAGGCACGCGCGAACGCATCCGCGAACTGGTCCGGATGCTCGTAGAAGCGCCGCGAGATCTTCTCGTAGGCCGGGTCGAGGCGCAGCGACAGGTCGGTGGTCAGCATGGTCGGCACATGTTTCTTCGACTTGTCGTAGGCGTCCGGGATCGTGGCTTCCGTCCCTTTTGCCTTCCACTGCTTCGCGCCAGCCGGGCTCTGCGTCAGTTCCCATTCGTTTTCGAACAGGTTCTTGAAGAACAGATTGCTCCACTTGGTCGGCGTCTGCGTCCAGGTGACTTCAGGGCCGCCGGTGATGGCGTCGGCGCCGACGCCCGTGCCATGCTTGCTCTTCCAGCCGAGGCCCTGATCCTCGAGCGCACCGCTTTCCGGGTCCGCTCCGACCAGCGACGGGTCGCCGGCGCCGTGGGTCTTGCCGAACGAGTGGCCGCCCGCAATCAGGGCGACGGTTTCCTCGTCGTTCATCGCCATGCGGAAGAAGGTCTCGCGGATATCCTTGGCCGCCGCGATCGGGTCCGGATTGCCGTTCGGCCCTTCCGGGTTGACGTAGATGAGGCCCATCTGCACGGCGCCGAGCGGCTCGGCGAGCTGGCGTTCGCCGCTATAGCGTTCGTCGCCGAGCCAGGTGCCCTCAGGCCCCCAGAACAGCTCCTCGGGCTCCCAGACGTCGGGGCGGCCGCCGGCGAAGCCGAACGTCTTGAAGCCCATCGATTCCAGCGCGACGTTGCCAGCCAGAATCATCAGGTCGGCCCATGAGATTTTCCGGCCGTATTTCTGCTTGATCGGCCACAACAGCCGGCGCGCCTTGTCGAGGTTGGCGTTGTCAGGCCAGCTATTCAGCGGCGCGAAGCGCTGCTGACCGGCGCCGGCGCCGCCGCGGCCATCCGTGATGCGGTAGGTGCCCGCGCTGTGCCACGCCATGCGGATCATCAGGCCGCCGTAGTGACCGAAGTCGGCCGGCCACCATTCCTGCGAGTCCGTCATCAACGCGTGCAGGTCCTTGATCACGGCATTGAGGTCGAGCGTCTTGAATTCCTTGGCGTAGTCGAACGCCTCGCCCATCGGATCGGAGAGCGTGGAATTGCGGTGAAGGATCGAAACGTCGAGCGCGTCCGGCCACCAGTCGCGGTTCGTGCGCGCGCGGTTGCCGCCCGAGAACGGGCATTTGGTCTTGTCATCCATGATTGTCTCCTGAGGTCGCTTCCTGTTCGGATTGGAAGCACTCTAAGCAGTGCCTTCCATCAGGTGAAGTTGATTTTAATGATCGATCTGATAAGATATTCTGATGATCCAGATGACACTCAGACAGCTTCGCTATTTCGATGCGCTGGCACGTCACGGCCATTTCGGACGCGCAGCGGAGGCATGTTCGATCTCGCAGCCGGCGCTGTCGATGCAAATCAAGGAAATGGAAGAGGTCCTGGGCGGCGTGCTGCTGGAACGAAGCGCGCGACAGGTGACGCTGACGAAGTTCGGCGAAGAGATCGTCCAGCGTGTCCGCGACATCCTGCGCTCGGTCGACGAACTCGGAGATTTTGCCCGTGCCTCGCGTGACCGGCTCGCAGGGCGCTTACGCATCGGCATGATTCCTACGATTGCGCCCTATCTTTTGCCGAAGGTAATCGAGAATCTCGCGCGCCTGCATCCGGAGCTCGACATTCACGTGCGTGAGACGCTAACGCCGAAGCTGATCAAGGAAGTTGTCGAGGGCCGGCTCGATACCGCGATCGTTGCGCTGCCGGTGTCGGAGCCTTCACTGACCGAGGTCGCGTGCTTTTCTGAGAATTTCCTGCTGGTGCGGCCGGGCGAGGATGAAGGAACGCCGGTACCGAGCCACGACACGCTGCGCGAAATGCGGCTCTTGCTGCTCGAGGAGGGCCATTGCTTCCGCGATCAGGCGCTGTCGTTCTGCAACATGCAGTCCTCGCCGCCGCGGGAAGTTCTGGACGCGAGCTCGCTGTCGACGCTCGTGCAAATGGTCGGCGCCGGTATCGGCGTCACCCTGATCCCGGAAATGGCGGTTGCGGTGGAAACCCGCTCGGCGCCGGTCTCCGTTGCCCGCTTCAGGAATCCGCAGCCGTCGCGAACCATCGGCATGGTCTGGCGCAAGACAAGCCCGCTCGCCGGACAGCTCCAGCAAATCTCCGAAGTGGTTTGCCTCGCAGCCGACGCATTGCGCGAACAGCGCAAGACGGGATCGTCATCACGGAAATCACGGACCTGACGCATCAGGCGCCTCGGGAGATATCACCGTGTCACAAATCATCATCCGCCTCGCCCGACCAGACGAGTATGACCGTATCGCCCGGGTCTGGATGGACAGTTGGGTCTCGACCGGATTGGAAGATGCCAGCGACGCCCTGCTGGCAAAGTTGCGCGCGCGTGTCCCGATGGAGGTGGAGAAGGGCTGGAGCCTTTACGTCGCCGACGACAACGGGAAATTGGCGGCGATGCTCGCGTTGCATCTTTCAGATCGCTATCTCGACCAGTTGTTCGTCGCGCCGGAATATCAGGGCAACAGCGTCGGACGCCAACTACTCGCCTTTTCGCGCAAACATCTGCCGGACGAAATCTGGCTGCGCTGCGTGCGCGAGAACGAAAAGGCCTGGCGCTGGTACGAGCGCGAGGGCTTTGTGTTCGAGAAGGAAGAGGTCGAACCGGCGATCAGCCGCTTCATGAAATATTATCGCTGGCGAAAATCGGCGTGAAGGCCATCGCTCGGCTTGCGAACGGAGCCCGCATCCTCTAGTTTATTTGCTCACTGTCATCAACTCTCGTTCTTCAGGCCATGTTCCGTAGCTTCGCTGCCGCCATCCTCGTGTCATGCTTCGCGGTAGACGGGTGGGCCCAGTCCCCTTCAGCAACCAGTGCCCCGGCGGCATCGACACCCGCAAGAGCCGCCGCAAAGAAGGCGGCGCCCAAGGCCAAGGCGGCCGCGAAGCAACCACTTGCTGCGGAAACGGGTCCCTGCCGACTTGGCGTCATTTCGGCGCTCGGGGACCGCTTTGCCGTACAAAGATTTGGCCTCACGATATTTGAGACCGAGGAGAGCGCGGTCACGGTCGAGGGGTGGGGACTCGATGATCTCGTAGTCGCGCGGGTACGCGCGGCAACCGGCACTGATCCAGCCGTGCGGAGGATCACCTATCCGAAGGGCGCGTTTGAGCCCTTCTATAATCCGACGTCACGATTCTTACCCGATCCCCGCGAGGGCCTGCCGGCGATCGTCAGAAGCATCACGCCGGCTGCGAACTGCGAGCGCTACCTTGTTGTAACCCGATTCAAGGGGCAGGTGCCGGGCACCAATCTGATGCTTGACGGCATCGGCGCATATAGTCGCGGACTAGGATCGGTCGTCAGGCACTCGCACCTGTTCGCCAATGTTGGCGTGACTCTGCTCGACGGCGGCAACTACGAGACTATTGGTCGTCCGTTCGCTGGCTTAGGCACGCGACTGGCCGAAGGCTTGCGACTGACCGAGGATCCGCTCACCAAACTCGACAACTCGCTGTTTCCCGAGCCGGCGACAGCCGTTCCGGGTAATGCGATGCTTCGCGAAAGAACCCGTGCGCTGGTTGCGGCAAGGCTCGATCAGACGCTGCCCGACTATCTCAAGAACGATTGAGCACTCCTGCATGGCGGGGCCCCGGTGGTTAGAGTCTCTGGAAACTGCCAACCGATCTGCTGCGCGAAATGAAGTTGACCAACATATCGTTGGAGCACGGCTCGTTGGTTCCAGGCATAGTGCGTTGCCAATTCGCGGCAGACGCGCAATGAACAAGCGCTGTTCGTCCACGCCGAAGAAAGGCTCGTCCCATGATCCAACTCTACTGGTCGCCGCGCTCCCGCTCCTTCTCCGCGATCTGGCTGCTGGAAGAAGCCGGGCTGCCTTATGAACGCGTGCTCACCGACATCACTACGGGCGCGCAGAAGGCGCCGGAATATCTAGCGATCAATCCGATGGGCAAGGTGCCGGGATTGAAGGACGGCGACGCCGCGCTCGGGGAGGCGGCAGCGATCTGCGCCTACATCGCCGACCGCTATCCCGAAACCAACCTTGCGCCGGCCGCCACCGATCCGCTGCGCGCAAGATATCTGCAGTGGCTGTTCTTCTCGCCGAGCTGCATCGAACCGGCGCTGATCCAGCTCTTCACGAAGCTGGAGGTGCCGTCGAGCACAGCGTCATGGGGCAGCGCGACCCAAACGTTCGACGTGCTCGATGCCGCCCTGCAGAAGGGCCCCTGGATTCTCGGCGAGAAGTTTTCGGCCGCCGACATCATGCTCGGCTCGGGGCTGAATTTTGCGGTGCGGATGTTCAAGATGGTGCCGCCACGGCCGTCATTCGACGCTTATATCGACCGCTGCGCGGCGCGTCCGGCCTTTCAGCGCGCGGAGAAGATCGCGGCGGGGTGAACCTCGCCGTCATCACCGCCTTGTGCGCAATTGCGCACTGGGGCGGGTGATCCAGTATCCCAGAGACGTTGGTGATTGAAACGAGAGGCCGCGGCGTACTGGATGCCCCGCATACGCGGGGCATGACGAGAAATGGGCTATTCGGCCGTTCCCTTCAGCTCTTCGGGCCGCGGCATCGAGATCACGTTGTAGCCGGAATCGACGTAGTGGATTTCCCCGGTGACACCGCCTGACAGGTCGGACAACAGATAGAGCGCGGAGCCGCCGAGTTCTTCCAGCGTCACGCCGCGACCGAGCGGCGAGTGTTTCTGCTGGAAGGCGAACATCGCGCGCGCATCGCCGATGCCGGAGCCCGCCAGCGTGCGCACTGGGCCGGCCGAGATCGAATTGATGCGGATCTTGCGCGGGCCGAAGTCGGCGGCGAGATAGCGTACTGACGCTTCCAGCGCCGCTTTCGCCACACCCATCACGTTGTAATTCGGCATCACGCGCACCGACCCTCCGAAGGTCAGCGTGATCATCGAGCCACCGGTCTCGGGCATCAGCTCGGCGGCGCGCTTGGCGATTTCGGTGAACGAAAAGCAGGAGATCAGCATGGTGCGCGAAAAGTTCTCGCGCGTGGTATCGGCATAGCGCCCCTTCAACTCATTCTTGTCGGAGAACGCAATCGCGTGGACGACGAAGTCGAGCCCGCCCCATTTGGCCTTCAGCGCCGCGAAAACCGAATCGACGCTGGCAAGGTCTTCGACGTCGCACGACAGCACCGTATCGACGCCGAGCGATTGCGCCAGCGGCTTGACGCGCTTGCCGAGCGCCTCGCCCTGATAGGTGAAGGCGAGTTCGGCGCCCTGCGCGTGAAGCGTCTTGGCGATGCCCCAGGCGATCGAATGATCATTGGCGACGCCCATGATCAGCCCGCGCTTGCCTTTCATCAGGTCTTGCATCGTACGCTCGCTCCCATTGTCTTCGACGTCATCACCCGCGAATGCGGGTGATCCAGTATTCCAGAGGGGTCAGTGATTTAGCCGAGAGGCCGCGGCGCACTGGATGCCCCGACGGAGCCTGTCATCGGGCTCGCCGAAGGCGAGACCCGGTGGCGGGGCATGACGAGTACATCACGCATCCAACCGCTTGAACACCAGCGTGGCGTTGGTGCCGCCGAAGCCGAAGGAGTTCGACAGCACGGTGCCGAGCTTGGCGTTGTCGATGCGCTTGCGCACGATCGGCATGTCGGCAAACACCGGATCGAGTTCGGTGATATGGGCGCTCTCGCAGACGAAGCCGTTGTTCAGCATCAGAAGCGAGTAGATCGCCTCCTGCACGCCGGTAGCGCCGAGCGAATGGCCGGTCAACGCCTTGGTCGCCGAGATCGGCGGGCACTTGTCGCCGGTGCCGAACACCTTTCGGATCGCCTCGATCTCCGGCGGATCGCCGGCCGGCGTCGAGGTGGCGTGCGGATTGATGTAGTCGATCGGCGTCTTCACCGTCGAAATCGCCATGCGCATGCAGCGCTCGGCGCCTTCGCCCGACGGCGCCACCATGTCGTAACCGTCCGACGTCGCGCCATAGCCGACCAGTTCGCCGTAAATGCGCGCGCCGCGCGCCTTGGCACGTTCGAGCTCTTCCAGCACCACCACGCCGGCGCCACCGGCAATGACAAAACCATCGCGGCTGATGTCGTAGGGACGCGAGGCCGTCGCCGGCGTGTCGTTGTATTTGGACGACATTGCGCCCATGGCGTCGAACAGCACCGACAGGGTCCAGTCGAGCTCCTCGCAACCGCCGGCGAAGATCACGTCCTGCTTGCCGATCTGGATCGTCTCGTAGGCGTTGCCGATGCAATGGTTCGAGGTCGCGCAGGCCGACGAGATCGAATAGTTCACGCCCTTGATCTTGAACCAGGTCGCCAATGTCGCCGAGGCCGTTGATGACATGCCCTTCGGCACCGCGAACGGGCCGATCCGCTTCGGACCCTTGGTGCGCGCGATGTCGGCCGCTTCCACCAGCGTCCGCGTCGACGGTCCGCCCGACCCCATGATGATGCCGGTGCGCTCATTGGAGACTTCGTTGGGTTCAAGGCCGGAATCGCGGATCGCCTGCTCCATCGCGACGTGATTCCAAGCCGCTCCTTCGGCAAGGAATCGCATGGCGCGACGATCGATGACGTCAGCGGGATTGAGCGTTGGCGCGCCGTGCACCTGCGAGCGAAAACCGAGCTCGGCGTGCTTTTCCGCACGCGTGATGCCGGATTTTGCCTCGCGAAGGCTCGCAAGCACTTCCTGGGTGTTGTTTCCGATGGATGAGACGATACCCATCCCCGTGATGACAACCCGCCTCATGATCGCCTCGCCTCGCCGTTTACGTGTTCTGTGAAGGTTTGCTGCTGCGTGACCGTGTTGCTCAGCCGCCCGGCGCGGAGCCCTGCTTGAACAGCCCGACCTTCAGATCCTTGGCGCGATAGATAATCTCGCCATCCATGGAAAGCCAGCCGTCGCCGACGCCGAGCACCAGCTTTGAACGCATCACGCGTTTCATGTCGATGTTGTACACAACCTTGCGGGCGTTCGGCAGCACCTGGCCGGAGAACTTCAATTCCCCAAGCCCCAGCGCCCGGCCGCGTCCCTCGCCGCCGATCCACCCGAGGTAAAATCCGACCATCTGCCACATCGCGTCCAGGCCAAGGCAGCCCGGCATGACCGGGTCATTCTTGAAGTGGCAGCCGAAAAACCACAGGTCCGGCTTCACATCGAGTTCGGCGCGGATCAGACCCTTGCCGAACTCGCCGCCCTTGTCGGTGATCTCGGTGATGCGGTCGAACATCAGCATCGGCGGCAGCGGTAGCTGCGCATTTCCGGGGCCGAACATCTCGCCGCGGCCGCAGGCAAGCAAATCCTCGTATTCATAACCGCTGCGCCGATCCAGCATCGTATTCAGCCTCACCTTAAGATGTCCCGATGGAGCGCTTTTGAGCGAACCGGACCCGTTTCCCCACGGGAGAACGTTTGGCTCCCGCAATTTGGCGCTACTTAGGGTGCTATCGGCACTAGTCTCTGCCGAAATCGCATATGTGGTCCGCGCGCTCTGTAACATAGGCATTACGGCCCGGCAAAGCACTGGAACGGGCTAAAACGCCCCATAGTCTCGCTGGTTCCTCTTAACCTTGGGCCGGTTCTAGTTGCGAAAAACTTGCATCTACCTGATTTCCTTTTATATTGGGCAAGAATATTGCTCAAGTTAGCGCGTGTGGTACCGAAGTGGACAGAAACGACCAGACCTCGCCCCTGAACGACGACGGTATCGATCCGGCTGCCCGCGCCTCCGGACACCAGCCGGCGTTGACCGGCTGTCCATGGCACGACGTCAACGAAATGCTGCAGGCCGCGGGTCTTCGGCCCACCCGCCAGCGCATGGCGCTGGGCTGGCTGCTGTTCGGCAAGGGTGCCCGCCATCTGACCGCGGAAATGCTCTACGAAGAAGCTACGCTCGCCAAGGTTCCGGTGTCACTGGCCACGGTCTACAACACGCTTAATCAGCTCACCGACGCCGGCCTGTTGCGCCAGGTCTCGGTCGACGGCACCAAGACCTATTTCGACACCAACGTCACCGCGCATCACCACTTCTATCTCGAGAACAATCACGAACTGGTCGACATTCCCGATCCGCACCTGGTGTTGTCGAAGATGCCCGACGTGCCCGAGGGCTACGAGATCGCACGCGTCGACATGGTCGTGCGACTGCGCAAGAAGCGCTAGCTGTCGTCCCTGCGAACGCAGGACCCATAACCACAAATCTATGTTGTGAGGAAAGGCGTCTACCCGCGCGCCCTATTGAGAAGCCGCGGCGTATGGGTCACTGCGTTCGCAGGGACGACCAATATCCTCAATCCACCCTCTCGTCTGCATACACGCCCCATAGGCGCTGCTGCTCGATCCAGCCGTCAAAGCCGTTGCCGACGACGCGGCACCAGCCATTGGCGCATTTCTTGACTTGCGCGACGACGCCGGCTTGCAGGCGGGCCGCAACCGCGCTGGTCGGATCGGGACTATCGTACAGCGACGCCAACTCGTCCTTGCTCTTCATGGTTACGACCGCAGTGCGGCGGCCGGACAGCAGCGAATGATAGACCCAGCCCTCGGCGCCTTCGGAATCGCGCACGCGCCGCCAGTTCTCGAACTCGGCGGTGATTTCGACCGGCAGGCCCGAGCGGGTATAGACCCAGGCGACGTCGTTGTCCTTGGTCGGACCGGCCCGCACATTCACATGATCGGATTTGAGGCTGACATATCGTGGCACCGGCAGGCCGCTCGTGGTGGTGGCCGAATCCTTGGCCGAAAACCCTGTGCTGACGGAAGCGACAAGCCAGCACGCCGCCAGCACCGCTACCGAACAGAAACGCCCCAACGCCATCAACCCGTCTCCTGCCGAGCCACGCCCAACTCGAATTCTCCGAGTTGAAACCGCCCGCTAACGCCCGAAACCCCAGACCCCGTGCCCCGCTTTGGCCGCACCCGGCTTGCGACGGCCGAGGGTTCTTGTCTTGGCCCGGTCTTCTGATAGAGAGGACGGAACGCCTAGAACCAGAACGCCTGGATTTTCCGCCGAAAATCCGAGGCAAGTATTGGGGAACCCAAGGGACTTAACCTCAGCAAACAGCCGGATACCGAGACCGCGTGGCCATCGCAGTGTCGAACAACCGGGTTAATGAGGTCTGAACGGCGCGCGGCTGCGCACCTCCCTCATGAGAGCAGGACATGTCGATCAAGAAAAAACCTCTCGTCGTCGTCACTCGCAAATTGCCGGACTCGATCGAGACCCGGATGCGGGAGCTGTTCGACGCGACGTTGAATCTCGACGACACGCCGATGACGCCGCAGCAGATTGCCGAAGCCAGCCGCTCGGCTGACGTGTTGGTGCCGACCGTCACCGACACGATCAGCGAGGAGATGCTCAAGCACCCTGACTGCAAGCTGCGCATGATCGCCAATTTCGGCAACGGCGTCGACAATATCGACGTCGCGGCGGCACACGCGCGCGGCATCACCGTGACCAACACGCCGAAGGTTTTGACCGAAGATACCGCCGACATGACCATGGCGCTGATTCTCGCGGTGCCGCGGCGGCTGATCGAAGGCGCAACGATCCTCCCCGACGGCAAGAACTGGCCGGGCTGGTCGCCGACCTGGATGCTCGGCCACCGCATCGGCGGCAAGCGCCTCGGCATCATCGGCATGGGCCGCATCGGCCAGGCGGTGGCTCGCCGCGCGCGCGCCTTCGGCCTGCAGATTCACTATCACAACCGCCGCCCGGTAGCGCCTGTTATTGCCGAGGAGCTCGGCGCGACCTATTGGGAAAGCCTCGACCAGATGCTGGCGCGGATGGACATCATCTCGGTGAACTGTCCGCACACGCCGGCAACCTATCACCTGTTGTCGGCCCGGCGGCTCAAGCTGATCCGCAAAGACGCCTACATCGTCAACACCGCGCGCGGCGGCGTGATCGACGAGGACACGCTGATCAAGCTGCTCGAAGCCGGTGACGTCGGCGGCGCCGGCCTCGACGTCTACGAGCACGAGCCCGCGGTCAATCCGAAACTGGTTCGGCTGGCGAAAGCCGGCAAGGTGACGCTGTTGCCGCATATGGGCTCGGCCACCATCGAAGGCCGCGTCGAGATGGGCGAGAAGGTGATCATCAACATCCGGACCTTCCTCGACAACCACAAGCCGCCAGATCGCGTGCTGCCCAGCATGCTGTGAGCGGGAGGCTTCAACGAAGTCGTCCCTGCGAAAGCAGGGACCCATAACCACAGGCCTTTGTGGTTACGACACGCTAGGGCCTAAGGTCTTCCTGACAAGCAACATCGGTGGTTATGGGTCCCGGCTCGCGCTTCGCTTGGCCGGGACGACGATAGATTTTTCGCTCTTCCGCTTCTCCCGCTTCCGCCAATCCGCAATAAACGCCACGAACGCGGCAAGCGCCGGCGGCGGCTGGCGACGGCTCGGATAATACAAAAACGGTCCCGGAAACGGCGGGCACCAGTCGTCGAGCACGCTGACCAGCGCGCCCGACTTGATGCCGTACCGAACATAACCTTCGAACGTCAACCAGAAGCCCACCCCGTCATGGACGGCGCGCAACGCCAGCCCCAGATGGGTCGCGACCAGCTTGGCCGGCGGTGAAACCTTCACGACACGGCCCGCTTTCTCAAACTCCCAATCCAGCATCGCGCCGCTGCCGAAGCGGGTGCGGATACAGGCATGGTCGAGCAGATCCTTCGGCACTTCCGGTCGACCATGCTGAGCAACATATTCCTTCGACGCCACCACTGCGTAACGCTGTGGCGCCCCGAGCGAGACCGCGATCATGTCCTGCGCCAGATGTTCGCCATAGCGCACGCCGGCGTCGAACCCGCCGGCGACGATATCGACAAACGAACTCTCGCCGACGATCTCCAGCTCGATCTTGGGATGCTTCTCGAGAAACGGCGCGACCATCGGCGCCATCACCAGGTCGATTGCCGGTGGCGGAGCGTTGATGCGCAAACGCCCCGACGGCACGGCCCGCAGGCCGCGCACCTGATCGAGCGCCGCGCCGACATCCGAGAGCGCCGGGCCGACGCGCCCCAGCAACAACTCGCCGGCTTCGGTGAGGGCTACGCTGCGCGTGGTACGATTCATCAGGCGCACACCGAGCAGCTCTTCCATGTCGCGCAGCCGCTGGCTGATGCTTGAGACGGAGACGCCCTGCTCGATCGCGGCACGGCGGAAATTCCGGGTGCGCGCCACGGCAACAAAAACGTCGAGGTCGCGGAGGTCGAGATCTTTCATTGTTCGACATAGTGAACAAGCTGTTTGGAATTGTCCATCTTACCGGCTCAGTCGAAAAGGTCCATATCCGCCTCGTCATCACGGCGCAGATCCGGCGCCGACTACGAGGAGAACCGCCATGGAACGACGCAAACTCGCCTCTACCGGCCCAACCGTTTCTGCCATCGGCCTCGGTTGCATGGGCATGTCAGACTTCTACGG
Source organism: Bradyrhizobium sp. AZCC 1721 (assembly GCF_036924715.1). Lineage (NCBI taxonomy): Bacteria > Pseudomonadati > Pseudomonadota > Alphaproteobacteria > Hyphomicrobiales > Nitrobacteraceae > Bradyrhizobium > Bradyrhizobium sp. AZCC 1721. The sequence goes on along the minus strand of NZ_JAZHSB010000001.1, from coordinate 281,335 downwards.
CCCGGCCGACCGCAGCGAGAGCATCGCCACCATCCACGCCGCGCTCGATGCCGGCATCACCCTGCTCGACACCGGCGATTTCTACGGCATGGGTCACAATGAAATGCTGATCGGCGAAGCGCTCGCTGCGCGCGGCCGCGACAATATCCAGATCAGCGTCAAGTTTGGCGCGCTGCGCGACCCCGCAAAGAACTGGTCCGGCTATGACAGCCGTCCGGCGGCGATCAAGAATTTCCTCGCTTATTCGCTGCAGCGGCTCCGCGTCGAGACCATCGACATCTATCGGCCGGCGCGGCTCGATCCGGCCGTGCCGATCGAGGAGACGGTCGGTGCGATGGCCGACATGGTGAAGGCCGGCTGGATCAGGCATATCGGCCTGTCGGAAGTCGGCGCGGAGACCATTCGACGCGCCCATGCGGTGCACCCGATCACCGACCTGCAGATCGAATACTCGCTGATCTCGCGCGGCATCGAGGATGACATCCTGCCGACCTGCCGCGAACTCGGCATCGGCATCACGGCCTATGGCGTGCTGTCGCGCGGGCTGATCAGCGGACACTGGACGGCCGATCGCGGGACCAAGGATTTTCGTGCCATGAGCCCGCGTTTCCAGGGAGGCAATCTCGACGCCAATCTGGCGCTGGTGGATTCATTGCGTGCGATTGCAAGCGAGCTCGGCGCCTCCCCCGCACAGGTCGCGATTGCATGGGTCGCGGCGCAGGGCAACGACATCGTGCCGCTGGTCGGCGCCCGCCGCCGTGACCGTCTCGCTGAGGCGCTCGGCGCGCTCGATGTAAAACTGACGCGGGCTCACTTGTCCGCGCTGGCCGAGGCGTTTCCGCCCGGCGTGGCGGCCGGGGCGCGCTATCCGGAGTCGCAGCTTGCGCATATGGACAGCGAGAAGCGGTGAATACTACGCCGCGTGCCCGCTCAAATCAGTGATCGTAGGCGCATCGCCGTTGAGCGGGTTTTGCGGATCGCGTGCGTAGCGCAATGTTTCAAACCGCATCGCGCGTGCATCGACCATCACCAGTCGGCCGACCAGGCTCTCGCCGAAGCCGACGATCTCGCGGATCGCTTCCAGCGCCATCATCGAGCCGAGCATGCCCGCCAGCGCGCCCATGACGCCGGCCTCGGCGCAGGCCGGTATGGTGCCGGGCGGCGGCGGTTCGGGAAACAGGCAGCGATAGGTCGGATTGAAGTGGCCGCCGGTGTCTCGTTCATGCGCCCGGATCGTGGTCAGCGATCCGTCGAACATCCCGAGCGCCGCCGTGATCAGCGGCTTGCCGGCAAAGAAGCAGGCATCGGAAACCAGATAGCGGGTCTCGAAATTGTCGGAGCCGTCGAGCACGAGATCGTAGTCGTCGATCAGCGACATCACGTTCCCCGCATCGAGACGCACGCCATGCGCCTCGAAACGAACGTGGGGATTGAGCGCGTGAACGGTCTCCGCGGCGCTGTCGACCTTGGGCCGCCCGATGTCCGGCGTGGCGTGGATGATCTGCCGCTGCAGATTGGACAGCGAGACCACGTCGTCATCGACAGCGCCGAGCCTGCCGACACCGGCCGCCGCCAGATACATCAGGACGGGCGCGCCAAGTCCGCCGGCGCCGATCACCAGCACGGATGCCGCTTTCAGGGCGGCCTGCCCGGGACCGCCGACTTCGCGCAGCACGATATGGCGGGCGTAGCGTTCAAGTTCGTCGGCGCTCAGCATGGTCGTGTGCTGTCCTTCCTTCGCTGGCAAACCCTCATGGTGAGGAGCGCGGAACGCGCGTCCACCGGACGATGCTTCGCATCGCCGGGATACCATGAGGCCCGGCCGGTGGCCTCATCCTTCGAGACGCGCTTCGCGGCTCCTCAGGATGAGGCGATAATCCCCCTGAACCGGGGCGCGGTTGTTGCCGACTAAGCAGATGTGCTTAATTGGCCAAGCGTCAATGATCGCACTCTCGTTATTCTGCCGGGATTTGTCATGAGATTGGTGCTTTCAGCAACATTGATGATCGCAGCCTCGGCTTTTGTGATCTCCGGGGCCGCCGCGCAGGCGCAAATGACGCCCCCTTCCACGGCGGGCGCCAAGCCGAAGCAAGTCACGACGGTGCCGATCCGTCCCGCGCTACAGAAGCCGGAGGACACGGCGAAGGCCTTAAGCCAGGCCGAGCGGCTGGCGCTGCAGTCGGACCTCGCCTGGGTAGGGCAATATAACGGCGCCATCACCGGCGACGTCAGCGAGCGCATGGTCAATGCGATCAAGGAATTCCAGAAGTCGCGCGGGGCTAAATCAACCGGCGTGCTCAATCCGCAGGAGCGCGGCCTCCTCGCCGATACTGCCAGAAAAAAGCAGGAAAGCGTCGGTTGGAAAATCGTCATCGATCCCGGCACCAGCGCGCGGCTCGGCATTCCCACCAAGCTGGTGCCGCAGCAGGCCAGCGACGCCAACGGCACCAAATGGACGTCACCAACCGGCACGATCCAGATCCAGCTTTCGCGGCGCAAGGAAGCCAATCCGACCACGGCAAAACTCGCCGAGCGCGAGAAGAAAGAGCCGGGCCGCACCATCGATTACACCGTGGTCAAGCCGGATTTCTTCGTCCTGTCCGGCCTGCAGGGCCTGAAGAAGTTTTATATGCGCGGCACCTTCAAAGGCGACGAGGTCCGCATCCTCACCATCATGTACGACCAGGCAACCGAAAACACCGTCGAGCCCGTGGTGATCGCGATGTCGAGCGCGTTCAATGCATTTCCGGCGGCCGTGCAGACGGCGGGGCCTCCCCCGCGCAAGAGCGTGGAGTACGGCACCGGTGTCGTCGTCGGCGACGATGGCGCGATTCTGGCCGACCGCCAGATCACCGACGGCTGCCTCACGGTCGCGATCGCAGGGTTCGGCAATGCCGACCGTGTCGCCGAGAACAAGGAGCACGATCTGGCGCTCTTGCGCATCTATGGCGCGCGCGGGCTGAAGGCGCTCAATCTCGCCAATGCCGCCACCAAACCGGCGCTCGACCTCACCGGCATTGCCGATCCGCAGAACCAGGGCGGCGGCGTGGCGGTGACCAGCACCAAGGCCACGGTGGCCCAGCTAGGCGGCAGCAGCGACATCGCGCTGACGCCCGCGCCGGCGCTTGGCTTCTCCGGCGCGCCCGCGCAGGACGGCGACGGCAAATTCGCCGGCATCGCGCTGTTGAAGCCGGTTCAAGTGGCGGGACCTACCAATGGCGTGCCGGCAGCGCAAGCGATGCTGGTGACCGCCGAAACGGTACGCGACTTCCTCAAGGCCAACGGCATCAACGCGGCTGACGGATCGACGGACGCCAAGGCGTCGGTGGTCCGCGTGATCTGCGTCAGGAAGTAGGAGTTCGTGTCCCGGACGCGGTGCAGCGCGTCAGCGGTGCACCGCAGAGCCGGGACCTATACCGCCGGGTGTGCCGTCCGCACGCCAGCAGGCCGCATGACGTCGGCGAGTGGCATGGTGGCGGCCATCGGCCAGCCGTATATGGGCCATGCCGTCGATGATCGGGCGCCGATGCGCCGCACGGCAGTATTTGCCCGGATGACCACACTTCCATAATCGGGCATCATTGCAAGCTGACTGATTCGGACTACCGCGATCCCCTGACCTTTGGATCGGGCTGGGCACGTCTGAACGAGCGCGTAACTCGGCGTCGCAGAATGCGGCGCGGCTCGTGTGCCGTAACCAAAATGCCTGAAAGCCATCCAAAGGATCTGAAATGCAGACGATCGTATTGGCCACCCAGAAGGGTGGCTCCGGCAAAAGCACGCTCGCCATCAGCCTTGCGCTTGCCGCCATCCGGGCCGGGCACAATGTCCGCCTGATCGAGACGGACTCGCAGGGCACCCTTTCCAATTGGAAGCGCCGCCGCCCCTATGCCGCGCCGGTCGTCGAGCCGGTCTATGCCGCCAGGGAGGTCGAGCAACGCCTGCAATCGCTCGACCGCGAGGGCGTGACGGTAGCGATCGTGGATACCGCCGGCGGCGTCAGCGCCGCGACCAATTCAGCGATTCGTTATGCGGATTTCTGCCTGATCCCGACGCGCCCGAGCATCGCGGACATTGAGGCGACCGCCCCGACGCTCAGCGTCGTCAGGGCCTGGCGCAAGCCGTTCGCCTATGTCCTGAACCAGACGCCGATCCGGGGCACGCGCCTCACCAGCGCGGAGACCGCGCTGAGCGACGAGGCCGCGCTCGACATCGGCGATATCCTTGCCAAACCCTTCGTCGTGATGCGCAACGATCATCAGGATGCGCTCAGCGCCGGACTTGCGGTCTGCGAATACGCGCCGTGCGGCAAATCTGCCGAGGAAATCCGCGCTCTGTGGCAGTGGATCGAAGTGCAACTCGGCAATATGGCAGCGGCCGGCGACGAGCCGATTATCGAGGAGTTGGTGGAAACGCCTGCGATACTTCCGGCTATGGCTGCGCTGCCGGTCATCGCGAACGACAGCGCTCTCTTCCTGAGAGCGCCGGCTCGAGTCTGACATTCCCGATTCGCACAGCGTCATTGCGCGAGGCGAAGACGGAAGCAATCCAGTCGACCAGCCCCGCTGGATTGCTTCGCTCCGCCTACCTGTTCCGGCGCAGCCATTGTTCCCGCGTCACACGCCATCGTTCCGCCAGCGTCTGGCCGTTGTGATGGGCGAGCTCGGTGTAGCCGACCAATTCGGCACCGGTCTTTTGCTTGACCCGGCGCGATGCCTCATTGGTTACCGCGTTACAGACGTAGAAAACCTCGAGGCCGAGTACGCCGAAGACGAAATTGTTCACCTCCGCGACGGCTTCGCTCATCAGGCCTTGATTCCAATAGCGCTCCGCGAGCCAGAAGCCCCGGTTGCCCTTCGCATTATCCGCCCTCGGGCGAAAGCGAATATTCCCGATCGCCTCGCCATCACCGCCGCGCAACACCAGCATCCAATTATAGATCTCTTCCCCTGCGGCAACCCTCTCCAACTCCCTCGTAATGAAAGTGGTCGCGCCGTCCTCCGGATATGGCCAGGGGACAACCGATGCGAGATGCTGGATGATATTCCAGTTGTTGAAATGACGTTGGATCGCCGGCGCATCGGATAGCGCCAGCGGCCGCAAGATCAGTCGCCTCGTTTCGAGCGTCGGCGTGATGGTCATTTCTGACATTTCGGACACCAGAAGGTTGAACGGCCGTTCTGTACGAAGCGTCGCACGACACCGCCGCAGCCTTTAGTTTGGCACTTCTCGCCCTCGCGATCATAGACCTGGAACGAGTGCTGGAAATAGCCGAGTTCGCCCGAGGTCAGCCGATGATCGTTGATCGAGGAGCCTCCCGCCTTGATCGCCTGATTGAGCACTGTGTGAATTGCATTCACCAGCCGCCCGGCGTGATCGGTCGGCTCGCCCTTCTTGGTTGCCAGCGTCGCCGCCAACCTGCGCGGTGAGAGGTGTGAGCGGTACAGTGCCTCACAGACGTAGATATTGCCGAGGCCGGCAACCACGCGCTGGTCGAGCAGCGCGGCCTTCAGGCTGGTCTTCTTGTTGAAGCAGGACCGCGCCAGCATCGCGGCGTCGAATTCGTTGCCGAGCGGCTCGGGCCCGAGACCCTTCAATAGCGGTTCATCCTCCAGCACGTTGCGGGCAATAATCTTCATGTAACCGAAGCGGCGCGGATCGTTGAACACGACGGACCTGCCCGACGACATGTGAAACACCACGTGATCATGCGCGCGGTCCTCGCTGCGCGGATGGTGGAATTGGCCGGGCGCATTGTTAGCGCCGCCATCGAGCACCCGGAACGAGCCGGACATGCCCAGATGCATCAGCAGCACGTCGCCGGAGGTAAGGTCCGCCATCAGATATTTGGCGCGGCGGCCAAGGCCGGTCACCGTCTGGCCCTCCAGCCGAGCGATAAAGTCTTTTTGAAAGGGAAACCGCAAATCCTTGCGCCGGGCTTCCGCCTTGAGGATTTTCGACCCCTCCATGGCGGGTTGCAGGCCGCGGCGGACGGTCTCAACTTCGGGCAATTCAGGCATGCAGGCATTCACCTTATTGAGGTGACGTGATAGCGCCATTGCGACGGGCGCGCTATGGTCCGGTAGTGGAGTACATCTAATGGATCGGCCGGATCAAACCACCCATTTTGGCTTCAGGGACGTGCCCTTAGGGGACAAGCAGTCGCTGGTGAACGACGTGTTTCACAGCGTGGCAAGGCGCTATGACCTGATGAACGACCTGATGTCGGCGGGCCTGCACCGGGTCTGGAAAGACATCATGATCACGGCGCTCAATCCGCCGAAAAGTGATGCGCCGTTTGCGCTGCTTGATGTCGCCGGCGGCACCGGCGACATCGCCTTCCGCGCGGCCAAGGCCGCAGGCTTTGGCTTCCGCGCCACCGTCTGCGACATCAATACGGATATGCTGGAAGTGGGTCACAACCGCGCGCTGGCGCAGCATCTCGACCATCAGGTGTCTTTCGTCGAAGGCAATGCCGAGACGCTGGCTTTCCCGGATCGCTCGTTCGACGCCTACACGATCGCCTTCGGCATTCGCAACGTGCCGCGGATCGATGTTGCGCTGCGCGAAGCTTATCGCGTGCTGCGGCCGGGCAGCCGATTCCTTTGTCTGGAATTCTCCACCGTCGACGTTCCCGGACTGGACTGGCTGTACGACCAGTTCTCGTTCAAGGTGATCCCACCGCTCGGCCGCGCCGTGACCGGCGATGCCGAATCCTATCAGTATCTCGTCGAATCGATCCGGAAATTTCCCCGGCCCAATGTATTTGCCGAGATGATCCGCGGCGCCGGCTTTGCGCGGGTGAAGTGGGAAAGCCTGTCCGGCGGGATCGTGGCGCTGCATTCGGGCTGGCGCTTGTGATTTCTGCGGCGACCCACATCGCGCGGCTTGTCCGCGCCGCTTACGTGTTCGCGCGCGAGGGCGTGTTCGGCGTCGTCGATCCGAGCCTGGTGCCGGCGCCCGGGCAGCTCGCGCTGCGGCTGGCGCGATTGATCGAACGGCCCGGTGCCAAATCCGGCCCACGGCTATCCCGCGCGCTGACGCGACTGGGACCGGCCTACCTCAAGCTCGGGCAGTTTCTGGCGACCCGCCCTGACGTGGTCGGGGTTGCGATGGCGCGCGACCTGGAAAGCCTGCAGGACCGGCTGCCGCCGTTTTCGCAAAGTGAAGCGGAGGCGGTGATCGCACTGTCGCTGGAACGCTCGGTGGCTAAGGCCTTTGTCAGCCTCGGCCCGGCGGTCGCCGCTGCGTCCATCGCGCAGGTGCATCGCGGCGAGATCGAGCGCAATGGCGTGCGCCGGCCGGTCGCGGTAAAGGTGCTCCGGCCCAACGTCGCCTCGCGCTTTCGCCGCGACCTCTCCGACTTCTTCTTTGTCGCGCACAACGCGGAAGCGCATTCGGCCGAAGCGCGGCGGCTGCGGCTGATCGAGGTCATCAACACGATGTCGCGCACGGTCGCGATGGAGATGGACCTGCGGCTTGAGGCTGCCGCTCTTTCCGAGATGGCGGAGAACACCCGCGACGATCCGGATTTCCGCGTGCCAGCGGTCGACTGGGACCGCACCACCCATAACGTGCTGACGATGGAGTGGATCGACGGCATCGCACTGAACGACCATGCGCGCCTCGAAGCAGCGCAGGTCGATTTGCCCGACCTTGGGCGCAAGGTGATCCAGAGCTTCCTGCGCCACGCGCTGCGCGATGGCTTCTTTCATGCCGATATGCATCCCGGCAATCTGTTTCTCGACGACACCGGACGGCTTGTGGCGGTCGATTTCGGCATCATGGGCCGGCTCGGCGTGAAGGAGCGGCGCTTCCTCGCCGAAATTCTCTTGGGCTTCATCACGCGCGACTACCGCCGCGTCGCGGAAGTCCATTTCGAGGCCGGCTACGTGCCGGGGCATCATTCGGTGGAAAATTTCGCGCAGGCCATCCGCGCCATCGGCGAGCCGATCCACAACCGCACCGCCGAAGAAATCTCGATGGCGAAGCTGTTGACCCTGCTGCTCGAGGTCACCGGCCTGTTCGACATGCAGACCCGGCCCGAACTGATCCTGCTGCAGAAGACCATGGTGGTGGTCGAAGGCGTCGCGCGCGGCTTCGACCCCAAGCTCGATATCTGGAAGGTGGCCGATCCGGTGGTGCGCGAATGGATCGAGCGCAATCTCGGCCCGCTCGGGCGGGTTCAGGGCGCCATGACCGGCGCCGGCGAACTCGGCCGCGTGATGACGGGCCTGCCGGCGATCGCCTCGCGGGCGGTCGCCGTGATTGAGAACATGGAAAAGATGACCCGCGAGGGCCTGACGCTGTCGCCGGAGACTATTGCGGCCCTGGGCCCGTGCCGAAGGCCGCAAGAGCCGTTGGCGCACGGTGGCGCTCTGGATCATTGCGGCGACCTTTATCGGAATTCTGCTTGCGATCCTGCAGTTGTGATTGCAATGCCAGCATATCGTGCTAGCATTGACTGCATAGTTTTTGCCGGAGGCCGCCCTATGGCCAGCCTGACCATCCGAAAACTCGATGAAGCCGTCAAAGCCTATTTGCGACTCCGGTCGGCGGGAAACGGCCGCTCCGTCGAAGAGGAAGTCCGGGTCATCCTGGGAGAACTAGTCCAAGGGCGTCCCGAACTATCAGGCGCCACACCACCCTCCGCAGAGGCCCACGCACAGGCAGCGCCGTCGGCCAGCGCCTCCAGCACGCGGAACGTCACCCTGATCATCGGCGGCGGCATTGCCGCGTTCAAGTCGCTGGAGCTGATCCGGCGGCTGAAGGAGCGACGCATTCACGTCCGCTGCGTGCTAACCAAGGCCGCCCAGCAATTCGTCACGCCGCTTTCGGCCAGCGCGCTGTCGCATGAGCGCGTCTATACGGACCTGTTCAATCCCGAGAGCGAATTCGACGCCGGCCATATCCGGCTGGCGCGCGAATGCGATCTGATCATCGTGGCGCCGGCGACCGCCGACCTGATGGCGAAGATGGCGCACGGCCATGCCGACGATCTCGCTACCGCCATCCTGCTGGCAGCCAACCGGCCGATCCTGCTGGCGCCTGCGATGAACCCCCTGATGTGGAACAACGCCGCCACCCGCCGCAACGTCATGCAGCTTCGCCGCGACGGCGTTCACATGATCGGCCCCACCGCCGGGGAAATGGCTGAGTCCAATGAGGCCGGCATCGGGCGGATGTCGGAGGCGGTCGAGATTGCCGCCGCCGCCATCGATATCCTGCGCCCGCCGCGACCGCGTCCGCTCGCGGGCAAGCGCGTGCTGATCACGGCAGGGCCGACGCATGAGGCGATCGATCCTGTGCGCTATATCGCCAACCGCTCCTCCGGCAAGCAGGGTTTTGCCATCGCCGCCGCGGCACAGGCCGCGGGCGCGGACGTCACGCTGGTGTCCGGCCCGGTCGACTTGCGCGATCCCCCCGGCGTCACGGTGATCCGGGTCGAATCGGCGCGTGACATGCTGCATCGGGTGGAAGCCGCCTTGCCGGCGGACATCGCGATCTTCGCCGCCGCCGTTGCCGACTGGCGCGTTGCCAATGAAGGCGAGCAGAAACTAAAAAAGACGTCCTCCGGCATGCCGCAGCTCGCATTGGTGGAAAATCCCGACATTCTGGCGACGATCTCGAAACTGAAGGAGAAGCGTCCGCCGCTGGTGATCGGTTTTGCCGCCGAGACCGAACATCTGATTGACAATGCAAAGGCCAAGATCGTGCGCAAGGGCTGCGACTGGATCGTCGCCAATGACGTTTCGCCTGCCTCCGGTGTGATGGGCGGCGACCGCAACACTGTTCACCTGCTGACGCGCGATGGCGAGGAGATCAACGTCGACAGCATTAAAGTGGAGTCTTGGCCGGTGATGACCAAGGAACAGGTCGCAGCCGAACTGGTGGCGAAGATTGCGCAGACCATGGAGAAGAATTCGTGAGCGTGATGGTGAAGGTCGACGTCTGCCAACTACCACATGGTGAAGGCCTCGCACTGCCGGCCTATCAGAGCGCCAATGCCGCCGGGCTCGACCTGCTCGCGGCGGTGCCGGCGGATACGCCGCTGATCCTCCCGCCCGGAAAATTCGCGATGGTGCCGACCGCGCTCACGATCGCGCTGCCTTCCGGATATGAGGCGCAGGTGCGGCCGCGCTCCGGGCTTGCCGCCAAACACGGCGTCACGGTGCTGAACTCGCCCGGCACGGTGGATGCGGATTACCGCGGCGAGATCAACGTGCTCCTGATTAACCACGGTGATACGCCCTTCCCAATCAAGCGCGGCGAGCGCATCGCGCAGATGGTGATCGCGCCTGTGGTGCAAGCGGAACTGGTTCCCGTCACTTCGCTAACGGCAACCGGCCGTGGCAGTGGCGGTTTTGGCTCGACCGGCCGCTGAATCCTTTCAATTTGAACGGTTCGGAACGACGCCGCCTTGATTTTTTCACAGGCAGTTTTGCGTTCACGGTCTGGACTCTTACCGGTCGACTTCCGAAGGGGATACTCTCGACCCGATTCGTGTAGAGCGCGACCAGCAAAAGTGGGGTCCGGTTTTGTGTCCGGGCGCGCTCAATCCTTAGTCGGCGCACAATCTCAACGCAAACCGCTCACATTTTGGCGGATTATGCGCTGGGGGTGGTGCCTGCAGTCATGCGTTCTTGGGGCAAATAATGTCGGGCGTAGTCGCTGCGATGCGTCGAACCCTGCTGTCGTGCACCTCGCTGGCGCGCCACGGCGTGATTGCGCTCGCCACCGCCTTCTCGGCGCTGCCGGAGCCCGCTTTGGCCGACGAATTGACCATCACGCAGGCGATTTCCGCCTTGTTCGCCCTCAATCACCAGGAGTTCGCGGCGCTGACCACGGCGCTATCGCTGCTCGGCTTTACCGTGGTGGCCGCAATCCTCCTAATGCGCACGCGCATTCGGGCCACCCGGACGGAACTCGACCTGCGCTCCGACATCGCCGATCTGCAGGTACAGGCCGACCGGCTGCGCGCGCTGCTATTCGCTGAGCCGCAGATCCTGATCGCCTGGGCCGCGGGGGACAACCGGCCCCAGATCAGCGGCGACACTTCGCTTCTGATCTCGCAGGAAGCACTGTCGAATTCGCCGCAACGCATTCTCGCCTTTGGAACCTGGCTGCCGCCGGAACCGGCGCTGCGCATGGACCGTGCGGTCGACGCGCTGCGCGAGGCCGGCGAAGGCTTTCTGCTCAACCTCTCCACCTCGAGCGGCCGCGCCATCGAAGCGATGGGCCGTGCCATTGGGGGACAAGCCATTGTGCGGATTCGCGAACTCGGCGGCTTGCGCCGTGAACTCGCCGAATCCAATCTCCGCTACAGGACGCTTTTGGAGGAGACCGAGTTGTTGCGCAACTTCGCCGCCGCGGCGCCCTGGCCGATCTGGGCCAAGAGCGCCGAGGGCAATCTGCGTTACGCGAACGCGGCCTATGTGCGGGCCACCGAAGGCGCAAGCGTCGCGGACACGATCTACCGCAACCTCGAGCTCCTGGAGAACGACCAGCGTTCCGAGATGGGCCGGGTGCTGAACGACAATTCCACCTACGCCGCGCGGCTGCCGATCGTGGTCGGCGGCGAGCGACGCATCTATGATGTTCAGGCGCTCAAGCTCGGCGGCGGCAGCGCCGGCATCGCCATCGACGCCAGCGAGGCGACCCAGTTGCGCGACGCCATGGAGCGGATGGCGGAAGCCCACCGCCGCACCCTCGACCAGTTGTCGTCGGGGGTTGCCGTATTCGACGGCCAGCGGCGGCTTGCCTTCTACAACGAATCCTACCGGCGGCTGTGGGGCCTCGATCAAGCCTTCCTCGATTCCAACCCCGACGATTCAAGCGTGCTCGACCGGCTGCGCGCGGCGCGCAAACTGCCCGAACAGCCCGATTTCCGTGCCTGGAAGGCCAAGCTCCACGACGCCTACCGCGCCGTCGAGCCGGAGAACTACACCTGGTTTCTGCCCGACGGCCGCGCCGTCAGCGTCGTCACCACGCCGAACCTCGAAGGCGGCGTCACCTATCTGTTCGACAATGTCACCGAGAGCCTCGATCTCGCACGCCGCTATGACCGGCTGACCCGGGTCCAGCATGAAACGCTCGACAATCTGGCTGAAGCGGTCGCCGTGTTCGGTAGCAACGGCCGTGTGGAACTGTTCAATCCCGCTTTCCTGAAAATGTGGAAGCTCTCGGCGGAATCGCTCAAAGAGCAGCCCCACATCGAGACCGTGGAAGCGTGGTGCAAGCCGCTGTTCGACGACGCGCTGACCTGGCGGGCGCTGCGCGAGGCGATCACCGCGATCGAGAACCGGGCGCAGGTGGCGCTGAAACTCGAGCGCAAGGACGGCAGCGTGCTGGATTGCATGACCATGCCGCTACCCGACGGCGCGACGCTTTTGACGTTCCAGGACATCACCGACACCGAAAATGTCGAGCGCGCGCTGCGCGAGCGCAACGAGGCGCTGGAAGCTGCCGACCAGATGAAGGTGGATTTCGTCCACCACGTGTCCTACGAGCTGCGCGCACCGCTGACCACCATCATCGGCTTTGCACATTTCCTCAGCGATCCCTCGACCGGCCCGCTGACGCCAAAGCAGGCCGAGTATCTCGACTACGTTACCAAGTCGACCAACGCGCTGCTCGCGCTCACCAACAACATCCTCGATCTCGCCACCATTGATGCCGGCGCCATGAAGCTCGAGCTCGGCCCGGTCAATATCGAAAAAGCCATTCAGGCCGCCGCCGAAGGCATCCAGGACCGGCTGGCGACCGACCGCATCGAGCTCAAGGTCGATATCGATCCTGAGATCGGCAACTTCACCGGCGACGAGCGGCGCGTGGTGCAAGTGCTCTATAACCTGCTTGCCAACGCCGTCGGGTTCTCGCCGCACGATGCCGCGGTCACGATCAGCGCGCGGCGAACCGAGCACCGCGTGATCTTCACCGTCTCCGATTCCGGCCCCGGCATTCCCGCCGAGGTGAAAGACAAGGTATTCGACTGGTTCGAGAGCCACTCCCACGGCTCGCGCCACCGCGGCGCCGGCCTCGGCCTGTCGCTGGTACGCTCGTTCGTCGAACTGCATGGCGGCAAGGTGCGCGTCGACTCAGTCGTCGGCAGAGGCACGACCGTCACCTGCGATTTCCCGATCGACCAGAACGCCCACCGTAACGCTGCCGAATGACCGCGCCCGCGACATTTACAGTGGCGTTGGCGTACGAGGCGGCAACGGCGCATCTGATGGCCGACCTCGCGCTGCTGGTCGGCCCCGGCGACGTCATTACGCTGTCGGGCGATCTCGGCGCGGGAAAGACCGCGGCGGCGCGCGCCATGATCCGTTATCTCGCCGACGATCCCGCGCTCGAAGTGCCGAGCCCGACTTTCACGCTGGCGCAGAGCTACGAGCTGCCATTTCCGATTGTCCACGCCGATCTCTACCGCATCAACGATTCGAGCGAGCTGGAGGAAATCGGCTTGTCGCCACTGCCGGAGGGCACGCTGGCGCTGATCGAGTGGCCGGAGCGCGCACCCGACGCACTGCCCGAAGATCGCATTGACATCGCCTTCAGCCATCGTCCCGCGCTCGGATCGAGCGCACGGGCCGCCGAAATCACCGGCTATGGCAAGGCGGCGGCGCAGGTGGCGCGACTAAGCAGCTTGCGCAAATTTCTCACTGAGGCAGGCTTTCTGGATGCAGCGCGCGAGCGCATGCCCGGCGACGCCTCGACGCGCTCCTATGCGCGTCTGATCGGCGACGATGGCACATCCATCCTGATGAATTCGCCGCGCCGTCCGGATGGACCGGCGATCTATGGCGGAAAATCCTACAGCGCGGCCGTTCATCTCGCCGAGGATGTCAAGCCGTTCGTCGCCATCGACAATGGCCTGCGTGCACACGGCTTCTCGGCGCCCGCGATCCGCCACGCCGATCTCGATTCCGGTTTTCTGATCACCGAGGATTTCGGCAGCGCCGGCATCGTCGAAGGCGATCCGCCGCGGCCGATCGCCGAGCGCTATGAGGCGGCAACCGACATGCTCGCGGCGTTACACCGCGAAACCCTGCCCGAAACGGCGCCGCTTGGGCCGCAGGGCTCTTACGAAATTCCGGTCTACGATATCGATGCATGGCTGGTCGAGATCGGGCTGATGCTCGAATGGTATCTGCCGGTTCGCGGCGCTGCAGTCAGTTCGCAACAACGCGACGAATTCATCGCGATGTGGCGAACGCTGTTGGAAAAGCCGGCGGCTGCACCGCGAACCTGGGTGCTGCGTGATTTTCATTCGCCCAACATCATCTGGCTCGACGATCGCACCGGGATTTTACGTGTCGGCATCATCGACTTCCAGGACGCCGCATTGGGCCCGGCCGCCTACGATCTGGTTTCCCTGCTGCAGGACGCGCGGATCGACGTCCCCGAACCACTCGAGTTGTCGCTTTTGACCCGCTACATCAAGGCGCGCCGCGCGGCAGATGGCCAATTCGATCCGGCCAGCTTTGCCGAGCTCTACGCCATCATGTCGGCGCAGCGTAATACGCGCCTGCTCGGTACCTTCGCCCGGCTCAACGGGCGCGACGGCAAGCCGCAATATCTGCGCCACCAGCCCCGGATCTGGACCTACCTGAACCGCTCGCTGGCGCACCCCGCGCTGGCGGCGTTTCGCGAATGGTATGCCGCCAACGTGCCGCCGCCGCTGTCCTGATTTACCTCCTGTTAGCCACCCCGCATTTAATCTGGAACCGGCACGCTGCGCAGGCGTGGCCAGCATCTTTTGAAGCGGAAGGACGGCCATGGCGGCGGCGGAACGGCGCAAGGGAGATCGAGTCGTGTTCGAGCGCGGCTTTGCGGCGCACATGATGGGAATCGACGGCACCTGGCGGCGTGATTGCGTGATGGAAGACGTCTCCGAGACCGGCGCCAAGCTGACGGTCGAAGGCTCGGTCGAGGGCCTGCATCTGAAGGAATTCTTCCTGCTATTGTCGTCGACGGGATTGGCCTATCGGCGCTGCGAGCTGGCCTGGGTCAATGGCGACCAGATCGGCGTCAATTTCCTGAAGCAGGGCGACAAGAAAAAGAAAATGGCCAAGCGCGGGGCCGAGGACGCTGACGCCTGAAGTTGGCAAGCGCCGGCGCCGTCGTACGGCCGTCATGTGCGCCCACTAAGGCCTCATGGTTGGCTGGGTTCATGCGAAGCGCCGTGGTATGATCCGCGGCGCAATTTGATGGTTCGAGAAACTCCAAAAATGTCCGTTACGCCCACCAAAGCCATGGTCCTTGCCGCCGGTCTCGGTTTGCGCATGCGCCCACTGACCGACCATATGCCGAAGCCGCTGGTGAGTGTGGCCGGCCAGCCGTTGCTCGATCACGTGCTCGACAAGCTCGCCGGCGCCGGCGTCAGCGAGGCCGTGGTCAACGTGCATTACCTGCCGGACCAGATCATCCAGCACACGGCGAACCGTAGCCGGCCCCGCATCATCATTTCCGACGAACGCGACCAGGTGCTCGGCACCGGTGGCGCGGTGGTGAAGGCGCTGCCGCTGCTCGGCAAGGAGCCGTTCTTCCACGTCAACGCCGATACGATGTGGATCGACGGCGTGCGGCCCAATCTGACGCGGCTTGCCGAAACCTTCGATCCCGATCGCATGGACATCCTGCTCTTGATGGCGCCGACCACGAGCAGCATCGGCTATGCCGGCCGTGGCGACTACGCCATGCTGCCGGATGGCGCGCTGCGCAAGCGGCGCGAACACCAGGTGGTGCCGTTCGTCTATGCGGGGGCCGCGATCATGTCGCCCGCGCTGTTTGCCGACGCACCCATCGGCGAGTTCTCGCTGACCAAGATGTTCGACCGCGCCAACGAGCAGGAGCGGCTGTTTGGCCTGAGGCTCGACGGCGTCTGGATGCACGTCGGAACCCCCGACGCAGTGCAAGCGGCGGAAGAGGCGTTTCTGGAGAGCGTGGCGTAGCTATCGCCCACAGATTCGTGGGGTGGGCGCAGCGTGCCCACCATTCGCACCGAAATCCACGATCGAAGATGGTGGGCACGCTTCGCTTTGCCCACCCTACGCGCTCTTCGGCGGTCCGCCCGCAGGGCTCAGACAAAAAACCGCGAAAACAACCCCATGCAAAGTAGAATGGTGACTGCTTTGGCAGTGAGTAGCGGGGACGCCGGCCTGACCCGCATGACCTCTCCCTCCTCGCTCCCTATATTGGCGTCTGACCTCGAATCAGGAAGCCCATGCGCGTTTTCAGCGTTCCCGTCTCCGCACCGTTCCTGCGCACCGTCATCGCGGCACTGGTCGACGGCCGGCTGGTCGAGGGATTCGAGGCGCGAAAGGATCCGCTGAATCTCGCAACGGCGACGCTCTATCTGCCGACCCGGCGCGCCGGGCGGCTGGCGCGGGAGATATTTCTTGATGAGCTGAAGACCGATGCTGCGATCCTGCCGCGCATCGTAGCGCTCGGCGACATCGACGAGGACGAGCTGGCGTTTGCGGAAGGTTCCGAACAATTCAGCGGCGTCGCGCCGCTCGACGTTCCGCCAAAACTTGGCGAACTGGAGCGCCGCCTGACGCTGGCGCATCTGGTTGCGGCATGGGCAAAAAGCCCGGTGTCGGCGCCGCTCGTGGTCGGCGGCCCGGCCTCGACGCTAGCGCTGGCCGGCGATCTGGCGCGGTTGATGGACGACATGGTGACGCGCGGCGTCGCCTGGAAGGCACTCGACAAATTGGTACCCGACCAGTTCGACAAATATTGGCAGCACTCGCTGGAATTCCTGCGCATCGCGCGCAAGGCATGGCCGGAACACTTAAAGGAAATCGGCCGGATCGAACCTGCGGAACGGCGCGACCGCCTGATTGAGGCGGAAGCCGCGCGCCTGACCGCACATCATGAGGGACCGGTGGTGGCGGCAGGTTCGACCGGCTCAATGCCGGCAACCGCGAAATTCCTCACTGCCGTAGCCCATCTGAAGCAGGGCGCGGTGGTGCTGCCGGGGCTCGATACCGATCTCGACGAGGAAGCCTGGCAGACGATTGGCGGCGTCAGGGACGCGCAGGGCAAATTCACCACGCAGCCCTCCTCGAACCACCCGCAATTCGCGATGCATGGATTGCTGGATCGCTTCGGCATCAAGCGAAGCGACGTCGAAACCCTGGGTACGCCAGCGCAGCGGGGGCGCGAGGTACTGGTATCGGAGACGATGCGCCCGTCGACGGCGACCGAGCAATGGCATGACCGGCTGGCGCAGGCGGAAGTGTCTGCCAGGATCGCTGCCGGCATGGCAAATCTCGCCGTCGTCGAAGCACCCAACTCGGAGATGGAAGCGCTGGCGATCGCGGTGGCGATGCGCGAGGCGCGGCACCTCGGTAAATCCGCCGCGCTGGTGACGCCGGATCGCGCGCTGGCACGGCGGGTGATGGCGGCGCTGAGGCGCTGGAATCTCGAATTTGATGATTCCGGTGGCGACGCGCTGATGGACACGCCAAGCGGTATTTTTGCCCGCCTCGCCGCAGAAGCCGCCGCCCAGGAGCTGGAGCCCCCGACGCTGCTCGCGCTACTGAAACATCCGCTGTTTCGGCTTGGTGGTGCATTCGGCGCGTTCAAGCACGCCATCGAGACCCTCGAACTGGCGCTGCTGCGCGGCACCCGGCCGCAGGCAGGAACGGCGGGCTTGGCACGCGACTTCGATCGCTTCTGCGTCGAGCTCGGAAAACTCCGGCGCAAGGAAGCTTCCTCGCTTCACGCCTCGGAGCCACGCGCGAAACTAAGGGATGACGAACTCGATCAGGCCCAGGCGCTGATCGCGGCGTTGCAGAAGGCGCTGTCGCCGCTGGAAATCTTGGGCTCATCAAAGCCGTACGATTTCGCCGAACTGGCGCTGCGCCATCGTGAAACGCTGATCGCGCTGTCCTCGGATCGAAACGGAATTGCGGTCGTCTTCGAGGAGGCGCAGGGCTCGGCATTGTCAGCGGCGTTCGACGACCTGCTGGCCGAGCAAAAGCCGAGCGGCCTGATGGTTCAGCTCGGCGATTACCCCGACGTGTTCCAGACCGCCTATGCCGACCGCATGGTGCGGCGGCCGGAATCCGCCAATGCGCAGCTCCAGATCTACGGCCAACTCGAAGCGCGGCTGACCGAATCCGACCGCGTCATCCTTGGCGGGCTGGTCGAAGGCGTGTGGCCGCCGGCGCCGCGGGTCGATCCGTGGCTGAGCCGGCCGATGCGTCATGAACTCGGCCTCGACCTGCCGGAGCGGCGCATCGGCCTCTCCGCGCACGATTTCGCGCAATTGCTGGGCACGCCAGATGTGATTCTCACCCATTCGGCCAAAGTCGGCGGCGCGCCGGCGGTCGCCTCGCGCTTCGTGCACCGATTGGAGGCGGTGGCCGGCGAACCGCGCTGGGAGGAAGCCAAACGTGCCGGAGAAAATTACGTCCGCTTCGCCGCCGAACTGGATCAGCCCGACGAGGTCAAGCCGATCGAGCAGCCCGCGCCGAAGCCGCCGGTCGAGACGCGGCCGCTCAAGCTGTCGGTCACGGCGATCGAGGACTGGCTGCGCGATCCCTATACGATCTACGCAAAGCATATTTTGCGCCTCGATCCGCTCGATCCCGTCGACATGCCATTGTCGGCGGCCGACCGCGGCTCGGCGATCCATGACGCGCTCGGCGAATTCACGCAAGAATTCGCCGACGTCCTTCCGCCAGAGCCCGCGCAGGCGCTGCGCGGCATCGGCGAGAAATATTTCGCCCCGCTGATGGAGCGGCCCGAGGCACGCGCCCTGTGGTGGCCGCGGTTTCAGCGCATCGCCGCCTGGTTTGCGGAGTGGGAAAAGGCGCGGCGCGACGACATCGAGAAGATTGCCGCCGAGATCAAGGGCGAGATCAAGATTCCGCTCGATAGCGAGCGCATCTTCACGCTGTCCGCGCGCGCCGACCGGATCGAGCAGCGCCATGACGGCAGCTTTGCGATCCTCGATTATAAGACCGGACAGCCGCCGACCGGCAAGCAGGTGCGGATGGGCCTGTCGCCGCAACTGACGCTGGAGGCCGCGATCCTGCGTGAGGGCGGGTTTGAGAATATCCACGCCGGCTCATCTGTCGGCGAACTCGTCTATGTCAGGCTTAGCGGCAACAATCCGCCCGGCGAGCAGCGCTCGCTGGAACTGAAAATCAGGAACAACGACACGCCGCAGCGGCCGGACGAAGCGGCCGATTACGCGCGCGAACAGCTTGAAGCATTGATCCGCAAATTCGAGAACGTGGAAACCGCCTATACCTCTCTGAACCTGTCGATGTGGTCGAACCGCTACGGCGCCTATGACGACCTCGCCCGGATCAAGGAATGGTCGGCGGCCGGCGGGCTGGGGATCGAGGAATGGTGAAGGCCCGGCGCATCATCCCCGACGCCGTTCGTGCGACGCAAGCGCGCGCGTCCGATCCGGCCGCGTCCGCCTTCGTTTCGGCAAACGCCGGCTCGGGGAAGACGCATGTGCTGGTGCAGCGGGTGATCCGGCTCTTGCTCGACGGCGTGGCGCCGGAGAAAATTCTCTGCATCACCTTCACCAAGGCCGCCGCCGCCAACATGGCGGAGCGCGTGTTCACCACGCTGGGCCATTGGGTGACGCTCGACGACGACGCGCTGGATGCGGCGATCCGCGAGGCCGGCATTCCCCATCCCAGCGCACGCCTGCGCAAATCGGCGCGCAAACTGTTCGCCTGCGCGCTGGAGACGCCGGGCGGGCTGAAGGTGCAGACCATCCACGCGCTATGCACGCGGCTGCTGCAGCAATTCCCGTTCGAGGCCAATGTGCCGGCGCGGTTCGCCGTGCTCGACGAGCGCGACCAGAACGAGATGATGGAGCGGGCCAATCTCGCCGTCTTCCTCGAGGCGTCGCGCAACCCCGACAGCCCGACCGGGCGCGCGCTGATGACGGCGATGGCGAGCGCTGCCGACGTCACCTTCAAGGACGTCGTACGCGAGGCCTGTCTCAGCCGCGATCATTTCATGGCCTGGACAGATGCCGCCGGCAGCGCGCAGGCGGCCGCAGCGCAGATTTCAGCAGCACTCGGCGTCGGTCCCGATGATCGCATTGAAGATGTCGAGCGTGAGATCGTTGAAGGACCCAACCTGCCGCGATCGCAATGGCAGGAAATCGCCCTGGTTCTGGATACTAGCAGTAAAGCCGACCAGAAACAGGCCGATCGGCTTCGAGAGGCGCTGGCGTTTACCGGAGCTGCCCAAGTTGACGAGTATCTCGGATTATTTCTCACAGATGAACGCACGCCAAGAGCAACGGTCGTCACCAACAGCTTTGTCAAAAAGAATCCTGCGGTTGGTCGATTGTTCGATTTGGAAATCAGCCGCCTCGCTTCCCTGATCGAACGCCGCCGTGCGGTTGTGGCGCGCGACCGCACTGAGGCGCTGCTATACATCGCAACCGCTGCAGCGGCGAACTATCGCCGCGAGAAGCAGGAGCGCGGCCTGCTCGACTATGACGACCTGATCGACAAGACGCTGGAAATGCTCGACCGCGTCTCCTCGGGCTGGGTGCATTACAAGCTCGATCGCGGCGTCGACCATGTGCTGATTGACGAGGCACAGGACACCAGCCCGCGGCAATGGGACATCGTCGCGCACATCATCTCCGAATTCACTTCGGGTGCCGGCGCGCGCGACGGCGTGGTGCGAACGGTGTTCGCGGTCGGCGACGAGAAGCAGTCGATCTTTTCGTTCCAGGGCGCGGCCCCGCGCGAATTCGACCTGCGCCGCCGCGCCTTGCAACGGAAATTCGAGGGCGCCGGACTGAAGTTCGATCCGGTATCCTTCACCTACTCGTTCCGCTCCGGACCGGAGATCCTTCACGCGGTCGACCGGGTGTTTCGCGAGCAGGATATCTATCGCAGCATTCATGCGGTCGATATCGGCAACCCGATCCATCACGCGCTGGCCGACGCCGGTCCCGGCCAGATCGATCTCTGGGAGCTGGCGGAAGCCGATGACCGGCAGGATATCGAGGGTTGGCGCGCGCCGTTCGACGGCGTCTCCGCGACCAGCCCCGAAGTGAAGCTGGCCCGGCGCATCCAGGCCGAGATCAAGGCGCTGGTCGGCAGCGGTGCGATGACCGGCAGCAAAAACGACCGCCGCCCGCTGCGCTATGGCGACATGCTGGTCTTGGTGCGCCGGCGCGGCAACGCGTTTGACGCCGTGATCCAGGCGCTGAAGCACGCCGGTATCCCGGTCGCCGGCGCCGACCGCCTCAAGCTGACCGAGCACATCGCGATCATCGACCTGATGAACCTGGCCGACGCGCTGTTGCTGCCGCAGGACGATCTGGCACTGGCAGTGGCGCTGAAGAGCCCTCTGTTCGGGCTCGACGATGACGACCTGTTCAAGATCGCCTGGCAGCGCAAGGGATCGTTGCGCACCGCGTTGACCGCGCGCGCCGCGGCTGATGGCCGGCTGAGGGATGCACTGTGGCGGCTCGAACAATGCGAGCGCCGCTTTGCCAGCGAAACGCCGTTTGCGTTCTATGCCTGGCTGCTCGGCGGCGATGGCGGCCGCGCACGAATCCTGCGGCGGCTTGGGCACGAGGCGAACGACGCGCTGGATGAGTTTCTGGAGCTGGCGCTGAGCTATGAACGCAAGGCGCCGGCCTCGCTGCAGGGTTTCATGGCCTGGTTGCGCACCGCCGATCTCGAAGTGAAGCGCGACATGGAGATCTCGCGCGACGAGGTCCGCGTCATGACCGTGCACGGCGCCAAGGGCCTGGAAGCGTCCGTCGTGTTCCTGGTGGACACCACGACGTCGCCTTCGGATACGCAGCGGCTGAAGCTCATCAACCTGCCGCTGGGCAATGCCGATCCGCATGCGCCGGGTGTGGTGGTGGTGTGGGCCGGCCGCAAGGCGGAGGACCCCCCGGCTGTCGCCGCCGCCCGTGCCGCGATGATCGACGATACCGAGGATGAATACCGCCGCCTGCTCTATGTCGCGATGACGCGTGCGGCGGACCGCCTGATCGTCGGCGGCTGCTTGCCCGGCAACATGAAGAGCGTCCGGCCGCTGTCGTGGTACGATCTGATCGCCAAGGGGCTCGACGGCTCCGCCTTGCAGCTTCAGGAGATCGAGACCGCCATCGGCCGGGTAAAGCGCTATACGCGGCCCGAGGAGTCCGCACCCTCGGCCGCTCCACCTGCTGCGTCGTCCCCGGCGGCGCCGATCGTGCTGCCCACCTGGCTACTGACGCCGGCGCAGCCCGAAATTTCCCCGGAAAGTCTGTTGCGGCCTTCGGACCCCGCTGACAGCGACAACCGCCCGGTACGTACGGCGGAGTCGCTCACGAAGCGCGCCCGCGCCCTGCAGCGCGGCACATTGGTGCACCGGCTTCTGCAGTCGCTGCCCGATGTCTCCGCCGAGCGCCGCCGCGAGGCCGCGCTGACCTATCTGGCCCGCAATGCCGATGGCTGGACCGCGGAGGAGCGGCAGGTGCTGGCCGAAAGCACGCTCGCCTTGATCGCCGATGCGCGGTTTGCGCACGCTTTCGCCCCCGGAAGCCGTGCCGAAGTCTCGATCGTCGGGCGGCTGGAGCGGCCGGGCGGCCGGCCGGCGCTGGTATCCGGGCAGATCGACCGCCTCGTGGTGACCGAGCGCGAGGTCCTGATTGTCGATTTCAAGACCAACCACGCCCCGCCGGGCGAACCTGCGGAGGCGCCGAGGGGCTATGTCCGCCAGCTCGCGCTGTACCGGGCGGTGCTCGGCAAGCTCTATTCCCAACGCCCGGTGCGGGCGGCGCTGCTTTGGACCGAAACCTCTGAATTGATGGAGATTTCCGCTTCCGCGCTGGAGGCCGAGCTGGCATCCATCATCTCGGCGTGACCGCGCTTGACCCAGCAGGGTCGCGTTCATAGGTTTGCCACTATCATCCCCGGGCGCGATTCTTGACCGCGCCCCTTAATTTCTAACCGAACGAGGTAATTCCGATGGCCGTTGGCAAGGTTTCTGACGCCGATTTCGAAGCCGAAGTGCTCAAGGCGACCGGGCCGGTGGTCGTCGATTTCTGGGCCGAATGGTGCGGCCCCTGCCGCATGATCGCGCCCGCGCTCGACGAGATTTCCGGCGCCATGGGCGACAAGGTCAAGATCGTGAAGCTGAACGTCGACGAGAGCCCGAAGACGGCCTCCAAATACGGCGTGATGTCGATCCCGACCCTGATGATCTTCAAGGGCGGCGAGATGGCCTCCCGCCAGGTCGGCGCCGCGCCGAAGGCGAAGCTGCAGCAGTGGATCACCGCGGCGGTTTGATCGACCCCTTAATAACTTTTCCGAGGACGGCCGGCGAATAGCCGGCCGTTCTCGTTGCGAGAACATAAGCCGGCAGCGGGTAATTACCTGGATGAATTTTGACCGTCTCCGACGCGGCAAACCATCGTGACATGATCCCACCAGGAATTGACGCTCACTCTGCTGTCCCGCACCTCGAAGCCCGCGTCCATCAGTTCGCGTTCAATATCCGTCAGCGGCTTCAGCGTTCGGTACGGACGGCCGTTCTGCAATAGCTGAAAGTTTGCCGCGTCGAAGCGCGCCTTGGCCTCGTCGGATTTCGGCAAGCCGCACATGGTGCTGACGACGAAGACGCCATCGGGTCGAAGGGTTCGATGAACTTCCTGAAGGCACCGGGTTCGATCGCAGCCGACCAGACAATGCAGGCAACTGCCGTCCATCACGATATCGAACGACGCGTCGCGGATGAACGGCATCTCGCAAACATTGCCTTCCCGGAAAGCGCCGGAAAGCCCGCGTTCGGCGAATTGCTCTTTTGCCCAGACGATCGCCGTTCCCGAAATGTCGACGCCGTGCACCTCGTAGCCCTTTCCGGCCATCAGCAGTGACCACGACATGCCGTTGCCGCAGCCGAGCTCGAGAATTCTCGCCGGTGGTGAGGGCAGGAATTCCCGCTCGAGCCGATCGAGCGTGTCGGTCATGCGCGCAAGATTCCGCTCCTGCGCACTTCCTGACCAACCCCGGTGGCCGGCTATCTTCAGGCGGCGGTATTCCGCGTCGTAGTCATGCATCGGCTGCACCGGTGCCGGTTTTGGAGCTATCTGATCCATCCTGTCGCTAGCGCGCTGGCGAGTTCGGCCTGATCGTTCCGTTGCGCGAGCGCAGCCATCGCGCCGTGATCATACGGCACATGCCGGAACGTGACGCGCCAGGCGCCGTCAGCAAGTTCGAGGATCGCATAACGCGCATCCGGCGTGCCGGCTTCGACGACATGCGGAAAGGGATGCACGTCGCGATAGCCGGGCGAGCCGACGCTGCCGGGGTTGACGATCAATCGGCCATCGCGAAGCCTGACCGCGCGGGCAAGATGGGTGTGCGCGCAGAGGATCAGGGACTGCGTGACGCCCCGCGCGCGCTCCTCGATTTCATCCAGCGATGACATTCGCAAGGTGCCGTCGGGCAACACCGTTTCCAGCCAGTAGACCTCGTCATGCTCGGGCGTTGCATGGCAGAGGAAGACCCGATCGCGAAACACGGCCGTCTTCGGCACCGCGCGCAGCCAATCGAGATGGCGCTCTTCGAGCTGCGCGTGCGCCGGCCGGTCCCATGATCCCATCTTCTCCGGCGGCCGGCCGATCAGATACCGATCATGATTGCCTAGTACGTGAGCGGCGTCGAGCGCCATCAGCGCATCCATGGTGCGTCGCGCGTCGAGCGGTCCGCTCGCCATGTCGCCGAGATTGACGATTTCGCCAATGCCCAGCGCGCGGATGTCGGCCAGCACGGCTTCCAGCGCGAGATAATTTCCGTGCACGTCGGCAATGGCGGCAAAACGCATGGGGATTCCAGCTTTGATGATTGTCGCACGGCCCTGCAAGAACGATGCTGCGCCATCTACCTCATTTGGGTGAAGCCAGCCTGCAACATTATCCTTACTTCCTATTGCGGAACGAAGGTTCCGACTCGCAGCTCTCAGGCGTCTTGGCTAGTCTTTGCAAAGACCGGGGCTGGCTAGTTTCATTAAGCAATCGATATTTTTTCCCGGGCGGCCGCTGGAAGCGATTCCAGCGGTCATTTAATTTTGGGGAATACTATGCCGGCAGCGTGCCGTTGATGGCAAGCACATGGCCGACGAGATAGAGCGAGCCGGCGACCAGAATCCGCGGCGGCACTTCGTAGGCGAGACGCGAGAGCGCGTGCAGCGCGGCTTCGACGCTTGCAGCATTTTCCACGCGCATGCCGAGCGCGCGCGCCGCATCCGCCAGCCGGTCCGGCGGCATCGCATTGTCGCGTCCGGGGATCGGCACCGCCACGATGTGCCGCGTCAGTCCTGCGAAATTGGCGAGAAACGCGCCGGCATCCTTGTTCGCCATCATGCCCGCGATCACCACCAGGGGCCGCGACACCCGCTCTTCGAGATCGCCTAGCGCGGCCGCAGCGACGCGGCCGCCTTCCGCATTGTGTCCGCCATCGAGCCAGATCTCGCAGCCCTTCGGCCCCTGATCGACCAGTGCGCCCGAGACCAGCCGTTGCATCCGCGCCGGCCATTCTGCACCAACGATGCCGGCCTCGAACGCCGCCATTCCGATCCTGAACGCCTCGATCGCGCGCAGCGTGGCGATGGCAAGGCCGGCATTGTCGAATTGATGCCGCCCGAACAGCTTTGGCGCCGCAAGATCCATCAGGCCCCGCTCGTCCTGATAGACCAGCCGCCCGCGCTCGACACCGACATGCCATTGCTGCCCGGCAGCATGCAACGGCGCGCGCATGCGGTCGGCCTGCGCCTCGATCACCGCCATCGCCTCCGGCGCCTGCTCCGCGCAGATCACCGGCGCACCGCGCTTGATGATGGCGGCCTTCTCGCCGGCGATCGCGGTCAGCGTGTTACCGAGAAATTCCGTATGGTCCATACTGACTGGCGTGATTACGGTCGCGGCCGGCCGGTCGATGACGTTGGTGGCGTCGAGTCTTCCGCCGAGCCCGGTTTCCAGCAGCACGACATCGGCGTCATGCTCCGCGAACAGGCAGAACGCCGCTACGGTCTCCATCTCGAAAATCGTGATCGGATCGCCCGCGTTGACCTGCTCGCAATACTCCAGCACCCGGCGCAGTTCGGCATCATCAGCCAGCCGGCCGCCGCCCTTCTGGCCCAGCCGGAAGCACTCGTTGATCCTGACCAGATAGGGCGAGGTGTAGACGTGCACGCGCAGGCCTGCAGCCTCCAGGATCGCGCGCAGATAGGCGATGGTGGAGCCCTTGCCATTGGTGCCGGCGACATGGATCACCGGCGGCAACAGCCGCTCCGGATGATCGAGCCGCGCCAGCAGGCGGTGCATCCGATCAAGGTTGAGATCGATGCGCTTCGGATGCAAGGCAGACAGCCGCGCGATCAATTCACCGAGCGGCTGGGATCTGGCGGCAGGCAGGCTCACGCGTGGGGCGCAGCCGGCACCGCTTCCGGGGCCGAGACGATCTGGGCCGGGTCTATGGCCTGCGGCAAAGGCTTTGAGGCGACGTCAAGCGGCGGCGATTTGGTCAGGAGCCGACACAGCCGCGCCAGCGTCGAACGCATCTCGTGGCGATGCACGACCATGTCGATCATGCCGTGGTCGAGCAGATATTCGGCGCGCTGGAACCCTTCCGGCAATTTTTCACGGATGGTCTGCTCGATCACGCGCGCGCCGGCAAAACCGATCAGCGCGCCGGGTTCGGCGATCTGCACGTCGCCCAGCATGGCGTAGGATGCGGTCACGCCGCCGGTGGTCGGATTGGTCAGCACCACGATGTAGGGCAGCTTGGCTTCCCGCAGCATCTGTACGCCGACGGTGGTGCGCGGCATCTGCATCAGCGACAGGATGCCTTCCTGCATGCGTGCGCCGCCGGAAGCCGCGAACACGATGAACGGCGACTTCTTTTCCACCGCCAGTTCGAGCCCGCGCACGATCGCCTCGCCTGCGGCCATGCCGAGCGAGCCGCCCATGAAATCGAAATCCTGCACCGCGATGACGACGCCGGCGCCTTCGAGCTTGCCGTAGCCGACCTTGATGGCGTCGTTCAGCCCGGTCTTGGCGCGGGCGTCCTTGATGCGGTCGGCGTATTTGCGTTCATCGCGGAACTTCAGCGGATCGGCTGTCACTTCAGGCAGCGCGATGTCGTACCAGGTCTCGTTGTCGAAGATCGACTTCAGCCGCGCCACCGCGCCCATGCGCATGTGGTAGTTCGAGCCGGGAATGACGAACTGGTTGGCCTCGACGTCCTTGTAAAACACGAGCTGCCCGGAATCCGGGCACTTGATCCACAGATTCTCCGGCGTCTCGCGGCGCAGGATGCTGCGGATTTTCGGCCGTACGACATTGGTGAGCCAATTCATGGTTCGCTCCGAATGCGGTTGAACGCATTGACTGGAATATATGGCGGCCCGGCTTGAACCCGGCAAGCCGCCACCTACTAGTTTGGGCATGATCTTTTCGGAAAACCGGTCTCCACTTTTCCGGATCATGCCACGCCTATTTCCACGTAAATTGTGGCTTATTCCGCAGCCTGCTTCGCGCCCCGGACGCCCTGCGCCAGCGACGCCACGAGATCGGCCACCGCGGCCACGGTCTTGGTGGTTGCCTGCCCCTGGGTATCAAGGCTGTCGCGCAACGCATCGACCAGGGCGGTGCCGACCACGGCGCCATTGGCCTTCTCGGCAATCGCGCGCGCCGCCCGCGGGGTGCGGATGCCGAAGCCGACGCACACCGGAAGCTTGGTGTGGCGCTTGATACGGGCCACCGCATCGCCGACCACCTTCGAATCGGCCGCCGCAGCGCCGGTGATGCCAGTGATCGAGACGTAGTAGACAAAGCCGGAAGTATTCGCGAGCACGGCGGGCAGGCGTTTATCATCGGTCGTAGGTGTCGCCAGCCGGATGAAGTTGAGCCCGGCCTGCAGCGCGGGAATGCAGAGCTCATCGTCCTCCTCCGGCGGCAAGTCGACGATGATGAGGCCATCGACGCCGGCGGTCTTGGCGTCGGCGAGGAACTTGTCGACCCCATAAATATAGATCGGATTGTAATAGCCCATCAGCACCAGCGGCGTGGTGTCGTCCTCCTTGCGGAAGCCGCGCACCATCTCGAGCGTCTTCCGCAGGGTCATGCCGCCCTTGAGCGCGCGCAGGCCCGCGGCCTGGATCGACGGCCCGTCCGCCATCGGATCGGTAAAGGGCATGCCGATCTCGATGATATCGGCGCCCGCCTTGGGCAGCGCCTTGATGATGTCGAGCGAAGTTAAGGGATCGGGATCGCCGGCCATCAGGAAGGTGACAAACGCCGAGCGGCCTTCTTTTGCGAGCTCGGCAAAGCGTGCGTCGATGCGGGTGGTCACTGCTTCCTGCCTTTCAAGATCTCCGTGATCTGCGGAATGTCCTTGTCGCCACGGCCGGAAAGATTGACCACCATCAGATGGTCCTTCGGCCGCTTCGGCGCGAGCTCCGTGACCTTGGCGATCGCGTGCGCAGATTCCAGCGCGGGTGGGATGCCTTCCAGTCGCGACAGCAGCATGAAGGCGGCGAGCGCTTCGTCGTCGGTCGCGGAAAGGTAAGTGACGCGGCCGGTCTCGTGCAGCCAGGAATGCTCCGGGCCGATGCCGGGATAATCGAGGCCCGCCGAGATCGAATGCGCATCCTGGATCTGGCCGTCATCGTCCATCAAGAGATAGGTGCGGTTGCCATGGAGAACGCCGGGGCGGCCGCCGGCGATCGAGGCGGCATGCAGTTGCGTCAGCCCATGGCCGGCCGCTTCGACGCCGAAAATTTCGACGGAGGGGTCGTCGAGGAACGGATGAAACAGGCCCATCGCATTGGAGCCACCGCCGATGCAGGCGACCAGCGAATCCGGCAAACGGCCTTCGGCTTCCTGCATCTGCTTGCGCGTTTCCTCGCCGATCACCGACTGGAAGTCGCGCACCATCATCGGATAGGGATGCGGCCCCGCCACCGTGCCGATGCAATAGAAAGTGTTGTGCACGTTGGTGACCCAGTCGCGCAGCGCCTCGTTCATCGCGTCCTTCAGCGTACGCGTACCCGACTGCACCGGCACGACCTTGGCGCCCAACATCTCCATGCGGAACACGTTCGGTGCCTGACGGGCGACGTCCACCGCGCCCATATAGACTACGCATTCGAGACCAAAGCGCGCGCACAGCGTCGCGGTGGCGACGCCGTGCTGGCCGGCGCCGGTCTCGGCGATGATGCGCTTCTTGCCCATGCGGCGCGCGACCATGATCTGGCCGAGCACGTTGTTCACCTTGTGCGAGCCGGTATGGTTCAGCTCTTCGCGCTTCAGGTAAATCTTGGCGCCGCCGAGATGCTCGGTGAGTCGCTCGGCGAAATAGAGCGGCGACGGCCGGCCGACGTAATCCTTGAGATAGCCGTTCATCTCGATCTGGAACGACGGATCGGCCTTGGCCACCGCATACGCTTTTTCAAGGTCGAGGATCAGCGGCATCAGCGTTTCCGCGACGAAGCGGCCGCCGAAATTGCCAAAATGCCCGCGCTCGTCGGGACCGGTGCGGAATGAATTGGGCAGGCGTTGATTCATCGGACCATCAATTCTTCGGTGGCGCGCGCGGCGCGAATGAAATGGCGGATCAGCTCGGGATCCTTGACACCGGGCGCACTTTCCACGCCCGAGGATACATCGACGCCGCCGGCGCGGGTAACGCGAATGGCGTCCGCGACATTGTCGGCGCTGAGCCCGCCGGAGACCATGAAGGGCAATTGGAGATCGAGCTTTTCCAAAACGTGCCAGTCGAACACGGTCCCCAACCCGCCAGGACGGGTGGCGCCCTTGGGAGCGCGAGCATCGAACAGGATGCGGTCGGCAACGCTCGCATAGCCCGGCAGCGCGGCGAGATCGGCCGAGGTTTCAACGGCGATCACCTTCATGACCGGCAGTCCGAATTTTTGTTTGATGTCGCGCACCCGCGCGATGCTTTCCTTGCCGTGCAGTTGCAGCAGGTCCGGCTGCAGCGTCTCGGCGATATTTTCAAGCGTCGCGTCGTCGGCATCGACGGTCAATGCCACCTTGGCCGCGCGGCCCTTGGCCTGCCGGCCGAGTTCGCGCGCCGTCTCGAGGCTGAGATGACGCGGCGACGGGGAGAAGAACACGAATCCCACCATGTCGGCACCCGCCTCAAGCGCTACCTCGAGCGTCTCACGCGTGGACAGGCCGCAAATTTTGACGAGCAGGGACATGGTCTCTCGGGCGCATATTTCGCCCCGTAACCGGCTGGAACAGGGGCTGACGGGGCGGGTTCTACAACGTCGCGCCCTGCTTGTCTCGCCCGGCGGCCCCGTAGAAGCCATACTGGGACGGTGCCGGAAGCCGCTGCTGATGGCCCCGCGAAACTGCCGCCGCGGCCCGTAAATCGGCCGCTTCCGCCCTTGCCCGGCGGGCATCCGCCTCATGCTGGCGCGCCGCACGGCGCCAGTGCCGTTGGCGGAACCATGTCGCTATGCCGCCCGCCGCCACCCCCAAAATGGCCACCGTGATGATCACGGCAAACAGCGGCAAGCTCACCGCGATTGCCGGATCGATCGAATTGAAGGGGTCGAACGATACCGTCACGAAATGGCGGTTGGCGACGGCGAAAATGATGAAGATCAGCCCTAAGGGAATGACGACCAGCGCCGTGAAGAACTTTCGCATGACCATTTCTCGCAGTGATGGAGAAAGGCGGGCACGAGGCCCGCAACACGGCTACAGATCGCAAAAATTGGTTACGCGCCGGCCTCGGGAGAGCCGTTGTCGCGGTTCAGCCGCTCGCGCATTTCCTTGCCCGTCTTGAAGAACGGGACGCTCTTCTGGTCGACCGGCACATGGGCGCCGGTGCGCGGATTGCGCCCCGCCCGCGCCGGGCGATGCTTGACCGAGAAGGCGCCGAAGCCGCGCAGCTCGACACGGTCGCCGCGCGCCAAGGCAGCGACGATCTCATCGAGGATCGCGTTCACAATGTTCTCCACATCCCGCTGATAGAGGTGCGGGTTGTGCTCGGCGATGCGCTGAACAAGTTCGGATTTGATCATCGAAGTTGGGGTCCGGGATCGTGCGGACTTCCATTTCCGTGAAAATGCCTTGCACTGTCAAGACGCTAATTCACTTTTGGGCAGCGCGAAATGGTGTGACAAACGGCCCGGAAGGGGTTTGTGGCAACACCCGCAATGCGGGAGAACGTCACGAAGGGCAGCCGCTGCGGCTCAGTTGGAGGCTGCGGGGCGCCACAATGCCAGCATGCCGTCGAGCGCGAGCTGATCGACCGCCTGGGCGACGCCGGCCTGTTCAATCTGGCGTGCAATGGAACTCAAACCGAGCGCCTCGAACGCGATGGAAGCCGCCGTTCGCAGAAACGTCAGGTCGCCAAGCTGCGGATTCAGCTTGTAATCGCGCACCGGCAGATCTTTCTTGATCTTCTTCTCGGCGACCAGCCATGCAACGGCTGCTTTTTCATCGCCGAGCTGATCGACCAGTTTCAGTTCGACCGCCTGGCGGCCGGTGAAGACCCGTCCGTCCGCGACTTTTTCCAGTAGCGCCTCATCCATGCCGCGCCGCTCCCTCACCAGGCCGCGGAACCAGGCATAGGAATCCTTCACCAGCGCGTCGAGCGCAGCGCGCGCTTCAGGACTGGTCGGCTCGAAACCATTGGGCGCGGCCTTCAACGGCGAGGATTTCACCTCCTCGACCTTGACGCCCACGGTCTTCATCAGCTCGGTGAAATTCGGATATTGAAACAGCACGCCGATCGATCCGACCAGCGAGCTCTGCCGGGCGACGATATGATCGGCGGCCATCGCCGAGATGTAACCACCCGACGCGGCCAGCCCCTCCACCACCACGACGAGCGGTTTCTTGGCCTTCAGGCGCACCAGCGAGTCGTAGAGCTGCTCGGAGCCGGCCGTGGTGCCGCCCGGCGAGTTGATGTGCACGATAACCGCAGCATGGCTCGATTTCTCCAGCCGCTCCAGCGCCTCGACGCGCTGCTGGTCGCTGCGGATCAGCCCTTCGATATTGACACGCGCGATCGACCCCGATGGGGTCAGGGCAGCCGGCCCGCTCGTTGTCGCGATTGCACCGGCGGCGACGATCGCCGCGATGGTCACCAGGCCAGCCATGATGCGCCAGAACGTGAGCTTCCGGCGGATCCTGCGGCGATCGACGATCACGTCCGAATCGAGCGACATCGAAATTCTCCTGAAAGCATCAGCCCGTTTTGCAGTCGCAGCGTGAGCGAAGCGTTACCTGAATACATCAATTGCGATGCAATATGAAGAAAGCAAGGCTCCCTCGTCCCCGCGCACGCGGGGACCCATAGCCACAGGCGCTGATTGTCGCATTCGATGGGGCTCCAGCGCGCCCAATACAATCCACCTGTGGGTCCCGGATCGCGCGGAGCCTGTCATCGGGCGCGCATTCGCGCGACCCGTTGGCTTGTCCGGGACGACGGATAGAAAAAGGCCCCGGTCGAAACCGGGGCCTGATGTCGCAGGCAATAAGCGAACGCTTACTTCTCGCGGTTCTTGAGCGCCGTGCCGAGAATATCGCCGAGCGTCGCGCCCGAATCGGAGGAGCCGTATTGCGCGATGGCTTCCTTTTCTTCGGCAACTTCCAGCGCCTTGATCGAGACCTGCACCTTGCGGGCCTTCTTGTCGAACTGGATCACGCGGGCATCGACCTTCTCGCCGACGGCGAAGCGTTCGGCGCGCTGATCGTTGCGGTCACGGGCCAGTTCGGAGCGCTTGATGAAGGTGGTGAAGTCGGTGCCCGAGATCTTCACCTCGATGCCGGCTTCCTTCACCTCGAGCACTTCGCAGGTCACGACCGCGCCCTTCTTGACGTCGCCGGGTTCTGCGAAGGGGTCGCCTTCGAGCTGCTTGACGCCAAGCGAGATGCGTTCCTTCTCGACATCGACGTCGAGCACCACGGCCTTGACCATGTCGCCCTTCTTGAAATTGTCGATGACCTGCTCGCCCGGCAGCTTCCAGTCGAGGTCGGACAGATGGACCATGCCGTCGACGTCGCCGTCGAGGCCGAGGAACAGACCGAACTCGGTCTTGTTCTTGACCTCGCCCTCGACCACCGAACCGACCGGGAACTTCTCGACGAAGACTTCCCAGGGGTTGCGCATGGTCTGCTTGAGGCCGAGCGAGATGCGGCGCTTGACCGAATCGACTTCGAGCACCTGCACTTCGACTTCCTGCGAGGTCGAAACGATCTTGCCGGGGTGCATGTTCTTTTTGGTCCACGACATTTCCGAGACATGGATCAGGCCTTCGATGCCCGGCTCCAGTTCGACGAAAGCGCCGTAGTCGGTGATGTTGGTGACGCGGCCGGTGAAGCGCGCGTTCAGCGGGTACTTCGCCTCGATGCCCTGCCACGGATCGTCCAGCAACTGCTTCATGCCGAGCGAAATGCGGTGGGTCTCGTGGTTGATCTTGATGATCTTGACCTTCACGGTCTGGCCGATGGTCAGCACTTCCGTCGGGTGATTGACCCGGCGCCAGGCGATATCGGTGACGTGGAGCAGGCCGTCGATGCCGCCGAGATCAACGAACGCACCGTAATCGGTGATGTTCTTGACCACGCCGTCGATCACCTGACCTTCTTCGAGGTTCTGCACCAGTTCCTGGCGCTGCTCGGCGCGGGTCTCTTCGAGAACCGTGCGGCGCGACACCACGATGTTGCCGCGGCGGCGATCCATCTTGAGGATCTGGAACGGCTGCGAGTTGTTCATCAGGGGAGCGACGTCGCGGATCGGGCGGATATCGACCTGCGAGCGCGGCAGGAAGGCGACAGCGCCGTCGAGGTCGACGGTGAAGCCGCCCTTGACCTGGTTGAAGATGACGCCGTGAACCTTCTCGTTGTTGTTGAAGGCCTTCTCGAGCTTGCCCCAGCTTTCCTCGCGGCGCGCCTTGTCGCGCGACAGCACGGCTTCGCCGAGCGCATTCTCGATCCGGTCGAGGAACACCTCGACCTCGTCGCCGACCTTGAGATCGCTTTCGCGGCCGGGGCCGGCGAATTCGCGCAACGCCACGCGGCCCTCGGTCTTCAGGCCGACATCGATGACGGCCATGTCCTTTTCAATTGCAACCACCTTGCCCTTGATGACGGAGCTTTCCTGCAGATTGCCGCCGGCAAAGGACTCGTCCAGCATCGCAGCGAAATCGTCGCGGGTCGGATTATAAGAAGCAGCAGTAGTCGAAGCCATTTGTTCTCCAATGCGGGATATTGCCGGCCGTTCGGGTTAAAGGGCGCATCGCGCGTGAAGTGTCAGGGGTCCGCAAACCCTGACGACCGCATTTGCGGAGGGCGCAAAAGCGGGCCGGCAGCATGCCTGCACGTTCGATACGTTTGATGTCGCGCATTCCGCAAAAGCGGGTACCGGTTCAGCGGAAGAGTGCGCGTAGCGTCAGAAATCCGGAGCCTGAAACGAGCATATCGACTTCAAGAACCTGGAGCGGGCTTTCCTCCAATGACGGCGGGAAGTTCAAACCTCCGGCCGGCCCGCTCGGACAGCCCTGATCTCATCGATGGCGGCCCGGATGGCCGTGGATATAGCCCCACGGGCCATTTTCGGCAAGCCGGAAATGCCCGATTTACAGGCGGTTCGGGCCGCCGCGACGGGTCAAATCCTGGCTATTTCCGCTGGGCGCGGACGGCCTCGACGATGGCAATTGCGGCGCGAACGCCGGCCTCGATGTCGAGATTGGAATTATCCAGGACGTGGGCGTCGTCGGCCGCCTTGAGCGGGGCGGCAGCGCGATTGCGGTCCCGCTCATCGCGCTTGAGGATATCGGCCAACACCAGCGCCTCATCGGCCTCCTCGCCCCGCGCGCGGGCTTCGAGCGTCCGGCGGCGAGCCCGCACCTGCGGATCGGCGACTACGAAAATCTTTACGTCGGCATTCGGGCAGATCACGGTTCCGATGTCGCGCCCGTCAAGCACGGCGCCCGGCGGACCGGCCGCGAACTGGCGCTGAAAATTGACCAGCGCCTCACGCACGCTGGGGATCGCCGACACCACTGAGGCGGCGTCCCCAATCCGTTGCGTCTTCAGCTCTGGATGTCCGAACTTCTCGGGATCAAGCTCCATCGCGACAGCGACCGCCCGCGCCTCGTCCGTCAGATCGAACCCCTCGTCCAGCAACGCCTTCGCCACCGCGCGATAGATCACGCCGGTATCAAGGTGGCGATAGCCGTAATGATGAGCGAGGCGTTTGCCGAGCGTGCCCTTGCCGGATGCCGCCGGTCCGTCGATGGCGATGATCATGTTTGCCTATGGCCTGGATGGATGAGGGCCGCGCGCCCGTCGCAGCGGCCGTTCTTCGGTGAAAATGTTGCGCGAAGCAAACTCGGCCGGGCTGCTGAAGGTCAGGTATTCGCGCATACCGTCATCAGCAAACGGTGACGCATGCCACGCATGGTCGAGATACCTGTTCGGCGAAAAAGCCCACGCAGGGACGGTTGGCAGACCATGCTGATGAGCGAGATATTCCGCGACCGCCCCCAGCAATCCCTCGAGATGGGCGTCACCCGTCGGCCTAGGCTCATCGCGGAGCATGGCTACTCTCTGCGCGGTCGTTCCGGCGAGATAGAATTCGTCAAGAAATTCCGACAACGCCTTGTCGCGCGTTTCCCCTGCCATGATTCGATCAGCCGTCTGTGCGAGGGTATTGGGGCGCATCGATAGCAGTATCTCCAGCGAGCAGACGTTTTAGCACGAAGCGCTGCTTGTCTGCATCTGCAGCACTCCTCGGGAAAAATTCGGCCAACACACCTATCGCCTGTTCAACATCCGTCAGCCCGAGGACCTTCAAGAGATGAGCGGCGTCCGACATGTCTTGCGCGCCTTTGTCGAAGTCTGAAATGCGCAGCGATTTCAGCTTCAACGCCAGCATATAGCGCGCGGTCGGGATGAACACCGATAGACCGACATGCTCGCTACGCCTTGGAAAGGTACCATAGGCGAGGTGATCCCGGTCATGGCTTGCCAGCGGGCTCAGATGAAAAGTTACCGCATCGTTGAACCAGGTCGCCGACCAACCGTTTTTGGCTGCGATTTCGGTTACGGCTTGCGAAAGCCATTCAGGCCAATCGGTTCCAAGTTCGCGAATATCCACGTCTTCGGTCGCAAGCCGAAAATTGCTCGCCAGCATCAGCGCGGACCCGCCATACACCGCGATCTGCAACTTCGTTCCGGCCTCGACCGCAGCACGCCCGATCTGATCGAAAGCGTCCAGGAGCGCATCGCGATCGAAGGCTGCACTCATCGCGCCTGCCTCATGAAAACTCAGCTCCCAGCGATCGCATCATCGGAATGAAATCCGGAAAGCTGGTGGCGATGAAGGCGGTGTCGTCGACCTTGACCGGCTTGTCGGCTGCGAGCCCCATCACCAGCGCCGACATGGCGATCCGGTGGTCCATGTGGGTGGCGACGAGACCGCCGCCAGGCACGTGGCCGCGACCCTCGACGATCAAATCATCGCCCGCGATCTCGACCCTGACGCCGTTGACGCGCAGCATGTCGGCGGTCGCCTCCAGTCGGTCGGACTCCTTGACGCGCAGTTCCTGCAGGCCGCGCATGATGGTGGTACCTTCGGCAAAGGAGGCTGCGACCGCGAGCACCAGATATTCGTCGATCATCGAGGGCGCGCGCTCCGGCGGCACCTCGACGCCGCGCAGTTTTGAGGCGCGCACGCGCAAGCGGGCCATCGGCTCGCCGGCGTCGCCGCGAACCTCGCTTTCCTCGATGGCGGCGCCCATCTCGCGCAGCGTCGTGAGCAGGCCGGTGCGCAATGGGTTGGTCATGACGTCGAAGAAAGTCACGTCGGAGCCCTCGACGATCAGCGCCGCCACGATTGGAAATGCCGCCGAGGATGGATCGGCAGGCACCACGACCTCGGCGCCATGCAGTTCGGGCTGGCCGGTGAGCGCGACCTTGCGGCCGTGGCTGCCTTCCCTGACCGAGACGATATCCGCGCCGAAATGTTTCAGCATCAGTTCGGTGTGGTCGCGGCTGGCTTCCTGCTCGATGACGGTCGTGACGCCAGGCGCGGCAAGTCCCGCCAGCAGCACCGCCGACTTGATCTGAGCCGAGGCCACCGGGGTGCGATACAGGATCGGCACGGGATCGCGGGCGCCATGCAGCGTCAGCGGCAGGCGGCCGCCTTCCTTGGTCTCCCCGGCCTTCGCCCCCATCAGTTCCAGGGGATCGAGGATCCGGCGCATCGGACGGGAGCGCAGCGAGGCATCGCCGTCGAACACGGCCGTGATCGGACAGCCGGCCACAGCCCCCATCACCAGCCGGCACCCGGTCGCCGGAATTGCCGAAATCGAGCGGGGAGGCCGGCTGGGCGAAGCCTGCCACGCCCACGCCCCTGACCTGCCAGGCAAACGGCCCGGTTCGCTCGACCTGGGCGCCCAGCGCCTGCATCGATTTGGCGGTGTTGAGGACATCCTCGCCCTCGAGCAGGCCGGAGATCCTGGTTTCGCCGACCGAAAGCGCCCCCAGGATGAGTGCGCGGTGCGAAATCGACTTGTCGCCGGGAACGCGGACTTTCCCGGCCAAGGGACCGCTGGCGCGGGATTCCAGCGGGGTCTGGGTGGTTGAATGGGTCAAGATGGTGGTCCTCTGCGGGGGCGGCAGTATCACATGGACCACACGGCGTCACGCCGCCTTCAAAAGCTTCAAAGCGCTATTGACACCGGCCCCTCAACTAGCCAAGTGAAGCACCGTTTTTCAGAATTTCCCAGGATCTACACGTGGCCAAAGCCGATCTCGGAACCAAGCGTATTTGCCCGACGACGGGTAAAAAGTTCTATGACCTGAACAAGAGCCCGGTGATTTCGCCCTACACCGGCGAGGTCGTCCCGATTGCCCCGATCGCGCCGCCGCGAGCCGCCCGTGGCGATGCCGCGCGCGCGGCAGCCGCCGCGTCGGCTACCGCTGCTGCCGATATGCCGGAGGCCGCCGAGGCAGAAGAATTGGTCTCGCTCGAGGAGGCCGATGCCGAGGAGAACACCGGCAAGGTCAAGGCCGTGGTTCCCGAATCGGAAGACGATATCGAGATCGACGAGACCATCGAGGACGATGACGACGACGATTCCACCTTCATTCCTGACGAGGAAGAGGGCGATGAGGACGTTACCGACATCATCGGCGACGTCGGAGGTGACGAAGAGACTTGAGATCGGCCCTAAACTGTGGTTCAGGGTCATTGCCCGCACGCCGAATTGAGGCGCGCGATTCTTACGGGGCCATAGCTCAGCTGGGAGAGCGCTTGCATGGCATGCAAGAGGTCGGCGGTTCGATCCCGCCTGGCTCCACCACGCTTCGCCAAGAAGCGCCTCTAGCCGCCCGTCCCTCACTCCCCCACCACCGCATTCAACCGGTCGCGCAACGCGACGATCTCGTTCTTCATCGCCACGAGTTCGCCGACCGAGCAGGCCGACGCCGCCAGGATCGCCTGCGGCACAGCCCGCGCTTTCTCCCGCAGCGCCTCGCCTTTTGACGTCAGCGCGATCAGCACCTGCCGCTCGTCCTCGGTGCTGCGTGTCCGCTTGATGAGCTCAGCCGCCTCCAGCCGCTTGAGCAGCGGCGTGAGCGTGCCGGAGTCCAGATGCAGCCGCTCGCCGATGTCTTTCACCGGTACGCCATCGCGCTCCCACAGCACCAGCATGACCAGATATTGCGGATAGGTGAGTCCGAGCCGGTCGAGCAGCGGCTTGTAGACGCGGTTGAACGCGTGCGCGGTGGAATACACCGCAAAGCAGAGCTGATTGTCGAGCTTCAGCGGCAGGTCTGCCGCGTGTTTTCTGGCCATCACAACCTCGTCAACGGGCGGCGCCCCTGCCCCGATTCGGAGCCGCAAGCGCTTGATTTCAATTGCATACAATTAAATCGCGGCCTCTGCAATAATGTAGATTGTGCAAAATCTAATTGTGTGCAATACATAGTCCACCGAAACGGCCAACCCAGAGGAGACCGACATGTCCGTGAACGTGCTCTACAAGACCAGCGCCAAGGCAACCGGCGGCCGCGATGGCCACGCCGCCACCCTCGACGGCGCACTCGACGTCAAGCTCGCCACCCCGAAAGAACTCGGCGGCGGCGGTGGCGCCGGCAACAATCCTGAGCAACTGTTCGCGGCCGGTTATGCCGCCTGCTTCATCGGCGCGATGAAATTCGTGGCTTCGCAGGGCGGGCCGAAGGTGCCGGCGGACGCCTCGGTGACCTCCACCGTCGGCATCGGCCCGCGCTCGGCCGGCGGCTTCGGCCTCGATATCGAACTCGCCGTTTCGCTGCCTGGCGTACCCAAGGCGGATGCGGAGGCCCTGGTCGCGAAGGCCCACCAGGTGTGCCCCTATTCCAACGCCACGCGCGGCAATGTCGACGTGCGCCTGACCGTCGTCTGACGGCGCTGCCCGATGGCCCGCCGCTGGTATCGGCGGGCCGTTCGTCCCGTGGAATTTTCACCTCGTGCTACGGCGGCCGCGTCATGCGCCTGTGCGCGAGACGCCATTGCCGCCGCGCCTGAAGACCGCTAGCTCAAAGCCTCCATTCTCATCCTGAGCGAAGGTCTTCTCCATGAGTTCTCCCGGCGCAATGACCGGCCTGCGCGTGATCGATCTGACGCGCGTGCTTGGCGGCCCCTATTGCACGCAAATCCTCGCCGACCACGGCGCCGACGTGATCAAGGTCGAGCCGCCGGCCGGCGACGAGGTACGCGACTGGGGCCCTCCGTTCCACGAGGAGGATGCGGCCTATTTCGTCGGCATCAACCGCAACAAGCGCTCGATCGGCCTTGACCTCGCGTCCGAAGATGGGCGCGCGGTGCTGATGAAGCTATTGGAGACGGCCGACGTCCTGATCGAGAATTTCAAGCCGGGCACGCTCGACAAATGGGGCATCGGCAACGACGTCTTGCGCGCGAAGTTTCCAAGACTGGTGCACTGCCGGATTTCCGGCTTCGGCGCCGACGGTCCGCGCGGCGGCAATCCCGGCTATGACGCGATCATCCAGGCCATGACCGGCATGATCGCGGCGACCGGCTCGCCCGAAAGCGGCCCGATGCGGATCGGCGTTCCCCTGGTCGACATCACCACCGGGCTTTACGCGGCGATCGGCATCCTGATGGCGCTGTCGGAGCGGCAGCGTTCGGGGCTCGGCCAGTTTCTCGAAACCACGCTGTATGAAACCGGCCTCGCGATCATGCATCCGCACACCGCGAACTATTTCATGCATGGCAAGCCGCCGTCGCTTACCGGCAACGAGCACCCGAACCTCGTTCCTTACGCGATCTTCCCGACCAAGACCGACAACATCTTCATCGGCGTCGGCAATGACGGCACCTTCCGCAAGCTCGCCAAGGAAATCGGCAAGCCCGAACTCGGCACCGATCCGCGCTTTGCCCGCAACAAGGACCGG
This sequence comes from Bradyrhizobium sp. AZCC 1721, assembly GCF_036924715.1. NCBI lineage: Bacteria > Pseudomonadati > Pseudomonadota > Alphaproteobacteria > Hyphomicrobiales > Nitrobacteraceae > Bradyrhizobium > Bradyrhizobium sp. AZCC 1721. The sequence goes on along the minus strand of NZ_JAZHSB010000001.1, from coordinate 240,885 downwards.
ATCGCCAACCGCGAGGCGCTGCGCGCCGAGCTCGCTGCCGTGTTCAGCCAGCACGAGGCCGAACCGCTCTGCAATCGGCTGCTGGCGGCGGGATTGCCGGCCGGTCCGGTGCAGAAGATCGACCAGGCGCTGACCAATCCGCATACGCTGCATCGTGGCGATATCATTGAAAAGGACTGGTACAAGGGCGTCGCCTCCCCGATCCGGCTGGAGCGGACCAAGCCCAGCCTGCGCCGCACGCCGCCGAAATTCAGCCAGCACACATCGGAGGTGCTGGGCGAGTTCGGCTACTCGAAGGGCGAGATCGAGGCGCTGGTCGCCAAGGGCGCGGTCTGCGGCCCCGAACGCAAGCGCTAAACGTCGTCGCCCTGCGAACGCAGGGCCCATACGCCGCGGCTTCGCTTTGGGCACTATGGTAGCCGCTCTGCTTCAACCACAGACCGCTGTGGTTATGGGCCCCTGCGGTTCGCAGGGGCGACGGCTACCATTTGCGCCTTCGCCTATTTTCCGGCTTCCCTCCGCGCACGCTTTCCCACTAGCATCCTTTCGCTTATAGGGTCATTTGCACGTCATCCGGCGCTGTTATCGCGCGAAACGAAGGTGACGACCCCAACCCGGAGGAATTACATGGCATTTCGACAATTTGGCCCAGCCGCGGCAGTCACTGCTGCGCTGGCGTTCGCAACACCTGCCCACGCTGTGACCGAGATCCAGTGGTGGCACGCCATGACCGGCGGCAACAACGATGTCGTCAACAGGCTTGCCGAGGAATTCAACGCCAGCCAGTCCGACTACAAGATCATCCCGTCCTACAAGGGCAGCTATCCCGACACCATGAACGCCGGCATCGCGGCGTTCCGGGCCGGCAACGCACCCCACATCATGCAGGTGTTCGAGGTCGGCACCGCCACCATGATGAGTGCCAAAGGCGCCATCAAGCCGGTCTACCAGCTCATGAAGGATGCCGGCGAGCCGTTCGATCCCAAGGCGTACCTGCCGACCATCACCGGCTACTACTCGACCTCCAAGGGCGAGATGCTGTCGTTCCCGTTCAACTCGTCCTCGATGGTGATGTGGATCAACAAGGACGAATTGAAGAAGGCCGGTGTCACGGAAATCCCGAAAACCTGGCCCGACGTGTTCGCCGCCGCCAAAAAGCTGAAAGCAGCCGGCCACGATACCTGCGGCTTCTCCAACGCCTGGGCCCCCTGGGCGCATATCGAGCAGTTCTCCGCCTGGCACAATGTGCCGATCGGCACCAAGGCCAACGGCCTCGACGGTTTCGACACTGAGCTGAAGTTCAACTCGCCGCTGCATGTGAAGCACCTGCAGAACCTCGTCGACCTGCAGAAGGACAAGACCTACGACTATGGTGGGCGCCTCAGCACCAACGAAGCCCGCTTCGGCTCCGGCGAGTGCGCGATCTTCCTGACCTCGTCCGGCTACTATGGCACTGCGAAGGGCACCGCAAAATTCGACTTCACCTCAGCGCCGATGCCCTATTACCCTGATGTCGCCGGCGCTCCGCAGAACTCGATCATCGGCGGCGCGTCGCTGTGGGTGATGGGCGGCAAGAAGCCGGAAGAGTACAAGGGCGTCGCAAAGTTCTTCACCTTCCTGTCGGACACCAATCGCCAGGCCAAGCTGCACCAGGAGTCCGGCTATCTGCCGATCACCAAGGCGGCCTACGAGAAGTCGATCAAGGACGGCTTCTATGAGAAGAACCCGACCCTGCAGACTCCCTTGAAGGAACTCACCAACAAGGAGCCGACCGAGAACTCGCGCGGCCTGCGCTTCGGCAACATGGTGCAGATGCGCGACCTCTGGTCTGAGGAGATCGAGGCGGCGCTGGCCGGCAAGAAATCCGCGAAGGAAGCCCTCGATGCCGCCGTCTCCCGGGGCAATGCGATGTTGCGCACTTTCGAGAAGACTGCAAAGTAGGCGAAGCTGAACCAGACTACCGGCGCTCCCTCCTGCAATGCGGGAGGGAGCGCTTGCATCACCGGTAAGACCGCGACGCCTGAATGGAAAAGTCCACCGTCTTCAACAATCGCCTGTTGCCTTATCTGCTGCTGCTGCCGCAGCTCGTCATCACGGTTGTCTTCTTCTACTGGCCGGCAAGCCAGGCGATCTGGCAGTCCTTCCTGCGCGAGGACGCGTTCGGCCTGGTCTCCGAATTCATCGGGCTGGAAAATTATCAGGCCCTGTTCGCTCAGCCGGAATATTACCGGTCGATGCTGACGACGGTGGTCTTCTCGACGCTGGTTGCGGCGCTTTCGCTCTCGATCGCGCTGTTGTTCGCAACCCAGGCCGACAAGAATCTGAAGGCCGCGCCCGCCTACAAGACGCTGATGATCTGGCCCTATGCGGTGGCGCCTGCGGTGGCCGGCGTGCTCTGGTTCTTTATGTTCCAGCCATCGCTCGGCATGCTGGCGCGCCCGCTGCGCGGCATGGGTCTCGACTGGAATCCGCTGCTTAACGAGAACCACGCCATGACGCTGGTGGTGATGGCGTCCGTCTGGAAGCAGATCTCCTACAATTTCCTGTTCTTCCTGGCCGGCCTGCAATCGATCCCGAAAAGCGTGATCGAGGCCAGCGCCATCGACGGCGCCCGGCCGGTGCGCCGCTTCTGGACCATCATCTTCCCGCTGCTGTCGCCGACGACGTTCTTCCTGCTGGTGGTCAACGTCGTCTACGTCTTCTTCGACACGTTCGGCATCATCGACGCTGTCACCGGCGGCGGACCCGCCGGCGCCACCACTACCATGGTCTACAAGGTCTACGCCGACGGCCGTCTCGGCGGCGACCTCGGCGGCTCGGCGGCGCAGTCGGTCGTGCTGATGGTCATCGTGATCGCGCTGACCGCGATCCAGTTCCGCTATGTCGAACGCAAGGTGCAGTACTGATGGTCGAGCACCGCCCGCTCACCGATTTCATCGCCTACGCCATCCTGACGCTTGGCGTGTTCATCGTCGCTTTCCCGGTTTATCTCGCGCTGGTCGCCTCGACCCATGACGCGGCGACCGTAGTCGGTGGCCACATGCCGGCGTCGCCCGGCAGCCGCACGCTGGAAAATTACTACCGCGCCATCTTCGTCGGCGGTTCGCGCACCAGCCGCGAGCCGGTGGCCAACATGCTTATCAATTCCTTCGTCTCGGCGATCGGCATTGCGGTGGGCAAGATTTTCATCTCGATCCTGTCGGCCTATGCGGTGGTCTATTTTCGCTTCCCCTTCCGCAAGACCGCGTTCTGGATCATCTTCATCACGCTGATGCTCCCGGTCGAAGTGCGCATCTATCCGACCTACAAGGTAGTCGCCGATTTGCGCCTGCTCGACACCTATGCCGGCCTGATCCTGCCGCTGATTGCATCCGCCACCGGCACGCTGCTGTTCCGCCAGTTCTTCATGACGGTGCCGGATGAACTCCTGGAAGCCTCGCGGATCGACGGCGCCGGCCCCTTCCGCTTCTTTTGGGATACGCTCTTGCCGCTGTCGGTGACGACCATGGCGGCGCTGTTCGTCATCCAGTTCATCTATGGCTGGAATCAATATCTCTGGCCGCTTTTGATCACCACGCAGGATTCGATGCAGACCATCGTGATTGGCATCAAGAAGATGTTGGTGGCGACCGACGAGCTGGCCGAATGGCAGCTCGCAATGGCGACTGCGGTCCTCGCCATGCTGCCGCCGGTCGCGGTGGTCATATTCATGCAGCGGCTGTTCGTCCGCGGCCTGGTCCAGACGGAAAAGTGAATATGGCGAATACTCGATGGCCAATGTAACGCTCCGCAACGTCCGCAAAACCTACCTTGGTGGCTTCGAGGCCATCAAGGGCATCGATTTCGAGGTCGGCGACGGCCAGTTCTGCGTGCTGGTCGGCCCATCCGGCTGCGGCAAGTCCACGCTGCTGCGGATGGTCGCGGGGCTGGAGACCATCACCGGCGGCGAGATCGATATCGGCGGGCGCGTCGTCAACCAGATCGAGCCGGCCGATCGCGACATCGCAATGGTGTTCCAGAACTACGCGCTCTATCCGCACATGAGCGTCTACAACAACATGGCCTACGGCCTGCGCAACCGCGGCATGGCGGAGGGCGAGATCAAGACGCGCGTCGGGGAAGCCGCGCGCATTCTCGAGCTCGGCGCAATGCTCGAACGCAAGCCGCGGCAATTGTCCGGCGGCCAGCGCCAGCGCGTGGCGATGGGCCGCGCCATCGTGCGGCAGCCAAAGGTGTTTCTGTTCGACGAGCCGCTGTCGAACCTCGATGCCAAACTGCGCATCGCCATGCGCGTCGAAATCCGCAAATTGCAGCGCCGGCTGTCCACGACATCGATCTACGTCACCCACGACCAGCTCGAGGCGATGACGCTGGCCGACATTCTCGTGGTGATGAACGGCGGCCAGGTCGAGCAGATCGGCAATCCGTTGGATATCTACCAGAGGCCCGCCACCACCTTCGTTGCCTCCTTCATCGGCGCCCCGCCGATGAACCTGATGCCGCTGCGCTCCGAATTGCAATCGCAACTGGCCGGCGATGCCCGCGCCGCCGAAGCCGGCATCATCGGCATCCGGCCTGAGGACTTTGTGATCTCGAACCAAACGGTGTCCGGTGGCGTGGCGCTCGGCCTCACCGTGGAAGCGATCGAGCGCGTCGGCGCCGAGACCTTCGTCTACGGGACGAGGCAGCAGGAAATGCAGGGGGTAGCCGCCACGCCGGGCGAGCTGCCGCCGGGGGAAATCATCGTGCGGATTCCCGGCGCCATCGGTCCCGCCATCGGCGAGCGAATCACGGCGGTCGCCGCGCCCGACAAGCTGCATCTCTTTACCGCCGATGGAAGGAAGCGCGTGGGCGGGTAATCCGTCATTCCGGGATGATCCGGACGGTGGAAAACCCCACCATCGCCGATTTACGCTGCATTCAGAGGTGCTTGAACCCTCCCCAAATCACCCCCATATTCCCTTCTGACGGGACGGCAAGTCGGCCGGCCGGTTGAATGGGGCGCCGCAAGGGCCCCTCAAAGTCGCTTCGAGAGGACTTTGTGATGTCTCGTGTTCCTTCGTTATCAAGTCCGTTCCTGCTTGGGTTCGACGAAATCGAGCGTGCGCTCGATCGCGTTGTCAAAGGCGCCGACGGCTATCCTCCCTACAACATCGAGCGGTGTGACCGCGCCAACGGCCAACCCGAACGGTTGCGCATCACGCTGGCGGTGGCGGGTTTTACCCGTGACCAACTCGATGTGACCATTGAGGAAAACCAACTCGTGATCCGGGGCCGCCAGCAGGACGACAAGGCTCGGCAGTACATCCATCGCGGCATCGCCGCGCGCCACTTCCAGCGCACCTTCGTGCTGGCGGAGGGGATGCAGGTGCTGGGCGCGGATTTGAAAAACGGGCTGTTGTCGATCGACCTTGCCAGGCCGGAACCTGAAAGGGTCGTTAAGACAATCGCTATCAATGAGCACGAATAATAGTGGAACAAGGAGCGGACTCGACCGCTTAGTCTCCAGAGGAGTCGAGACCATGAGTGACGTGAGTGTGACCTTCGAATCCGAAAAGGTTTCCGTTGAGGCGCTGGCCCATCTTGGTGAAGGCCATATCGCCTACGTGAAACAAGTCCGTTCCGAGGACGTGCCGGGACTGTTTCCGCAGGCGCCGAAAATCGCGCCGGGGCTGAAGCTGTTCGCGCTGCATGCCGCCGACGGCACCCCGATCATGCTGACCGACAGCCGGGAAGCTGCGATCGCCAACGCATGGAGCAACGAGCTTCAGGCCGTCAGCGTGCACTGACGCAGCACTTGCTGCTGTCACTGACGCAGCACTTGCTGCTGTCACTGACGAAGCTTCGCCGGCATTGACTGATCTGATGCCGGGTGAATGCGAGAAGAGAGTTTCGGATACGCGGGCATCGCCCGCGTATCTTCGTCAATAGCAAATTCCAATCCGCTTATATCATGATGCGATTTCGTAGAATCGCATCATGATCTTATCTCTTTGTTTGAGCATGATCTTTTCGGAAAACCGCTTCGCGCTTTTCCCGATCATGCTCTAGGCCGCGCGGACGGTCGAGAGGAATTTCTCCACTTCGCCCTTGAGATGATTGCTCTGTCCCAGCAGCGAGCGGGCCAGACCGTGCACATGCGTCGATGCTGCGCCGGTATCGGTCGCGCCGCGGTTGACGTCGGTGATGCTGCCTGCGACCTGCGTGGCACCCTGCGCCGCCTGCTGCACGTTGCGCGAGATTTCCTGGGTTGTTGCGCCCTGCTCTTCCACCGCTGCCGCGATTGCCTGCGAGATTTCCGCGATGCGGCTGATCGTGCCGCCGATTTCCTGGATCGCCGACACCGACTGATTGGTCGCCGATTGCATCTGGCCGATCTGCTCGCCGATTTCCTCGGTCGCTTTCGCGGTCTGCGCGGCAAGCGCCTTGACCTCGGAGGCGACGACGGCAAATCCACGTCCCGCCTCACCGGCGCGTGCCGCTTCGATGGTGGCGTTCAGCGCCAGCAAGTTGGTCTGCTCGGCGACCGCGCTGATCATCTTGACCACTTCGCCGATCCGGCTGGCGGACTGAGCGAGATCGGCAATCCGCGCATTGGTCTGCTCGACCTGGCTGACCGCCTCGCGGGATATCTTGTGCGAATCCTGGACCTGGCGGCCGATCTCCGACACCGACGAGGCCATCTCTTCCGCGGCCGCCGCGGCGGACTGCGCGTTGGCCGAGGATTGCTCCGATGCGGAGGCAACGGTTGCCGAGAGCATCTGGGTCACTTCGGCGGTCTTGGTTAGCTGTCCGGCAGATGATTCGAGTTCGGACGAGGCGGTCGATACGGTCTGAATGATCTTTCCAATCGCGGCATCGAAGCCGTCGGCCATCTGCTGCATCGCTGCCTTGCGTTCGCCTTCGGCCTTCGACTTCAGGCTTGCCTGCTCCTGTTCCATCGACTGAACGCGCAGCGCGTTGTCCTTGAACACCTGAACCGCGCGCGCCATGGCGCCGACTTCGTCGTCGCGGCTGAGGGCCGGGACCGAGACAGAGAGATCGCCGCCGGCAAGGCCCTTCATCACGTCGGTCATTTCGGCGATGGGGCGTATGACGCCGAATGCCACACCGAAAATGCCGGCGCCGATGACCAGAAACACCGCGGCCGAAACGCCCCACAGCACCCACGTGAACGTGCTGACGCGCCCCGTCGCCGCGACCTCCGTCGCCGCGTTCTGCTCGTTGGTCTGCTTGACAATGTCGTCGATGATGGCGCGGTGCGCGGTATAGCGTGCGGTGATCTCGGCATAGGATTTCGCCGCAGCCGTACCGTCGCCCTTGGCGAGCGCAGGCAACAGGCCGTCCTGGATTGCGGTCCAGAAGCGGCGTACCTCGCTGTCGGACTTCTCGACCAACTTCGTCTTCAGCACCGGATCGAGATCGGATTTGGTCCAGAAATCGTGCCGCTCGTCATATTCCTTCTTGAGCTGCGCAATACGGTCGCGATGCGACGAAAGCTGCGCCGGATCGTGCAGCACGAGGGTGGCCTCGAGATAGGCCTCAATGACGTATTCCGGCGGAGGCAGGATGTCGGCGATCAGGTCGTTGCCGAGCTTGATCTGGCTATAGAGCGGACCTCCGACCTTGAGCTGCGACAGCGCATAAACGCTGGTGGCAATCACGGCACCGAGGCCTAAGGCGGTAACCAATCCGAAAATCAAAATTGCGCGCGAAATCGTCAGGCGCAGCGTCATGGCAATGTTCTCCGGGCCTAGTAAAAAATCCCAGCGCCCGAAATAAGCTGCTATTTAGCTTAAAATTGCGTTTATTCTGGCGTACTACCGCCAGGAAACCGTTCCGACGCGCGGAATTACGCCGCGCTCGCCGGCGGCAGCGCCAGTACCGAATAGATCGCCTGGGCGTCGCGGGAGGCGCGCAGCTTCTTGGCGACGTCCTGGTCGCGCAACAGTCGCGCAATCCGCGCCAGCGCCTTCAAATGATCGGCGCCGGCGCCTTCCGGGGCCAGCAGCAGGAAGATCAGGTCGACCGGTTGGCCGTCCATCGCCTCGAAATCGATCGGGCGTTCCAGCCGGGCGAACAGCCCGAACAGCTTTTCCAGTTTCGGCAGTTTGCCGTGCGGAATGGCGACGCCATAGCCCACCGCGGTGGTGCCCAGTTTCTCCCGCTGCAACAGCACCTCGAATACCGAGCGCTCGTTCTGGCCGGTCAGGGCGGAAGCGCGCGCGGCCAGCTCCTGCAGCGCCTGCTTCTTGCTGATGACCTTCAAAGCGGGGAGAATCGCCTCGGGTGCGACCAGATCGGTAATCGTCATGGGGCGTTCCGAGGTGAATTAAACCGTCAGGTTGCGAGATAGGTTCTAGAACCGGGGCGTCAAGAAGATGAGACGGGAGGCGGGGTTAAGCCCGGGTCCCGATTTGCACGGCTTCTACTCCAACGCAGGCACGGTGCCAACTCCCGAACGGCCAGTTCCTGCGCCCTGCTTAAAGAGCGGCGGACCATAGGGAGGGCCAGTGGGGGCGTCAATGCCATGGGCATGATTCTCAGGGGGTAACCGAGGGAGGGTCGATCCAGCCGACATTGCCATCCGGCCGGCGGTAAATGATGTTCACCCGGCCGCTGGACCCGTGCTGAAACACGATGCAGGCGGCCCCCGTCAGATCGAGTTCCATGACCGCCTCGCTGACCGAAAGCCGCTTCAGCGACGTGGTCGCCTCCGCGATGATGACGGGGCTGTAGGATGTGACCTCCTCCTCGCCTCCCGTCGGCGCCTCGAGCACATAGCTCGACGCATCGAGCACCGGAGTATCGATCTCGGCCAGCGCCGCGGAGGCCGCATAGGCCTTCCGGGCCGAGCGGTCCTTTAGCCGGCTCTTGTAGCGGCGCAGGCGCTTCTCGATCATCAAGAGCGCCTGGTCGGCGCTGGCATAGGCATCGGGAGCATTGGAGTCGGCCTCCAGCGTAATCCCGGAGTCCAGGTGCAGCGCGCAATCGGTGCGGAAGCCGAAGCCGTCCTTGCTCAGCGTGATGTGGCCGGAATAATTGCCGTCGAAGTATTTTCTCAAGACCTCATCGGTGCGCTCGCTGACGCGCGAACGAAGCGCCTCGCCGACACTGATGCTTTTCCCGGAGATTCGAAGGGTCATTTGATGCCTCGCTTGATGCCTCGACTACTCTGGTGTTGCCGGAGCATGGCCCATTCGGAAAGCCGGTGTCGCTTTCCGGGCCGCGCTCTGTCGGGGACCTGACACTATCGCGATCTGACGCGAACGCAATCAGGCCGGCGCCGCATCGCGGGACCGGTCGGAGGAAGTGGCGGGAGCGGAAAGGGCGTTACCGAGCATGCTCTGTTTGTCGCGGCGGCGCTGGACCGAAGAAGGAATGCGCATGGCTTCGCGGTACTTCGCGACCGTGCGGCGGGCAATATCAATGCCCGATTCGCGCAATCGTTCCACGATGGTATCGTCGGAGAGGATCGCACTCGGCGCTTCCGCATCGATCAATTGCTTGATGTGGTGGCGGACCGCCTCCGCCGAATGCGCCTCGCCGCCGTCGGCCGAAGCAATCGAGGCGGTAAAGAAATATTTCAGCTCGAAACTGCCGCGATTGGTCGCCATGTATTTGTTGGCGGTGACCCGCGACACCGTGGATTCATGCATCTGGATCGCGTCCGCCACCGCTTTCAAATTCAGCGGTCGCAGATGCGCGACACCATGGGTGAAGAACCCATCCTGCTGGCGGACGATTTCGGTGGCGACCTTCAGGATGGTGCGGGCGCGCTGATCGAGTGCGCGCACCAGCCAGGTCGCGTTCTGCAGGCAGTCGCTGAAATAGGATTTGTCGCCGTCCTTGCGGATCGTCTTCGACAGCTCGGTGTAATAGACCTGATTGACCAGCACGCGCGGCAAGGTGTCGCTGTTGAGTTCGACATGCCATCCGCCGTCCGGGCCGGGCCGCACATAGACGTCGGGCACCATGGTCTGCGTGCGCGCCGAGCCGAACTTGAGGCCGGGCTTCGGATCGAGACGCCGGATCTCGCCGATCATGTCGGTGATGTCTTCGTCGTCGACGCCACACAGTTTGCGCAACGACGCAATGTCGCGCCGCGCCAGCAGATCGAGATTTTCCACCAGCGCCTGCATGGCCGGGTCGTAGCGGTTGAGTTCGCGGAGCTGGATCGCGAGGCATTCGCTCAGGTTCCGCGCGCAGACGCCGGGCGGATCGAACGTCTGCAGCACCGCGAGCACCGCATCGACGTCCGCCTGCGAGGCGCCCAGCCGCTCGGCAGCCTGCCCCAGATCCGGCGGCAGATAGCCGGCATCGTCGACCAGGTCGATCAGGTACTGCCCGATCATGCGCTGCGCCGGCGCGCTGAAGGCGACCGCGAGCTGTTCGGCGAGGTGGCCGGATAGCGTCACCTCGGCGGCGACGAAGGCTTCCAGATTATATTCGTCGTCATTGGAGGGGCCTCCGCCCCACTCGGTGTAGGCGGTCGGCGCCGCGTCCTGTGCGGCGCGCGCGGCAGCTTCGGCGGGCTCTTCGGAAAAGACGTTGTCGAGCGGTGTGTCGAGCGTCTGCTCGATCTCGGTCCGGCTGCCGAGGTCGCGGTTCAGCCAGTCCTCCTGGCCGGGCTCGAAGGTCTCGCTCCCTGGGCCGGTGCCCATATCGGAGGCATCGCCGCCGCCATCCTCGCCATAGCTGCCGGAATCGGAGAATTCGGCGCGTTCGGGTACCGGCTCGCCTGCAACCGGCGGTTCGGGGCCGTCGCTGGCCCGGTCCAGCAGCGGATTGCGCTCCAATTCCTCCTCGACGAAAGCCGAGAGGTCGAGATTCGACAGTTGCAGCAGCTTGATCGCCTGCATCAATTGCGGCGTCATCACCAGCGACTGCGACTGCCGGAACTCTAATCTCTGCGTCAGCGCCATGAGGCCAAGAACCGATCCACCAAAAGTTGGTCCGATTCTTGCTTATATTAGTCCAACGCCCTTGTACACGCCTTGACGAATGCGAAAATTGGGCTATGGCGCGACCAGCGACCGCGGGAAGCCGAGCCGCTCCCGGGCGCGCCAGAAAATCCTGATTGAGCGCAATACCTTATGACCGAACCGCCGATATTTTTGCGGTCGTGCGCTATAGTCGGAATTCCTCACCAAGGTAAAGACGGCGTACATCCGGATCGTTGACGATCTCTTCCGGACTGCCCTCGGTCAGTATCTGTCCGGCATAGACGATATAGGCGCGGTCGGTGAGGCCGAGCGTTTCGCGCACATTGTGGTCGGTGATCAGGACGCCGATGCCGCGGTTGGTGAGGTGGCGGACCAGGTCCTGAATGTCGCCGACCGCGATCGGATCGATGCCGGCAAAGGGCTCGTCGAGCAGCATGTAGTTCGGACGCGTCGCCAGCGCGCGCGCAATTTCGACGCGGCGGCGCTCGCCGCCGGAGAGCGCGATCGATGGCGATTTGCGCAAGCGCGTGATGTTGAATTCGTCGAGCAGCGAATTGAGTTCGGCCTCCCGCTTCTTGCGGTTGGGCTCGACGACTTCCAGCACGGCGCGAATATTCTGTTCGACGGTGAGGCCGCGAAAGATCGAGGCTTCCTGCGGCAGATAGCCGATGCCGAGCCGCGCGCGCTGATACATCGGCAGCTTCGTCACGTCGTGACCGTCGAGTTCGATGGCGCCGCGATCCGCCTTGATCAGGCCGGTGATCATGTAGAACACGGTGGTCTTGCCGGCGCCGTTCGGGCCGAGCAGACCGACCGCCTCGCCGCGGCGAACATAGATGCTGACGCCGCGCACCACTTGCCGCGTGCCAAAACTCTTTTCCACGCTGTGCACAGCGAGAAAGCCGGGCCGCTTGATCAGGCGCGGCGCTTCGCCGCCATTGGCCTTGGCGCGAGGCGCCTGTGGCCGTGAACGCGCTCTCTCCTCGCGGGGTTCGACGTGGGGCTCGGGCTGCGGCAATTGCAGGCCGGGCAGCGAGGCCGAACGCGCCATTGGCGGCGCATCGCGCACCGGGCTCGCCAGCATGTCGCCGAAGGAATCGCCGAGCGCGGTGATGTCCTCGCGCGAACGCGCAAAGCCTACAGGGCCGCGTTTCGCGGGGCGTCGACGGAACATGCCGAATAAATCCACCATCCCGCTTCGCTTAAGCCTTTCACGGTGATTCCGCGACGCGCCCGCCAGCGAATCGCTTCGCTAGCGAACCATGAATGAATGGATGTCCCTGCCCAGCGAAACACCCCGCCGTGCGCCCTGCCCTGTAGATACAGGCTCGCGCTACCGGCTTCAACCGTGACCGGCCCAAATAATCTTTAAGACGCTGATCTGGCTTATTTTTTACCGGGGATCAGCGAGGGTATCTGGACCGGAGCGGGCTTCGACCCGCCCGATCCCGACCCGCAATTCTCTCCCTGGATGAACATGCCCTGCACCTTGCCGCTGTCGGATTCGACGCGCGATACGCCGGTCGTCATGTCGACCTTGAGGCGGTCGCCCTTGAGCACGTTCTTGCACTGGGTCAGCACGACCCCGCCCACCATGGTGATGAGGTTGGCCCGCGTGTCGAAAATCGCAGTCTCGCCGGTCACAACCTGGTCCTTCTGCGTGACCACGACGGAGCCCTTGGCTTCGAGCCGGCGGATAGATGAGCTGCCGCCAGGCCCGGGACTCGCGGACTGCATCGACGCGGATTTCGATCCCTTGGGTGCAGCGGGCGGCGCGTCCGATGCCGGACCGGAGTCGTAAAACACCACCAGCGACTTCGAGGTCATGGTGGTATCGCCCTGCACGACCTTCACGTTTCCGGAAAAGGTCGCCTCCTTTTTCTTGTCGCGCATCTCGAGCGACGCCGCCTCGATTTGAATCGGCTGATCGCGGTTTTGCGAAAAACCCTGCATCGCATTCGGCACGCCCGACATGGCTCCTTGCGCGAAGGCGCCATCGGAGGCGGTCAACGCGAGCACAAGAGCTGCCGCCGCAAACCTGCGCGAGAACAACTGCATCATAGATATCATTTCGTGTTGGCGGACTTGCCGCTGATGGACCGCGTCTTCGGCTGAGCCTCAGGCTCGGGAGCAGGCGTCGGAGGGCTTTCCATGATCAGGTTCATCACGACATTGCCTTCGAAGCGCACGATCTCGCCGCTGTTGATGATCCTGAGCCGATCGGCGGTGAGCGTACCGTTCAGCAATTTGACGTCGACATGCTCGTCCGAGGTCACCGTTCCCTTGTTGATATCGACATAGGCCTGCGACAGTTTCGCCTCGTAGCCGGTGGAGGATTGCAGGAAGATGTCCTTTCGCAGGTCGAGCATCTGCTGCTTGCTGTCGAAAAACCCCGTGCGGGCATCCATCGTCACGGTGCTCTTGTCCTCCATCATGACCTTGGCCCGCAGCGTCTGGAGTTCGACGTGATCGGGGTTGGCCAGATCCTGGATCGCCGCCTTGGCCCACAATTCGTATGGGCGCTGGTCGGTGGAGAAGCCGGCAAGGTGCGGCGTTTCCATGGTGATCTTGGTGCCTGACACTACGAGATTGCCCATGTCGACCGGCAGCTTCGAGAGCCCCGTGATGCGGAACGGATTAAAGATCGAGATCGCGACGATCCCGGCCATGGCCAGCAGCACGGCCGCCGGAACCGCGACCCGCAGCACCCGCACCATCCGGCTGTGACGGGCGGCCGCAGCGAAGCGCGCCTCCATTCCGGTGGCAAAGGCTGGGTTCTGTATCGAGTTCACCGCGGCTCCAAAGACGCCCAAGAGGGCGTCATCCTACCCGCAATCGCGGGATTATGCAGCCCGGACACTCGCGATGAGTGTGACCGAAACGGGGCGGAGGCGGGCAGCCAGGCGCTTCAAATGGTCCCGGTCACGAATGCGCGAAGATGTCCTCGGCCTCCCAGCCGCCGAGATCGAGCTTGGCCCGGGTCGGCAGGAAATCGAAACAGGCCTGCGCCATCGCCGTGCGTCCCTCGCGCGCCAACATGGCATCGAGCCGCTCGCGAAGGCCATGCAGATGCAGCACGTCGGACGCGGCATAGGCGAGCTGCGCCTCGCTCAGACTCTCTGATCCCCAGTCGCTCGACTGCTGTTGTTTCGACAGATCGATGTTGAGCACCTCGCGCACCAGGTCCTTCAGGCCGTGACGGTCGGTGTAGGTGCGGCTCAGCCGCGAGGCGATCTTGGTGCAATAGATCGGCTGCGGCATCACGCCGAAGGTGTTGTAGAGCACGGCGACATCGAAGCGGGCGAAGTGGAAGATCTTCGTGATGGCGGGATTGGCGAGCAGCGCCTTCAGGTTCGGCGCGTCGGTGTGGCCCTTCGGGATCTGAATGACATCAGCGCTGCCATCGCCATTCGACATCTGCACCACGCAGAGCCGGTCACGATGCGGATTGAGCCCCATGGTCTCGGTATCGATCGCCACCGAATCCTTGTAGCGGGACAGATCGGGCAGGTCGCCGCGATGCAGGCGGATTGTCATGAAGGGAAGCCTCGTGTCTTCAGTCGATTCGGCGGAAACACTAGCGCCCGAAACCGTCGGAGGCGAGCGGTTGGGCATGGCTTATAGGACGGGAATTGCGGAGTTCGCCGTGATTTTGTCCGCTAATCAGGCCATCGCCCGCTTCGCGCAAGGCGACGAGCCCGCTGCCGGAAGGCAGGGCCGGCTTCCGCTCTTTGGACAGCTTGCGCGGCAGCCTGACGGTCCCTGTCATGGGTATTCTCCAGCGGGAATTATACGCTCGCCCGGACTGCAGCATATCCCTTGTCTTAAAAAACAAACGTACAGTTCCATTTAGCCATGGAAGCCGGCTCGCTGGCAACCGGTCGGGTGGGAAACGGGGCTGTTTCGCTGCGCTGCCGAATCCGCAGGGTGCTGCTCCTGTCGGCGATCAGATCAAATAGAACGGCTATGGCCCATGTTCGGGCGCGTCCGGCCGGCGCCTCGCCAGCCGCTCACATGACTTGGGCATGGGCAATACTTGGGGGGCAATACATGGGCAAGGGCAATGGTGCCCAGGAAAGGACTCGAACCTTCACGGCCGTGAAGCCACTGGCACCTGAAGCCAGCGCGTCTACCAATTCCGCCACCTGGGCCCGGGCGGGTTAGTAAGGATCAGTCACGCGCTTGTCAAATCGCTTCAATGCCATCCGAAATCCGCTGTACAGCGGGCCCACGTTGGCGTATCGCGAATCCGCTAAATCCCACCGATATCTTCGAATTTGACCGGCAGGAATTGACCCCGATGACATCGCACGCGGCAGCGAACCTGGAAACGCTCATCACGGTGTTTGGCGGATCGGGCTTTCTGGGGCGAAACGTGGTCCGGGCGCTGGCCAAGCGCGGCTATCGGATTCGGGTAGCGGTGCGGCGGCCCGAACTGGCCGGGCACCTGCAACCGCTCGGCCGCGTTGGCCAGATCCACCCCGTGCAGGCCAATCTGCGCTACCCGGCTTCGGTAGAGGCGGTGGTGCGCGGTTCCGAAACCGTGGTCAACCTGGTCGGCACCCTGGCCGAGAGCGGCGCGCAGACCTTCGACGCGGTGCAGACCAAAGGCGCCGAAACCATCGCCAAGGCCGCCGCCGCCATCGGCGCGCAGATGGTGCATGTATCGGCGATCGGCGCCGACGAGAATTCGCCCTCGGCCTACTTCCGCTCCAAGGCTTTAGGCGAGAAGGCCGTGCTGGCGGCGGCGCCATCGGCCACGATCCTGCGGCCGTCGCTGCTGTTCGGGCCCGAGGATCAGTTCACCAACCGCTTTGCGTCGCTCGCCCGGATATCGCCGTTCCTGCCGCTGATCGGCGGCGGCGAGACGCGGGTGCAGCCGGCCTATGTCGCCGACGTCGCCAACGCGGTCGCCGACGCTGCCGAGGACAAGACCAAGCCGGGCGCGACCTACGAGCTCGGCGGGCCTGACGTGCTGACCATGCGCGAGATCATGGAAATCATCCTCAAGATCACCGACCGCAAGCGCATGCTGGTTTCGCTGCCGTGGGGATTGGCGAGGCTAAAGTCGCTGTTCCTGCAATTCGCGCCGGGTCCGTTGAAGCTGACGCCGGACCAGGTGGCGATGCTGCAAGTCGACAATGTCGTGTCGGACGAAGCGAAGGCGGCTGGTCTGACGCTGCAGGGGCTCGGCATTACGCCGGAAGCGATGGAAGCGATCGCCCCGCAATATCTCTGGCGCTTCCGCGCCGCCGGCCAGTTTCAAAGGAAGAGCGCGTAGGTTTTCGTCGTCCCTGCGAACGCAGGGACCCATAACCACCATTGATGGTTGTTTAACCCGCTGGGCCGCCAGCACGGCATAACCACGTGCACTCGTGGTTATGGGTCCCCGCGTTCGCGGGGACGACAGAGACCTACCTCCCCAGCGCCAGTGCGATCAGGCCGAGCGCGCCGATGGCGACGCGCCACCACGCAAAGAACGTGAATCCGTGGCGGGTGACGTAGGTGAGGAACGTCTTCACCACGATCGCCGCGGTGATGAACGAGACCACGAAGCCGACCGCGATGATGCCGATGTGATCGGTCGTCATCTCGGCGCGGTTCTTGTAGAAATCATAGGCGAACGCGCCGATCATGGTCGGGATCGCGAGAAAGAACGAAAACTCCGCGGCCGATCGCTTGTCACCGCCGAGCAGCATCGCCGCCACGATGCTGGCGCCGGAGCGCGACACGCCGGGAATCATCGCCACGCATTGCGCAATGCCGATCCACAGATACATCAGCAGCGGATAGCGCGTGGCATCGTGCTGCGTCGGCTTGAGATAGAGTTGATCGACCCACAACAGAATTGCGCCGCCGACGATCAGGGTGAAGCACACCACCCATGGATTAAAGAGAAACTCCTTGATGTACTTGCCGGCAACCAGGCCGATGACCACCGCAGGCAGAAACGCCAGCAATACGCCGATCACGAAACGCCGGTCGTCGGGGTTGGTGAACATGCCAAGCGCGACGCGCGACAATTTGACGAAATAGAGCATGACGATGGCGAGGATCGCGCCGAGCTGAATCAACACGACAAAGCTCTGCCAGAACGCGCCCTCGCCAAGCCCGAAGAATCGTTGCGCGACCAGCATATGGCCGGTCGACGAAACCGGCAGGAATTCCGTGACGCCCTCGATGATGCCGAGAACCACCGCCTTCACTACATCCGACATCATGATGGGGGTCCGTTTTGTCTGGAAAAACCGCGTCCTTCTCGCCTATTCATCCCCATGCCGCAATCGCAAAAAATACGCCAAAGACAGTTGCCTCTTGCGCCGGCTTGGCTATAGCGTTTTCGGGCGAACTGAATCCCGGTTCGCGCAAACAAAACGCGTCAAAACAAAGGCTAGAGCCTACTCCGTTCTGATTTCAGGCAGAACCGAATAGGCTCTAGTATTGCGATTCGCATGACGCGGCTCGACCGCTCGGGTTCCTTGAGCGTCGCCGCGAATTGTTCAAGGATTTCATGTACACGCTCTATCATCATCCGTTCTGTCCGCATTCGCGCTTCATTCGCCTGGTGCTGGGCGAACACGGCCTCGACCTGCGCTTGGTGGAAGAGCGAGCCTGGGAGCGGCGTGAAGGGTTTCTCGCGCTCAATCCCGCGTGCACCACGCCGGTGTTGATGGCTGACGGCTTTCCGCCGATTCCCGGCGCTGGCGTCATCGCCGAATATCTCGACGAGACGCACGGCCTGGAGGCCGGCGAGCGGCGGCTGTTGCCGGCGTCGATGGCGGAGCGCGTCGAGGTGCGCCGGCTGATGGCGTGGTTCAACGAAAAATTCTTCGAGGAGGCATCGAACCCGCTGGTAACCGAGCGCATCTATAAGCGTTTCATGAGCGAGGAGAATGGCGGCGGCGCGCCGGCGGCCGATGTGATCCGCGCAGCCAAGGCCAATGTGCGCTATCATCTGGCCTATATCGGCTGGCTGGCGCAGACGCGGAACTTCCTCGCCGGCGACCGGCTGAGCTACGCGGATCTCGCCGCCGCGGCGCACCTTTCGGCGATCGATTATCTGGGCGATGTGCCATGGAGCGAGGACGAAGCGGCAAAGATGTGGTACGCGCGGGTGAAATCCCGCCCGTCGTTCCGCCCGCTCTTGAGCGAGTGGCTGGCGGGCGTGCCGGCGTCACGCACCTACGTGGACCTCGACTTCTGAACCAGGCCGTCAAGCTCTCCGCCAGCGATCTAAAGTCCGCGCTCATGCGCGAAGCCGCGACGCTCGGTTTCGATTGCATCGGCGTCACCGATCCCGGCGCGCTCGGCAATGCCGGAAAGTATTTCCGCGAGTTCCTCGATGCCGGCGCGCATGGCGACATGGACTGGCTCGCCGCTCAGCCCGAGCGGCGGATGGATCCGTGCGTGCTATGGCCGGGCGTACGGTCGATCATCATGCTCGGCTTCAATTACGGACCCGATGACAATCCGCTCGCGCTCCTCGAAAAGCGCACACGTGGCGCAATCTCCGCCTATGCCCAGGGCGACGACTATCACGACGTGATCAAGAAGCGCCTGAAGACGCTGGCGCGGTGGCTGGTCGCGGCATCGGGCGAGGAAGTGAAAGTGTTCATCGATACCGCAGCGGTGATGGAAAAGCCGCTGGCGCAGGCGGCAGGGCTAGGCTGGCAAGGCAAGCACACCAATCTGGTCTCGCGCGAGTTCGGCTCATGGCTGTTTCTCGGCGCGATCTTCACCGCCGCCGAGCTGCCGCGCGACACTGCCGACACCGACCATTGCGGAACCTGCAACGCCTGCCAGGAGATCTGCCCGACTGCTGCGTTCCCCGCACCTTACAAGCTCGATGCCAGGCGCTGCATTTCCTACCTGACGATCGAGAACAAGGGCCCGATCCCGCACGAATTTCGCAAGAGCATCGGCAACCGCATCTATGGCTGCGACGATTGCCTCGCCGTGTGCCCGTGGAACAAATTCGCGCAAAAAGGCCGAGAAACCAAACTCGCCGCGCGCGCGGAATTGCGCGCGCCTTCGCTAGGGGAGTTGGCGCGGCTCGACGACGTCGCATTTCGCGCTCTGTTTTCGAAATCGCCGGTCAAGCGCATCGGCCGTGACCGGTTTGTCCGCAACGTGCTGATCGCGATCGGCAATGCCGGGGATGCGGCGCTGGCGGTTGAAGCAGAGCGATTGCTTGACGATGCAAGCCCGCTCGTGCGTGGCGCAGCGGTCTGGGCGCTGTCGCAATTGATGGAGCAGGAGAGATTCGACGCGCTGGCTGCGAGGGCGATAAGCGCCGAGGCTGACATAAATGTGCGCGAAGAGTGGCGCCTAACCCTGGCGCAACGCAAGCCGGTGGCGAACGTGCCGCCGCCGTAGATCTCACCCGTCATTGCGAGGAGCGAAGCGACGAAGCAATCCATCGTCCCGCATACGCCGAACTATGGATTGCTTCGCTCGCAATGACGGCGGAGAGATTAGCGCTCAGGCCAAATGCCGCTTCATCTCCGGCCGCGCCTTCAGCGCCGCGCCTTGCTTGGCAACGATCTTGGCGATCCGCTCAGGCGCGAATTTGAGGTCGACGAAGGCCGGCGCGGTGTTGGCGACCTCGTGATATTCCATGATCTTGCCGTCGCGCAGCCGCATGATCGCGACGCCCTCGAACATCGCCCGCGCCCCTTTTGCTTCCGGCAGCGTCGAACGATAGCTGAACGTATAGCGCGCATAGAGCGCGTGGTCGTCACTGACGGGATCATGCATGTCCCAGCGAAAATCGGTCGCCGTGCGGTAGAACCAGTCGTCGATCATGTCAGCGATTTTGGCCCGGCCCTCGAACGCACCATAGAACACGTCGTGATAGACGCCGTCTTCCGTAAACAGTTCCGCGAACGCCCTGCCGTTGCGCTGCTCGACCGCGTCGCAGAAGGCGCGGAGCATGGTTGTGGTGTTCACGGTGTTGCCTCCCGAACTCGTCATGCCCCGCGAAGGCCTTCGCGGACGATGACACCGTAGCTACCGGTGAGAACTTACCCCATCTCCGCCACCGCAGCGATGATCCGCGCGATGTCCTGCGGGCGGGACAGACGGTGGTCGCCGTCCTGGATCATGGTCAGCACCACGTCCTCGGCCGGCAACCGGTGCGCCAGCGCGAAGGCATGCTGCCAGGGCACGTCGGGATCCTGCGCACCCTGCAGGATGCGCACGGCGCATCCAACCTCGATAGCGCTGCCGAGCAACAGGTGGTTGCGGCCCTCCTCGATCAGTGCGCGCGTGACCGGATAGGGTGCGCCGTCGCCATACTCCGAAGGCCGCATCCACACGCCCTTGGTCCTGATCTCCTCGCGAACCTCGTCGGAGAAGCTGTTCCACATCAATTGCTCGGTGAAATCAGGCGCCGGTGCGATCAGCACCAGGCCAGCAAGCGTCGCAGGCGCTGCCTCACGCTCGGCGATGGCGCGCGCCAGCAGGAGCGCCAGCCAGCCGCCCATCGATGAGCCGATCACGACCTGCGGGCCCCGGCAGAACTGCTCGAATACAGCAACGCTGTCTTCCAGCCAGCGTCCGATAGTGCCATCGATGAAAGCGCCGCCCGATTCGCCGTGGCCGGAATAATCGAATCTAATACAGGCCCGGCCATGTTCCGCAGCCCAAGCGTCCAGCGCGAGCGCCTTGGTGCCCCGCATGTCGGAATTGAAGCCACCGAGCCAGAATAGCCCGGGCCCGCTGCCGGCGCGGGCGCGCACCGCGATCCGGCGGCCGGCGGCACGCTCCCCCACCTCGATAAAGGTCGGTTCCTGGTCGATTTGCGCTGAATTTGTCGCTGAATCAGTCATGGATCTGTCACTCTCGCCCTGCCGCTTTGTCCGCGAGCGCGCTCTATCGGTCAAGCACGAGACCGCCCGGCGCTTGCGGATCAGGCCGCCGCGCTATATTTGCCGGACGTGACCGAAATGCCTCGCATTTGACGGTTTTCGGGCGCAGACCGCGAGTTCGCTTGCTGTCTTGAGCGTATTGCTTCAAACTGCGGCCCTTCTTTCACAACTTTGGAGAGTTACCCATTCGCCGTCCCAACAGAGCCCCGCCCGCTGCAACCAAAGACGGGCCGCGCACCAATGATGATATCCGCAACGCGCAAATCCAACTGATCGATCAGAACGGCACCAACCACGGAACGGTCGAGACCGTGGTCGCCATCAAGATGGCGCTCGAGGCGGGTATGGATCTTGTCGAGATTTCGCCGAACAACAATCCTCCCGTCTGTAAGATCATGGACTACGGGAAGTTCAAGTATTCGGCACAGAAGAAAGCCGCCGAGGCGCGCAAGAAGCAGAAGATCGTCGAGATCAAGGAGATCAAGCTGCGGCCGATGATCGACGATCACGATTACGACGTGAAAATGCGCGCCATGCAGCGGTTCTTCGAGGAAGGCGACAAGGTGAAGATCACCTTGCGCTACCGTGGCCGCGAAATGGCGCACCAGGAGATCGGCACCAAGCTCCTGGACAAGGTGAAGGCCGACGTCGCCGAATTCGCCAAGGTCGAGCAGGACGCCAGATTCGAGGGACGCCAGGTCGTGATGGTGCTGGCGCCGCGCTAAGTTGAGTTAGTAGAATCGAAAGCGGCCCGTCGGATGATCCGGCGGGCCGTTTTCGTTGGTGACGATTGCGTTCCCCGGATGCTGCGCAACGCCAACAGCGCGTTCACGCGCTTGTCGCGCTGCATCGCGTCCGGGACACGAGTTGGATCTAGGTCCGCGTGGCCTGCCAGGTGCCGCTGCAGTAGTCACCGGTGATGATGCCGCGCCACCGGCCTGCGCCATAGCTGCCCACAAGCCGGCCGCCGCCGCTCGCGCGGGATGCGCCGACCGAAACACTGACCGCAACCGCACCAGTGCGACTGACTGATCCTGAAACCCTGCCGCCGCCAGCCGATGAAACCCGGCCGCCGATAACGGTGAAGGGAACGCGATAACCGGAACTGCAATTACCCCGCGTCGTGGCAAACACCACGTTCCAGATGCCATCATAGGCTCGGACCGCCCTGCTTCCCCTCCGCGCGGCTTCGGCTGTGTCCGGGGCTGCCATCACGGCCAGCGCGACGAAAACAGGAAGCCCGCGCGCGGTGCGCAGGCCAAGAGAAGCGCCAAAACGGGCGATCAATCGCTGAAAATGGGCCATTTGTTCCTGCTCCGGGCGCGGATGGTTAGATGACGTCAGCGGTAGGTAGCGACACTGCCTTTCGCGGTTCATCGTTGCCATTTGGCGCTTCCTCTGCCATAAGCCCGACCTTCATCGCCCGGCTGATCAAGGGCTGCCGTGTCGATGTCCGTGCGGGTTGCCTCGCTTTTGAGAAAAACCTGAGCACTTTCAACGCTCTAACGAGCATTTTAAGCCGCAAAAGCGCCCCTCGGGCGCGTTTTTCTGCGGCCACAGGAGAGCCAAATGCCCAAGCTGAAGACCAAGTCAGGCGCTAAAAAGCGCTTCAAGGTGACTGCCACCGGCAAAGTGATGCACGCCCAGCGCGGCAAGCGCCACGGCATGATCAAGCGGACGAAGAAGCAGATTCGTCAGCTCCGCGGCACCCGCGTGCTGTTCAAGACCGACGGCGACAACGTCAAGAAGTACTTCTTGCCGAACGCCTGATCGCGTTCACGTCATTACAGCCGAGCCGCGCCCGCGCGGCGATCCCGTCATCTTGTTTCTGATCAAGGATACCAGTCATGTCTCGCGTCAAACGCGGTGTGACCGCTCACGCCAAGCACAAGAAAGTCTACAAGGCCGCCAAGGGTTTTTACGGCCGCCGCAAGAACACCATCCGCGCCGCCAAGGCCGCGGTCGAGAAGGCCGGGCAATATGCGTTTCGCGACCGCAAGCGCAAGAAGCGCACCTTCCGTGCGCTCTGGATCCAGCGTCTCAATGCCGCCGTGCGTCCGTACGGCATGACCTACAGCGTCTTTATCAACGGCCTCTCGAAGTCGGGCATCACGGTGGATCGAAAAGTGCTGTCGGATCTCGCCATCAACGAGCCGGCGGCGTTCCAGGCGATTGCCGAGAAGGCCAAGGCCGCGCTGGCGGCCTAATTCGCAATCGCTGCGGCGTTCTTGCAATTCCGGTGTCATGCTCCGCCTTGTGCGCAATTGCGCACTGGGGCGGGGCATCCAGTAACCACCGACCGACATTTTGACTCCGGGGGTTACTGGATCATCCGCCTTCCGCCTTCGCTCGTTGAGCTTCGGCGGACAAGTCGCGGATGGTGAGGGTCCCGTTTGGACTGCGAGCGCGCGTTGCCCAAAGGTACCGTCGCCATGTCCGACCTAGCTCAACTCGAATCCCAAATTCTCGGCCAGATCGCTGCCGCCGGCGACGAAGCCGCGCTCGAAGCCGTGCGCGTCGCAGCACTCGGCAAGAAGGGCTCAATCTCCGCGCTGCTCGCCACCCTCGGCAAGATGTCGCCGGACGAGCGCAAGACACAAGGCGCCGCGATCAACCTCGCCAAGGATAAGGTGACGCAGGCGCTCTCGGCGCGCCGCGACATCCTGAAGTCGGCCGCACTCGATGCCCGGCTTGCCTCCGAGACCATCGACGTCACCTTGCCGTTGCGCGAGACGCCTGCCGAACAGGGCCGCATCCATCCGCTGAGCCAGGTCTTCGAGGAAGTCAACACGATCTTCGCCGATATGGGATTTGCGATCGCCGAAGGTCCTGATATCGAGACCGACGATTACAATTTCACGAAACTGAACTTCCCCGAGGGCCATCCGGCGCGGGAGATGCATGACACCTTCTTCTTCAATCCGAAGGAAGACGGTTCGCGCATGCTGCTGCGTACCCACACCTCGCCGGTGCAGGTGCGCACGATGTTGTCGCAGAAGCCGCCGATCCGCGTGGTTTGCCCGGGCCGCACCTATCGCATCGATTCGGACGCGACCCATACGCCGCAATTCCACCAGGTCGAAGGCCTCGTGATCGACAAGGGGTCGCATCTCGGCCACCTCAAATGGATATTGCACGAGTTCTGCAAGGCATTCTTCGAGGTCGACCACATCAACATGCGGTTCCGCCCGTCGTTCTTCCCGTTCACCGAGCCCTCGCTCGAGGTCGACATTCAGTGCCGCCGCGACAAGGGCGAGATCCGTTTCGGCGAGGGCGAGGACTGGCTGGAGATTCTTGGCTGCGGCATGGTGCATCCGAACGTGCTGCGCGCCTGCGGCATCGACCCTGATGTCTACCAAGGCTTTGCCTGGGGCATGGGCATCGACCGCATCGCGATGCTGAAATACGGCATGTCCGATCTCCGGCAATTGTTCGAGAACGACGTGCGCTGGCTCTCGCATTACGGCTTCAAGCCGCTCGACGTCCCGACGCTGGCGGGGGGATTGAGCACGTGAGTGCCGTCCCTGCGAAATATCAGGGTTTGCGCTCCTTCGCGTTCGGCGACGGGCCGGAGCTTGCCGACGAACTGCTCGACCTAGTGATCAAGGGCGTGAAGACCGCGACCTGCTCTACCGAGGACGAGCCGAACACGTCGACGCCGGGCGAGCAATGGATTGTGCTCGACGGGCGCGGCGAGCCACGTTGCGTGATTGAGACGATCGAAGTCAGCTACCGCCGCTTCCCCGAGGTGGATGCTGCCTTTGCCTGTGAAGAAGGCGAAGGCGACCGCAGCCTCGCCTACTGGCGGCAGGCACACCGCAATTATTTCGGACGGCTAGGCCGGTTCAGCGAAGATATGACGCTGATGTGTGAACGATTCCGGCTGGTCGAGGTTTTCTAGGAACGCACAATGAAATTCACGCTCTCCTGGCTGAAGGAACATCTCGACACCGACGAGCCGCTGGAAAAGCTTGCCGACAAGCTCACCATGATCGGGCTCGAGGTCGAGAGCATCGAGGACAAGGCGAAGGCGCTCGCGCCATTCTCCATCGTGCGGGTGATCTCGGCCGAGCAGCATCCCAATGCCGATCGTCTGCGGGTCTGCATGGTCGACACCGGCAATGGTGCTGCGCCGGTGCAGGTGGTCTGCGGCGCGCCGAATGCGCGCGCTGGGCTCGTCAGCGTGTTCTCGCCGCCCGGCACGTTCATCCCGGGCAAGAACATCACGCTCGGCGTCGGCACCATCCGGGGCGTCGAGAGCCGCGGCATGCTGTGCTCGGCGGCGGAGCTGCAGCTTTCCGAAGACCATGACGGCATCATGGAATTGCCGGCCGATGCGCCGATCGGCAAGGGTTATGCCGAATGGGCCGGGCTTGGCGATCCCGTGCTCGAAATCAACCTCACGCCGAACCGGCAGGACTGCACCGGCGTGCATGGCATCGCGCGCGATCTCTCCGCCGCCGATATGGGCAAGCTCATCGACCCCGGCATCAGGCCGGTGAAGGGCGAATTCCCCTGCCCGGTGAAAGTGACGGTCGAAGATGCGACGCTGTGTCCGGGCTTCGCGCTGCGGCTGGTGCGCGGCGTCAAGAACGGTCCCTCGCCGGAATGGCTGCAGAAGCGCTTGACCGCGATCGGGCTGCGGCCGATCAATGCGCTCGTCGACATCACCAACTTCATGACCTACGACCGCGCCCGCCCGCTGCATGTGTTCGACGCCAGGAAGGTGACGGGCAATCTCACGGTGCGCCGCGCCAAAGAAGGCGAGAGCCTGCTGGCTCTCGACGGCCGCACCTACACGCTCGATCCCTCGATCTGCGTGATCGCGGATGAGCACGGCGTCGAATCGCTCGCCGGCATCATGGGCGGCGAGACTTCCGGTTGCGACGAGAATACATCAGACGTGCTGATCGAATCGGCGCTGTGGAATGAGATCAACATCGCGCAAACCGGGCGCAAGCTCGGCATCAATTCGGATGCGCGCTACCGCTTCGAGCGCGGCGTCGATCCGGCCTTCATGGTGCCGGGGCTCGAGCTCGCGACCAAAATGGTGATGGAGCTCTGCGGCGGCACGCCGTCCGAGACGGTGGTCGTCGGCAATGCGTTCGGCGATGACCGCATCATCGATTTCCCGCTGAGCGAGGTCAAACGTCTGGCGGGAATCGAGGTGCCGCTGGTCGAGATGCGGCGCATCCTCGGCCATCTCGGCTTCATGGTGGCCGGCAACGGCCCGGTGGTGAAGGTCGCCGTTCCCTCCTGGCGCACCGACGTGCACGGCAAGGCCGACATCGTCGAGGAAATCGTCCGCATCGTCGGCGTCGACAAGGTGCCGATGACGCCGTTCGAGCGCGGCGACGAAGCGCGCAAGCCAGTGCTGACCACGATTCAGTCCCGCACCCGCCGCGCCAAGCGCGCGCTGGCCACACGCGGCATGGTGGAAGCCGTGACCTGGTCGTTCATCTCCAAGCCGCACGCTGAGATGTTCGACCGCGATCCGCCCAGCGCTTTGCCTGACCATGCGCTGGCGAACCGCCGCGGCCACCCTGAACTGTCGCTGGCCAATCCGATCGCGGCTGATATGTCCGACATGCGGCCGAGCCTGCTGCCCGGTCTCGCGACGGCGGCGCAGGCGAATATCAACCGCGGTGTTCCGGATCTGGCACTGTTCGAAGTCGGACAGGTCTTCGCCGGCGACAAGCCGGGAGATCAACTGGTTGCAGCCTCCGGCGTGCGCCACGGCTATGCCTCTTCGAACGGCACGGGCCGGCACTGGTCCGGCTCTGCTCAGACCGACGCGCTCGACGCCAAGGCCGATGCGTTCGCGGTGCTCGCGGCGGCCGGCGCGCCGATGCAGGCGCTGCAGATCGTTCCCGGTGGACCTGCGTGGCTGCATCCCGGCCGTTCCGGCACGATCCAGATCGGACCGCAGAACGTGCTCGGCTATTTCGGCGAGCTGCATCCGCGCGCGCTGGAGGCGCTCGGCGCCGATGGCCCGATGATCGCGTTCGAGGTGATCCTCGACCGCATTCCCGACGCCAAGAAGAGGCCGACCCGCGCCAAGCCGCTGCTCGAACTCTCCGCGTTCCAGCCGGTATCGCGCGACTTTGCCTTCATCGTCGATCGCGCCGTCAAGGCCGGCGACATGGTGCGCGCGGCGCAAGGCGCGGACAAGAAGCTGATCACGGACGTAGCCGTATTCGACGTCTATGAAGGCAAGGGCATCGACCCGACCAAAAAGTCGATCGCGATCGCTGTAACGATCCAGCCGCGCGAGAAGACGCTGACGGATCAGGAGATCGACGCCGTAGCGGCGAAGATCGTGGCCGAAGTGACGAAGAAGACCGGCGGCACGTTGCGGGGATGAGCCGACGGGTCTGACAGGATAACCGCACGACGAGCTGCAACCTCTCTCGCTTGCGGGGGAGGTCGCATCGCATCGAAAGATGCGATGCGGGTGGGGGCTCCCTCCTCTCGAACAGTCTCATTTGTTGCGACACCCGCATCCCAGCCTTCCCCCGCAAGCGGGAGAAGGCGCCCACCTCTGATGCGGTCGCAGCTCAACCCAATCTCAGGCGCTAAAGAATGAACTCGCTTGGCCTGATTCCACCCGACATCAGTCTCAACGCCGCCCTCGCGATTTGCGCAGTTGCCTTCGTCTCGGGAACGGCGCGGGGTTTTTCCGGCTTCGGCTCGGCGCTGATCTTCATGCCGCTGGCCAGCTCGATCGCCGACCCGCGGCTGGTGGCGGCGCTGCTGCTGATCATCGATTTCGTTGCCGCTGCGCCGCTGCTGCCGAACGCGTGGGAGAAGGCTGACCGCAAGGCGACTGCGGTCATAGTGGTGGGCGCGCTGATCGGCGTGCCGATCGGCACCTATTTCCTGAGCCGGTTAGAGCCGGTGACGACGCGCTGGGTCATTTCCGTCTTCGTGTTCGCATTGCTGTTGCTGCTGCTCTCGGGCTGGCGTTACCGCGGCAAGGACCACGTGGCGGTCTCGATCGGCATCGGCGGGTTGTCAGGCTTTTGCAGCGGGCTGGCCCAGACCGGCGGGCCACCGATCGTCGGCTACTGGCTCGGCCGGCCTATCGCTTCCGTCGTTGCCCGCGCCAACATCGTGCTGTTCTTCGGCGCCTCGGATTTCTTCTCCGCCGTGAGTTACACCGCGGCCGGACTGATCACGACGGATGCGATCAAGTTCGCGCTGGTGGTCGGCCCCGTCTACGGCATCGGCGTCTGGTTCGGCGCATCGCTGTTCGGCAAGGCCAGCGAAGCCGTATTCCGCTCGATTTGTTACGCGCTGATCGCGGCCGCGGTGATCTTCGGGTTGCCGGCGCTGGATGGAGTGCTGCGGTGACGTCACCGTCGTCCCTGCGAAAGCAGGGACCCATAACCACAGGCGCTTGGGATTCGAATTGGACGTAGCCCCAGCGTGCTACAGCACTAGCAACTGTGGTTATGGGTCCAGGCTCGCGCGGAGCCTGTCATCGGGCGCGCATTCGCGCGACCCGTTGGCTTGGCCGCGACGACGGATTCATTATCCATTACCAGGTCGCAATACGCATAACCGTCGCGCTCGACGCGCTCGCCTGATGTTACCGCCACCCGCCGCGAAAACATCGGCCCTGCCACGACGCAGGTGTGAAACTCGCCGTTCTCGCCGCAGGGATCGATGCCATCCGGCAAGTCGGCGAGCAGCGTTGTGTCGAATTTGCGACCGGCAAATTCCGCCGGCAGCTTCTTCAGATCGACGGTCGCAATGTGGGCTTCCAGCCCGCTTGCGATCATTGCTCGCGCGAGCTCCGACGTTGGCCGCTCCCAGAGCGGAAACAGCGGCGTGATTCCGGTGCCTGCCAGCTTCTGTTCGCGATAAGCGCGGATGTCGGCCAGGAACAGATCACCGAAGATCATGTGCGTGACGCCGTCGGCAACCGCTTGCGCGACCGCCTCACCCATCCGCGCTTCATAAATCTCGTTCGGACAGGGATAGGGAATTGCCACGATCCGCTGCGGCAGGCCGGCGGCCTCGCATTGCGCCTGCAAGATCTCCTGCCGCACGCCGTGGATCGAGACGCGGCCGAACGTCTCGGTCACCGTGGTCAGCGCGCCGACCACCTCGAATTCTCCCGCGCGCAGCACTTCATGCAGCGCAAAGGCTGAATCCTTGCCGCTCGACCAGGAGATCAGTGCTTTGGGACGGGCCATCAGTTGCTCGGAGACGGTGCGCGCCGCCGCTGCTTCGCTGGCCGCGCCTCCGGTTCGGGGTCCTTCAACGCACCGATCCGCCGCAGTGCCGCGTCCGCCGCGCGTTCGCCGCTCTCCCAGGCGCCGTCGATCGTTCCCCACAGCGTTTCATGGGTCGCCTCGCCCGCGAGATACATGCAGCCGATCGGATCGGTCAGAACCTTTCGCGATGACTGCCCGCCAGGACCGGCCGCCGACATCGCGCCGAGCGCGAACGGCGCGGCGTTCCAGCGCGTCGCGCTCGATTTCGTCACCGCGGCGGCCGCCTCGCTGCCGTACAGCTTCGTCAGCCATTCCACCGCAAACGCCACCATGGCCTTCTCGCCCTGCGCGGAAAGATCGCGGCCGAACGAGCCGCCGACATCGAGGGTGCAGAGCGACGAGCCGCCGATATTGGCTGATATCAGCGCCGTCTTGGTCGAATTGCTCTGCTCGATGACGACGTCGTCACGGGCGAGGCCGAGCGGATTGCCCGTCATCTGCAGCGCGATCCGGTCGTAGCTGCCGAGGCTGAGTTTCGAAGCCGCGTCGAGCATGCGCTTCGGGAGGTCGGGCGCGAATTTGATATTGCCGGCCGCCAGCACGTTGCTCGACACTGTGACGACGGCAGCGCGGGCGACGATCTTTCCGGCAGGTGTTTCCACCATGACGTCGCGATTGCTCCAGACGATGCGATTGGCGGACGTCGACAGTGCCACCGGCACCTGCTCGCCAAGTTTTGCGATCAGCGTGCCCAGTCCCTGGCGGCAGCCGATCGCGATGTTGCGGTCCTGCGCGCGCGACTTGTCGCCGACCGAGACGTCGTTCAGATCCTTGCCGGAGAAGCCGGCCCCGAGCACGAATTCTGCCGTGCCCGCCCAAACGCCGAGATCCTTCGGCAGCACCGAGGCGCAGGAAACATCGAACCGCCGCGCGGCGTCGTCGATGGCGCGGTTGGTACGAACCAGCGCCGCCAGAAACTCTTCGGTCTCGCCGGCGCGGGCGTTGCGGCGACCGATGCGGATCTTCTGGCCGGATGGCGCGCTCGTGATCTCGAGCCCGGCCGCCCGCGCCAGCTTGATCATCGGATTGGTCTCGGGATTGTGCATCCAGCGCGCGCCGCGGTCGAACGGTACGTCGAAAGTCGAAACGTCGGTCTGGCAGCGGCCTCCGATCTGGCTTGCCGCCTCCACCACGATCACCCTGCGGTTCGCCGCCATGATCCGCCGCGCCGCAGCAATGCCGGCCGCGCCTGCGCCGATCACGACGATGTCGGCGTCCCGCGGCAAGGGCGCGGCCCCCGCACGCGCACCAGACAAAACCGGAACCGTCGCCAGGCCAGCGGACGCCGACAGAAAGGTGCGGCGGGTCAATGTCATGTCATGGTTTCCGGGACCTGAAGGACGCGAGAACAGCTAGCGAACTGTGCAGCATCTCACGTGACGCAGCAACACTCATGGTAAATCAATCATGATTGACCCGCCTCCCGCATGAACTAAATTGAAACGGCTTGCGACCATGATCAGGAAACAAAAAAAGCGGAAGAAAAGCCGCTCTGGGGGAGTTTCATGGGCGTAATGCTCGACACCATCGGCCAGTTGATCGCCGGCTACCTGCAGAAGGAAGTCCCGGGCTATGAGCCGTTCACGCCCAGCGACCCCGAACATCTGCGCGGCGTCATCGAGCCCGGCGATGTGCTGCTGGTCGAAGGCAACAACCGGATCTCCGGCATCATCAAATACCTCACGCAGTCGACCTGGTCGCATGGCGCGCTCTATGTCGGCCCGGTTGACGGCGCCACCGAGCCCGACGGCGAGCCGCATGTGCTGATCGAGGCCAATATCGGCGAGGGCGTCACCTCGGCGCCGCTGTCGAAATATTTTCCCTATCACACCCGGATCTGTCGGCCGGTCGGCCTGTCCTACGAGGACCGCACCACGGTGTGCCGCTACGCCATCAACCGGATCGGCTTCGGCTACGACACCAAGAACATCGTCGACCTGATGCGCTATCTGATTCCGTTGCCGATACCGCAGCGATGGCGGCGGCGCATGATCGCGTTCGGCTCCGGCGATCCCACCAAGATCATCTGCTCGGCGCTGATCGCGCAGGCATTCGACGCCGTGCGCTATCCGATCCTGCCGAAGATTACCCGCGCCGCCTCGCGAAAGGCCCGGCGCGAAATCCTGCATATCCGTGATTCCTCGCTCTACATGCCGCGCGATTTCGACATCTCGCCCTATTTCGAAGTCGTCAAACCCACCATCGTGCACGGCTTCGACTACACGGCCCTGCACTGGGCCGACAAGCAGAAGCCGCTCCCGGAGGTAGCGGGCCAATTCGGTGTGTTTCCAGAGGTCAAGTCGCCGCCGCTTGTTCCTGAAGAGATTGACGAAGAGACGCCGCTTCCGGCTGCGGCTGAAGAAGTGACTGTTGCGACGATGGTCGAACGCATCACCGTGTCGGAACATTATCTCGCCGTCGAATATGTCCCGGTCCGCCAGCCGGAGCGCCGCATGAGGCCGCGCACATCGGAGATGACGGTGTAGAGGGGCAAAGCGACTTGTCCGCCGTAGCTCAACGAGCGAAGGCGGAAGCGTGCCCACCATTAAAAGAGACACTCCGGATGGATGGTGGTCACGGCGCTGACGCGCCTTTGCCCACCCTCCAATCTAAAATCTTCCCGCCAGCGTCAGCCTCACGGCCAACGGCTCGGCCGGATGAACATGACGATCGGCCACGCCGCCCATCGGCTCGCCCGGCAATCGCGACAGGTAGTAGTACTCGATCTGGTTGGTCTTCGCATTGAAGAGATTGAGCACGTCGAGCTGCAGCCGCAGGCCATTGTCGAATTTGTAGCCCGCGCGTGCATTGAAGATCAGCGATGACTGCGAGCGGACGCTGTCGTCCTCGATCAGCGGACGTGGGCCGAAATAGCGTCCCCGCAGCGCGCCGAACCAGCCGGCCTCACCGCCAAATGTCACACCGCCGCTCGCGACCCACGCCGGCGCGCCCGGGATGAAGTTGCCGGCGGCATCGAAATCGGTGAAGCGGGCGCGGGTATAGGCGACATCGAAATCGAGCCGCATCCACGGCAGCACCTGATACTGGTTGGTCCATTCGACGCCGACGCGCCGGCTCGGCCGGCTGGCTTCGGTCGTCCCGGCGTCGCCGACGAACAGCAACTCCGAATCGAAGTCCAGCACGAACACCGCAAGTGAGCTGGTGAGGCCTTCGACCGCCTTGGTGCGGACGCCAATCTCGGCGCCCTTTGATCGCACCAGTAGCGGCACGCGATCCTGCGGCGTCACCTTGTCGATCGGATCGACCGTGATGGTCGTACCTCTGATATCATTGGAGTGCAGGCCGTAACCGGCATTGCCGTAGAACTCGGTCTTGTGCCACGGCCCCAGCACGATACCGGCTTTGGGGCTCGTCATCGACGCCTGTGCGTTTCCCGAATTTTGCGGCGTGTCGCTGACGACGCGGCCCGCAAAATAGTCCTCACGAATACCGACCGTGGTGCGCAGCCAATCGGTCCAGCGCGCCGTCGTGTCGGCCCACAGGCCGACATTGCCTTCTCTCACGCTGTCTTCGCGAACGGTCGAAAGCGTCTCGCGCTGCAACGTCTTGAACAGGCCGACCCGGATATCATCACCGCGCGTTTGCAATCCGATGCGGGTCTGCGTTTCGATCCCGCCCACGCGTACATCGAAGGCGTGGCTGGCGTTAAGGCCATAGACCGTGCGTCGATCCATCTGGCTGAACTGATCGCCATTGACGGGATCGTCGAGAAAATAGGTGAAGTTGTTGTAGAGCCGCAGCGACGAATTGATCACATAGGCGTTGACCTTGCTCTGTCCGTATTCGCTCGACTGCGCCCAATTGCTCGACAGCGAAAATCGGCTCGAGACGCCGCCATCGGTCGGATCGAGCGTCCCGAACCGGCCGATCAAACCCTGGTCGATCGCGCGCTGCGCCACCTGGTCGGTCGAATTCCAGCCGTTGGAATAGGCCATCGCCGACAGCGTGAACCCGTCGGTCGCGGTGCCCTGGCTGTAGCGCAGCACGCCGTTCAGCTTGCGCACATTGTCAGGCACGTCCCACGGACCGTCATTCCTGACGCCCTCGAAGGCGGCGAGCAACGTGCCCGCGCCGACCGCTGTCGATCCTGCCGCCAGCGCGCGGCGGTAGCCAAAGCTTCCGAACGTTAGCTCGGCGATGTTCTTCGGGAGCCTGTTAATATAGTCGATGGCAACGGAGCCCGCGGAGGCAAAGTCGCCGCGGTCGGCGAAGTAAGGCCCCTTTCGCACGGTGATCGACTGCACCAGCTCGGGAATCATGAAATTGATGTCGGCATAGCCCTGACCGTGGCCATGGGTCGGCATGTTGACCGGCATGCCGTCGACCGTGATGGCGAGGTCGGTGCCGTGATCCAGATTGAAGCCGCGCAGAAAATACTGGTTGGCTTTGCCTTCGCCGGAATGCTGGGTGACGATCAGCCCTGGCACCACCTCCAGCGCCTCGCCGACGCGCGCGAATGGCTGCGCGTTCACTTCCGCGCCGCTGATGGTCATGGCGCTGGCAGCGGTGGGCTGCATGTATGCCGGCCCTGCAGTCGCGGACTCCGACGTCACGCCGGTGCTGACCTGCGGTGGAACGGGCACGCTTGGTTGAATTGCTGATGGATTTCGCGCGGTACGCTCGCGGCGCGGCGGCCTGGGCCGGTTGCGCGGCCTCGCTTCGGGGGGATAGACGGTCACAGCAGGAAGCTCGCCGGACGCAGGCGCCGCGACGTTCTGCGCGTCCGCTGCGGGCACCATGACAAATAATGACGCGGTGGAAAACACTCCCCAGGCAGCTCTACGCAACGCTCATGCCCCCGCATGATAACTGCTACAGTCGGCGCGCGACCGCTTCAGTTCGATTTGACCGGGCGCCTCATGTTAGCAAGTGAAGTATGACGACTCAACAGGAATATCATACTGCGTCAGGACGGATTTGGGATGCAACGGATCACCATCACCATCGAAGACGAACTGCTTGCCGAGATCGACGCGGCCGCGGAAGCCCGCGGCTACCAGAACCGCTCCGAGATCATCCGCGATCTCGCCCGCGCTGGCCTGCAGCAAAGCGCCGAGAACGCCACGCCGTCGGGCCAATGCGTCGCTGCACTGGTCTACGTCTACGATCATGCCGCGCGGGATCTCTCAAAACGGCTGATACAGAATTTCCACGGCCATCACGATCTGTCGCTGGCGACGCTGCATGTGCATCTCGACGACGATAGCTGCATGGAGGTGACGGCGCTGAAGGGTGCAAGCGGCGAGGTCCAACACCTGGCCGATCACATCATCGCCGAGCGCGGCGTGCGTTACGGACGCGTGGTGATGATCCCGACGGCGTCGGCCAAGAAGCCGCGGGCGCGCAGGCACACGCACCGGCACGACTGACACTGATCTGGATCAAGGCGGCGGCTGGCTCGGAAGCAACAATCGCCGACCATCTCACGAGACCATTGCCGCGATGCTACCGGTCCGAGCGCCCGATCACGTCCATCAGTTCAGCGATCTTTTCGCGCTGATCGGCCTTGTTGCCGCTGGTGATGGCGTGCTCGACGCAGTGCGCCACGTGATCCCGCAAGACCTCCTCCTCGACGCGCCGCAACGCGGCCCGGACGGCGGAGATCTGGGTGACGATGTCGATGCAATAACGGTCCTCATCAACCATTCGTGACAGGCCGCGGACCTGGCCCTCGATCCGGTTGAGACGCTTCTGACAGGATGCCTTGATGTCTTTTCGCATGCGGCTTATATACCCCTACAGGGTATAGGTTTCAAGTGCCGGAGATGATGATGAACAACAATGAAAACGCCGATCGAAACGGCGCTTCGAAGGGCGCGTGCTGCGGCGGGCATGACCACGCCAGTCACAGCCACCACGGCCATCAAGCCGCCGGCTCGGCAACCGTGCGCGATCCCGTCTGCGGCATGACCGTCGACCCCGCGATCAGCAAGCACCGCTTCGACTATCACGGCGAGACCTTTCATTTCTGCTCGGCCGGCTGCCGCACCAAATTCGCCGCCGATCCCGTCCCTTATCTCCATAAGGACAAGGCACCGAAGGCCGCCGTACCGGAGGGCACGATCTACACCTGCCCGATGCACCCCGAGATCCGCCAGGTCGGTCCCGGAAGCTGCCCGATCTGCGGCATGGCGCTGGAGCCGGAGGTGGCAAGCCTCGATGCGCCGCCCAATCCAGAACTGG
This sequence comes from Bradyrhizobium sp. AZCC 1721, assembly GCF_036924715.1. Lineage (NCBI taxonomy): Bacteria > Pseudomonadati > Pseudomonadota > Alphaproteobacteria > Hyphomicrobiales > Nitrobacteraceae > Bradyrhizobium > Bradyrhizobium sp. AZCC 1721. The sequence goes on along the minus strand of NZ_JAZHSB010000001.1, from coordinate 205,584 downwards.
CGGACATGACGCGCCGCTTCTGGATCGGCCTCGTGCTCGCGCTGCCGGCCGTCGTCCTCGAAATGGGCGGCCACCTCGTCGGCGGCCATGGCTGGGTCGACCAGACGCTGTCGAACTGGATTCAGCTAGCGTTCGCCACCCCGGTCGTGCTCTGGGCCGGCTGGCCGTTCTTCGTGCGCGGCTGGCAGTCGCTGGTAACGCGCAATCTCAATATGTTCACGCTGATCGCGATGGGCACCGGCGTGGCCTATGCCTACAGCGTGGTCGGGACGGTTGCGCCCGGCATCTTCCCGGCCACCTTCCGCGGCCATGGCGGTGCAGTCGCGATCTATTTCGAAGCGGCGGCGGTCATCACCGTGCTCGTGCTGTTGGGCCAGGTGCTCGAACTCCGCGCCCGCGAAGCGACGTCAGGCGCGATCAAGGCGTTGCTGCAGCTTGCGCCGAAGACCGCGCGCCGCATCGGCGACGACGGCACGGATCATGAGGTCGAGATCGACGCGTTGGCGGTGGGCGACAAACTGCGGGTCCGGCCCGGCGAAAAGGTGCCGGTCGACGGCGTCATCCTTGAAGGCCGCTCCTCGGTCGACGAAGCGCTGGTAACGGGCGAATCCATGCCGGTCAGCAAGGAGCCCGGCAGCAAGATCATCGCCGGCACGCTCAACCAGTCCGGCGGCTTCATCATGCGCGCCGACAAAGTCGGCCGCGATACGCTGCTTTCCCAGATCGTGAAAATGGTGGCGGATGCGCAGCGCTCCCGTGCGCCGATCCAGCGGCTGGCCGATCAGGTTTCCGGCTGGTTCGTGCCCGTTGTCATCGCCGTGGCGCTGATCGCATTCGGCGCCTGGGCCTGGTTCGGACCGGAGCCGCGCATGGCATTTGGCCTGGTCGCCGCCGTCAGCGTCCTCATCATCGCCTGCCCCTGCGCGCTCGGCCTCGCCACGCCGATGTCGATCATGGTCGGCGTCGGCCACGGCGCCCAGGCCGGCGTTCTGATCAAGAATGCCGAGGCGCTGGAGCGCATGGAGAAGGTCGACACGCTGGTGGTCGACAAAACGGGCACGCTGACCGAGGGCAAGCCGAAGGTGGTCAGCGTCGTGACGGCCGCGGGATTTGAAGAGGCAGAAATTCTGCGGCTGGCGGCGAGTGTCGAGCGGACGAGCGAACACCCGCTGGCCGACGCCATCGTGCGGGCGGCCAAAGAGCGCAATCTCGATCTCGGCAAGGTCGAAACATTCGATTCGCCGACCGGCAAGGGCGCCACCGGCAAGATCGACGACAAGACCATCGTGCTCGGCAACGCGAACTTCCTGCAGTCCCTCGGCATCGATGCCAGCCCGTTGAACGAACAGGGCGAACGTCTGCGCGGCGACGGCGCGACGGTGATCAACATGGCGGTTGACGGCAAGCTTGCGGGATTGTTCGCGATCGCCGATCCCGTGAAGGCGTCGACACCTGACGCCCTGAATGCACTTGCGGCGGACGGCATCAAGGTCATCATGCTGACCGGCGACAACAGGACCACGGCGAACGCCGTCGCACGCGGCCTTGGTATCGCCGAGGTCGAGGCGGAAGTACTGCCCGATCAGAAGAGCGCGGTGGTCGCAAAACTGCAGAAGGCCGGCAAGATCGTTGCGATGGCCGGCGACGGCGTCAACGACGCGCCGGCGCTCGCCGCAGCCGAAGTCGGCATTGCAATGGGCACGGGAACGGATGTTGCGATGGAAAGCGCCGGCGTCACGTTGCTGAAGGGCGATCTCGGCGGCATCGTCCGCGCCCGCCGGCTGTCGCAGGCGACCATGCGCAATATCAGGCAGAACCTGTTCTTCGCCTTTATCTACAACGCGGCCGGCATCCCGATCGCCGCCGGCATTCTCTATCCGGCGTTCGGGCTATTGCTGTCACCGATCATCGCGGCGGCGGCGATGGCGCTATCGTCGGTCAGCGTCGTCGGCAACGCGCTACGATTGCGGCTGGCGCGGCTGTAGGAGTCGCTCCGGACGACGATAGGGCAATGTGCGACACTCTCACCGCACGAACGGTGAGCTCCCTCCCCCCTTGCGGGGGAGGGCTGGGGAGAGGGGTTCTCTCCACGCGCACGGACCGGACAGATCGTCGATAGCTTTGCCCACGGGTCCCGTTGACAACGAGCACTGCCGTTGCGGCCACCCCTCTCCCTAACCTCCCCCGCAAGGGGGGAGGGAACATACTTCCCGTGTAGAAGCGTCGTCGTAAGCCAACTCAGTCGACGCCCATCACGCCGCCGTCGCCGCCTTCCCGCGCGGCAATCCGGCGCGTGCCAGCCCGCCATACAGCGTCTCACCCGGCATTTCCGATTTCAGAATGCCGCGCACTGCGATCAACTTTTCAATATCGATGCCTGTGGCAAATCCCTTGCTCTCGCACAGAAACACCAGATCCTCGAACACCACGTTGCCGGTCGCGCCCGGCGCGAACGGGCAACCACCGAGGCCGCCGAGCGATCCATCGAGCACGCGCGCGCCGGCATCGAGCGCGGCGGAAGCGTTGGCGATCCCCATGCCGCGCGTGTCATGCAGGTGAATGCAGATCGGCTTTCCACCTGCGATCTTCACTGCGCCTGCGACGAGTTCGCCGACCTGCTTCGGCCCGGCATAGCCGACCGTGTCGGCGATCGCGACCATGTCGACGCCGGCCTCGAACAGCTTTTCCGTCAGCCGCAGCACTTCGGCAGGGTCTACGGGACCTACGATCGAACAGCCCAGCGCCATCGAGATCGCGGCGTTCACCACCGGTCGGTGCGCGCTGGCCTCGCGCAATTCGCAGAGCCGCCTGACGTTGGCGATCGCTGACACCCGCGACCGGTTGGCGTTGGCCTGGCTGTGTTCCTCGGTTGCCGAGACCACGGTTGCCACTTCGGCCACGCCAGACGCCAGCGCCTCGTTGGCGCCACGCTCGTTCAGCGTCAGCGCGATGCCGTAGGCGCCGGGCAGCGACGCCACGGTCCCGATGATGTCGTGCACATCGGCGAACTGCGGAAACGTCTTTTGCGGCAGGAACGAGCCAACCTCGAAATGGCGCACACCGGCGGCATACTCATCGCGAATCCAGCGCTGCTTGGCGGATGTGGACGGAAATATCTTCACGAGCTGCAGGCCGTCGCGCAGGCCCACCTCGCGCAGCACGATCTTGTTGTCGGGATAGATTTCCTGGACACGGGTCATGGCAGCCTCATGCGGCGCTGTTTTTGACGGCAGTCTCGCCTCCCGGGGGCAGGCTCTTGCCGAAGCCCCTGCGGCTATCTACCTCTCGCGAGGGCTTTTTCACAAGAGGCAGAACCGCCATGTTGGACGCCGCCGCCAAGGCGCTTTCGCAGATCCTGTCGCCGCCGATGCGCACCATCCTGTGGCGCTCGATCGGGCTGGCGCTGGTGCTGATTACGGTGCTGGCCGTTGGCTTGCAGCGCGCGTTGAGCTGGTTCGCTGAGTACGGGGAAGTCTGGGCCGAGGCGATGCTCGGCCCGGGCTTCCACACGTCGCTCAATATCCTTTCCTGGATCATCTCGATCGCAGCCGGCCTTGGCGTCGTGCTCGGCGGGATCTTCCTGATGCCGGCGGTCACCTCGCTGGTTGCGAGCGTGTTCGTCGATGACGTCGCCGAGCATGTCGAGCGCGAACACTATCCGGCGGAGCGTCCCGGCGACGCGCTGCCGCTCGGCGTCGCCATCCCCGAGGGCATCAAGACGGCGCTGCTCACCATTCTGGTCTACCTGATTGCGCTGCCCTTCGTGCTGTTCGCAGGCGCGGGCTTCCTGATCTTCTTCATCGCCACGGCGTGGCTTTTGGGCCGCGAATATTTCGAACTCGCCGCCATGCGCTTTCGCCCGCCGGCGGAAGCCAAGGCGATGCGCAGGGATCACGCCGCGACCGTGTTTACCGCGGGCCTCTTCATTGCGGCGTTCGTGTCGATTCCGATCGTCAATCTGGCGACGCCGCTATTCGGCATGGCCTTCATGGTCCACATGCACAAGCGGTTATCGGGCCCGCGGCCGGAGTTGATCGAGCCCGCGCGCAAGCCGGGCATGCCGGTGGTGTAATCTTCTCCCTCTCCCTCTCCCGCTTTTCGCGAGGAGAGGGAGAAGGGACTCACACCGTCTTTTCGGGCCACTGGCACAGATCGTTGATCAAGCACACCTCGCAGCGCGGCTTGCGGGCGAGGCAGGTATAGCGCCCGTGCAGGATCAGCCAATGATGGGCGTGCCGCATGAATTCCGGCGGGATCACCTTTTCCAGCCCTAGCTCGACCTCGAGCGGCGTATTGCCGGACGCGAGACCGGTGCGATTTCCGACGCGGAACACATGCGTATCGACCGCCATGGTGTGTTCGCCATAGGCCATGTTGAGCACGACGTTGGCGGTCTTGCGCCCGGCGCCGGGCAGCGATTCGATTTCAGCGCGGGTGCGCGGCACCTCGCCGCCGAATTCATCAATCAGCTTTTGCGATAGCGCGATGACGTTTTTCGCCTTGTTGCGATAGAGCCCGATGGTCCTGATGTAGTCGCGCACCTTGTCTTCGCCGAGCGCCAGCATCTTCTCCGGCGTATCGGCCACCGCAAACAGCGCGCGCGTCGCCTTGTTGACGCCGGCGTCGGTCGCCTGCGCCGACAGCACCACCGCCACCAGCAGCGTGTAAGGGTTGAGATGTTCGAGTTCGCCCTTCGGCTCCGGATTGGCCTTGCGAAATCGGCTGAAGGCCTCGTGGATCTCGGCCGGCGTCCAGGGTTTTGGCTTCGGCGATTTCTTCGGCTTGGGCAACGCCTTGGCGCCCCTCTTCGTCGGCTTCTTCGGCACGGACGGAACATTGGTCTTGGCGCCGGAAGCGCGGATGATTTTGGCCATGATCGGGGATATACTGATACGCGATGACCGCAAGCAACGACTTTGATCCGACGCTTGATCAGCCGACGCTGTTTTCGGCGCGGGTGACGCCGCATCGTTCGCTCAACCGCACCGGCTTTTTGGTGCTGATGATTTTCATCGGCGGCGTGAGCTTTGTCGCCGGCATCGCATTTATGCTGATGGGCGCCTGGCCAGTGGTCGGCTTTTTCGGCCTTGATGTGCTGGTGATTTACTGGGCGTTCCGGGTCAATTTTCGCAGTGCTGATGCCACCGAGGACATCATGGTGACGCCGACGGAGTTGCGCGTCCGGCGGGTCAGCCATCGCGGCCATCTGATGGAATGGTCGTGCAATCCGCTCTGGGTGCAACTGGAGCAGACCGGCGACCCGGAATTCGGCATCGAGCGGCTTTACCTGGTCTCCCGCGGCCACCGGGTGTCGATCGGCCAAGTCCTGGGACCCGACGAAAAAGCCAGCTTTGCCAAAGCCTTATTGGCCGCACTACAGGTCGCCAAGCGTGGGCCGACCTATAATCCGGTGGCTTGAGGTGCTTGTCAGAAATCGGGTGGTTTGGAGGCCGTATGCGCCCTAAATCAGAGCCCATGATGATATCAGCCATACATGACCAGCGCCTGGCCAAGCCGGGCCACCAGAGCGCCGCGCTGCGCGACTATGACTCGGTGCGCCGGGCCATCGCGTTCATTTCGGAACAGTGGCGGACGCAGCCGACCATCGAGGCGATGGCGGATGCCGCCGCCGTGACGCCGGACGAACTGCACCATCTATTCCGCCGTTGGGCCGGGCTGACGCCGAAGGCGTTTATGCAGGCGCTTACCCTGGACCATGCGAAGGGCTTGTTGCGCGATTCCGCGAGCGTGCTCGATGCCGCGCTCGACTCGGGGCTGTCTGGCCCGGGCCGGCTGCATGATCTCTTCGTCACCCATGAAGCGATGTCGCCGGGCGAATGGAAGAATGGCGGCGCCGGCTTGACGCTGAGTTACGGGTTCCATGCTTCGCCATTCGGCACGGCCATCGTGATCGCGAGCGAGCGAGGCCTTGCGGGGCTCGCCTTCGCCGACCCCGGCGACGAGCCGACAGCGTTCGCCGACATGAAGCGACGCTGGCCGAATGCGACCTATGTCGAGGACCATGACGGCACCGTCGGCCTCGCGCAACGCATCTTCGATACGCGGCTGTGGCGGCCGGACCAGCCGCTGCGCGTGGTGCTGATCGGCACCGATTTCGAGGTGCGGGTGTGGGAGACGCTGTTGAAGATCCCGATGGGCCGCGCGGTCTGCTATTCCGACATCGCCACCAAGATTAAAAGCCCGAAAGCCTCGCGCGCGGTCGGCGCCGCGGTCGGCCGCAACCCGGTGTCGTTCGTGGTGCCCTGCCATCGCGCCCTCGGCAAAGGCGGCGCGCTCACCGGCTATCACTGGGGCATCACGCGCAAGCAGGCGATGCTCGGCTGGGAAGCGGGGCAGGTCGGGTTGCATTGAATTTCGTAGGGTGGGCAAAGGCGCTCTTGCGCCGTGCCCACCATCTCTCATCGTCAATTGAAATGGTGGGCACGCGGAGCCTGTCATCACTCCGCGAGCGGCCTTGCGCTCGTCGCCGGCGCGCATTCGCGCGACCCGTTGGCTTTGCCCACCTACGCCGCCAGATCGAGCTTCGACGCGACCGTCGAATCGGCATTGAGCCGATAGATCACCGGCGCGCCGGTCGCGAGTTCGCGCTTCAATATCTGCTCGGGCGTCAACTTCTCCAGCACCATGATCAGCGCACGCAGCGAGTTGCCGTGGGCGGCGACCAGCGTGCGCTCGCCGCGCAGCACGCCAGGCAGAATCTCCTGCACATAATACGGCAGCGCGCGCGCCAGCGTGTCCTTGAGGCTTTCGCCTCCGGGCGGCGGCACGTCATAGGAGCGGCGCCAGATCAAGACCTGCTCTTCACCCCATTTCTTGCGGGCGTCATCCTTGTTGAGTCCCGAGAGCTCGCCGTAATCGCGTTCGTTGAGCGCCAGATCGCATTTGGTCGGCAATCCGGTCTGGCCGATCTCGGCCAGCGCCAGGTCGAGCGTGCGCTGCGCCCGCTTCAGCACCGAGGTAAAGGCGACATCGAACGTCAATCCCTGCGCCTTCAGCTTGCGGCCAGCCTCTTTTGCTTCCGATACACCGAGTTCGGAGAGGTCGGGGTCCTTCCAGCCGGTGAACAGGTTCTTCAAATTCCAGTCGCTCTGGCCGTGCCGCACGAGCACGAGAAGACGATCGCTCATTCCAGGATTCCGTTTTTCGATGGTTAGAAGTCGGCGAGCCCCAGCACGTCGGTCATCGTGTAGAAGCCGGGCGTCTTGCCCCGCGCCCACAGCGCCGCCTTGATTGCGCCCTGCGCGAACATGGTCCGGTCCTCGGCGCGGTGGGTCAGTTCGATCCGCTCCATCGGACCCGCGAAGATCACGGAGTGATCGCCGGTGACGGTACCGCCGCGAAGCGAAGCGAAGCCGATATCGCCGGGTCGGCGGGCGCCGGTCTGCCCGTCGCGGCCGCGCGCAGAGCGGGCGTGGAGGTCGACGCCGCGGCCGGCCGCGGCAGCTTCACCGAGCAGGAAGGCCGTGCCCGAGGGCGCGTCGATCTTGGCCTTGTGGTGCATCTCGAGGATTTCGATGTCAAAGCTTTCGTCCAGCGACTGCGCGACGCGCTTGACCAGCGCGGCGAGCAGATTGACGCCGAGGCTCATATTGCCGGACTGCACCACCACCGCGCGCGAGGTGACGCTCTTGATGACCGCCATGTCTGATACCGACAGGCCGGTGGTTCCGACGATGTGCACCAGGCCGCGTTCGGCGGCGATCGCGACATTGGCGATGGTGGCGGCGGGCACGGTGAAATCCAGAATGCCGTCGGCATTGGAAGACAACTTCCAGAGGTCCGCCGACAACTCGACACCATTGGCCGGCAGGCCGGCGAGCACGCCGGCATCCTTGCCCAGAAGTTCCGAGCCCGGCGCTTCCAGCGCCCCGGTCAGCACCGCACCCGGCGTTTCCGAAATGACGCGCACCAGCGCGCGGCCCATCCGGCCGCCGGCCCCCGCTACGATCAATCGCATATCGGCCATGGCTTTTACCTCTGCACGCCCTATAGCGGGATGAGGCCGTTCCGGCAACCAATCAGGCGCTTTTGCGGCTCCCGCCGGCGGCCAAAGCGATCCGGACGGGCGGAGGCGAGAGGGCAATCAGGGTGGCGATCCTGCCCTGCCCTACTCGATCCTGCCATGATCGGGATCGGTCGGCGTCGTGTCCGCCGACGGAAACCAGATGCCCCGAAGACCGGTTGCTCTAGAGGGTGAGTTCCAGCTTTCTCTCCAGAACCATCCGGCCGTCGCGCTCCATATGTGGCCTTGAAGGGCCACGTGCATGTTCAATTGAATGCTCTCGGCGATCGCATTGGAAGAAAAGCCCAGTGCCGCCGCGATGGCAAAGGCTCGATAAGAAGTCACACGACGCTTGAAGTCCTGGACCATCGCAAAAGCTGGCGCATCAATTCGGAGGCCGCTTGTCAGCCGCACAGAGCAACCGGCAATCCGGTGACATCGGCGCGACGGCCTTTTCGCGCCTGCCGGCTCCGAATGGGGACTGCGTGAGATGATAAAGCAGAAAGAACTCGGCCTGCCGATTAATTCCCAACTTGAGCATGATGCGCTTGGTGTAGGTTCTTACGGTCGCCTCGGTCAACCGAAGGTCGGCGCCGATATCACGTGGACTCTGGAATTGAAGAATCCGGGCGATGATTCTCTCTTCAGCCCAGTTCAAGCCGAAGGCGGATGCAATACGGTGTGCCCCCAGCACTTCATCGAATTGCGGCACGATGACCAACGCCATCCCCCTGTCGCAATGTGTTGGTGCGGCTCCGATCTTGGCGAAGGCAAACTGCTGACGCTCGGTAGAGAGGGGCACGGTTGTGTTCAGCCAGCCCTGACCGGGCCTGGGAATCAACGCCTCGCGGATCGCCACCCTCAAACGCTCGGTTACCAGTCTGCTGGACCCTGCGAGCCTGCCACCATCCACCCTGAGAAGTTCGCCCCTTGCAGATAGTGCTCGACCACAGCGGTTGACCTCGTGAACATGCAGGCCTTCGTCCACGATGAACGCTGGGAATGCCAGGTTTTCCAGCCAGATTTCTGCGTCCGGATGTCGATTGGGTGAACACTGCACGAGGGAATGAGCCGTCTCCCAAACCGTACGCACCGCACGCGCGAGACACGGAATTTCGGCCCGAACCAGCGCAGCCTGCCGCCAACCTGCGACAAACACTACGGTCGATCTGTCGCGAGAGGCAAATCTGCCGATGACGGAATGACCGCTTGTTCCTGGCTCGGAGCCGATCAGTCTCCGCACAAACGTGGTGCGTGCGTTGACAGGTTCGAGAAAGGCGCAATCTGCCCCGGCGCCCTTGCGGGCAATTCGGGCGACGGTCATGGTGCACGAGGGATCGATTGCGGCGTGTCCGATCCGGACCTCGTTAAGCTCCGATCCACCGGTGTGAGACATGGCCGCGACGTAGCAACTGTTGCAATCGAACAGTTCGGCAACAGCCTTGCCGAAATATTCCATCGCGCTCCGGTCTGGGCCTTGCTTCGCAGGGCCCCCTATCGGGGGGTCTTCGGCGTACTGAAGAGGCTCGCCGCGCTCAGCGTCATTGAAGCGAAATCCACCCTGCCTGGAGGGTAGTGTTTTGCCATTTTCATGCACGGGCGCCTCCCGTAACAAGATGCCGTCGAACTCATGCCGACGGCTTAGTGCTCCTTAAACGCGCGGTTGATACGCAGTTCCATTGGCTGCAGTAAATATTCCGCAAAGGTTCTTTCTCCCGTCTCGATAAATATCTCAACGGGCATTCCCGGCACTAACGAAGAGAAGTACGAGGCGGTCGGCGCGTCGGTATCGAGTTCCACCTCCGCCATGTAGGACGTGACGCCGCTCTTGGCATCGGTCAGCGCGTCTGCCGCCACGGCGACGACCCTTCCATCGAGCATGGGGCGGCGACGAATATTCAGGGCGTGAACCCGCACGCGCGCGGCCTGTCCGGCATGAACCTCCTCCCGATCTATTGGTTTCAATGCTGCCTCGATGACAAGCCGGTCCTCTGTTGGAACGATTTCGAGGAGCGTTTCGCGGGGCGCAAGCACGGCTCTAAGATCTCGGCTGTTGAGGCCCACGATCTTTCCACTCTCGGGAGCATGCAGTTCAGACCGGCTCAATTGATCCCGCAAAGCGGCAATTCGATGTCGCAGATCCCCAATCTCCTCGCTCGCCGCATGCCGCAGCTTCGCGACTTCTTGATTCTGATTGAAGCCGAGTTGTCGACGCCTGTCCTCGAGCTCCGCCATTTTGCCTCGCTTCTCCGCCACCGACGCCGAATTGCGAGCAATCTGCCCGCTGGCTTCGGCTTCGGCTCGCTTCAGGGCCAACAGCCGTGGCTTTCGGGCGAGGCCCTTTGAGAGGAGATAGCTGGTGTCAGCTATTTCCTCTTGCAATAACGCAAGTTGCTGCTCGACACCCTTGGTGCTGCTTTCGAGGCCGCGGATGGAGTCCGTCAATTGCAGCATCTGTTGATCGATCATTTTGCGCTCATTCTCGATCGCGGCCAGTCGCGCCGCAAACTCGGCCTCCTGCGTTTGCATGGCAATGCGCGCGGACGCATGGTTCGCGTTTTTCTTCAGTTCGTCAGGAAACAAGATCGATTCTGCGCCGGCCTCTTCTGCCGCCAGCCGCGCCTCCATCGCCAGGACCGAGAAATATTTCGTCGCCAACGAGCCGAGGTTTGCTTCAATCTGGGTGGTGTCGAGCCGGGCGATGAGCTGGCCGGCCTTGACCTGATCGTTCTCCCTGACGTGAATCGATCTTACTATTCCTCCTTCAAGATGCTGGACTGCCTTGCGCTTCGAATGAACCTTTATGACACCTGATGCCACAACCGCGCCGCGAAGCGGGACTGTCATAGCCCACACCCCGAAGCAGCAGAATTGCAGAACGAGCAGCACGCATCCCCATCCGACGATCCGCCGCATATCGGATCGTGGCCGTTCCTTGTGGGGAACGACGACTGCACGATCTTGACCTCTTTCCGTCATCGAGCAGTTCTCCCCGTGGCCAGTTTCGGAGATTCCGTACTGTGCCGGACTACGTGCGGCTTCGAGACGGAGGTGACAGGGAAACGGAGAACGTCATCAGGCGGCCCGAAAGCGAGCTGCACGCCATCCCTCAAAAAGAGCACTGCATCTGCGATGGTCAATAGTCGAGGCCGATGGGTGACAATGACCAGTGTCGTGCCGCGCGCTTTCGCCAGCTCGATGGCGGAACATAGCGCTTGCTCGCCCTCCGGGTCGAGATTGGCATTTGGTTCATCCAGCAGGACTAATTTGCGATTGCCAAAGAAGGCACGGGCAAGACCGATACGCTGGCGCTGGCCACCGGAAAGCTTGTTACCGTCGCGCCCTATTTCGGTCTGGTAGCCGGCTGGCAGAGACTGGATCATTTCATGAGCCTGCGCGAGCATGGCCGCGGCAACGATGTCCTGGTCACGCGCATGCTCTTCAAAGCCGGCGATAGCTTCGGCCACCGTGCCGCCCAGAAGCTGCACGTCCTGAGGAAGGTAACCGACAAACTGACCAAGCTGGTCAGGGTCCCAGTTATGCAGGGCCGCGTCGTCCAGCCGGATCGTGCCGCCACTCGGTCGTTCCAGCCCTGCCATCAGGCGCAGCAAGGTCGATTTTCCGGCGCCAGTTGGGCCGATCACGACGACTAGCCTGGAGGGCGGGCATCGAAAATTTATGCCTGCGAGGATTGGGCGCGGCATCGTAGCCGTCCGATATGTCACCCGCTCGACTTCAATTCTGCCGGATGGCGACGGAAGCAGCGTACGTTTCTCTCGAACAAGAACCGGCGCTGCAGCAGCCTGAACTTGTGTCCAGGCCTCGCGCGCGGATGTAAGCACGCGCCGCGCCGAGATCAGACCCTCCATCGGCTGCAGCGTGCGGGCGATCAGGATCGAACTCGCAATCAGGCTGCCCGCCAGCACTTCGCTCTGTAGAACGAGCCAGGCACCTGCGCCGATCGCGGCTACCTGCAATATCGTTCTCACCATGCGCGCCGCAGCGCCGATTGCATAAACGCGCTCGCTGGCTCGAACCACGGGAGACAAGGCCTGGTCGTTGAGGTCCATGAATTCGCGGATGGCACCTCTGGTCCAGCCCATCGCACGCACCAGAGCGGAATGCCGGACAATTCCGTCGAGAGCAGCCTGGGTCTTCTGTGCGGCCTGGTACGACTGCGCAATTTCAGTGCGCGCGATCCAGCGGCTGGCGATGCCCATGGCGAGCAGAATCGCCGATCCGACCAGCGCAATCAGGCCGTACCAGGGGTGCAGAAAGAACAGGATGAAAATAAACGCCGGAAGAAAGGGAGCATCGAGCAGCGATGCAATCGTTGCGCTGGAAAGGAACGTCCTCAACTCGCGTAGCCTTACAAGATCTTGCGCCCTGCTGTCGCCGCGATTGGTGGCATCAACAATCATGCTTTCAAGCACGATGGGAGCGAGGTAGCGCTCAAATCTAACCGCAAAGCGACTGAGTAGCCGGCTGCGCAGGGTGTCGAACGCGGCGCAGAAAACAAGAGCAATTACGGCGATCACGGTGAGACCGACAAGCGTTTCGACGCTACCGCTGCTGATCACCCGATCGAACACTTCGATAGAGTACAAGGGCACGACCAGGAGCAGCATGTTGATCGACACGCTGAATGCGACGATCCACATCAATGCGGATCGCCCCGGAATCAATCCAAGCAGCGAGCGCTGGCTAGGCGCTGGGGTTTCACAACGAGTACGCAAGTGCATGAGCGGCCGGCACTGTCACGAATTGAGTACTGCAGAGGGCCGGAGCGGGGCGGCCCGGCGGCCGCCCCACCGAAGCAGGCATTACACGATTTCGATAAGCGTATCGCCGGCGGCGTCGTTGATGTCGTCGATCGACGTGAATGCCGTTGCGCCACCCGAGATTCCATCGAGCGTGATGCTGCCGAAGCCGAAGTCTATCACCGTATTGGTGCCGTCGTCATCGACGACGACCGTGGTCGGATCAAATCCGACTGCGGCATCGACATTGATCTGATCGCCGTCGTCAAAGCTGAAATCGGTGACTTCGTCGTCGCCGAAGCTGGCTCCGGTTCCATCGCCGAAGTTGAGCGTATCCGTTCCGCCACCGCCGGTCAGCAGATCGTCGCCGGCTCCACCATTGAGGACATCGGCGCCAGCGCCGCCGTCCAGCTCGTCGTCACCGGCATCGCCGTTCAGAGTGTCGGCGCCGGCACCGCCCGCCAGTATGTCGGCTCCGTCGCCGCCATTCAGCGTATCGCTGCCGTCGCCGCCATCGAGCGTGTCATCTCCGGCATCGCCGTCCAACGTATCGGTGCCGTCGCCACCGCTGAGCTCGTCGTCTCCGTCGCCGCCGCTCATGACGTCGTCACCCGCGCCACCGGCCATGACGTCGTCGCCGGCGTCGCCAGACATCGTATCGTTGCCGGCACCGCCATCCATGGTATCCGCGCCGGCGCCACCATTCATGGTGTCGTCACCGTCGTCGCCATTCAGCGTATCGTTGCCGGCGCCACCATTCAGAACGTCGTTATCGGCACCGCCGTTCAACTCGTCATTGCCCAGGCCGCCGTTGAGCGTATCGGTTCCCGCGTCGCCGTTCAGGACATCATCGCCGAGACCGCCATTCAGCGTATCGACGCCGTCACCGCCGTTCAGCTCGTCGTTGCCGGCACCGCCATTGAGCGTGTCGTCACCGGCATCGCCCCAGAGGGTATCGACACCGGCGTTGCCGCTAACGGTATCGTTTCCATCTCCACCGTGGATGTCGTCATCGCCTGCGCCACCAGACAGAACATCATCGTCGGCTCCGCCGTCGATAATGTCGTTACCGGCGTTTCCATTGATCGTGTCCATGCCGGCATTTCCGTTCAGCGTATCGTCTCCGGCGCCACCATTGATCTCATCATCGCCATCGCCACCGGTGACCTCGTCATTCCCGGCATTGCCATTCAGCGTGTCGTTGCCCGCCCCGCCGTCGATTACATCGTCGCCGGGCCCGCCGCTCACCTCGTCATCGCCTTCCAACGCAGTTATCGTATCCATGCCGGCGAGGCCGTTAATCTGGTCGTCCATTGCCGTGCCAGGTAATGTGTCGTCGCCAGCCGTTCCATTGATGAGTGCCATGGTTTCTACTCCTTGCGCCCGCGCGTTCGCGATGCGGGTCGGCTCGCGGCCCGTCATGCACTAGCGATTTTGTGTTGGCTCGATTTCCATCACGATCCATGTGGAGTTCGATGGCGCGCAACTTGATGAAGCCGGGGCGGCGTCACAATCCCCAGTTGGGGACAAAAGAAATGTCGGATAGCGGACGTTGGGCCCGCAGACCCGCGTTCGCTTGGAATGACGATCAGCTATCTGCTATTTTCGACGGGAGCCGATCGGCCAAGCACGATCGGAAACATTCGCACATATTTCTTGATGGGATGGGGTCCCGCGAAGCGGCGCGGAAATAGCCGCTTCCACGGGACCTCGCACCTTTGCGGAGGCCCTGAGGGGCGTAGATGTCGTGCGTAAGAATAGCGCTCAGGGCTGCGGGCTGTCATAGCCCTCGATGACGATGAGGTCCGCGATGGAGTGCGGCTGACGGACCTTGATGTTGGCCTGGTATTCCGGCGAATTGTAGCAGGCCAGCGCTTTCTCATAGCTGTCGAATTCGATCACCACATTGCGCGAGCGGCATTGGCCTTCGACCGCGGTAAACTTGCCGCCGCGCACGATGAAGCGCCCGCCGAATTTCTGGAAGATGGCCGGATTGGCCGCCATATACGGCTTGTAGCCCTCGTCATTGTGAACGTCGACGCGTCCGATCCAGTATCCTTTGGCCATCTCAATCTCCTTCTTGTTGTTACGTGATCGCCTGCTTGATTTCCGCCTGAATGGCATCCGCAGCAAGCCTGGGATCGGCGGCTTCCGTGATCGGGCGTCCGACCACCAGATAGTCTGCACCCGCGGCAATCGCCCTCGCCGGCGTCATGATGCGCTTCTGGTCGCCGGTCGCAGCGCCCGCCGGGCGGATACCCGGTGTCACCAGATGCATCTGGTGACCGACGATCTTGCGCAACGCGGCCGCCTCTTCCGGCGAGCTGACGAGGCCGTCGACGCCGAGCACCTGCGCCTGCTGGGCGCGCGCTTCCACCAGGTCGAAGACGTTGAGACGATAGCCGGCGGCATGCAGGTCGCCATCGTCATAAGAGGTCAGCACGGTGACGGCGAGAATTTTCAGACCCGAGCCTTGGCGCGCCTCGACCGCGGCCTTCATGGTCTGAGGATAGGCGTGCACGGTTAGGAAGGTCGCGCCGAGTTTGGCGACGCTCTCAACGCCGCGCGCCACCGTATTGCCGATGTCGTGCAGCTTGAGATCGATAAAAACCTTCTTGCCTGACTTCGCCAGTTGCTGCGCCAGCGGCAATCCGCCGGCATAGGCGAGCTGATAGCCGATCTTGTAGAAGCTCACGCTGTCGCCGAGCCGCGCGATCAACGCTTCCGCTTCAGTCACTCCGGACAGGTCGAGCGCAACGATCAGCCGATCCTTCGGCGCGATACTGGCTGGCTGCATGTCACCTCACATCATGCGTTGGGAAACGTCGATCAACTGCCGCACCAGCGCTTTCAGCCCCTCGGCATCAGCAGCATTCTTCAGGCGGTCCATCTCGTCATAGGCATCGTCGGCGAATGCCAGCGCGAACTGGTTCGGTATCACGGTTGCATGACACGCCGACAGGATCAGCCGCAGCGCGGCCAGCGCGCGGGCGCCACCGAGCCGGTTGCCGGAGGCCGACGCAATCGCAAACACCCGATCGCGAAACACCTGGCCGCGGGTCTCGTGCGCGTCCTGCACCCGGCTGACCCAGTCGATGGTGTTTTTCACCAGCGCCGGCACCGAGGAATTGTATTCCGGCGTCACGATCAGCACGCCATGATGGGCTGCCATCATCCGCTTCAGGTTGACCGCGTGTTTCGGCACGCCCGATTTCGCCTGCAGGTCGCCATCATAGATCGGCAGCGGAAAATCAACCAGCGAGATGCGGGTGACTTCGGCGCCGGCCTGCGCCAGTTCGTGCACGGCCACCGCCGCCAGCCTCGCATTGAGCGAGCCGGTGCGGAGCGATCCCGGGATCACGAGGATTTTCAACGCGGACATTTCTTAGAAATCGCACTCGGGGCCAACCGTCCGCGCAGGCGGACGGCTTAGCCCTTGCGATACACCCAGACCCGCGCGGGCGGAAGGTTCATCCATATCCGCTCGGAGGCCTCTGTGGACACGCCCGGCAGCGATTTCGGAATCGGCGGCGCCACCGAATAGGTGAACTGCACGAAGGGCGCGCCCGGCGCCAGCGCCAGGAAGGCGTCGCGGATCAGCTTTAGGCGGGTCAGCATCGGTTTTGTCACGAGCGGCAGGCCGGAGATCACGGCAGACGCCGGCGCATCCAGCGCATCTCCGAGCGAAGCGCGAAGCGTGTAGGCATCGCCCTGTACGACCTTGGCCTGAGGATAGCGATCGCGCAGCAGGGCGCAGAAGCCCGGATTATATTCAACCAGCACGAGCCGCTTCTGATCCACGCCGTGTTCGATCAGCGCGTTGGTGATCGCGCCGGTCCCGGGCCCAAGTTCGACGACCGGCCCTTCGGAATCGACATCGACATATTGCGCCATGGTGCGGGCGAGCACCTTGCTCGACGGCATCACCGCGCCCATGTGCAGCGGCTTTTCAATCCATGAACGAAGGAAGCGCACCTCGTCGTCGAGACGAGGCTTCTTCAACGCACGCACGGACGATTGCAAAGGCATGTCGCTACCAGGCGGGACCCGCTGACGGGCGGGAATGTCAAAAAACAGTCATGAACACGTATAGGTCGACGGGGATATGGTCAAGCCAGACGGTAATGCGCCAGACGCGCCAAAGTGCCCGCGATCCGGCGATAACACCCTGTGCAAGCTGAATGAATCATGACTGCCGGGCGAGAACGGCGCTCGCCCCGGCGACGTGCATACGGTTCAGGAGCCAGCGCGGCTGCCGAAGAAGTCCTTGACCTTGGTGAAGAAGCCTAACGCCTCCGGCTGGGTTGCCCCGGAGGACAGCTTTTCGAACTCGGCGAGCAGTTCCTGCTGCTTCTTGGTCAGATTCTGCGGCGTTTCGACCATGACCTGGACATACATGTCGCCGGTCTGGCGCGATCGGAGCACCGGCATGCCCTTTGATGCAATGCGGAAGCGGCGGCCGGACTGCGTTCCCGCCGGCACCTTCACCTTGGTCTTGCCCTTGTCGATGGTGGGCACCTCGAATTCGCCACCGAGCGCGGCCGCGACCATTGAGATCGGAACCCGGCAGTGCAAATCGGCGCCGTCGCGCTGGAAGAATTCGTGGGTGGCCAGCGACAAGAAAATGTAGAGGTCGCCGGGCGGGCCGCCGCGGACACCGGCCTCGCCTTCGCCGGCCAGCCGGATACGCGTGCCGTCCTCGACGCCCTGCGGAATGTTGACCGACAACGTTCGATCGCGCGTCACCCGTCCCGTGCCCGCGCAATTCGGGCAGGCGTCCTCGATCATCTGACCGCGGCCCTGACAGCCGGGGCAGGTCCGCTCCAGCGTGAAGAAGCCCTGAGCCTGACGGACGCGGCCGGCGCCGCCGCACATCGCGCAGGTCTTCGGCTTGGTGCCGGCCTTGGCGCCGGTGCCCGAACAGGGCTCGCAGGTGACCGAGACCGGAATTTCGATCTGCGCGGTCTTGCCGAGGTAGGCTTCCTCCAGCGTGATTTCCATGTTGTAGCGCAGATCGGCGCCGCGCTCGCGTCCGCCGCCGCGCCCGCGCTGCCCGGCCATGCCGAACAGGTCCTCGAAAATATCTGAAAACGACGAGGCGAAGCCGGCGCCGAAGCCAGGACCACCGCCGCCCATGCCCTGCTCGAACGCGGCATGGCCGTAGCGGTCATAGGCGGCGCGCTTGTCGCCGTCTTTCAGGACTTCATAGGCCTCGTTGATTTCCTTGAATTTCATTTCGCTGGTGGCATCACCTGGATTCCTGTCCGGATGCCATTTCATCGCGAGCTTGCGGAAGGCCGACTTGAGCTTGGATTCGTCCGCGTTCCGCTCGACTTCCAGGGTTTCGTAATAGCAGCGCTTGGTGGACATCAGTCAAACCCGCCCGAAATTCGCCTTCATGCCGAAAGCACCTTCAATCGAAGATGCCGCCATCGGCTTAAAGAAAAATGACCCCCACCCATCGAACGCGAGCCGTGCGCTCTTTTGGATGAGGGTCATGATCGAAAGCCCGCTTATGCTGACTTCTTGTTGTTCTTGTCGTCGTCGACCTCGGTGAACTCCGCGTCGACCACGTCATCCTTGGCAGCATCCCGCTTGGCGTCCGCCTCGGCCTGCTGCTTGTACATGGCCTCGCCGAGCTTCATCGAAGCCTGCGCCAGCGTGTTGGTCTTGGCCTTGATGGCCTCGGCGTCGTCGCCCTTCAGCGCTTCCTTCAAATCGCTGACGGCGTCCTCGATGGCGCGGCGCTCTGAGTCTTCCACCTTCGAACCGTGCTCGGCCAGCGCCTTCTCGGTGGAATGCACCAGCGCGTCGGCATGGTTCTTGGCGTCGACCGCCTCGCGTCGCTTCTTGTCCTCGGCCGCGTTGGCCTCGGCGTCCTTGACCATCTTCTGGATGTCGGCTTCGGAGAGGCCGCCGGATGCCTGAATCCGGATCTGCTGCTCCTTGCCGGTCGCCTTGTCCCTGGCCGAGACATTGACGATGCCGTTGGCGTCGATGTCGAAGGTGACCTCGATCTGCGGCATGCCGCGCGGCGCCGGCGGAATGCCCATCAGGTCGAACTGACCGAGCACCTTGTTGTCGGCCGCCATTTCACGCTCGCCCTGGAAGACGCGGATGGTGACGGCATTCTGGTTGTCCTCGGCGGTCGAGAACACCTGGCTCTTCTTGGTCGGGATCGTGGTGTTGCGGTCGATGATGCGGGTGAACACGCCACCCAGCGTCTCGATGCCGAGCGACAGCGGTGTCACGTCGAGCAGCAGCACGTCCTTGACGTCACCCTGCAGCACGCCCGCCTGAATGGCCGCACCGATGGCGACGACTTCGTCCGGGTTGACGCCCTTGTGCGGCTCCTTGCCGAACAACTGCTTCACGACCTCCTGGACCTTCGGCATGCGGGTCATGCCGCCGACCAGCACCACTTCGCCGATTTCGGCGGCGGTGAGCCCCGCGTCCTTCAGCGCCTTGCGGCAGGGCTCGATGGTCTTCTGAACGAGATCGTCGACGAGAGCCTCGAACTTGGCGCGCGTCAGCTTCATCGTCAGATGCTTCGGCCCGGTCTGGTCGGCCGTGATGAACGGCAGGTTGATTTCGGTCTGCGTCGTCGAAGACAGCTCGATCTTGGCCTTTTCGGCCGCCTCCTTCAGGCGCTGCAGGGCGAGCTTGTCGTTGCGCAGGTTGATACCCTGCTCCTTCTGGAATTCGTCGGCGAGATAACCGACCAGGCGCATGTCGAAATCTTCACCGCCGAGGAAGGTATCGCCGTTGGTCGACTTCACCTCGAACACGCCGTCGCCGATTTCGAGAATCGAGACGTCGAAGGTGCCGCCGCCGAGGTCGTAAACCGCGATGGTGCCGGATTTCGATTTGTCGAGACCGTAGGCGAGCGCTGCCGCCGTCGGCTCGTTGATGATGCGCAGCACTTCAAGACCAGCGATCTTGCCGGCATCCTTGGTGGCCTGACGCTGCGCGTCGTTGAAGTAGGCGGGAACGGTGATGACGGCCTGGTCGACCTTCTGGCCGAGATGGGCTTCCGCGGTCTCCTTCATCTTCTGCAGGATAAAGGCGGAGACCTGCGAGGGCGAATAGGTCTTGCCGTCGGCCTCGACCCAGGCGTCGCCGTTCGATGCCTTGATGATCTTGTAGGGAACGAGCTTCTTGTCCTTCTCGACCATCGGGTCGTCATAGCGGCGGCCGATCAGGCGCTTCACCGCGAAGAATGTCCGCTCGGGATTGGTCACCGCCTGGCGCTTGGCAGGCTGGCCGACGAGGCGCTCGCCGTCATCGGTGACGG
Source organism: Bradyrhizobium sp. AZCC 1721 (assembly GCF_036924715.1). Taxonomy (NCBI): domain Bacteria; kingdom Pseudomonadati; phylum Pseudomonadota; class Alphaproteobacteria; order Hyphomicrobiales; family Nitrobacteraceae; genus Bradyrhizobium; species Bradyrhizobium sp. AZCC 1721. Next base: position 185,507 of record NZ_JAZHSB010000001.1, on the reverse strand, counting down.
CAACGATCGAGGGCGTGGTGCGCATGCCCTCCGCGTTCTCGATGACTTTTGCAGTCTTGCCATCCATTACTGCGACACACGAATTCGTGGTGCCGAGATCGATCCCAATGACCTTTCCCATGGTCCTCATATCCTTCTTTTTGCGGCAGGTTGGCTGGGCCCTGGACGGCGCACCTAACCGAACCCCCAACGTTCAAATACTCGCGATATTGCGACGGTGAGCCTCATATAGGAGGGGGGGTTGTGCCTGCAAGGACCGAGCGCAAGCTTAGGGCCTGAAAAGGCTGGCGTTTGAAAGATTGTGCCGCCTGGGGCCGGGCCCCCGTGCCGTGACCGGCGTTAAGAAATCGGCAACTCCTTTATCGCTCACACCCCGAAGCGTTGCACAGCGATACGGCAGCATCCTCACGGCGTGGACCGGCCGCCGGTTGAGGGGACGCGGTATTTGGCCGCTGGAAGCGCCCAAAAAAAGAGCTCGGAGGCCGGGCAGAATGCCGCGAAATAGGAGCGAGGCGGGGGAACGGACGCCCGTCCTGCCCTGTTGCAGGGACACCAAAACCGCTAAAAGCGGGCCGAACGGAACGACCCAGTCGCGCCCCGAGGCCCAGATTCCACCACCGTCCGATCTTTGAACGGCCTCCATGCAAACCCGGTAGACCCTCCATGAAGCCACTTAGATATTTTGCTGCGGTTGCCCTCCTCGTTGCCGCCACCTCCTCCGCGTTCGCCGCGGACCCGGTTTTCCCGCCGGGCGCCAGGGTCGGCATGACGCCGCTGGTCGGCCTCAACAAGGCCAGGGCGTTCACGGGATTCGAGACCGAAGACCAGGGCGTCAAGGTGCTGGTCGCCGACCTGCCCGCCGAGGCTTATGGCGAGGTCGCCAATGCCTTCAAGGCCAATCCCGGCGGCACTGGCGGCATCAAGCCGGAAAGCATCGAGACCAAAGCGGGGCTCGCCTACTACACCGTCGAAAACGCCAAGGACGGCGCCACCAGCGTGCGCCGTTATTCCATGATCCTGCCCGGCCCTACCTTCTCCGGCTACGTCGCCGTGCAGGTGCCGGAGAACGCCTCGAAGATCTATACCGACGATGCCGTGCGCCAGATGTTCGCATCTGCCGTGATCCGCGTTGAGGTTCCTGTCGAGGAACAGCTCGGGATGATGCCGTTCAAGATCGGCGAACTCTCGAGCTTCAAGAACGTCCGTACGCTGGCGCCGGGCGCCGCCCTCATTCTCTCCGACAGCGACGAAAAGAAGGGCTTCGAGGTCGCGCCGTTCATGATCATCGGCCTGATCGGCTCGACGGCGGCGTCGCCTGACGACCGCGGCCGCTTTGCCCAGCAGATCGCGACCACCATTCCCGGCGTCCGCGATGGCAGGATCACGATGTCGGAGCCGGTCCGCATCGATGGCCAGCCCGGCTACGAGACCCGGATCGACGCCATCAGCGGCAAGGACAATACGCCGGTGACGATCGTGCAATGGCTGCGGTTCGGCGCCCAGACCTCGATGCGCATCATCGGCTCTTCGCCGCGCGATGATTGGACCAAGGCCTTTCCACGCTTCCGCGCCGTGCGCGACGGAATCCGGCCGCGAGCCTGATCGCGAATTCGAAAAAAGCGCGCCCTGATATTCAGGACGCGCTGAAATTTCGGGCTTTCGTTCGTACACCAATGGAACTAGCCTTCCCCCTGCCGGGTTCATGGCAGGGAGACGCGCTATGCTTTCTCGCAGACTGGTTCTGACAGGCTTTGGCGCGGCATCCGTCCTCGCCCTCGTTCCAACGACGCCATGGGCTGCACCGATGAAACCCGACAACGCCTCCGCGCTCCTCGTCATCGACGTGCAAAACTGCTTCCTGCCAGGCGGCAGCCTTGCCGTGAAAGACGGCGATCAAGTGGTGCCCGTCATCAACCGCATCGCCAAGGGCTTTGCCAATGTGGTGATGACGCAGGACTGGCACACCGCGGGCCACGTCTCGTTCGCCTCCACCCATTCCGGCAAGAAGCCGTTCGAAACCATCGATCTCCCCTACGGCAAGCAGGTGCTGTGGCCGGATCACTGCGTACAGGGGACCGAGGGTGCGTCGCTGTCAAAGGACCTCGCGATCCCGCATGCCGGCCTCGTTATCCGCAAGGGTTTTCGCAAGGACATCGACAGCTATTCGGCCTTCACCGAGGCCGACGGCAAGACCACGACGGGGCTCGCGGCGTACCTGAAGGCGCGCAAGGTGAAGCGGGTTTTCCTCGCTGGCCTCGCGACCGATTTCTGCGTGGCATGGAGCGCGCTGGATGCGTGCAAGGCGGGCTTCGAGACTTACGTGATCGAGGACGCCTGCCGCGGCATCGACACCCAGGGCTCGCTCGCAAAAGCCTGGGCCGACATGACCAAGGCCGGCGTCAAGCGCATCCAGTCGGGCGATATCGCGGCCTAGTGCGTTCGTCTTGCCCGCTTCGGGGGTTTGGGATGTCAGGTCCAGCGGCTCCACTCGCGTTCGAGATGATTCGTCGTGCGCCATCGCAGCGTATGACAGGCCTGATCGCCGGCATGACGGGCTATCGCGAAACCGCGCCCGGCCGGTTCTTCCAGCGCGAAACCGCAGGTCTGGTAGTCCCGCTGATCATCAGCTTCGGCACACCGTTCCTGATCGCTCTCGGACGCGATCCTGACGCTGATGATCGGCAGCCGAGTTTCGCCGCCGGGCTTTATGCCGGTCCGGTTCATATCGAATCCGATGGCGGCGCCGAAGGCGTGCAGGTGGATTTCACGCCGCTTGGCGCCTATCGCTTCTTTGGCGGGGCCGTCGCCGATCTCACCGCGCGCATGGTCGACATCGGTGACGTACTGGGGCCTGAGGGACCGTACCTGCGCGAGCGGCTTGGCGCGATATCCTGCTGGCAGGATCGCTTCGATCTGGTCGAGGATTTTGTTGCAGGGCGCGCCAGCCATCGGCCTTCGCCCGAGATCGCATTCGCCTATGGACGGCTCGCACGCAGCGCGGGCAGCGTGCGCATCACTGCGCTTGCAAGAGAGATCGGCTGGAGCCGCAAGCACTTGGTCGATCGCTTCCGAGCGGAAATTGGTCTGGCGCCGAAGCCGGTCGCCCGCATGATGCGCTTTCACGAAGCCTGCCGACTGGCGCGGACGGGAGCGGGAAGCGGCTGGGCAGGGATTGCGGCCGAAAGCGGCTATGCCGACCAGGCGCATCTCGCCCGCGAATTTTCAACCCTTGCCGGCGAATCGCCAACGGCCTGGGCCCACCGGCTGGCGCTGACTGACAGCCGCCTGCTGCGCCCGCTGGACGCACTGGACGCACTGGACGCGTAGCCGGTCAGGTAACAAATCTTCAAGCCGACCGTCCTCGCCTCGCGATACTAGTGAGGTAACGCAATGCGAGGAGTTGCCGGTGACCAGTCCAAGCAAAAGCGAAACGCCGCGCCTTTATCCGACGATGCGCTGCCGGGATGCCGAAGCGATGATCCGCTGGCTCAAGGAGGTTGTTGGTTTCACCGAACGCGCCGTCTACCGGAACGGCGGCACCATCCATCACGCCGAGCTTGCCTTTGGACCCTCGATCCTGATGCTCGGCCAGAGCAGGGAGGACGAATACGGCAAGCTCGTCGGCGATATCGGCGGCCGTCGCACGGACGCGCTGTATGTCGCGGTCGACGATCCCGACGCCCTACATGCGAAGGTCAAAGCCTCCGGCGCCATCATTGAAATGGACCTGCGCGACACCGACTATGGTAGCCGCGATTTCGCCTGCCGCGACCCGGAAGGCAATCTCTGGAGTTTTGGGACCTACCGGCCAAGGGCGGACGAGAGGCCGCTGTAAGCATAGGCCCGCGTCAACCGCCTTCGGTGATACTCCGTAGACCGCTCATCCCTGCGGAGCGGCCTGCGCGCGTCTCGAAGGATGAAGGCCGAGCTTCCGCAGCGGGGCCTTCATGGTTCGAAACGACTTGCGCGCCTATTTACGCCGCGCTGTTCGGCTCATTGTTGGCGGCCGGTGCCGCCTTGGCGCCGCCCTTCGACACGCCGACCAGCGCCGGGCGCAGTATGCGTTCGCCGATCATGAAGCCGGCCTGCACGACCTGAACCACCGTCCCTGCGGGAACGGACGGATCGGGCACTTCGTACATCGCCTGCTGGAAATTGGGATCGAACTTCTCGCCCGATGGATCGAACTTCTTGACGCCGTTCTTCTCCAGCGTGTTCAGCAGCGAGCGCTCGGTCAACTCGACGCCTTCGATGAACGCCTTCAGCGCCGGATCGGCGGTGGCCTTGGTCTCGGCCGGCATGGCATCGAGCGCGCGCTGCAGATTGTCGGCGATTTCGAGAATGTCGCGGGCGAAGCCGGTGATGCCGTAGGCGCGCGCGTCGGCGACTTCCTTGGCGGTGCGCTTGCGCAGGTTTTCCATCTCAGCCAGCGTGCGCAGCATCTTGTCGCGCGCTCCCGCCGCTTCCTTCGTCAACGCCTCGACCGATCCATCCTCGGGATCGTCGGGCATGATGTAGGGTTTTGAGACCACGGGCTCGCCGGTCTGGTTGGCGGGTTGTGCCCCGTCGTCACTCGGCCGGTTGGGATCGGTCATAAGACTGCCTTCTCAAAAAACGGTTCTGGTTGGATGGGGATTTGCTGCCGGGGATATCGTGCTTTAGGGGCCGAAAATCAAGCGCAACCAGCCCTGATTAAGGTCGATTCGTGGCGGATCAGCCGCCCAGCATCCGGCTGACAATGCGGGCGGCGTAATCCACCGTCGGAATCACCCGCGCATAGTTCAGCCGAGTCGGCCCGATCACGCCGAGAACCCCGACGATGCGGTGCGAAGCGTCGCTATAGGGTGCGATGATGGTCGAGGAACCGGACAGCGAGAACAGCTTGTTCTCCGATCCGATGAAGATCCGCACGCCTTCGGCGCGCTCGGCCCGGCCCAACAGGTCGATCACGCCGCGCTTGGTCTCGAGATCGTCGAACAGCGACTTGACGCGTTCGAGATCTTCGAGCGCGTGCAAATCTTCCAGCAGGTTGGCATGCCCGCGCACGATCAATTGCCGGTCTTCGTTTTCGCCGCCCGACCAGCTCGCAATCCCCGCCTCGATCACCTTCTGCGTCAGTTGGTCGAGCTCGATGCGGCTCTGCGCCATCGCGGTTTCGAGTTCGAGGCGCGCTTCAGCGAGCGTACGGCCGCGAATCCGCGCATTGAGAAAATTGCTCGCCTCCGTCAGCGCCGAGGAAGGCACGCCGGGCGGCAGCGTCAGCACGCGGTTTTCGACCTGGCCGTCTTCGCCGACCAGCACCACCAGCGCGCGCTCCGGCTCCAGCCGCACGAATTCGATGTGTTTCAGCCGCGAATTGGATTTTGCGGTCAGCACCACGGCGGCCGCGCGGGTCAGGCCCGACAGCCGCGTCAGCGCCTCGCCGAGCGCCGCCTCGACCGACTGCGCCCGACCGACGGAGGCAAGCTGGTTCTGGATCGATTCCCGTTCGGGTTCGGTGAGGTCGCCGACCTGCATCAGGGCGTCGACGAAGAAGCGCAGGCCGAGTTCGGTCGGCAGGCGGCCGGCCGAGGTATGCGGCGCATAGATCAGGCCGAGCGCTTCGAGGTCCGACATCACATTGCGGACGGAAGCCGGCGACAGCGGCACTGCGATCAAGCGGGAGATGTTGCGCGAACCGACGGGTTCGCCGGTCGCGAGATAGCTCTCGACGATTTGACGAAAAATGTCGCGCGAGCGCTCGTTGAGCTGGGCGAGCCCCGCATGCGGCGCGATCAGGCCAATCGGATCGTGGTGGGCCACTGTTAACTCCCTGATACCCTAATTTGTCGATCCGGCGCGCCGATGACAAGCGTCCGCTTCACATAGCGTTTTCGAGCGAAGCATGCCCTCGGACTGGATCCGGGGGCGGCCGCCGGTTCGCGTGAAGAAAACGCGTCAAAACAAGAAGATAGAGGTTCGGTTCTGATTGATTCAGAACCGAACCTCTACCCCGAAACAAGGCAAAAACCCTTGCCGCTGCCCGCTCCCCCTCCTACAAGCACCGCGAACGAATTTTCGCTCGATTTTTGGAAGGATTCCCCATGCGGCCGAGCCGCCGTGCGCCCGATCAGTTGCGCCCCGTGTCGCTGGAACGCGGCGTGGTCAAATATGCCGAAGGTTCCTGCATGGTGAAGTTCGGCGACACCCATGTGCTGGTCACAGCCACCCTGGAAGAACGGCTGCCGCCCTGGTTGAAGGGCCAGGGCCGCGGCTGGGTAACCGCCGAATACGGCATGCTGCCGCGCGCCACATTGGAGCGTACCCGCCGCGAGGCCGCCGCCGGCAAGCAGGGCGGGCGTACCGTCGAGATCCAGCGGCTGATCGGCCGCTCCTTGCGCGCAGCCGTCGACCTCGAAGCGCTCGGCGAGCGCCAGATTACGGTCGATTGCGACGTGATCCAGGCCGATGGCGGCACGCGCACGGCCTCGATCACCGGCGCCTGGGTGGCGCTGGCCGACTGCATCGGCTGGATGAAGAACCGCAACATGCTGAAAGCCAACGTGCTGCGCGACAATGTCGCCGCGATCTCCTGCGGCATCTATCAGGGCACGCCGGTGCTCGACCTCGACTATGCCGAGGATTCCGAGGCCGAGACCGATGCCAATTTCGTCATGACCGGCGACGGCCGCATCATCGAGGTGCAGGGCACCGCTGAGAAGACGCCGTTTTCACAAGACGAGTTCCTGGCGCTGATGGAACTGGCGCGCAAGGGTGTCGCGCGTCTGGTGGACTTGCAGAAGCTGGCTGTGGCGTAGTCTGATCGCACATGCACCGTCGAATCACCGGCCGGCTCGTGATCGCGACCCACAATCCCGGCAAGCTCGCCGAGATGCAGGAATTGCTCGCGCCGCACGGCGTCGAGGCGGTTTCCGCGGGCGAGCTGGGTCTCGGCGAGCCCGAGGAAACCGGCCAGACGTTTCGGGCCAATGCCGCGATCAAGGCGATCGCGGCGGCGAAAGCCGCGCAATTGCCGGCCTTTGCCGATGATTCCGGTCTCGTAGTTGATGCGCTCGACGGCGCGCCCGGAATCTATTCGGCGCGCTGGGCCGGCAATGGCAAGGATTTCATGGCGGCGATGACCAGGGTCGAGCGCCTGTTGCAGGAGCGCGGCGCCACCGCGCCCGACAAGCGAAGTGCGCATTTTGTCTCGGCCCTGTGCGTCGCCTGGCCCGATGGCCATCTCGAAGAGGTCGAGGCCCGCGCCGACGGAACCCTGGTCTGGCCGCCGCGCGGCACCGCCGGTTTTGGCTATGATCCGGTATTCCTGCCCGACGGGCACACGCGGACCTTTGGCGAGATGACTTCCATCGAAAAGCACGGCCTGCCGCCGCTTGGGCTTGGCCTGTCGCACCGGGCACGAGCCTTCGTCAAACTGGCGGAGATCTGCCTTGGCTAGTCGCGAGCGACCCCGCCCCAAAGATGCCTTCGGCGTCTACGTGCACTGGCCGTTCTGCCTGTCGAAATGCCCCTATTGCGATTTCAACAGCCACGTCCGCCACGCACCGATCGACGAGAAACGTTTTGCGCGCGCGTTTGCGCGCGAGATCGAAACCACGGCGGCGCGCGCACCGGGGCGAACCGTCACATCGATCTTTCTCGGCGGCGGCACGCCTTCCTTGATGCAGCCGCAGACCGTCGGCGCGATTTTGGATGCGATCGGAAAGCATTGGCGCGTCGCCGGCAATGTCGAGGTCACGCTCGAAGCCAATCCGACCAGCGTAGAAGCGACGCGGTTTCGCGGCTATCGCTCAGCCGGCGTCAACCGCGTCTCGCTCGGCGTGCAGGCGCTCGACGACGCCTCGCTGAAAGCGCTCGGACGGCTGCATACCGCGCGCGAGGCGCTCGATGCGGTCGCGATCGCGCGCGCCGCGTTCGATCGCTATTCATTCGACCTGATCTACGCCCGCCCCGATCAGACGCCGCTTATGTGGGCGGATGAACTGAAGCTCGCGATTTCCGAAGCCGCCGAGCATCTCTCGCTCTACCAGCTCACCATCGAGGAAGGCACGCCGTTCTTCGGCCTGCATGCGGCGGGCAAACTCAAGACACCGAACGAGGCGGTGGCGCGTGCGCTGTACGACGTGACGCAGGAAGTCTGCGCGCATCATGGCTTGCCGGCCTACGAGATTTCCAATCACGCCCGCGAAGGCGCGGAGTGCCAGCACAATCTCGTCTATTGGCGCGGCGAGGAATATGCCGGCATCGGTCCCGGCGCGCATGGCCGCCTCGACATCGACGGCGCGCGACACGCCACCGCGACCGAGAAGCGCCCGGAGGCCTGGCTGATGCGCGTCGAGGCCAACGGCCACGGCGTCGTCACCGACGACCACCTCAACAGCGAAGAGCGCGCCGACGAATTCTTGCTGATGGGCTTGCGGCTCGCCGAAGGCATCGATCCCAGGCGTTATGCGGCGCTATCCGGCCGCGCGCTTGATCCGAGCCGCATCGCTATCCTGCGCGCGGAAGGCGCGATATCCGTCGACTCCGATGGAAGATTGCGCGTGACGAAGGAAGGTTTTCCGGTGCTCGACGCGGTGGTGGCGGATCTCGCCGCGTAACAGCCGTCGTTCCTGCGAACCGCAGGAACCCATACGCCGCAACCCGCGTAAAGGGCACAAGGCGACGGCTTCTCTCAAAACCAAAGATGGTGGCTCTGGGCCCCTGCGTTCGCAGGGGCGACGAAGGATCACGCCCCAAAACTCTTCGGCGATCCGGCAACCGGCGTGCTGCCGCCGCTTGCGACCTTCATCACCGCAAGCCCGCGCTCGTTGGTGCCGTCGGAACGGAATCGAAACAGCCCGTCGATGCCGGCAAAGCCCGACGGGTTGGTCAGCGTCTCCGGCGCAAAGCGCTGGCCGCCCTGCTGTTTCGACAGCGCAGCAACCAGCGCGACGGCATCATAGGCGAGCGTTGCGGTGCGCACGGGGTCCGTGCCGTATTTGGCGCGGTAGCGGCCGGAGAAGGCGCGGAAGCCCGACGGATCCGGCGCAGCATAAAGCCCGCCCTGCAGCGTCGCGCTCGCATAGATGCGCGGATTGTCCCAGAGCCCGGTGCCGAGCAACTGGATGTTGCGCAAGTTCGCGCCCGCCGAGGTCAAGGCATCCGCCGCTGCCACGACCGATTCACCGTCGTCGGCGATGAACAGCGCGTCCGCCGAGCCGAGCGACTGCGCCACCGTCCGCGCCGCGCCGGCACGATCGGCGGTGTATTTTTCGAAGGCGACGATGCGGCCTTTGCGGCCGACCGCCTGCTTGAACGCCGCTTCCACCACATTGCCATAGGCGTTGTCGGGCAACAGCGCCGCAAACGATCGCTTTCCGATGCTGGCCGAATAATCGACGATCCGGTTGACGTCTGATTCGGGCAGGAAGCTCAGCAGATAAACCCCGCGTCCGGCGACGCTGGAATCGGTCGAGAACGCGATCACTGGAATGCTCCGCGCGCGCGTCAGTTGCGCGGTCGCCGGCACCGAGGCCGCAAACAGCGGGCCCAGAACGATTTCCACGCCCTCGCCGAGCGCCTCCTGGGTGACCTGCTGGGCGCCCTGCGGACTGCCGCCGTCGTCCTTGATCAGAAGCTGAATGTTCGGATTCTGGAATTCCGCCAGCGCCATCTCCGCCGCGTTCTTCATCGATTGCGCGGCGACACCGGCATTGCCGGCGGCCGAAAGCGGCAGGATCAGGCCGACCTTGACCTGCCCGGTGCCGACGGCGAGCGGCTGCTGCTGCGGGCCTGGCGGCCCCTCGGGCGCGGACGGGCCAAACGGATTGGAAATCTGTCCACCACCGGAGCAGGCGCCGAGCAGGGGCGCGCCGAGGATAAGACCGACTGCCGTCCGCCGGGTCGGGCCCGACGGCCGCGAGTCCGGGGATCCAAGCTTGCGATTGAACGGGCCTTCCATTCTGTCTCTTCTCTTGACCGACCGCCGTCGGCCAGGATTCCGGCCTTCTGGGCCGAGGCACCTGAACCGCTACTGAACCCAATTGGGATTCTGCATATTGTCGAGGATTAGTTAACCAAAACAAAAGGATTAACACCTCGCCGCGCATTGTCTTCCCGCGGGGAACTCTCCGCCCTTGCCGCCATCCCGCCAGATATGGCGCTTGCCCCAAGACCCCTTTAGATTGCCGTCATGCGCGCCAAACCCAGTTCAAGCTACGGCTCCGATACCGAACCGGGTTCGGCCAACAGAACATTTTTGATTGGCGGCCACCTTCTTAATGCCCCGAAGCCGGTTCCTGGCCTCTATCTGGTGGCAACCCCGATCGGCAATCTCGGCGACATCACTTTGCGCGCGCTGGAGACCTTGGCCGGCGTCGACATCATCGCCTGCGAGGACACCCGCATCACCCGCCGCCTGATCGAGCGCTATGCGATCTCGGCGGAACTCAAGCCGTATCATGAGCACAACGCGGCGATGGCGCGGCCGAAAATCCTGGAGCGGCTGGCGCAGGGCGCTTCCATCGCCCTGGTGTCGGACGCCGGCACGCCCCTGATCTCCGATCCCGGCTTCAAGCTGGTGCGCGAGGTCTCTGCCGCCGGCCATGCCGTGATCGCGGTGCCCGGTGCGTCCTCGGTGCTGACGGCGCTTTCGGTCGCAGCACTCCCGACCGACCGGTTTTACTTCGAGGGATTTTTGCCGGCTCGGCAAGTCTCGCGGCGGACCCGGCTGGCCGAATTGGCAAGGATCGATGCCACGCTGGTGATGTTCGAATCCGGCAACCGCGTGCAGGAAACGCTCGCCGACCTCGCCGAGATCATGGCCGGGCGCGACACCGCGATCTGCCGCGAACTCACAAAGCTGCACGAAGACATCAAGCGCGCCCCCATCGCCGAGCTGGCAAGGACGGCCGCCACGCTGGAAACCCGTGGCGAGTTCGTGCTCGTGGTCGGCCCGCCGCGCAAGAACGCCGATGTCATGACCCAGCACGACCTCGACGACCTGCTGCGATCGTCGCTGGCGCGCGAAAGCGTCAAGGACAGCGTCGCGCATGCGGTCGAGCTTTCGGGCCGCCCGCGCCGCGAAGTCTATGCCCGCGCGCTGGAGCTCGCCAAAGAAGTCAGGGGCGACGATGGCGAAGACTGACGGCACCACGCCGCCTGACGCGACCACGAAACTCGCTGCGCCCGAGCGGGTTGCGGCATTTCGCACCGGGCTTTCCGCCGAAAGCCGCGCCGCGGCCTATCTGATGGCAAAAGGCTACCGCATCCTGGCCAAACGCTTCCGCACCCCCTATGGCGAGATCGACCTGGTGGCGAGGAAGCGCGGTTTGATTGCCTTCATCGAGGTCAAGGCGCGCGCCAGCCTCGATGACGCCGCCTATGCCGTCACGCCGCGCCAGCAGGCCCGCATCATCGACGCCGCCCAAGCCTGGCTGATGGCGCATCCCGAGCATGCCGAATTCGAGCTCCGTTTTGACGCCGTCCTGATTGCGCCCAGGCGTCTGCCACGCCATCTGTTAGCGGCATTCGACGCCAGCACCTGAACCAATCCCTCCTGACCTGCGGACCCTCAACTCATGAAACTGAATATCGCCGTCCAGATGGACCCCATCGCGCGTATCAACATCCGCGGCGATTCGACCTTTGCCCTGATGCTGGAAGCGCAAAAGCGCGGGCACAGCCTTTCCTATTTCACGCCGGACCAGCTCTCGCTGCGCGGCGAGGAGCTGGTGGCGCCGGTGCAGCGCCTCACGGTGCGCGACGAGGTCGGCGATCACTTTACGTTGGGAGAGCCGAAGCGCGAGCCGCTCGAAGCCTTCGACGTCATCCTGTTGCGGCAGGAGCCGCCGTTCGATATCGCCTACATCACCTCGACGCATTTGCTGGAACGAATCCATCCCAGGACGCTGGTCGTCAACGATCCCGCCAGCGTGCGCAACGCGCCGGAAAAGATGTTCGTGCTGAACTTTCCGCAGCTAATGCCGCCGACGCTGATCTCGCGCGACCTCGACGAAATCAATTCGTTCCGCGATGAGCATGGCGCGGTCGTCATGAAGCCGCTGCACGGCCATGGCGGCGCGGCGGTGTTTCGCGTGATGCCGCAGGACATGAATTTCGGCTCGCTGTTCGACATGTTTTCCGTCACCTTCAGGGAGCCTTGGGTGATCCAGCGCTTCCTCCCCGAGGTGAAGCACGGCGACAAGCGCATCATCCTGGTCGACGGTGAGTTCGCCGGCGCCGTCAACCGCGTGCCGGCCCCCGACGACCTCCGCTCCAACATGGTGCGCGGCGGTGCCGCCCAGGCGACCGACCTTACCCCGCGCGAGCGCGAGATTTGCGACACGCTGGGCCCGGACTTGCGCGAACGCGGCCTGCTGTTCGTCGGCATCGACGTGATCGACGGCAACCTCACCGAGATCAACGTGACCTGCCCGACCGGCATCCGCGCCATCCAGCGTCTCAACGGCCCGGACGTGGCGGCAAAGATCTGGGATACCATCGAGAAGAAGCGCGCCGGGAAATAATTTCGCTGCGCGCTCATACGCGACTTAGGCCGGATGAATTGCGTGCGCTGGCCGATTGGAACCGGCGAGGAGAGCCGCGTCGTTCTGCGTCGTCGGCCGTAGCCTGCCGGATTGAATGCGCTATCGCCGTGTGATCCCATATTCTACCATCATGCGGCCATGCTGTGGGCAAGACTGCACGAAGCGCTGCCGGATGGCCGACCGGCCACCTTCGGACGACATTGGACGAAGAGGAAAACGCCAATGAACTCCACTCCGAAAGAAACTGAAAGGCGCGATCCCCAGGTCGTGAGCGCCGACGAGCGGCTCTCGCACGCCCACGAACAGATCAAGCGCGCGGATGAGCAGCTCACGCGCTTGACTGAACAGCTTGCAAAGATGGAACGCGATGCATCGGCTCCGGCCCGACCCGACCCGCCGCGACCTGGCGCGCCATCACCGGAAAAAAGGCCGGCGCTCCGGACCCTCGTTGCTTTGCCTCTGGCAGCGTGCATCGTTGTCGCTGCCCTCGTTTTGCAATCGTCCTATGGCGACGGGGCCAAGCCGGTTATCGCCTGGTGGGCGCCGCAGCCCGTTTCAACGCCATCGTCGCCGCCGGAAGATCCGCCATCTCCCGCGCAGCCCGATCCATCAACCGTTCACGTAGCCGCGGCTGAAACCGCACCACCACCGCAAGTATCGCCACCGCAAGCACCGACCTTGGCTCAGGCCGCACCGCCGCAAGACGCCCCGCCGCCAACGGCCGCCATGCCCCCCGAACAGACACAGTTGCTGCAAACGATCGCGCGCGACCTCGCGAACCTGGAGCGAACCATCGAACAGCTCAAGGCGAACCAGCAAGAAATGGCCAGCGACAATGCAAAAGCCATTGGCGAGTTGAAGACGAGCCAGGAAGAGATGAAGCGCGATCTCGCGAAGGTTTCCGAGCAGACCCCGCCCAAGACGTCAGCGCGTCCGACCCAGCCGGCTCCGACCTTGCGCAAACCAGAGCGGTCGCCGCCGCAAGCGAGATCGCGGCCTCGATACCCAAGGGAGTGGATGTACGACGACTACGATTGGTAGCTGTCGATGCCGACCTTCGAAATCTGTCCTGCACTATCGCCGCGACGCGCCGCGGTGTCATCGTCATTTTCGCATCCCTGTCGTGCCTCCTCATCCCACTTGCCAATTTCGGGAAGCGGGAGCAGCCTGCAGGCACGGATGAGTTCGTCCGGGCACGTACTGCAATCAATTAAATTTGTGGAGGAAGAGGCATGACGACGAATCTTTCGCGACGGTCTTTGCTTGCGCTCGGCGCCGGGTTCGGCGCGACAACGATGCTCGGCGGCGGCGCGCTGGCCAAGGCGCCAAAACTCGGCACGCAGACGCCCTACTGGCACCGCTTCATGCTCGGCGACGCCGAAGTGACCGTCGTCTCCGACGGCCCGCTGCCGCTCGGCGATCCCTCCGGCACATTTACCGGCGTGCCGAAGGAGGAAGTGAAGAAGATGCTGTCCGACAACTTCCTCAATCCGGACCACGTCGTGCTCGAACAGAACTCGCCGATCGTGAATACCGGCGACAAGCTGATCCTGTTCGATACCGGCATGGGCACGTCAAAGGCGTTCGGCCCGACCACCGGCCAGCAGCAGAAGAACATGATGGCAGCCGGCATCAAGCCGAGCGATATCGACGCCGTGGTGTGCTCGCACGCCCATATCGATCACATCGGCGGCCTGGTCGGCGCCGACGACAAGCCGCTATTCCCGAACGCGCAGGTCTACATCGCCCAGAGCGATTTCGATTTCTGGACCGATGAAGGCAAGCTCGGTAGTCCGTTGAAGGATTTTATCATCCACGCCCGCAAGAACCTGATGCCGGTGCGCGACCGCATCGTCTTCATCAAGGACAACCAGGAATTCCTGCCCGGCGTCACCGCGCTCGCAGCGCCCGGCCACACCGTCGGCCACACCATCTTCATGGTCAGTTCGAAAGGCAAATCCTTCTGCTTCCTCGGCGACCTCTCGCATCACGCGGTGCTGCTGTTGGAGAAACCGCGGATGGAATTCTCCTACGACAGCGACCCAAAGCAGGCGGCCGCCTCGCGGGTGAAGATGCTGGACATGCTCGCCGCCCAGAAGATCCCGGTCATGTCCTATCACTTCGCCTGGCCCGGCTACGGCCACGTCGCCAAGAACGGCGACGGTTTCAGGTATTATCCCGAACCGATGAACATGCAGCTCTGAGAAGAACGCTTGATTTGGGGTCGGCCGGTGGTCGGCCCCGGATCATCCAGGTGCTGCCGCACACCTGCATGCGTGCGGGTGAGATGCGTCGTCGAGGGCCTTCATCGAAAGGCCCACCTTAGGAACCATCCCGCTTCGCCGAAATTGGTCTTCCTTCAGCGCTTGGCAGCCAGTTTGGAGGCCCGGCAAGTGACCAAGGATATGGTAGCTATCGGAGCCGGAATGCTCGTCGTCTGGCTCGCTGTGTGGAGCGTCCGGGGTACCCCCGAGAATGAGAGCCCTGCAAAGACAGAGGCGGTGCGCGTTCTCGCTGATGATCCGGCGCTGAAGCTTGTTTCTGAGCACAGCCCGTACATGCGAACGGAGCGCTAGCGCGGGTCGAAATGTCGACGATCGGTTGAGCACCGGTATGTCGATGCAGGATGTGCGTTGACTGGCCCTAGGCGCACAATGTTCTCTTAATGTTCTTGACTTGCTCCCCGGTTCCCCGCTACCTTCGATTGCGTCGCGGGGGGCAGCATGGTTGCGCGGGTATCTACCGTAGCTTTTGAGGGGATCGAGGCCCGCGCGGTCGACGTGCAGGTGCAGGTCGCGCCTGGGCTGCCGGCCTTTGCCATTGTGGGTCTGCCCGACAAGGCGGTGTCGGAGGCGCGTGAGCGGGTGCGCTCGGCGCTGATCGCCTCGGGGCTGGCCCTGCCGGCGCGGCGGATCATCGTCAATCTCGCGCCGGCCGATCTGCCGAAGGAAGGCAGCCATTACGATCTGCCGATCGCGCTCGGCCTGATGGCGGCGATCGGCGCGATCCCGCCGGATGCGCTCAACGGCTTTACCGTACTCGGCGAACTCGGGCTCGACGGCTCGATCGCGCCCGTTGCGGGCGTGTTGCCGGCGGCGATCGGCGCGAACGCGCGCGAGGAAGGGCTGATCTGTCCCGCGGCGTGCGGCTCGGAAGCGGCCTGGGCGAGCCCGGACATCCAGATCATCGCGGCCAAATCGCTGATCCAGATCGCCAACCATTTTAAAGGCACGCAGGTGCTGTCGCGGCCGCAGCCGAAAGTGCACGAGCCGGAAGCGACGCATCTGGACTTGCGCGATATCAAGGGTCAGGAGAGCGCCAAGCGTGCGCTGGAGATCGCGGCGGCCGGCGGACATCATTTGCTGATGATCGGCTCGCCCGGTGCGGGCAAGTCGATGCTGGCGGCGCGGCTGCCTTCGATCCTGCCGCCGCTGTCGCCATCCGAGCTTTTGGAAGTGTCGATGATCGCCTCCGTCGCCGGCGAAATCCGCGACGGCGCGCTGACCGCGCGGCGGCCGTTCCGCGCACCGCATCATTCCGCCAGCATGGCTGCGCTGACCGGCGGCGGCCTGCGCGCCAGACCCGGCGAGATTTCGCTGGCGCATCAGGGCGTGCTGTTCCTCGACGAACTGCCCGAATTCGATCCGCGCGTGCTCGACTCGCTGCGCCAGCCGCTGGAGAACGGCGAGGTCTCGGTGTCCCGCGCCAACCACCGTGTCACCTACCCGGCGCGCTTCATGCTGGTCGCGGCGATGAATCCCTGCCGCTGTGGCCAGGCCTATGATCCCGGCTATTCCTGCAGGCGCGCACCGGTCGACCGCTGCACCGCGGATTACCAGATGCGCATCTCCGGCCCGCTGATGGATCGCATCGACCTGCGCATTGAGGTACCGGCGGTCACCGCCGCCGATCTGATACTTCCTCCGCCAAGCGAAGGCTCTGCCGAAGTCGCCGCGCGTGTCGCCGCTGCCCGCAGTATCCAGCTCGCGCGCTACGCCGCGGCCGGCATGCCGCACATCCGCACCAATGCCGAAGCGCCGGCTTCGCTGCTGGAAGCAATTGCGCAGCCGGATGCACAGGGGCAAAAACTTCTACGCGACGCCGCCGAAACCATGAAGCTGACTGCACGCGGCTATCACCGCGTGCTGCGCGTCGCGCGCACGCTTGCCGATCTCGATCGTGCGGAAAAGATCGGCCGGCTGCATCTGGCGGAGGCGCTATCGTATCGCGCGCTGGCGGAGGATTTGCGAAGGGCGGCGTAGTGCATCGCGCCATCCCTGCTCGGCGCGCGGAATGCCGAAAGAGCATAAAATAATTCCTTCATTTATCATTCTTCTTTTGATCCTGATCAATGAGTGACCCCTGGCACGCAATCATGCTGCCAGCGGGCCCGGTGGCGCATCTAGAAGTGGGGCGGAATGGCGTCGCCTTCGTCCGATGGCGGCAGAATAGCCTAGCACAAGGGGAACGTGTGGCCGGCTCGCTGGTTGTTCGATTTCCGAGACGGCAGGTCGGTACATGGTCGACACGTCAACGAAAGATGATGCGCAGCCCGGCAAGTTACCTGAGACCGGTCGTCGTGCTGAGCTGTTCGTCTTCGCTGTCATCGCCGCCTTCATCTGGCCGGTGGTCGTCACCGCAGCCGAACAGTAACGCGCGGCCGGGCACAGCCTGCGTGATGATCTCGACAGTTGAGAGCAGGTCGGGCGCAACGCGTCGCGAGATCGGCTCCTCATACTCAGTCGTCATCGCCCGGCTTGACCGGGCGACCCAGAGACGCCGGTGATAGAACCGATAAGCCGCAGCGTACTGGATTGCATGATGGCGTCGCCATCCTGTTGGATGGGGCGCCGGCGGCCCCTCGAGTACTGGTCAGGTCCTGCAAGACCGTGGGAATCTTAGGACCGCCGGCGTTACGGTCTGACACGCGCACGGTAGAGAGGGCCTGAGCCCGCATTGCAATCCGGCGTGCCGACCAGATGCATATTCTGTCGGAGAACAGCCACATGGACAAGATGGTGATCGGGGTGGACGTTGCCAAGGAGTGGATCGACATTGCGATCGCGGGTGACAGTCGGGTCAAGCGGATCGCGAACAGTGAGCGAGCGATTGACGCTTGGTTTATGCAGATCGGGGCCGGCTCGATCGGCCTGGTCGCGTTCGAGCCGACGGGCGGCTATGAGCGGCTTCTGCGACGGTGTCTCCGCCGCGCGAAGGTCGCCTTCAAGCAGGTGCACCCGAACGAAGTCGTCGCCTATCGCAGGCGGCGTGGCATCAAGGCCAAGACGGACCGCATCGACGCCAAATTGTTGGCCGACTTTGCCGCCGAGGAGCTCGCTCGCCGCGACATCGAGTCGGTTCCAGAGGCCGATGAGGTCTTACGTGAACTCGCATCGCGGCGCCGGCAGTTACAGGCTCTGCTGCATGCCGAGACCTGCCGCTGCGACGTGGCAGACAGCGCCATTGTGCGCAAGAGCCTGCGGGCGGTCATTGCCGCCCTTGAGCGTTCACTCGCTACGGTCGACAAGGCCATCGCCGAACGCATCGCAAGCTCCGCGCATGCCGAGACCAGCCGGCGGCTGCAAACCTTCTGCGGTGTCGGCCCCGCCATCGCGGAAACATTGATCGCGGACCTGCCGGAACTCGGACATCTGTCAGGCAAGAAAATCGCGGCCCTTTGCGGCCTTGCCCCGCACACGCGCGACAGCGGCAAGCAGCACGGGCATGCGTCCATTGGTCATGGCCGCTCCAGCGTGCGCAAAGTGCTCTTCAACGGCGCCCGCAGCGCGATCCAGCACAATCCGGTCATGAAGGCCTTCTACCGACATCTGGTCGATGACAATCATCGCCTGGGCAAGGTCGCGCTCACCGCCGTCATGCGCAAAATGCTGGTGACGCTCAACGCCATGATCCGTGACCGATCAGATTGGAGACACGCAGCCAGGCCTGCGGCATGAGCCTTCGATCATGGCAAGCCAACGCGGCAGCGAGCGCAGCCGGTCAAGGCCGGCATCGCCGCCGCGCAGCGGTCGCCTTGACCGGCGAGCACGATGCCGCACTCTCGCCCATGATCGACCTCTTGACGAACATCACGGTAGATCCCGCCTTCGCGGGGGACGACAGTGGTGTGTGTGTCGCTATCTTCCCGTCCTTGCGAGCGGAGCGAAGCAATCCATCGTCACCACATGCGCGCAGAGATGGATTGCTTCGCTCCGCTCGCAATGACGTGGATGGGCCGCAGCGTACTGAGTACCGCGCCTTCGCGGGGTGTGACATCCCACCACGTCGTTCGCCCGCCAGCCCGCTTCGCCTCACTCGCACCAAAGATGCTGAGCCACGCAAAAACAACCCGCGTCAACGCGGCGGTAACTAGTTTCCTTTACCCTCTGCCAACCATAGTTCCCATGTCGCGGACTTATGGTGAGCGAGTAGCGTGTCATGTTGCGTTTGAAGATTCTGGCCTCGGTGATTCCGCTGGCAATTGTCGCGCTGTTCGCGCGCGGCGAATTTTTGGCCGGTCCGCGGCCCTGCATCGAATTATCAGGCACTTCCGTACAGATCGCCGCCCTCTCCTGGCAGGCGCACCGGCACGTCAGTTTCACCAGCGATCCGGGCCGCGCGACGGTGCGGGTCCAGATTTCCGACAACCCGGAAGCGGCCGACTTCACCGTGATCGACGATATCGACACGGCCGAAGCCGGCGCCTGCGCGAGCAATGCGCCGCCGCTTCTGGTTGCGATCTCCCGAAATCCCTCAAGCTCCGATCCCGTGATCTACCTTTCCAGGGATGGACCGGCCGAGCACCGCATCTTCGTGTCTTCGAAGAGCTTTTCGCTGCTCGATGCCGCCGCCCTGATCGTCGGCGCTCGTGGCGAGCGCCACCGCATCGAAGCGGCGTCGCTCTAGGTTTGGAGCATGGTCTTTTCGGAAAGCCGGTTGCCACTTTGCGCGAACGCGGCCCTCCGGGTCCGGACCATGCTCGGTTAACCTTTCATTCACCTTGTTCTCATCGCGGCCGTGATGCCGCTGGGAGCCTCAAGCACTTTGCAACATCGGCGACGCATCGTTCTTCCGCGAGAGGCGGCGAAGCAGGCCGGTTCAATTCAAGCAGCAAGCTTAGGGTCATTGGCGATGGGACGGACTTTCCGGATCAAACTTCGCTTTCGCCGCTTCGGCCGCCGTCATCCCTGGCTTACCTTCGCGCTGCGCTCCTTAATGATCTTCTCGGTCGTGTTCGGCGGAGCCTTTGGCTTCATCACCGGAGCCAAGACGGAAAACTCCGGCTATGATCCGCACTCTTTTGCAATCGGCGTCGCCTTCCTGTTTGCTATCGCCTGCGTCGCGCTCGCCACCTTCAGCTTCCGGCTCCGCCTGCTGCGCAAGAAGATGCGCAAGGTCGCGCTGCATAACGAAGCGTTGGCTGACCGGAACTGGGAATTGCAGGAAGCCGAACAGCGTACCCGACGGCTGTTCGAATCGCAGGGCGATCTGATCGTTCTGCGC
Source organism: Bradyrhizobium sp. AZCC 1721 (assembly GCF_036924715.1). Classification (NCBI taxonomy): domain Bacteria; kingdom Pseudomonadati; phylum Pseudomonadota; class Alphaproteobacteria; order Hyphomicrobiales; family Nitrobacteraceae; genus Bradyrhizobium; species Bradyrhizobium sp. AZCC 1721. Next base: position 165,474 of record NZ_JAZHSB010000001.1, on the reverse strand, counting down.
GACGGCGAGGGTCGCATCACCTACGCCAACGACGCCTATTGCGAGCTGGCGCAAATGCCGCGCGACGCGCTGATCGGCAGCCGCTTCGCGCTTACCGTTCTCGAGCAGGGCGACACCGCGCTCGAACCGAGCGGCACCCGCGTTCACGACCAGCGGATCGAAGGACCGCTCGGCCCGCGCTGGATCGCATGGCGCGAAGGGTTCGTCCGCAACGACGCCGGAGAACGAGCGGAAATGCAAAGCGTCGGCCGCGACGTTACCGATCGCACCGAGAGCGAACGCGCGCTGACCGAGGCCCGTGATCAGGCGGACGCCGCAAGCCGCGCCAAGTCGCGCTTCCTCGCGATGGCGAGCCACGAGATCCGCACGCCGCTCAACGGCATCATCGGCATGAGCGGCCTATTGATGGATACACCGCTGACGCCGGAGCAGGCGACCTATGTCAAGGCGGTGAAGACCTCCGGGGATGCGCTGCTCTCGTTGATCGAGGAACTGCTGGATTATTCCAAGATCGAGGCCGGCAAGATCGACCTCGAACATCGTCCGTTCGCCTTGTCGGGCCTGATCGAGGACATCACCGAATTGCTCGCGCCGCGCGCGGAGGCCAAGAAGATCGAGGTGGCCGCCTATGTCGACGAACGGCTGCCGACGCACGTGATCGGCGACGCAGCTCGCTTGAGGCAGGTGCTGCTCAATCTCGCCGGCAATGCGATAAAATTCACCTCCACCGGCGGTGTCGCCCTGATCGTCGAGCCCGGCATCTGGCCCAATGAAATCAGTTTCCTGGTGCGCGATACCGGCATCGGCATCGCCCCCGAAGCACGCGAGCGGATCTTTCGCGAGTTCGAGCAGGCCGACGACGAGATCGCCCGCAGCTACGGCGGCACCGGTCTCGGCTTGAGCATCTCCGACCGTATCGTCAAGCGCATGGGCGGCCGCATCGCGCTGGCGAGCACGCCCGGCATGGGCTCGACATTCGAGGTATCGCTTCCCCTTGCCGCCGCGGGCGGCGAACAAATCTCATTTGCGGCGCCGGATCTTTCCGGCCACTCGATCATGCTGGTCTCCCCCGCGAGCATCGAGGCCTCGCTGACCGCGCGGCGGCTGCAGCGCTGGGGCGGGCAGACCTGCATGGTATCAGACGCCAACGTCGCAGAGGCCCTGCTGCCCGAGCGCGCCTGGCACGCCGTGCTGATCGATCACGCGCTGGGGCTCGCCGAAATCGAACGGCTCGGCGAAGCCGCGCGCCTTCATGCCACCCAGCGCATCGTGATGTTTACGCCGGCGACGCGGCACGAAATGCAACCATCCGCCACTTCCGCCCTCACCGGCTATCTGGTCAAACCGCTGCGCGCAGCCTCGCTCGCGGCGCGCATGACGGCCGCGCCGGAAGTGGCCGCACCGAGCCTGGATCCGGCCATCGACCCAAGCGAGACGCCGTCCGAGCCGTCAGCCAAGGGCCTGTCGATCCTGGTTGCCGAGGACAACCAGATCAATGCGCTGTTGATCCGATCGTTGCTCAGCCGGCTCGGCCATCACGCCGTCATCACCACCGACGGCGCCGAGGCACTGGAGTCCTGGCTGTCGGCGAAATCCGCGGGCAGCCCCTACGATCTCGTCCTGATGGACATCCAGATGCCGCAGCTCAACGGCATCGAAACCACCAAACGGATTCGTACCCTCGAATCCGGCGAGCCGGGCAGCCGGACGCCGATCCTCGCACTCACCGCCAACACGCTGGTGGAAGATCGCTACGCCTGCTTCGAAGCCGGCATGGACGGATTCTTGATCAAGCCGCTCGACCGCGAAAAACTCGCCGAGGCGCTCGCCGGGCTGATCGCGTCACGGCACATCGCGGCGTGAGGTCGAAACAAAAAACTCGATGTCGTCCGTGCGAACGCAGGGACGACAGCAATCACAGCCGCCGCAGCGCCACCGTCTCGACCAGATGATCGGCGCGTTTTTTCAGGATCAGCGTCGCCCGCGGCCGGGTCGGCAAAATATTGTCCTCGAGGTTGGCGAGATTGGTGCGCTCCCAGATCGCGATCGCGGTCGCGGTCGCCTCCTCGTCGGAGAGCACCGCGTAGCGATGGAAGTACGATTTGGGGTCGTGGAACGCGGTATCCCTGAGCGCCAGGAAGCGCCGCACATACCACTCGCGCAGCACCGGTTCCTCGGCATCGATATAGACGGAGAAGTCGAAGAAGTCCGACACCACCGGCACCGCCTTGCCATCGCGCGGCAGTCGGCCGGTCTGCAGCACGTTGACGCCCTCGACGATCAGGATGTCCGGGCGATCGACCTCGATCCACTCGTTCGGCACGATGTCGTAGACCAGATGCGAGTAGACCGGCGCGCGTACCGGCCGGCGACCGGCTTTGATGTCGGAAAGAAACGCCAGCAGCATCGGCAGATCGTAGCTCTCGGGAAAGCCCTTCTTCTGCATCAGCCCCTGCCGCTCGAGCACGGCATTGGGAAACAGGAACCCGTCGGTCGTCACCAGGTCGACCTTGGGGCGGGGCGACCAGCGCGCCAGCAGCGCCTGCAGCACGCGGGCGGTGGTCGATTTGCCGGCGGCGACCGAGCCGGCGACGCCGATGATGTAGGGGACCTTGCGGTCGCGGATACCGAGAAACTGGCGCTGCGCCCGGAAGAGCCGATCGGTCGCATCGACATAGATCGACAACAGTCGCGACAGCGGCAGGTAGATGTCCTCGACCTCCTGCAGGTCAAGGCGGTCATGCATCGAGCGCAACCGCTCGAATTCGCCCGGCTCCAGCGTCATCGGCGTGTCGTCGCGCAACCGCGCCCACTGCTCGCGCGTGAAGATACGGTAGGGATTGTATTGCTGTTCCGGGGTGCGGATATCCATGAGCTGCCCTCTCGGCTAGTCGCGCTTGCGCGACGCCTTCTCCTCGAGCCCGGACCTCGAGGTCCGCTGCGCCAGTGCGGCTTCGACGTCCTCCAGCTTCACGCCCCGCGACTTCAACAACACCAGCAGATGAAACAGCAGGTCGGCGCTTTCGGCAATCAGGTGGCTGCGGTCGTTCTCGACCGCCGCGATCACGGTCTCCACCGCTTCCTCGCCCAGCTTCTTGGCGCAGTGCTCGGCGCCCCTGTCGAGCAATTTGCGGGTGTAGGACGCCTCTCCTCCCGATGCGGCCCGTGCATCGATGGTGGCGGCCAGATCATGGATCGTAAAACGCGACATCAACCGAACTCAACACTCGCGACCGACCAAAGGCCAGGACGCCGTCCCAAGCAAGGACTTAGCACTTTTGTGACAGGGAGTCGTCAGGGATCAAGCCGCATCGGCAGCCCGGCGCGCACCATATGCTCCTTGGCTTGGCGTATGGTAAATTCGCCGAAGTGGAATATCGAGGCGGCCAGCACCGCGGTGGCATGGCCCTGGCGGATGCCGTCGACGAGGTGGTCGAGATTGCCAACGCCGCCAGAGGCGATGACCGGTACAGGGACACTGTCGGCGATGGCCTGCGTCAGCGGCAGGTCGAAGCCTTGGCGGGTGCCGTCGCGATCCATCGAGGTCAACAGGATCTCGCCGGCGCCGAGCGAGACCACTTCCTGCGCGTATTCGATGGCGTCGATCCCGGTGGAGTTGCGCCCGCCATGGGTAAAAATCTCCCAGCGGTCCGAGCCGCCGCCGCGCTTGACCCGCTTGGCGTCGATCGCGACCACGATGCACTGCTCGCCGAATTTTTCCGCCGCCTGCTTGACGAACTCACGGTTGGAGACGGCTGCCGTGTTGATCGAGACCTTGTCGGCGCCGGAACGCAGCAGCGTCTTGATGTCCTCGATGGTACGGACGCCGCCGCCGACCGTCAGCGGCATGAAGCAGGCTTCCGCCGTGCGCCGCACCACATCGAGCATGATGCCACGGTTTTCGTGGGTGGCAGTGATGTCGAGGAAGCACAATTCATCGGCGCCGGCCGCGTCATATGCGATCGCCGCCTCGACAGGATCACCGGCGTCGCGCAGGTCGACGAAATTGACGCCCTTGACCACGCGGCCGTCCTTGACGTCGAGACAGGGAATGACGCGGACCTTGAACATCGCAAAAACTCCTAGGCCGCGGCGCGCGCGCTGCGGATCAGCGTCAAAGCGGCGGCGGGATCCAGCCGCCCATCATAGAGCGCGCGGCCGGCAATGGCGCCGGCGAGCTTTTTGGCGCGCGGCTCGAGCAGCGCCTTGACGTCCTCGATGGAGGCAAACCCGCCGGATGCGATCACGGGAATGGAAATACGCTCTGCGAGCGCTATCGTGGCATCGAGGTTGAGGCCCCTCAACAGGCCGTCGCGCGCGATGTCGGTGAAAATGATGGCAGCGACACCGGCATCCTCGAACCGTTGCGCGATTTCGAGCGCGGTCACCTGCGAGGTCTCGGCCCAGCCTTCCACCGCAACCTTGCCGTCGCGCGCATCGAGTCCGACCGCGACGCGGCCGGGGAATTTTTTCGCCGCACCCTTCACCAACTCCGGATCGCGCACCGCCGCGGTGCCGATGATGACCCGGGCGATGCCCTTGTCGAGCCAGGCTTCCACAGTCTTGAGATCGCGGATGCCGCCGCCGAGTTGCACCGGCATGGTGACCGCTTTGAGCATCGCCTCAACCGCCCGCGCGTTCATCGGCTTGCCGGCAAAGGCACCGTCGAGATCGACGACGTGGAGATATTCAAACCCTTGCTCGGCAAAAGCGCACGCCTGCGCCGCAGGATCGAGGTTGAACACGGTCGCGCGCGCCATGTCGCCCTGCTCGAGGCGCACGCATTGGCCGTTTTTAAGGTCGACGGCAGGAAAGAGGATCACGGCTTCCACTTCAAAAAGTTCGAGATCAGGGCCAGGCCGAAACGCTGGCTCTTCTCGGGGTGAAACTGCGTGCCGATGGCGGTGTCTCGGCCTACGATCGCGGTCACCGGCCCGCCGTAGTCGGCACGCGCCAGCACATCGGCCTCATTGGAGGCGTTGAGGTGATAGGAGTGCACGAAATAGGCATGGCGGCCCTTCGGCCCGAGCGGCAGCCGCTCCAGCACCGGATGCTCGCGGACCAGGTCAAGCGTATTCCAGCCCATGTGCGGGATTTTCAGATTTTCCTCGCGGGGCGAGATCTTCTCGACGTCGCCTTCAATCCAGTTGAAGCCCTCGGTCGTGACGTGCTCCTTGCCGCGCGTCGCCATCAACTGCATGCCGACGCAGATGCCGAAGAAAGGCCGCGCCTTGACGCGCACGGCTTCCGTCATCGCGTCAAGCATGCCGTCCACCGCATCGAGGCCGCGGCGGCAATCGGCGAAGGCGCCGACGCCGGGCAGCACGATGCGGTCGGCGCGGTACACGGCCTCCGGATCGCGCGTCACCATGACCTTCTGCGGATCTTCCATGCTACGCGAGGCGCGCTCAAAGGCCTTTGCCGCCGAGTGAAGATTGCCCGAGCCGTAATCGACGATCGCAACGGTCATCGTGGCCCTCCCGGCTCCGGAAACAAGCCGATGATTCCGCCTTGCGGCAAGGGCGGCGGTGGTTTGGAGAACGACTGGCCCGGAATGTTGCGGGTCGGCGGCGGTGCGCCGCGATCGACCGACCGTTGGTCGTTGATCAGCCCGCGCTGCCGGCCGGTCCAGCGTTCGAAGAAGCGGTGTTCGGCAGCTTCCTCGTCGTCGGCCACCACGATATCGAGCTGGCGCCAATTGCGCCGTGACAGCGTCCAGCGCCGCAGGCTGGCCGCTTCGAGGCCCATCAGGATGGCGAGCAGGACATCAACAGCGAAGATCGTCCCGCGGCTGGCGCCCAGCGCCGACATCCCGAACTGCACGGCTGTCATCAGAACAATCCAGCCGATCAGCGCCAGCCACAGCCGATGCCACAAAAGCCAGATCACGCCCGCGACCGCAGCCCAGAAATGGAAGCCGTCACGGACAAACACGAATTTGTCGGTCGCCGGAAGATCGGCGCCATTGGCTATGGGAGCATGCACTGTGTAGACCGGCATCGAATCTCTCCGCCGCGAACGAAAACGAGAACAGGCAATCAGCCGCCGAGCTGACCCTTGGTGGAAGGCACCTCGCCCGCCGCGCGCGGATCGATCGCAACCGCGGCACGAAGCGCCCTCGCCAGACCCTTGAAACAGGATTCGGCGATATGATGGCTGTTCTCGCCATATAAGGTCTCGACGTGCAAAGTCACGCCGGCGTTGATGGTGAAGGCGTTGAACCATTCGCGCACCAGCTCGGTATCGAACTGACCGACCTTGTCGCGCGGAAAGTCGACCTTGAACACCAGCACCGGCCGGCCCGAAATGTCGATGACGACGCGCGAGAGCGTTTCGTCCATCGGCATGTGGATCGAGGCATAGCGGGTGATGCCGGCCATGGTGCCGAGCGCCTGCTTGACGGCCTGGCCCAGCGCGATGCCGACGTCCTCGGTGGTGTGGTGGTGGTCGACATGCAGATCGCCATCCGCCTTGACCGTGATGTCGATGCGGGAATGCCTGGCCAAGAGATCGAGCATATGGTCGAAAAAGCCGATACCGGTCGAAACCTTGGACACGCCCGTGCCATCGAGGTTCACCGCGACCTCGATGTCGGTTTCCTTGGTCTTGCGCTTGATGGACGCTGTGCGCATGAAAACTGCTTCCCTTGGGCCGCTTGGGGCCGAAAACGCGGCCCTTTTAACAGGCGGATGTCACCTTCGCTACTGCGGGATGACGTTTGAAGGGCTGAACTTCAGCCCATGGTGACCGGATTCGGGGGTGAAACGGCGCGATTGTAACCCCTCCCCTCAACCCCTAAATCTGACTGGAAAGAGGGCGATCCATGCAAGCATCTGAAAACAACCTGCCGATTTGGCACGGCACCACGATTGTGACGGTCCGCAAGGGCGGCAGAGTGGTAATCGGCGGCGACGGTCAGGTCTCGATCGGCCAGACCGTCATCAAGGCCAACGCCAAAAAGGTCCGGAAGGTCGGCAAGGGCGACGTGATCGGCGGTTTTGCCGGGGCGACCGCCGATGCCTTCACCCTGTTCGAGCGGCTGGAGAGCAAGCTTGAGCAATATCCGGGGCAATTGACCCGCGCGGCGGTCGAACTGGCCAAGGACTGGCGGACCGACCGCTATCTGCGCCGACTGGAGGCGATGATGATCGTCGCCGATAAGGACGTCTCGCTGGTCCTGACCGGCACCGGCGACGTGCTGGAGCCGGAGGCCGGCGTGATGGCGATCGGCTCCGGCGGCAATTATGCCCTGGCGGCCGCCCGCGCGCTTGTCGATACCGACAAGGACGCCGAAACCATCGTGCGCCGGGCGCTCGATATCGCTGCCGACATCTGCGTTTACACCAACCGGAACGTCACGATCGAAACGCTCTGAGGGGAGCCGCCGGTCATGGCGCCGGAATATGTCTTCCGCCCGATGGCTATGGACGACCTGCCGTTGATCCGGCAGTGGCTCGCGCGAGCGCATGTGCGCGAATGGTGGGGCAACCCCTCTGAACAATATGAACTGGTCAGCGGCGATCTCGAAGAACCGGCGATGGATCAGTTCATCGTCTCGGCGGGAAGTAACGATTTCGCCTACCTGCAGTGCTACGACCTGACGGCGTGGAATTCAGGCTTTGGCAAACATCCGCGCGGCACCCGCGGCATCGACCTCTTCATCGGCGAGCCGGACATGATCGGGCGCGGCCATGGTTCGGCGCTCATCCGGGCCTTCGTCGAGGACCGGTTGAGGCACGGCGCGCCGCGCATTGTGACCGATCCCGATCCAGCCAATACCCGAGCCGTGCGTGCCTACGAGAAGGCGGGCTTTGAAAAAGTCGGTATGGTCGATACACCTGATGGCCCCGCTTTATTGATGGTCCGCAACGCATGACCTCCACTAACAGTATCGAGAAAGCTCCAGTCACGCTTTCGGGCCGACACTGGATATTAATTGCAGCCGGCATCCTCGCGGCGCAAGCTGCGATCCTGTACGGGATGGGACGCCTGCCGATCTGCGCCTGTGGCTACGTCAAGCTCTGGCACGGCGTCGTGCAGAGCTCGGAAAACTCCCAGCACATCGCCGACTGGTATTCGTTATCGCATATCCTGCACGGCTTCCTGTTCTACGGCGCGGCCTTCCTCGCGTTCCCGCGCCTGGCCTGGCAGGGCCGGCTGATACTCGCCATGCTGGTCGAAGGCAGCTGGGAACTGGTCGAGAATTCCGACTGGATCATCAACCGCTACCGCGCCGGCACGATCTCGCTGGATTATTTCGGCGACACCATAGTCAATTCGATTTCCGATATGCTCTTCATGATCGGTGGCTTCCTGCTGGCGAGCAAACTTCCCGTGGCAGTCACCGTCGCTCTTGCGATGTTGTTCGAGCTGGTGATGACGCTCCACATTCGCGACAATCTGACGCTCAACATTATCATGCTGATTCACCCCTTCGAGGCGATCAAGCTGTGGCAGGGTGGCCCGCCGATCATTTAGCAGTCTCGTGCACCGCTTGCTCTCGCAACATTGGACACCTACCTAGGACCCATGACCGACTTTTCTCCCCGTGAAATCGTCTCCGAACTCGACCGCTTCATCGTCGGCCAGGCCGACGCCAAGCGCGCGGTATCGATTGCGCTGCGCAACCGCTGGCGGCGGCTGAAGCTCACCGGCTCGCTTCGCGAAGAGGTGCTGCCGAAAAACATCCTGATGATCGGGCCGACCGGCGTCGGCAAGACCGAGATCGCGCGGCGGCTGGCAAAGCTCGCCGGCGCACCCTTCCTCAAGGTCGAGGCCACGAAATTCACCGAGGTCGGCTATGTCGGGCGCGACGTCGAGCAGATCATCCGTGACCTCGTCGAGGTCGCGATTATCCAGGTCCGCGAGCGCAAACGCAAGGACGTGCAGGCCCGCGCGCAGCTCGCCGCCGAGGAACGCGTGCTCGATGCGCTGGTCGGCCCGGCATCGAGCCCGGCCACGCGCGATTCCTTCCGCAAGAAGCTGCGCGCCGGCGAGCTCAACGACAAGGAAATCGAGATCGAGACGCAGTCGTCCGGCGGCATGCCGATGTTCGAGATCCCGGGCATGCCGGGCGCGCAGATGGGCGCGATTTCGATCGGCGACATCTTCGGCAAGCTTGGCGGGCGGACCAAGACCCGTCGCCTGACGGTGGAGGGCTCGCATGAAATCCTCGTCAACGAGGAATCCGACAAGCTGCTCGACAACGATCAGCTCGTGCTGGAGGCGATCGCCGCGGTCGAGAACAACGGCATCGTATTCCTCGACGAGATCGACAAGATCTGCGTGCGCGAAAGCCGCGTCGGCGGCGACGTCTCGCGCGAGGGCGTGCAGCGTGACCTGCTGCCGCTGATCGAAGGCACCACCGTCACGACCAAGCACGGCGCGGTGAAGACCGACCATATCCTGTTCATCGCCTCCGGCGCCTTCCACATCGCAAAGCCCTCGGACCTGCTGCCGGAATTGCAGGGCCGCCTGCCGATCCGCGTCGAACTGGAAGCGCTGAGCCGCGACGACATGCGCCGCATCCTGACCGAGCCGGAGGCATCGCTGATCAAGCAATATGTCGCGCTGATGCAGACCGAAGGCGTGACGCTCGACATCACCGGCGACGCGATCGATGCGCTGGCCGATGTCGCCGTCGCGGTCAATTCGACGGTCGAGAATATCGGCGCGCGGCGGCTGCAGACGGTGATGGAGCGCGTGCTCGACGAGATTTCATTCTCCGCACCGGACCGCCATGGCGAGACCATCAAGGTCGATGCCGAATACGTGCAGAACCACATCGGCGATCTCGCCAAGAACTCGGATCTGAGCCGGTTTATTTTGTAGCCATCAACAGACCCTTGTTTTGACGCGTTTTCTTGACACGAACCGGTGTCCACCCCGGATCAAGTCCGGGGCAGGCTTTCGTTTGAAAGCGCTCTAAGCGAGGTTAGAACGCGCACGTCGCACGCGCACGTACAGCGCACCCTCGCCGCCATGGCCGATATGGGCTTCCTCGAAGCCGACTACCAGCGCGCGGAATTCCGGTAGTCCGAGCCATTGCGGCACCTGACGGCGCAGCACGCCGCGCTCGGACTCAGCACCCATCTTGCCCTTGCCGGTGATGACAAGCACGAAGCTCAGCCCGTCATGATGGGCGCGCTGCAGGAAACCTAACAGCGCGCGATGCGCGCGCGTCTGCGTCATGCCATGCAGGTCGAGCCTTGCATCGATCTCCTTGCGACCACGCGACAGATGCGATCGCTCGCGACGGCCGATCGGCGCCAGCGGCGGCGGTTCCGGCTTTGAAGGCGCAACCATTCGCGCCGGCGCAACGTGCCTCGGTGAAGCGGCGGCTTTCGGAGCCATCTTGTGCTCGGCTTCCGCCGGAGCAGCCGACGGCTTCGAGGCGCGGTGCCGCTTGCGCAGCGGCTTGACCTGCTTGGCGACGCTCTCCCACAGCGCGCGCTCTTCTTCGCTCAGGCCGCGCTTGCGGCGCGGCGGCTCCGGCAATTCGGGAATCAAACTCGACGACCGGCGTTTCATCGACGATAGCGATATCGGCGCATGTGACGCGGCTGCGGCTTTGCCGAAACCGCTTCAACCTTCGGCCGCGGTTCTGGAAGCGGTATTGGCTCTGCTACGGCGGCCTGGACGGCCGGGGCCGACGAGGGCCTGGTTGCAGACGATGTCGTCACCTGCATCGCGGGCTTGGCGTTGGTCGCCGCCGTTACATCGGACGGCTTTCCGGCATTCTTCGGATCCTTGGACGGATCCTTCGATGGATCGGTTTGCGGGAACAGTTTTGCGATCGTCTCCGATGGCCGCTCGTCGGGCACCGGCATCTTGCGGCCACGCGCCACCGGATCAAGGCTCTTCGGCACCAGGATCACGAAGCGGGCACTGTGGCGGAGGCGGCCGGACACCTTGCCGGCGTCGAGGCCGGCGCCGAAGTAGAGATCGGCGCGCGCGGGGCCGACGATGGCGGAGCCGGTGTCCTGCGCAATCATCAGGCGGCGAAACGGTGTCTTCGATCGCTCCGATTCGATCGGCAGTTCGCCTTCGATGAAGAACGGCGTGCCATAGACATGCAGTGATTTGTCGACCGCGATCGACCGGCCCGGCGTCAACGGCACACCCTGGGCACCAACCGCCTCGTCCTTGTCGGAAAGCTGCACCTCGCGGAAGAAGACGTAGGACTTGTTCTGCCGCCGCAGCTCGTCGGCCTCGTTAGGATTCTGTTCCATCCATTCCCGGATCTTCTGCATCGACATCTGATCCTTGGGGATGATGTTGCGTTCGATCAGGATGCGGCCGACCGGCGTATAGGGAAAACCATTATGCGCATCGTAATTGATGCGAACGGTCGAGCCGTCGTCGAGGCTGACCCGCGCCGAGCCCTGGATCTGCGAGAATAGCAGGTCGGTCTGGTCCTTCAGCCAACAGATTTCGAGGCCGCGGCCGGCGATTACGCCATCCTCGATCTCGGCGCGATCGTAATAGGGCACCAGCTTGCGGCGGCCGATCTTGCGGAACACCTGGCCCTTGTTGGGCAAGCCGGCCGAGCTCTGCGTGGTGCCCCGGACGAACAGGTTCGAGGGCCGGCGATAGACCGGTACCTTGTAGACCTCGTTCTCCGTCCGTGAGCCGTCGACGATGGGTTCGTAATAGCCGGTAACAAAACCCTCGCCTTCACCAAGCCGCGAAATGCGCAAGGGAAGAAAGTGCTCCTCGAAGAAGGCCCTCGCCTTCACGCCATCTGATAGTTCGAGACCCTTGGCGATACGGCAGGGATCGCGGAGCGACATACCGAGTGCCTTTGGATCGGCGGGCGGCTTTTGCTGCGCCGCTATCGGCCTGCAGCTCGTGCGAAATGCCTTGTAGGCGGCGAGATGATCGTCCTCGCGCCAGCCCGCGATCTCGGACCAGGCGACCGGCGCATACTGGCCGCCGCTAATTTGAAACGGGAATTCGAATAGTGGGTATGGCAGCTGCCGGACAGGCAGCGGATGCGAAGGCTTTTGCGCACGCGAATGGCGCACTGCCGCGGCATCCGATGGTGCGATCGAGCACGCCAAAGCGAGCACGCCCAGCGCAAGCCCCGCAAGGCTTCGCGTCTTAGCCCGCGCTTCCAGTGCCAACCAGCTTCCAGTTCGGATCGCGAGAGCTCGTGTCGCGGGCGAAAGTCCAGACATCGGTGATATCGGCGACCTTATCGGGGTTGCCATCGACAATGGCGCCGGTCTTGTCGCGTGTGACCGAAATCATCTGCGACACGAAGCGAACCGTCAGTTGCGCCGCGCGGTCGCGGGCTTCCGCATTCACCAGCTCGGCCTTGTCGATCGAAACAAACCGCGTTTCGGTTTTCTGCTCGTGCTTCTCGCGATCCTTGATTACGGCCTCGAAGCTCTCATAGACTTCGCTCGACAGGAGATCCTTCAGCGCCCGGCGGTCGCCATTGGCGAAGGCCAGCACGATCATCTCGTAGGCGCTGCGGGCGCCGGAGAGAAAGTGCCGCGGATCGAATGAGGAATCCTGGGCGGTGATGGCGTCGAGGCCTGCGGCGAGCGGCGTGCCCGGCTCGGCAATGCCTTTCCAGCGATCGGCCGGCGCAACATCGGCATTCGGCGCCAGCGGCGTCTGATCGATGACGGTACCCGGCATGGGAACGACGTTGTTGTCCTGCGTACGCTGCACGACGTTGGGAGCGGCGCGATCATAGGGCGGACGTTCGCTCCCGGTGCGCTGTCCGAGGACGCTGCGCAGGCGCAGGAAGATAAAGACCGCCAGCGCCAGGAAGATGATGGTATAAATATCCACGTCGTATTCGCTTTCTGGTTCCAGCGCCGGCAACGGGCCCGGCGGTCGAGCGTTCCCTGGTGAGAAGCTCTCTTACGAGATTTCCCTGAGAACGGCAGAGATTACATCATCGATCGAGACTGCAGCATGTAGGCATGAAACTGCGCCCGGCCAATGGCGCGTTTTGGCGCGGGCTAATTGTAGCGCGTTTTGGCGGCGAGGGGAAACCCGATCATGGCCGGAAATCACGCACATTCAATTATTTACGGTACATTTTGCGCGGCTGGCGGGGCGGTATTAGGCATATCCGCCATAATTGACGGCCGGGCTGGTCTGCCCGCGAGCCGTCGTCCTTGTGGAATGAGCCGCGGCTATGATAGCCACTCGCCCGGAAAACGCATTCTCAGACGAACCCGGGCCGCGCTCGCGAGCGCTTCAGGAGAGATTTCATGACCAACGGCAACGGCGCGCCTCCCGAACAGGCCCCTCCCCAGCTCAACGTGCTGGCCCAGTACACCAAGGACCTGTCGTTCGAGAATCCGAACGCGCCCTCCTCGCTGGCGCCGCAACAGCAGCAGCCGGCGATCAACATCCAGATCAACGTTTCGGCGAACAATCTCGCGCAAAACGAGTTCGAAGTGACGCTCTCGATCGAGGGCAAGGCAGAAAATGCCAGCAAAGTGATGTTCAGTTTCGAACTCGCCTATGCGGGCGTGTTCCGCATCGTCAACGTGCCGCAGGAACAGCTTCATCCGCTGGTCATGATCGAATGCCCGCGGCTGTTGTTCCCGTTCGCGCGCGAGATCATCGCAACCGCGGTGCGCGACGGCGGCTTCCCGCCTTTGATGCTCGATCCCGTCGATTTTGTCGGCCTGTACCGCCAGAACATGGAACGGCAGGCTGCGGCACAGGCCACCTCGGGCGCAAAGCCGAGCTAAAGGGCGAGCGGCGTCTTGTTTGCCGCTAGACCTGCCGGAAGAAAATCGTTCCAGATCGGCTTGTCGCCCAACGTGGCGATGAAGGCGCGATGGGCCTCGCGATCGGCCTCGGTGATTCGCGGCGCCAGCGGTATTTCGCGCTGCCGGCGTGGCGTATCACCAATTCCGCTGGCAACCGTGATGCGGGTTTCCGACGCCAGGATCAGTTGCGACTGCCGCGCGCCGATCAGGTCGATATAGACTTCGGCCAAGAGCTCGGCGTCGAGCAGCGCGCCATGCTTGGTGCGGCGGGAATTGTCGATCGCATAGCGCGAGCAGAGATCGTCCAGCCGGTTCGATACACCGGGATGCTTGCGGCGCGCCAACAGCAGCGTATCGACCAGCCGGTCGCGCAAGATCGGCTGCCGCTTGATGCGGACGAGCTCGGCATTGATGAAGCTGATGTCGAATGAGGCATTGTGGATGACGAGCGGTGCGTCGCCGATGAATTCCAGGAACTCCTCAACCACTTCGGTGAACAGCGGCTTGCTGGCGAGGAACTCGGTCGACAGGCCGTGCACGGCAAAGGCTTCCGCCGGCATGTCGCGCTCGGGATTGATGTAGCGGTGAAACGTCTGCCCCGTCGGCATGCGGTTGAAGATCTCGATGCAGCCGATTTCGACCAGCCGATCGCCGCGCAGCGGATCGAGGCCCGTGGTTTCGGTATCGAGAACGATTTCGCGCATGGATGTGAGAGACCGAAGTTTCGACGAATCAGGTCCGCCGCTGCGGCATCTTAACAACCTTGGCCAGAATGTCGCGGATCCGCGCGCGCACCGGGTCCAGCCCATGCGAGGTATCCACCACGAAATCCGCGCGCTTGCGCTTTTCGGCATCGGGCAATTGCCGCGCCAGAATGGCGTCGAGCGCCTCTGATGTCATGGTGCCGCGCGCCAAAATTCGTTCACGCTGGGTTTTCGGATCGGTCGTGACCACGACTACCGCATCGACGCGTTTCTCGCCGCCGGTTTCGAACAACAGCGGGATGTCCATCACGACAACCGGCGCGCCGGACCGCTCGGCCTCATCGAGGAATTTCTGGCGGGACGCGCCGAGCATTGGGTGAACGATCTGCTCGAGCTGCTTGATGGCAGCAGGGTCATGCACCACCTTGGCGGACAATTTGGCGCGATCGACCTTGCCGTCCACCGTCGTGCCGGGAAACGCGGCTTCGATCGCGGGCGCCGCCTCGCCTTCATAGATTTTGTGAACGGCTGCGTCGGCGTCGTAAACCGGCACGCCCGCCTCGGTGAACAGTTTTGCGGTGGTGGATTTCCCCATCCCGATCGAGCCGGTGAGTCCGAGAATCCGCATAGGGTTCGTCACTCTCATAGGGATATCAAATTCCCAACAGTCGTTCGCGGCGCAAGAATGCAAGCAGCGGCAACAACGGCAGGCCGAGAATCGTGAAGTGATCGCCTTCGAAGCGATCGAATAGATGTATGCCCAGTCCTTCGAGCTGATAGGCGCCAACGCTGGATGTCACGGCTTCGCCGGCCTCGTCCAGATACGCTCTGATCTCCGCCCCGCTTAGAGCGCGCATGGTCAGGCGCGCGACCGAAACATCGGAAAATACTAGCTTGCCGTCGCGGGCAACCGCAACGGCGGAGTGCAGCTCGTGCGTCTGGCCGGCAAGCAGGCGCAATTGCTCTGCGGCCTGTGCGCGGCTAGCCGGCTTGGTGAACAGCCGGCTTCCCAAAGCCAGCGTCTGATCGGCGCCGACGACATAACGGCCGGGATTTTTCGACGATACGAAACACGCCTTCTCGCGCGACAGGAGGCCGGCGATTTCACCAGGCGCGGAAAGGCCTGAATTCTCCTGCACGGATCGTTCGTCGATATCGGCAGGAACGGCGTCGAAGGAAATGCCGGCATTGGCAAGCAGCATTTGCCGCGCGCGGCTTTGAGAGGCGAGAATCAGCTGGTGTTGTCCACGCCAAATGGTCATCTTGGCTGCGTCATTCCGGAAGCCGCTGCCGCTGGCGATCGGTGAACAATTTTAGCACCGCCGCCGCGGTTTCCTCGATCGAACGCCGTGTCACGTCGAGCTGCGCCCAACTGAATCTGGCGCTCAGTTTTCGGGCATAGGCTACTTCATCGGCCACTGCCTGACGATCGATGTAATCATCATTGGGGGTATCGGCGCCCATGCTCAGCAAGCGATTTTGCCGGACCTGGATCAGCCGCTCCGGCGTCGCATGAAGGCTGACGACCAGCGGCTTTTTCAGTGCCTCCAGTTGGTGCGGCAGCGGAATGCCAGGGACCAGCGGCACGTTCGCTGTACGGACGCCGCGGTTGGCGAGATAGATCGAAGTCGGCGTCTTCGAGGTGCGGGATACGCCGACGAGAACGACATCCGCCTCTTCCAGGCCTTCGACGTGCTGTCCGTCGTCATGCATCATGGTGTAGTTCAGGGCGTCGATGCGCTTGAAATATTCCGCGTTCAGAACGTGCTGGGCGCCTACCCTGCCCGTCGTCGCCGCGCCCAGATAGGCTTCGAACAACTGCATCACCGGACCAATGATGGAGAGGCTCGGTATGTTGATATCCCTGCACTTGGCTTCCAGCCGGGCGACTAGGTCCTTTTCGAGCAATGTGAAGAGCACGATGCCCGGTGCCTCCTCGATTTCGTCGAGCACGCGGTCGAGCTGCTTCTGGCTGCGCACCAGCGGATAGACATGCTCGACCGCCGTCACGTTGGCGTATTGCGCGGCGACCGCGCGCGCCACCGTGATCAGCGTCTCGCCGGTCGAGTCCGAGACCAGATGAAGATGAAAATAGTTGCCGGTCGTGGGCACCAGAACCCCTGTGTATTCCTGTGAATCCTGTGGAGCTTAACCGAGATATCGGGCCCTGGATCGTCGCCTTCGGGAAAACCCTTGGTTTCTTCACAGGGCCTCACGCGAGGACAAGTCCAACGCCTCGCGGCAATGATAGTGAGAAGATGTGGATTTGTCTCTTCATAAGCTGACCACAAAACATCGCAAGCGATTGATGCACGTGGTGTTATCAGGACGATCCGGTGTTTGGCCAGAATTGGTGATGGATGTGAACAAGCCTCGCAAAGAGGCTGGACGATTTTGTATGAGTCCAAATCACCGTCACTTAGACTCAAACCTAAGATTCTAAAATTATTAGTTTAGGGAAGCGGTGCTTTGCGGATATGTCTTGCGTCCCACGCTTGCGGAGCTTCTTCGCAACGCTTCAGAAGATCGGAACGTTCCGGAGATCAGGGCGGCTGCAATGTACGAGTGGATCACGATCACGGCCTACCCGTGGATCAAGGCGCTGCATGTGATTGCCGTCATCTCGTGGATGGCCGGCATGCTCTATCTGCCGCGGCTGTTCGTCTATCATTGCGAAACCGAGGTCGGATCGAAGCAATCCGAAACCTTCAAAGTGATGGAGTGGCGCCTGCTGAAGGTGATCATCAACCCCGCGATGATCGTCACGTGGCTGGCCGGCATCTATATGGCCTGGAGCGGACATTGGTACACTTCCGGCTGGTTTCACGCCAAACTGACGCTGGTGCTCATCCTGTCGGGTGTCCACGGCTTTTTTTCTCGCTGGGTTAAGGATTTTGCTGCCGACCGGAATACCAGAAGCCAGAAATTCTTTCGTATTATCAATGAGGTACCAACCGTCCTGATGATCTTTATCGTCATCCTGGTGATCGTGAAGCCGTTCTAGGGCGCCCTTTTCGTGGGTCGGTCGGTTTTTCACCTGCTTGCGAAGCGGCGGCCGATTTTCTATATTATCGAAATCCCACCCCACGCAGGCGGATGTGGCTGCGTTCCGGCTCCTTCATTGGACCGGCCGCCGCATCAGGTTTGAAGCCTCACCGGCGCTTTCCTTGCTTAGACCTGCGGACCTTCCATTTTTCGTGTCCGGCTTTCCCCAAAGCCAGCTTCGCATCCTTCTTAAAAGACACTCCACAGGACCACCCCAATGCGGGAAATGAAACTCCAAGACCTCAAATCGAAAACGCCGGCCGAGCTCGTTACGTTCGCCGAAGAGAGCGGGGTCGAGAACGCCAGCACCATGCGCAAGCAGGAGCTGATGTTCGCCATTCTCAAGCAACTCGCGATCCAGGAAATCGACATTATCGGCGAAGGCGTCGTCGAGGTTCTCTCCGACGGCTTCGGCTTTCTGCGCTCGCCCGACGCCAACTACCTGCCCGGCCCCGACGATATCTACGTCTCGCCCTCGCAGATCCGCCGCTTCGGACTCCGCACCGGCGACACCATCGAAGGCCACATCCGCAGCCCGAAAGAAGGCGAACGCTATTTCGCGCTGCTGAAAGTCAACACGCTCAATTTCGAAGATCCGGAAAAGTCCAAGCACAAGGTCAATTTCGATAATTTGACGCCGCTGTTTCCGGATCAGCGCTTTCGTCTCGAGCTCGAAGACCCGACGCGAAAAGACCTCTCTGCACGGGTGATCGATATCGTCGCCCCGATCGGCAAGGGCCAGCGCGCGCTGATCGTGGCGCCGCCGCGCACCGGCAAAACCGTGCTGATGCAGAACATTGCGCACTCGATCACGGCCAATCATCCGGAGTGCTATCTGATCGTGCTTCTGATCGACGAGCGTCCGGAAGAAGTCACGGACATGCAGCGATCGGTGAAGGGCGAGGTGGTGTCTTCGACGTTCGACGAACCGGCGGTGCGTCACGTTCAGGTCGCCGAAATGGTGATCGAGAAAGCCAAGCGCCTGGTCGAGCACGGCCGCGACGTCGTGATCCTGCTCGACTCGATCACGCGTCTTGGCCGCGCCTACAACACCGTGGTGCCGTCATCCGGCAAGGTGTTGACCGGCGGTGTCGACGCCAACGCGCTGCAGCGGCCGAAACGATTCTTCGGCGCCGCGCGCAACATCGAGGAGGGCGGTTCGCTGACGATCATCGCCACCGCGCTGGTCGATACCGGCAGCCGCATGGACGAAGTCATCTTCGAAGAGTTCAAGGGCACCGGTAACTCCGAACTGATCCTCGACCGCAAGGTCTCGGACAAGCGGACCTTCCCGGCGATCGACATCTCGCGCTCCGGCACCCGCAAGGAAGAGCTGATCACCGATCCGCAGCTTCTGAAGAAGATGTACGTGCTGCGCCGGATCCTCAATCCGATGGGCACCATGGACGCAATCGACTTCTTGCTCGACAAGCTCCGCAACACCAAGAACAATTCCGAGTTCTTCGACTCGATGAATACCTGAGCCGCCAAGCCAGGCTTAGGGGAGGGCGTCTCGCACCGCGGGGCGCCCCCTTTTTCATGCTGCGGTCATCGCTGCGGCACCGATGCAGCATCGGAAAACTGGCGCTATTGATTGGTTAACCAAATAAGCCATTGAATTTCATATGGTTTATTTCGAACTGAGATCAGGGCAGGGGCGCCTCTTCCAGTTTTGCAGCATAGCTGCTGCACCTTTGCTGCAATAAGGTCAGCGGACGTCGGCCTGCGTTCTCAGCCGCCGAATCGAATCGCGTTGCCTTTTCAGGACCTCCCGCACAAATAGGCTATGCATCCGCGGGACCAAACCATTTTTGCGCTATCGTCGGGCCGGCCACCGAGCGCGATTGCCTTGGTGCGCGTCTCGGGTCCGCAGGCCGGGAAGCTCGTGACGGCGCTGGCTGGTAAATTGCCGTCGCCGCGAATGGCCACGCGGGCGCTCCTCCATGATGTCGGCCAGCGGCCGATCGATGATGCCGTGGTGTTGTGGTTTCCGGGTCCGGCCAGCGCGACCGGGGAAGACGTCGCGGAATTTCACGTCCATGGCGGGCGCGCGGTGCTGGACGCGTTGTTCGCGGCGCTTTCTGCGTTTGAAAATGTGCGTCCGGCCGAGCCCGGCGAATTTACCCGGCGCGGCTTCGAGAACGGCAAGCTCGACCTCACCGAAGCCGAAGGACTCGACGATCTCATCCATGCTGATACCGATCGGCAGCGGCGCCAGGCGCTGCGCCAATTGAAGGGGCTGCTTGGCGACCGAGCTCGCGACTGGCGTGCGCGGATCATCGAAGCGTCGGCCCTGATCGAGGCTGGGATCGATTTTTCGGATGAGGGCGACGTGCCTGCCGAATTGATCGCGCCGGCGTTGGCGAAAGTCGAAGTGCTGTTGGCTGAGATCGAGGAAGTCCTGGCGGAGCAGGGGCGGAGTGAGCGGCTTCGCGATGGCCTCGTCGTCGCGATCGCCGGACCGCCGAATGTCGGCAAGTCGACGCTGATGAACCAGCTGGCGCGCCGCGAGGTCGCGATCGTCTCGCCGCACGCCGGCACCACGCGTGATATTATTGAGGTGCAGCTCGATCTCGACGGCTATCCAGTGACCGTGATCGATACCGCTGGGATTCGTGAGACGGACGATCCAGTCGAGCAGGAGGGCGTCCGTCGCGCTAGGTCCCGGGCCGCGGATGCGGATCTCGTGCTGTGGCTCTCCGACTCGCCAGACGCAGCGATCGACCACGATTGGGATGCGCCGGTTTGGAGCGTGCGAAACAAGATCGATCTCGAACAGATAGGTCGGCCATTGGCCGATGCGTCAGGGCAGGGCGGTTTTCAGATCTCGGCGAGCCGAGGCGATGGCTTGCCCGAGCTGATCGCGGCCCTGGTTGGTTTCACGCAGAATTACTTTGGCGGAAGCGAGGGTGGCCTGATCGGCCGAACCCGGCAGCGCCTACTCTTGCAGGAGACCGCGGCCTCGTTGCGGCGCTGTGTTCAGGTAGTCGGGCGGGGCGAGGAGCTGGCGGCGGAAGAATTGCGCATGGCAGCCCATTCGCTGGGGCGGCTCTTGGGGCGCGTGGATGTCGAGGACATTCTGGACGTTATCTTCCGGGAGTTCTGTGTGGGTAAGTGAGCCTTCCCTACCATCCCGTTTCACGTGAAACAGATCCGTGAGCCCTGGAATGTTTCACGTGAAACACCGGACCCCTCAAATTCCCGTCCAACAATTCTTCCTTCCGCGTTCTCCAACTCCGCGATAGAAGTCGCGGCATGATTTTCCAAGCAGACGCCTTCGACGTCATTGTTATTGGTGGCGGCCACGCCGGTTGTGAGGCCGCGAGCGCGGCTGCGCGGATGGGTGCGAAGACGGCCTTGGTGACCCATCGGTTTGCGACCATCGGGGCAATGTCCTGCAATCCCGCTATCGGCGGTCTCGGCAAAGGTCATCTGGTCCGCGAAGTCGATGCTCTCGATGGCCTGATGGGCCGGGTGGCCGACGCCGGCGGTATACAGTTTCGGGTGTTGAACCGCCGCAAGGGTCCGGCCGTCCGCGGACCGCGCGCCCAGGCAGATCGCAAGCTTTATGCTGCGGCCATGCAGACGGCGATCCAGGAGACAGCCAATCTCAGCGTGATCGAAGGTGAAGCGGACGAACTGATCGTCTCGAACGGCCGGGTCGCTGGAGTTCGCTTGGTCGAGGGAAGGCAGCTTTCGGCGGGCGCCGTGGTCGTCACGACGGGGACCTTTTTGCGCGGGCTGATCCATCTCGGTGAGAAGAACTGGCCCGCGGGCCGGGTCGGGGAGGCGCCTGCGATGGGGCTGTCGGCCTCGTTCGAGCGCGCCGGCTTTACGCTTGGACGGCTGAAGACCGGCACGCCGCCGCGGCTCGATGGCACGACCATCGACTGGGCCGCCGTTGAAATGCAGCCCGGCGACGATCCGCCTGAGCCGTTCTCGGTCATGACCGATCGGATCTCGACGCCGCAGATTCAATGCGGGATCACCCGGACGACCCCGGCGACCCACGAGGTGATCAGGGCCAATGTGCATCGTTCCCCGATGTATTCCGGGCAGATCAAGAGCAGCGGCCCACGCTATTGTCCCTCGATCGAGGACAAGATTGTCCGATTCGGCGATCGTGATGGCCACCAGATCTTCCTGGAGCCGGAGGGGCTCGACGACTCCACCGTCTACCCCAACGGCATCTCGACCTCGCTGCCGGAGGAAGTTCAGCTCGCGATCCTCGCGACCATCCCCGGGCTCGAACGGGTGAAGATGGTTCGGCCGGGCTATGCCATCGAATACGATCACGTCGATCCGCGCGAACTGGAGCCGACCCTGCAGACCAAGCGCCTGCCGGGTCTCTTCCTGGCCGGGCAGATCAACGGCACGACGGGATATGAAGAGGCGGCGGCCCAGGGAATCGTTGCCGGTCTGAACGCTGCATTGATGGCGGGTGACGCCGATCCGATCGTGCTCGATCGCGCTGACGGTTATCTTGGGGTGATGATCGACGACCTCGTGACCCGCGGCATCACCGAACCATATCGGATGTTCACCTCGCGGGCCGAGTACCGCCTGACGCTCCGAGCCGACAACGCCGACCAGCGTCTGACCGACAAAGGCATTGCCTTGGGCTGCGTAGGACAGGTGCGCTCGCAGCGGCATCGCGGCAAGATGGCCGCGTTGGAGTCCGCGAAGTCGCTCGCCAAGTCGCTGGCGATCACCCCCAGCGAAGCTGCGAAGCATGGCCTGGCATTGAACCGGGACGGCCATCGGCGCTCGGCGTTTGAATTGCTTGCTTACCCGGAGATTGAGTGGACTGCCCTGCGCAGCATTTGGCCGGAGCTCTTGGCCATCGATCCGTCGATCGCCGTGCATCTCGAGATCGACGCCAAATACGATGTCTATCTCAAGCGCCAGACCGCCGACGTCGATGCCTTTCGGCGCGATGAGGGTTTGGTCCTGACCGATATCGACTATGCCGACGTGCCCGGACTTTCCAACGAAGCGCGCGCCAAGCTTGAAGCGGCGCGGCCTCGAACGGTGGGGCAGGCGGGTCGGCTCGACGGTCTGACGCCCGCGGCGCTTGGCATCTTAGCCGCCTACCTGCGCCGAGAAGCGCGGCGCAAGAACGCGAAGGCGACCGCTTAAGAATCTGTTTCACGTGAAACAAGAATGTAGGATGGAAACGTTGCGATACCCATCGCCTGGCGCTCCGGCGATTGATGGGTGTCGCTCCGCTTTCACCCATCCTACCCATGCTGCGCTCAGTGAGACCACTATGGCGAAGGCCGCCGCTCCCAGCCTCTCCCCAGTCCTGCCCTCAGACAAGGCCGCCGCTCTGGCCCTCACCCCCGTTTCACGTGAAACGGAGGCACGGCTGAATCACTATGTCGATCTCCTCATCGAATGGCAGACCAAAACGAATCTCGTGGCGCCGTCGACGCTTTCGAATCTGTGGACTCGCCACATCTCCGATTCGCTGCAACTCCTCGACTTGGCGCCGTCCGCAAAGACCTGGGTCGATCTCGGCAGCGGTGGGGGCTTCCCCGGCGTGGCGCTCGCTTGCGTATTGGCGGAGACGCCGGGCGCCAACGTCCATTTGGTCGAGCGCAACGCCAAAAAGGCAGCCTTTTTGCGCGAGGCGGTCCGCGTGACATCTGCGGCTGCGATCGTGCATTTGGCAGGAATCGGGGATATTGTGGATAGAATCGGTGACCGCGTCGATTGCGTCACCGCGCGGGCGCTGGCTCCATTACATCAGCTTGTCGGCTTCGCGGAGCCGTTTGTGAGAGAAGGCGCAAAAGCTTTGTTTCTCAAGGGTCAAGATGTAGAGGCTGAATTGACCGAGGCCACCAAATATTGGAATATTGAACCGCGACTCCATTCCAGCCGAACGGGCGGGCACGGCTGGATCGTCGAACTCGATCGGATCGAGCGGCGCAACCCCTCCGCGATCACACATGGCGATCGGGCATGACCGAATTAGATGAATTATATCAAGAGGATAGGGAGCCAACTCCGCCGCCTCATCCACGCATCCTGTCGCTCGCCAACCAAAAGGGAGGCGTCGGTAAGACTACCACAGCGATCAATCTTGGCACCGCGCTCGCGGCGATTGGCGAGCGCGTGCTGATCGTCGATCTCGATCCGCAGGGCAACGCTTCGACAGGCCTTGGCATCGATCGCCGCAACCGCAACTGCTCGACCTACGACGTGCTGATCGGTGAAGCGCCGCTGCGCGACGCGGTGGTTGCCACCGCGGTGCCGCGGCTGCACATCGCGTCCTCGACGATGGATCTGTCGGGCCTCGAGCTCGAACTCGGCACGACGCCGGGCCGCGCGTTCCGCCTGCGCGATGCGATCGCGGCGTTGAACAAGAACGCGGCGCCCGACACCGACTACACCTATGTGCTGATCGATTGTCCGCCGTCGCTCAATCTTCTCACCGTCAACGCGATGGCAGCGTCGGACGCGATCCTGGTGCCATTGCAGTGCGAGTTTTTCGCGCTCGAAGGTCTGTCGCAATTGCTGCAGACGGTGGAGCAGGTGCGCTCGACGCTCAATCCGAACCTGTCGATCCACGGCATCGTGCTGACGATGTTCGACTCGCGCAACAACCTGTCGAATCAGGTGGTCGCCGACGTCAGGCAATTCATGGGCTCCAAGGTCTACGACACCATGATCCCGCGCAACGTCCGCATCTCCGAGGCGCCGTCCTACGGCAAGCCGGTGCTGGTCTACGATCTCAAATGCGTTGGCAGCGAAGCGTATCTGAAGCTTGCGACGGAAGTGATCCAGCGCGAGCGCGAGCTGCGGACGCATTAGAGGGAATGTAGGATGGGTTGAGCGCAGCGATACCCATCAAGGCGCGCGATGAAGGAGATGGGTTTCGCTTCGCTCTACCCATCCTACGCGCGCCGTCGCGAAAGCTGGTGGGCACGCGTCGCTTTGCCCACCCTACTGGCAATCGAATTCTGTAGTGGAGTAGCCAAGTGAATCCTAGGGAGTTGGCGGCGATGGCCGACGAAACGCGTTCGCGACTGGGTCGTGGTCTCGCAAGTCTGATCGGGGACGTCGGCGGCGAGGCCGCGCATGTCGAACGGCCGCGCAACCAGCGCAAGGTACCGATCGAATTTTTAAAACCAAATCCCCGCAACCCGCGCCGGACATTTTCCGATGCCGAACTGGGCGAGCTCGCCTCCTCCGTCAAGCAGCACGGCGTGATCCAGCCGATCGTGGTGCGGCCGGTGAAAGGCGCGCAAGACCGCTATGAGATCATCGCTGGCGAACGGCGCTGGCGGGCGGCGCAGCTCGCCAGCTTGCACGAGGTGCCGATCGTTCCCATCGATGTCAGCGACAGCGACGCACTCGAGATCATGATCATCGAGAACGTGCAGCGCGAAGACCTCAACGCGATGGAAGAGGCGCAAGGTTATCACGCGCTGGCCGACGAATTCAAACGAAGCCAGGAAGACATCGCCAAGGAAGTCGGCAAGAGCCGCAGCCACGTTGCCAACATGATGCGGCTGACAAAGCTGCCGGCGGAGGTGCAGGCCCTTATCGCGAGCGGTGAATTGTCGGCGGGACACGCCCGCGCGCTGATCAGCGTGCCCGATCCGCTGGCGGCCGCCAAGCGCATCGTCGCCGAAGGCCTCAACGTCCGTCAGACCGAGGCGCTTGCCCACGAAGAGGGCGTGCCAGAGCGCAAGCCGCAGAAGGCGCGCAGCGGTGGCGGCAAGACAAAGGATCCCGACACCATCGCGCTGGAGAAACGCGTCAGCGACGCGCTCGGCCTCAAAGTGACCGTCAACCACCGCGATCCCGGCGGCACCGTCCAGATCAGTTACCGTAACCTCGAACAACTCGACGAAGTGATGCGAAGGCTGGAGAAGGGGAGTTGAGATATCTCCGTCGTCCCGGGCAAGCCAACGGGTCGCGCGAACGCGCGCCCGATGACAGGCTCCGCGCGACCCGGGACCCATACGCCGCGGCGGAATTTATTAGGCGAACTGCTCGACGGCCTTCCTAGTCAACAAGATCCTGTGGTTATGGGTCCCTGCTTTCCGCAGGGACGACGCCGAGATTATCGCCTGATGGCTCACCCCCGCCGCTTGGCATTCGCCGCAATCGACAGCAGCGTGCGCAGCGCGATGGCTGACGCGAGCGAAGCCTGCTTGCGCATGTCGAGGGCGGCGGTTCCGAGCTGATCGATGATGGTGGCCAGCCGCGGCGCGCTGAAATTGCGCAGCGCGATTTCGACGGCGCCCTTTCGCGAGAAGTGCAGACGCGGATAGCCGCCCTCGAGCAAGGTGGAGACGGGCGTTCCGTCAGCAACCGCAAGCGCCGATTTGTGCAGCCAGGCAGCCTGACGCTGGGCGGCCGAAATGATGACGCCGGGATAGGTGCCGGCGACCATCGCCTTGGCGAATTCGCTTTCGACCAGGTCAGGTTTGCCGGCGAACGCGCCATCGACGATCGGGTCGAGCTTTAGCTCGGACGCATCGGAGACGACGGTCATGACGTCGTCGAGCGCAATCTCGCCCCTGCCGTGGGAATAGAGAGCAAGCTTGCGGAGCTCGTTGCGCGAGGCCTGGCGGTCGCCGCCGAGCAGCGACATCAGCACGGCGCGGGCATCGGAGGCGATGCGCAAATTGGAAGTCCGTAGTTCCTCCTCGATCAATCGAGCAAGGTCGCGCTCGGTGTCGGGATAGCAGGCGATGGCGACTGCGCTCTTGGCGCGCTCGCAGGCCTTGCGCAGCGGCGATTCCGGTCGCAACTCGCCGGCCTCGATCACGATGCGGCAATCCTTGATCGGCGAATCAGCCAGCGTATCGACGCCGCTGGCAAAACTGCGGGAGCCGGCGCGCACACGAATGGCACGCCGGCCGCCGAACATCGGGATCGTCATGGCCTCATCGACCAGTCGCGATGGCTCGGCCGCCAGCTCGTCGCCGTCGAGCCGCACCAGCGAAAAGGGATCATTGGGATCGTCGACTGCCGATGCAATCAGCGCGTCGGCGCGCTCGCGCACGAGACCGGCGTCAGGACCGTACAGCAGGATGATAGGGCGGCCGGCATCAGGCCGGGCGAGAAAAGCGTCGATGTCTTTTCCGCGGAGCGCGACCACGACGGACCTTCATTCGTCATTTCCGGGATGCGGGCGAAGGCCTTAGACCCGGAATCTGGAGATTGTCGGAACGAGATTCCGGGTTCGCGCTTCGCGCGCCCCCGGAATGACGATCGTTGTCAGGTGCCGGCGTAGAAGTAGGACGCGAGCCGAGTCTGGATGTTTTCCGCGATCTCGTTGGCGGCGCGGTCCTCGGCGTCGCGGAAGGCGCGGGCGCGGGCGAAGCGCTGCAACTGGCCGGGGACGTCATAGGACACGCGGGAGAACGTCGTGCCCGTCATGACCGACTTGTTGGTGGCGAGGTCGATGAGATTGTATTGCGCGTCGATGCCGTAGTTTTCGCTCGACGGCAGGGCGGTGGCCGGATCGAGAATCAGCGAAGAGCGGGTGGTGTTGAACCGCAGCACCAGCCGATGGGTCGGCGGCATGCCGGTGGCGTTGCCGTAGAGCTTGAACGCCAGCGCGTTGCGGATCTCGACCTGAATTCGGGCTTCCCGCGAGGCGTTGTTCTTGTCGACCGGCGGGATTTCCACGCCCATCAGCTTTTCGCGCAAGCCGGGCTTGCCGTCCGTGCGTTCGGCATACATCGGCTGGAAACAGCCCGCTGTGAGCGCCGCCAGAGCGGCGACGGCGATGAGCCGAACGGCGATCCGGGTCCTAGCCAACGACATTCACGATCCTCATGGGAACTACGATTACCTTGCGGACGGTCTTGCCGCCGAGGGCGAGTTTTACCGCATCGAGCGCCAAAACGGCAGCCTCAATTTCCGGATTTTGGGCGACCCGTGGCACGGTAACATCACCCCGCTTCTTGCCATTGACCTGGACCACCAGCGTCACAGTGTCTTCAACCAGCAGATCGCGTTCGATTTGGGGCCAGTTGGCCTCCGAAATCAGCCCGGACTGCCCCAGAACCTGCCAGCACTCCTCGGCCAGATGCGGCATCATCGGGGAGAACAATTGAACCAGGATGATTGCCGCCTCCCGGACGGACCAGGCCAGATCCGGCGCCGGCTTCTCCTCACGGCCCAGCACCTCGGCCAGCGCATTGGTGAATTCCCGGATATGAGCAAGGCAGACATTGAAATGCAGCCGCTCGATCCCGGACGACACCTTGTCCAGCGCGCCATGGGCGGCCTTGCGCAAGGCAAGCGCATCCGCCCCGAACGAGGCCGGACGGTCGGCCGGGGCCACCTTGGCGATTTCGGCGGACTCGTTGACCAGCCGCCACAGCCGCTGCACGAAGCGTGATGCACCCTGCACGCGCTCGTCGCTCCAGATCACGTCGCGATCCGGGGGCGAGTCCGACAGCATGAACCAGCGCGCCACGTCGGCGCCATAGGTCGCGATGATGTCGTCGGGATCGACGGTGTTCTTCTTCGACTTCGACATCTTTTCGATCGCGCCGATCGTGACCTCTTCGCCGCTGTCGAGCAGCGTGGCCCGGCGGCCATTGCCGCCGGTCTCGACCTTCACCTCGGCTGGCGTCACATAGGAGCCGTCGGCTTTCTGGTAGGTCTCGTGCACCACCATGCCTTGCGTGAACATGCCGGCGAACGGCTCATCCATGCCGATGTGGCCGGTCGCTTTCATCGCGCGGGTGAAGAAGCGGCTATAGAGCAGATGCAGGATCGCGTGCTCGACGCCGCCGATATACTGGTCGACCGGCATCATCCGGTTGGCGACATCGGGCGTGGTCGGCGCCTTCTCGTTCCAGGGATCGGTGAAGCGCGCAAAATACCAGGACGAATCCACGAAGGTGTCCATGGTGTCGGTTTCACGCTGCGCCTTGCCGCCGCATTTGGGGCAGGTGACGTGCTTCCAGGTCGGGTGATGGTCGAGCGCGTTGCCGGGCTTGTCGAAGGTAGCGTCCTCCGGCAGCGTCACCGGAAGCTGATCGTCCGGCACCGGCACCACGTCGCATTTCGGGCAGTGGATCACCGGGATCGGGCAGCCCCAATAACGCTGCCGCGAAATGCCCCAGTCGCGCAGTCGGAAATTCACCTTGCGTTCGCCGACCGGCGCATTGCCGCGAACTTCTGCTTCGAGCCGCTTCGCCACCTCTTCCTTCGCCTGCTCGATGGTCATCCTATCGAGGAAGCGAGAATTGATCATGCGGCCCTCGCCGTCATAGGCGGTATCGGTGATAACAAAGGTTTTCGGGTCCTGGCCTTCGGGACAGACCACCGGTGTGTTGCCGAGCCCGTATTTGTTGACGAAATCGAGGTCGCGCTGGTCATGCGCCGGGCAGCCGAAGATCGCGCCCGTGCCGTATTCCATCAGCACGAAGTTGGCGACGTAAACCGGCAGCTTCCAGTTCGGATCGAACGGATGGACCGCGCGGATGCCGGTGTCAAAACCCTGCTTCTCAGCGGTATCGATGATTTCCTGCGCGGTGCCGATCCGTTTGACCTCGGCAATGAATTCCGCAAGCTTCGGGTTCTTCGCAGCCGCAGCCTGCGCCAGCGGATGGTCCGCTGCAATCGCCATGAATTTTGCGCCGAACAGCGTGTCATGTCGCGTGGTGAAGACTTTCAGCTCGGATTCGCCCGTCGGCGTTGTGGCCGGATCGAGCGCGAAACGCACCAGCATGCCTTCGCTGCGGCCGATCCAATTGCGCTGCATCAGCCGGACCTTGTCCGGCCAGCGATCCAGCCCATCCAGCGCGTCCAGCAGTTCCTGCGAGTACTTCGTGATCTTGAAGACCCACTGGTTCATCTCGCGCTGCTCGACGACGGCGCCGGAGCGCCAGCCGCGGCCGTCGATCACCTGCTCGTTGGCGAGGACGGTCATGTCGACCGGATCCCAGTTGATCTTGCGCTTCTCGCGTTCGGCCAGTCCCGCGCGCAGAAAGTCCAAGAACATCTTCTGCTGATGCTTGTAATAGGCGGGATCGCAGGTCGCGAACTCGCGCGACCAGTCGAGCGACAGCCCGATCGACCGCAACTGCTTTTTCATCGCGGCGATATTGTCGTAGGTCCAGGCCTTGGGCGCGACCTTGCGCTCGATCGCGGCATTCTCGGCCGGCAGCCCGAAGGCGTCCCAGCCCATCGGGTGCAGCACGTTGAAACCCTTGGCGCGCATGAAGCGGGCCAGCACGTCGCCCAGCGTGTAGTTCCGGACATGCCCGATATGGATGCGCCCGGACGGGTAGGGGAACATCTCGAGCACGTAGTATTTCGGCCGCGGATCGTCGTTTTTCGAGGCGAAGATCGCCTTTTCGTCCCACTGGCGTTGCCAGCGCGGCTCGGAATCACGGGCGTTGTAACGTTCGGAAGTCATGGAATCGCAGGCTTTTTGTGGATTCGGGTCCCATCCAGAGGACGGCGGACTAGGCCATAAAAGCGGCTGCGGGGTCAACGGGTTGGGACAGTGGGATGGGGCGTTTTAGCCGATGGCGTGGAGCGTCCGCTCACCCGGCCATCGCGATCCCCGCCTCGCCCACCAGCTTTGCAAAGCCGTGCTCGACCACGGTATTTCGCCCGCGGTGTTTGGCGGCGTAGAGGGCGGCATCCGCCGCCTCGATCAGCTCGCCGGGGGTTTGGGCGTCGTTCGGAAGCGTCGCGGCGACGCCGACGCTGACGGTGACGGTGCGGTGGCTGGAGGTGATGTGCGGCAGGCCGAGGCCTTGAACGGTGGCGCGCACGGTTTCGCCAATCTCGAGTGCTTTCTGCGTGCTGGTGTTCGGCAGCAGCAGGCAGAATTCCTCGCCGCCATAGCGGCCGGCAAAGCCCAGATTGTCGGCGGCGATGCCGGCCAGCGCTTCGCCGATCCGGGTGAGGCAGGCGTCGCCTTCCGGGTGGCCATAGGTGTCGTTGTAGAGCTTGAAGTGATCGACATCGATCATCAGCAGCGACAGCTCGCTATGATACTGCTGCGCCTTCATCCATTCGAAATCGAGCCGGCTCTGGAAACCGCGCCTGTTGGCGAGGCCGGAGAGCATGTCGATCGAGGCCATCACGGTGAGCCGGTCGTTGGTGGCAACGAGCTCGCGTTCGCGCTGGCTGAGTTGCGCCGCCATCGCGTTGAAGGCGCGGGCCAGCGGCATGAATTCCGACGGCAGGCGGCTGTGCGAGACGCGGGCCGACCAGTCGCCTTCGCCGAATCGCCTGGCCATGCCGGTCATGACTTCGATCGGGTTGATGATGAGCTTTTCCGCGCCGATCAGCGCGCCGAGCAACACGAACAGGCAGACTAGTCCGAGCTGCAGGTAGGCGGTGCGGATATCGCGGTTGATCGCCGCCGTGATTTTGGCCTCGTCGATGCTGACGATCAGGCGGGACTGCGTGCCGGGAATGCGCGCGAAACTGATCGCGCGTTGCGACCCGTCGGCTGCGGTGAAGGAAAGCGAGCCCATCGGGGTGTCGGAAACAAGCGCCTTGTGAGCGATGGCCGTCAGCAGCGGCACGTTGTTGAGCGGCTTGCCAATCATGCTGGCCTCATCCGCCGGCGCGGCCAGCACGACGCCGGCGCCGTCGACCAGCAGCGCTGAAATCCCCGGCCGTCCGCCGAGCTTGGCCATGATCTTCGACATCCAGTCGAGATTGATGCCGGCGACCACCACGGCGTCTTCTTCTTGATTGATTGCGGCTACTGGATAGGCCGCCATCAGGATCGGTCTATTGCTTACCCTGGCGAACAAATAGTCGCTGAAAACGAAGTCGCGGGTCTGTTGTGCTTTTCGGAAATACTCACGGTCGCCGATGTTGAGGCCGACCAGCATGTTCAGCGTCGAGCACTGCACCACGCCGTCCTTGCTGACGATCATGATGCTGCGGATCCAGGGCAGGTTGGTCGGCAGGCTGGCGCGCAAGATTTCGCAACTGCGCCCGATGCCGCTGGAGGCGCGGATATAGGCAGCCGATTTCAGCATGGCCTCGACCGAGGAGACGACCTCGCGCTGGGTCTCCGCAGTGTGCAGCGTAGTGTTGGCGTATTCCTCCGAAGCCATCGCGATCTGCTTGGCGCGCGCGTCTTCGAGCGAACGGACCCGTTCCAGCATCAAGGGCGCCACCAGCATCACGGCGAGCAGCGCAAGCCGTGCCCGGATTCCCAGAAGCTTCTTGAGTTTGACCCGTTTGCGGTTGAAAGTAACGCCAGACATCATGCCCCCCACACGGCACGGTAGTGTGAAGGGCTCAAAAAGGCTTTCTCGAACTTGGTAAAATTCGAGGAAATGCCGTAAAACATCCGACCGAAATCGGGACATCACGCGAGAGAGATGGCGACACCGCTAACCAAGTCTTTACCAAATGGCCTGGCTCAGGTGGAGCAAGAGATCGCGCGCGCCTGCAAGGAGGCGCGCCGCGAGCGCGCATCGGTGACGCTGATCGCGGTGTCGAAGACGTTCGACGCCACGGCCATTTCACCTGTCCTCGAGGCCGGACAGCGGGTGTTCGGCGAAAACCGCGTGCAGGAGGCCAAAGCGAAATGGCCTGCCCTGGTCTCGGCCTATCCCGGAACGGCGTTGCACCTGATCGGGCCACTTCAATCCAACAAGGCGAAGGAGGCCGTCGCGCTGTTCGATGCCATCCACTCGGTCGACCGACCCAGCATCTGCGAAGCGCTCGCCAAGGAAATCAATTCGCAGAACAAACGTCCGGAATTGTTCGTTCAGATCAACACCGGCGAGGAACCGCAGAAGGCTGGCATCGCGCCCGGCGAGGCAGATGCCTTTATCGCGAGCTGCCGCGACAAATACGGCCTGGTCATTTCCGGTTTGATGTGTATCCCGCCGGTCAACGAGGCGCCGGCGCCGCATTTCGCGTTGACAGCCAAGATCGCCGCGCGCAACGGGCTGAAAAATCTGTCGATGGGCATGAGCGCCGATTTTGCAGTCGCGATCCAGATGGGTGCGACGCATGTGCGCATCGGCTCGGCGATTTTTGGCGCGCGATAAAGTCTGTGCCGTCGTCCCTCGCGAACGCAGGGACCCATACGCCGCGGGCTTATCGGTAAGGTGATGGGGTAGCTACTTTCCGTGCCAACTAGCGACGGTGGTTATGGGTCCCTGCGTTCGCAGGGACGACATCGATTGTGAGCAACGCTTATCCGAACCTCACCGACACGTTGCCGAGCGAACCGAAATCAGCTGCGCAAAAATCGCCTGACTGAATCGGCAGCGGTGCATGACAGGTGCCGGTAGTGACGACGCGGCCGGCCTTCAGCATCACGCCAAGCTGGCGCAGTTCATTGGCGAGCCAGGTCAGCGCAATGCGCGGATCGCCCAACACGTTCTTGCCGTGGCCAACGAATTGGTGGCCGCGCATCGTGATAATCGGCCGTTCCTCGACGAGGTCCATTGAACGCCAGTCGGCGGTTGCCGCCGGCCCCAATACGAACAGATGCGCACAGGCATTGTCGGCGATGAGTTGGGCTTCGCCGGCGGTAACGAAATTCTCAAACCGCGAATCCGGAATTTCGATGGCCGGATGCAGCGTGTCGACCGCATCGAGAACCTGCTGCGTCGTATAGGGCGTGGAGCGCGCCGGCAGATCGACACGCATGCGAAAGGCGAATTCGGGTTCGGCGACGCGCATTTCGTTGCCTGCCATCGAAGCCGTTCCGCCGTCGTGGATGACGGTTTCGGCCAGAATGCGCCCAGCCATCGGGCCGTCGACGTTGATGTGCTTTTGTCCGGCCTCGCTGGTGGCCGCGATCTTCCAGCCGAACAAGCTATCGGACGAGTATTTTTCGATTCCCGCCTGGATCGCGTAGGCCTCAATGCGATCGCGCGGCCGCAGCGATTCGTCGAGGCCGGAAAATTTGGTGCCGGCGCGCCAGTGGTCGTGCAGGATCTTTGACGCGGCCGTTATTGCGTTCCTGTCGAGCATTGTTTTCGCTTCCCCATCAGCCGATGATGATTTTAGTCTGCGGTCCCATCCGCCGCAGCAGCCGCAGCATGGCGGATTTCGTCATCGAGACGCATCCCGCCGTGGGCGAGAAATTGGTCCGCGCCAGATGCAGGAACACGGCGCTGCCACGGCCGGCAATTCGCGGCGCGCTGTTGTGATCGATTTCGATGATGAAGTCGTAGAGGTGATCCTCGCGCGTCAGCCGGTCACCGGCCTGATCCCGGACCAGACGGATTGGCTGGTTATAACGGCGGTCCTGCGGGTCCTCGCACCAGGCATCTTCGGGCCGGATCGGCCGGACCGGCAGATAGGTCCGCGGCCTGGGATGGCGGTCGGCGCGCCACCACAATTGCAGCGCATGATAGGTGCCTCGCGGCGTGCCGCCGTCGCCCTCCCGCTTGTTGACGAGGATGCCGCCGCGGCCAAGTGCCACCGGCACGGTCCAACCGTCCGCCGTCAGCCAGCCCCGGCAGGGGTCGCCGGCAGCCCTGCGGACCCGGATTGCCGTCAACGGCCGATCACGCGCATATGTCTGATAAGTGATTGAAATGGCGTTACTTTCCATGCCAATACCCGAACCCTGGGGTTGCTTGCCCTACCTCAATTGCTCTATTTGGCGGCATTACAGGACATTCATCCAAACGCGCCTCAAATTTGGGATAGACTGCGGTTCGGCTTGTGAAACTGTAACAATCTCCTACCTCAATGCGAATCAGTGCCTGATAACCCGGCTTGCTTGTGAAGTTTGCCTGCGAATCAGGTTGTTATCGACCAAGACCCGGCTTTGAGACGCTCTCGCTTGTGTCCGCCGCCTGCCTCAAGAGGATCGTATCCTATGCCCAATGCCCGCAAGATCCTGATCGTGGATGACGACACCGATCTGCGCGATACGTTGGTGGAGCAATTGTCGCTGCATGAGGAATTCGAAGCCTCCGCAGTCGATACCGGCGCCAAGGGCGCCAGCGCCGCCAAAGCCAATTCCCCCGATCTGGTGCTGATGGATGTCGGCCTGCCGGATACGGATGGAAGGGAGGTCGTGCGCAGCCTTCGCAAGGGCGGCTTCAAGGCGCCAATTATCATGCTGACTGGCCACGACACCGACTCCGACACTATTTTGGGGCTCGAATCGGGTGCCAACGACTACGTCGCCAAGCCGTTCAGGTTTGCCGTCCTGCTCGCCCGAATCAGGGCGCAGCTCCGCCAGCACGAGGCCAGCGAGGACGCGGTATTCTCCGTCGGTCCTTACAGCTTCCGGCCCGGCTCCAAGATGCTGACCGCCGCCAATGCCAGAAAGGTGCGACTGACCGAGAAGGAAACCGCGATCCTGCGCTTCCTTTATCGCGCCGGCCAACTGCCGGTGTCGCGCGAGACGCTGCTGCAGGAAGTCTGGGGCTACAATTCGGGCGTTACCACGCACACGCTGGAAACCCACATCTACCGCCTCAGGCAGAAGATCGAGAAAGATGCGGCCAACCCGGAAATCCTGGTGACGGAAGCCGGTGGTTACAAACTGGTGCCGTGATACGATTCGCAGCCACGATTCGTAATTTTCGCGCATCCCGGTCAACGGTTCATGTCGATCGACGATGATGTAGCCCTGCTTGAGCGGGTCCCGACATTACGCCTGTTGGGAACGGCGGCGCTGC
This sequence comes from Bradyrhizobium sp. AZCC 1721, assembly GCF_036924715.1. Classification (NCBI taxonomy): domain Bacteria; kingdom Pseudomonadati; phylum Pseudomonadota; class Alphaproteobacteria; order Hyphomicrobiales; family Nitrobacteraceae; genus Bradyrhizobium; species Bradyrhizobium sp. AZCC 1721. The sequence goes on along the minus strand of NZ_JAZHSB010000001.1, from coordinate 130,365 downwards.
GCATGCTGGCGATCGGCTCGGAGCAGCGCGATTTCTCTCCCGGCGATTATCTGTTCAATGCGGGCGATGAAGCGGATGCGGGCTACATCGTTCAGCGCGGTTCGTTCCGCGTCGAGGACGGCGGCGCTGAAGTCGTTGCGGGCCCCGGGGCCCTGATCGGCGAATTGGCGCTGATCGTGGCCATGAAACGGCCGTCCAGCGCGGTCGCGCTTGTTCATTCCTCGGTTATCCGGGTGTCACGCAGCCTGTTTCAGCGCGTGCTCGAAAGTGACCCCGCTGCGGCGCGCCGCCTGCGCGATGAACTCGCCACCCGGACCAGCCAGCTCGCCAGCGATATTCTGATGGCGGGCGCGAAACTCAGTATTTGAGCCCCGTCGTTCCGGACAAGCGAGCCAACGGGGCCGGCCTTTTCGGCCGGCCCTATGACAGGCTCCGCGAGCGCGACCCGGGATCCATACGCCGCGGCTACTCTTTTGGGTAATTTGGTAGATGGCTTTCGTAACAACAGGCCTGTGGTTATTGGCCCTGCGTTCGCAGGGGCGACGAAGAACCTACACCTCCAGCGTCACCGTGACAGGCACGTGGTCCGATGGACGCTCCCAGCCGCGCGCATCGCGGGTAATCCTGAAATCGCTGACGGCGTCCTTCAGCGCGCGCGAGACCCAGATGTGGTCGAGCCGACGGCCACGGTCGCCCACCGTCCAGTCGGCGGCGCGGTAGCTCCACCACGTATAGACCTTTTCCGAAAGCGGGATCCGTTCGCGCGCGACGTCGAACCATTCGCCATGGGCCTGCGCGGCCAGGAGCTTTTCGCACTCGATCGGCGTGTGCGAGACGACCTTCAGAAGCTGCTTGTGCGACCACACGTCGTTTTCATGTGGTGCAACGTTGAGGTCGCCGACCAGGATATGCCGGTCGTCACCACGCGGATGCAGCGGTTCGCAGGCTTTCATCTCGTCGAGAAATTTCAGCTTGTGATCAAACTTCGGATTGAGCGCGGGATCGGGAATGTCGCCGCCGGCCGGAACGTAGAAATTGTGCAGCACCAGTGGCTTTGCAAGCTGGGCCTTCTCGCCGAAAGCTACCGAAATATGCCGCGAATCGATCTTTTCGCAGAAGGTTCTGATATCGGTGGTATCGAAGGGCAGTTTCGAGACGATAGCGACGCCGTGATAGCCCTTCTGCCCGTTCAGCGCGACATGCTCATAGCCGAGACGCTTGAACCGCTTCAGCGGAAAAGCATCGTCGATACATTTGGTTTCCTGCAGGCACAATACATCCGGTCGCGCCGATTTGAGGAATTTGGCGACGATATCGATGCGCAGGCGCACCGAGTTGATATTCCACGTTGTCAGGGAAAAACGCATGGGAGCCGCGTCTTACCACGGTTCATGATGACGTCGCGCGCTTTGTCCACAGGCGGAATTTCGTAGTGTGGGACAAAGGTGCTCTGCGCCGTGCCCACCATGCACCCCAATCTCGACGAAAATGGTGGGCACGCGGAGCTGTCATCACTCCGCGAGCGCCCTGCGCTCGTCGCTGGGCGCGCATTCGCGCGACCGGTGGCTTTGCCCACCCTGAGGCTCCGCAGAAGGAAGGAGAACGAACGCCGTCGCTCAGTTCGCCGGAGTGAAGTAGTTGGTGAAGTCGATTTTGAACAGGCCGGGGTCGACCTTCTTGGACGAGTCCAGATTGTAGACCGCAACCGTGGTGTCGTAACCCTGCGGGTCGGTCACCGTCCATTGCTTGAGCTGGCCGTCCTTGACGCCAACCATCAGCATCAATCGGCTGGTGCCGATCAGGGCCTGCTTCTCCTCGATGGTGACGCTGATGTAGACGTCATCGGCCGTGACGCTGACGACATTGGTGTCCTTCAACAGATCGATCCTGTCCGACAGCAGGAAACGCAGCGGCGTTTGCGACAGCGGATAGATGTCCTGGGTGGCGAGCTTGCGATCGCGCACGGCCAGCGATGAACCATCGGCGATAATCGCGATCGGACTCGGGTCGTCATATTCGAAACGTACCTTGCCCGGCTTCTGAATGTAGAAATCGCCCTTGGTCCTGCTGCCGTCTGGGCCGACTTGCACGAAATTTCCCACCAACGTCTGTAGCGACGATAGATATGAACTCACCCGCGCAGCCTGCGCCTTCTGGCTGGCATCAAAGGTTGCAAAAACATTGGCCGGGACATTGCGGCGCGGGTCCGGAAGCACCGGATTCGGCGGCGCCTGGGTGGCGCCGGTGGTCATCGGCGCTTTTTCCTGTGCGCTCATCTGCATGCTGCCGTCGCGGGCCTTGGGCGCGGGCTTCGGAACCGGCACGGTCTGCGAGAGAGCCGATGTCGCGAAGCCGGCGATGAATGTGGCGATCAAAAGGGCCAGTCCGGAGCGCAGCCCGCGATGGGTGGGTTGTTGTGTCATCAGATATTTCGGATCTCTATTCGACGAGGCATCCCGCTGCCGGCCAGTTTATCGCGCTTCGACCAAAGGAGATATCGTTTTTCCGTGAAATCGTTGCGCCGAATCCACGTTCGGCGCTTTAGAATCCGCCCTCTTCCTCCTCGACCAGAATTTCGCGCTTGCCGGCGTGATTCGCCTGCCCAACGATGCCTTCCTGTTCCATTCGTTCCATCAGCGAAGCGGCGCGGTTGTAGCCGATTTGCAGCCGGCGCTGAATATAGGACGTCGAGGCCTTGCGGTCGCGCTTGACGATCGCAACCGCCTGCGAGAACAGGTCACCGCCACCATCGCCGCCCATGCCGGTGGAATCGAATACCGCGCCGTCTTCTTCGCTCGGTTCCTCCGCAGTGACCGCTTCCAGATATTCCGGTGCGCCTTGCGTCTTGAGGTGACGCACCACCTTCTCGACTTCTTCGTCTGAAGCGAATGGTCCATGCACGCGGCTGATGCGACCGCCGCCGGCCATATAGAGCATGTCGCCCTGGCCGAGCAGTTGCTCGGCGCCCATCTCGCCGAGAATGGTGCGGCTATCGATTTTCGACGTGACCTGGAATGCGATGCGGGTCGGGAAGTTAGCCTTGATGGTACCGGTGATGACGTCGACCGACGGACGCTGCGTCGCGAGAATGACGTGCAGGCCGGCGGCGCGCGCCATCTGCGCCAGGCGCTGCACCGCGCCTTCGATGTCCTTGCCGGCCACCATCATCAGGTCGGCCATTTCGTCGACGATGATGACGATATAGGGCAGCGGCTCGAGCTCGAGCTTTTCTTCCTCGTAGATCGCCTTCCCGGTTTCCTTGTCGAAGCCGGTGTGCACCGTGCGCGTCAGCTCCTCGCCCTTGGCCTTGGCTTCGACGAGGCGCTGGTTATAGCCGTCGATGTTGCGCACACCGAGCTTGGCCATTTTTTTTGTAGCGCTCCTCCATCTCGCGCACAGCCCATTTCAGCGCCACCACCGCCTTCTTCGGGTCGGTCACGACCGGCGTCAGCAAATGCGGGATGCCATCATAGACGGAGAGCTCGAGCATCTTGGGATCGACCATGATCAGGCGGCACTGATCCGGCCTCAGGCGATAGACCAGGCTGAGGATCATGGTGTTGATGGCGACTGATTTGCCGGAGCCGGTGGTGCCCGCGATCAGCATATGCGGCGTGCGAGCAAGATCGATGATGATGGATTCGCCGCCGATGTTTTTTCCGAGGCAGAGCGGCAACTTCACCGTCGACTCGTTGCTGTCCTTTGTGGTCAGCAATTCACGCAGGTAAACTTTTTCACGATGCGCATTCGGTAGCTCGATGCCGATGGCATTGCGGCCGGCAACCACGGCGACGCGCGCCGAAAGCGCACTCATCGAGCGGGCGATGTCGTCGGCAAGGCCGATGACACGCGAGGATTTGATGCCGGGCGCCGGTTCGAGTTCGTACAGCGTCACGACCGGGCCGGGATTGGCTTTGACGATCTCGCCGCGGACGCCGAAATCGCCGAGCACGCCTTCCAGCGCGCGCGAATTGGCCTCCAGTTCGGCCTTGCTGAGCGGTTGCCGGTCCGACGCCTTCGGCGCCGTCAGCATCGAGACTGAAGGGAGTTCGAACTTGTCGGACTTGCGCGCCGCCGCGCGCGGTGCAGGCTTCTTACGCGGAGCGCGTGCGGCCGGGACTTCCTCGTCCTCCTCTTCCTCTTCTTCCTCGTCCTCGAATTCCTCTTGCTGCGGGGCCAATGCCGGCGCGGAGCGACCGCCGAGGCTCGGTTCCTGACGTTCGAATGAGGACTTGCGAGGCGGCGGCGAACTCGACACCAGCGATCGGTAGGCCACGCCCATCAGCCATCCGAGCCGAGCCTTTGCGCTCATCAGGGCATGGTACACCCATCCGAGCGATACCGAACTGCGATCCTCTTCTTCAACGAAGGGCGCGTCATCGTCCTCGATCGGCGTCAGCTCTTCCTCTTTCGGGCGCGAGCCCCAGCCGCTGGCAAACAGAAAGGCCGCAGCCATCGCCGCAAACAGGATGATGCCGAGCACGAGACGATAGGTGAAGCCGGCTGGGCCAAACACGACGGCGGGGGCACGCACCAGCGCGTCGCCGACGACGCCGCCAAGCCCGGTCGGCAGTGCCCACGCGCCGCCATGCGGCCAGCAGCTTGCAAAGCCTGCCGCGATCACCGTGGATAGAATCCAGCACCCAAGGCGTAGCGCTTCGCGGTCGAAGGCGCGATGGGTCAGCATGCGCCAACCCCACACCGCGACGGGGAGGATCAGCATGATCGCGCCGAGGCCGAGAATCTGCATCAACAGATCGGCGCCGATTGCGCCGGGGTAGCCGAGAACGTTGCGGATCGGGCGCGACGTCGCGTGGCTCAAGCTTGGGTCCTGCACCGACCACGTCATCAGCGCCGCCGCCGCCACGCCGGACAGCGCGATCAGGCTGAGGCCGGCAAGCTCGCGCAGCCGCCGCGCCAGGGCCTCGCGGATCGAGACCGGCAGATGACCGACCAGGGGAATGACACGTTCGATCGCTGGCATGCTCATTGGGGCCCTGCGATTAATCCAGAATTTCGACCAGCCGGTGCAATGCCTCGGCCGTTGATTCACTGTCTGAGACCAGCGCGAGACGGATGTAGCCCGCGCCGGGATTGAAGCCGTCGGGCTGCAGCCGCGACAGATAGCTGCCGGGGATCACGCGGACGCCAGCATCCCGATAAAGCTTCACCGCCGCCGCCTCGTCGCCGCCGCGCTGGGATACGTCGAGCCAGACGCAGAAGCCGCCGGCAGGCCGCACATAGCCGTAGCGGCTGCCCAGGATCTGATCGGCAAGATCGAACTTGATGCGATAAAGCCTGCGGTTTTCTTCGACATGCGTCTCGTCGCTATAGGCGGCGACCGCGACGTGTTGCAGCGGCACCGGCACCTGCGGTGCCGCGACGTTGCGCAACTCGTGAAAGGCAGCGAGGAACTTTCCATCCCCGGCGGCAAAGCCGACGCGCATGCCCGGCAGATTGGAACGCTTCGACAGCGACTGGAATGCAACGACGTTGGTGAAATCAGGCCCGGCGCATTCCAGGGCGCTGCCCGGCGCCTGCCTGGTGTAGATTTCCGAATAGCACTCGTCGCTCAGGATCATGAAGCCGTAGCGGTCGGCGAGGGTCTTCAGCCGCGTGAAGTAGTCGCGCGAGGCGACGGCGCCTTGCGGATTGGCGGGCGAGGCAATGAACATCGCGACGGTTCGGGCCAGTGTCGCCTCGTCGAGCGTATCGAGATCCGGTAGGAATCCGTTGGCGAGTGTGGTCGGCAGGTAGATCAGTTCGCAACCAGCGGCCCGGGCGCCTGCGCCATAGGCCGGATAGAACGGGTTAGGCATCAGGATCGCGGGCCTGCCCTTGCGCGGGCCAACATAGCGGGCGGCGGTGATCGCCGCAAAAAACAGCCCTTCGCGGCTGCCGTTCAGCACCAGGATTTCGCTCTCGGGGTCGATCGGGCGGGGGAGCTGGAACCGGGTCGAAAGCCAGCTGGCGGCGGCGCGTCGGAACGGCTCGATGCCCTTAGCTAACGGATAGCGGCCGAACTCGGCAATGTGTTTCGCCAGCACCGGCCCGACGAAGCCAGGCACCGGGTGCTGCGGCTCGCCCAATGACAGCGTGATCAATGGCTTGGCCGGCTGGTAGGGCGCCAGCAGCTCGGTCGTGCGCAAGAACGGCGAGCGTTCGGCCTGACCGGCAGGGGTTGCACTGCCGGCGCCCTGCGCCACGCCGGAAGAGGCGATCATTGCCATGTCTGAAACGCCAGCACTTTCAAAAGCGATCAAAGGACTTAAGCGAGCCCCGGAAACCGATCAAACCACCATAGATACGGCGAGGTTAAGACGCGATTAACCATCGGCTGGTCTGGACAAGTTGCGGGGTATTACCATGTTTTGAGCGGGTATTACTTCCGGGAGTTCCGCTATGGCGACGACAGTTACGAGTAAGGGCCAAGTGACAATTCCCAAGCCCGTTCGTGAACATCTGGGGATCGTTCCGGGAAGCAAGGTCGAGTTCCGATGCGCTGCGGATGGTACCATCGTGATCGAAAAAGCCGATACAAGCGAGCCCAGTCGTTTTGCCAAACTGGTTGGTATCGTCGGCCCGGGTCTTTCCACGGATGAGATTATGGCGATCACGCGCGGGGACTAGCGTGTGACGCTGGTCGATTCCAACGTCCTTCTGGATGTCTTTATCCAGACTCCGGGCCGGTGGGAGTGGTCGCTTGCTCGTCTGGAGGACGCCGCCCGCCAAGGGCCGCTGCTGATCAATGACGTGATTTTTGCTGAAACGTCCATACGTTTTCCGGTGATCGAAGATTTCGAAGCGGCCTTGTCGCAGGCGGGCATCACCGTCGCGCCGATACCGAGAATGGCGCTGTTTCTCGCAGGTAAGGCTTCTGTTCAGTATCGCAACGCGGGCGGCGCCCGCAGCAGCGTGCTTCCGGATTTTTTATTGGCGCCCATGCGGCGGTCGAACAGCTTCCGCTTTTGACACGCGATACGCGCCGCTATCGAACTTACTTTCCGACAGTGACGTTGATCGCACCGAACGGCGAGACAGGCGTGTAGCCGGAGGCCTACCGCGGCGCAGCCGCTCAAAGCTCAAGGCGCGCACAAAAAGAAAGGGGCTCCAGCTTGCGCTGGAGCCCCTCAACGGTCAGGGCATTGCCGGGTATGTGCCCGAACCGGAGTTGTGGATGCGACCCCTTCCAAGAGATCGCACCCCGGGAGAACTTACATGTTGTATGCGCGCTCGGTGTGCTCGGTGACGTCGAGGCCTTCACGCTCGGTCTCGACGTTGACGCGCAGCCCGACGATCACATCGACGACCTTGAACAGGATCGCCGAGCCGATGCCGGACCACACCAGCGTGGTGCAGACCCCCCAGAGCTGCGAGGTCATCTGCGCGACGAAGTCGTAGTCTGCGATCTTGCCCGCGACGTAATCCATGACGCCGGTGCCACCGAGGGCCGGATTCACCAGGATACCGGTGCCGAGCGCGCCGACGATGCCGCCGACGCAGTGGACGCCGAACACGTCGAGCGAGTCGTCATAGCCGAGCGAGTTCTTCACCACGGTGCAGAAGAACAGGCAGACGACGCCGACCACGAGACCGAGCACGATCGCTCCCATCGGACCGGCGAAGCCGGCCGCGGGCGTGACGGCGACGAGGCCCGCGACCGCGCCCGACAGCGCGCCGAGCACCGAGGGGTGGCCCTTGACGATCCATTCCGCGAACATCCAGGCCATCGCCGCCGCTGCGGTCGCAACGAAGGAGTTGGTCATGGCGAGCGCGGCGCCGCCGGAGGCTTCGAGGTTCGATCCGGCGTTGAAGCCGAACCAGCCGACCCAGAGCAGCGAAGCACCGATCATGGTCATGGTGAGGGAGTGCGGAGCCATCAGCTCCTTGCCGTAACCGACGCGCTTGCCAATCAGCAGCGCACCGACCAGACCGGCGATGCCGGCGTTGATGTGCACCACGGTGCCGCCCGCAAAGTCGATAGCGCCTTTCTTGAAGATCCAGCCGGCGTCGGCGTTGATCTCGTCGAGCTTGGCCTGGGCCGCGGTCTTCGCTGCACCGTCAGCCGCCGCGGCAAGCGCCTTGGCAGCGTCCGTGATCAAGTCCGGACCCGGCCAATACCAAACCATGTGCGCGATCGGGAGGTAGATCAGCGTGACCCAGAGCGGGACGAACAAGGCGATCGCCGAGAACTTCATGCGTTCGGCGAAGGCGCCGACGATGAGGGCGGGGGTGATCGCCGCGAAGGTCATCTGGAAGCAGATATAGATGAGCTCCGAGATGTTGGCATCGACGCTGAAAGTCGCGGCCTTCGAATCGGTCGTCACGCCCATCAGGAAGGCCTTGGAGAAGCCGCCGATGAAGTCGGAACCGCCGGTGAAAGCGAGGCTGTAGCCGTAGAGCGCCCAAAGCAGGGTGACGATGCAGACGGTATAGAAAACCTGCATCAGCACTGAGAGCATGTTCTTGGAGCGGACGAGACCGCCATAGAACAGCGCCAGACCCGGAATCGTCATCAACAGCACCAGCACTGTCGACGTCAGCATCCAGGCGTTGTCTCCCTTGTTGACCGTCGGCTCGGCGTAGGCAGCGGTCGCGGCGAACAGGCCGACTGCGAGGGCCGCCAGTCCCGCGCTATAGGGACGTTTAAACGTCATTTGATTTTACTCCTGAGTGGTAAGGTTTGTGCGCGAAATCAGAGGGCCGCGGCATCTGCCTCGCCGGTGCGGATGCGTACCGCATGGTCGAGGTTGATGACGAAGATCTTGCCGTCGCCGATCTGTCCGGTCTTGGCAGCCGATGTGATGGCGTCGATGGTCTTGTCGACCTGATCCGAGGCGACCGCGACCTCGATCTTGATCTTGGGCAAGAAGCTCACGGCGTATTCGGCGCCACGATAGATTTCCGTATGGCCCTTCTGGCGGCCATAGCCTTTGACTTCCGTCACCGTGAGGCCGTGAACGCCTATGGCGGTCAGGGCGTCCCGGACTTCTTCGAGTTTGAATGGCTTGATGATCGCCATAACAATTTTCATGGGTCTTGGTCCCCGCTTGGGCCCGGGTCAGCGGACCGGGCGTTCTCGACTGAGGTTCACCACGCGGAGATGTTCACTACGCGGGCACAGCCGAGACCCTTAGAATCAAATGCCGTGCCAGATCGGGATCGTTCCCTAACAGACTATGAATCCGGACCTTTTCGCCCTCTAGGAGAACTGCATCTTCCTGCGCCATTCCGCCGCGCCCAAAGCGTAGTCAGACGTGCCCAAAACGTGGGCAGGGCCTGACGGCCAGCGCAATCGTGCTCAGCAGCAGAGCAAACGGTAACCCGGTGGGTGGCCTATTGCAGGGCTTCGCCGTGTTGCGAGATGTCGAGGCCTTCCAGCTCCTGCTGGAAAGATACCCGCAGCGGCGCGAACACGCCCACCAGCTTGAGCAGGATAAAGGTAATGCCGCCAGACCAGACGAGCGTGACCGCGACGCCATAGAGCTGGGTCAGTACCTGCTGTGCATTGCCCTCGATCAGGCCGGCAGTGCCCCCGATCGCGTTCACCGCGAAGACGCCGGCAAGCAATGTGCCGGTCAATCCCCCGATGCCGTGAACGCCGAACACGTCGAGCGAGTCGTCATATTTGAAGCGCTGCTTGAGCCAGGTGCAGGCCCAGAAGCAGAGCGTTCCCGCGACGACGCCGATCACGACGCCATGCCGGGGCGCAACGAATCCGGAGGCTGGCGTGATTGTGCCGAGGCCCGCAACCGCGCCCGAGATCATGCCGAGTACCGACGGTTTGCGTCGTGTTGCCCATTCGATCGCGGCCCAGGTCAGCGCGCCGGCGCAGGCGGCCAGATGCGTCGCGGTGATCGCCATGACCGCGCGCGAGTTCGCGGCCAGCGCCGATCCGCCGTTGAAGCCGAACCAGCCGACCCACAGCAATCCGGTGCCGATCACGGCGAGCGAGAGGTCGAACGGCGCGAGGTTCTCGCTGCCATAGCCGTGACGCCGGCCCATCACCATCGCAGCCACCAGTCCGCCGACGCCGGCGGAAAGATGCACGACGAGACCGCCGGCGAAATCCAGCACGCCCATGGTGGCAAGAAAACCGCCGCCCCACACCCAGTGCGCGAGCGGCACATAGACGAACATGAACCAGCCGACGGAGAACAGGAGATAGGCCGAGAACCGCATCCGGTCGGCCACCGCGCCCGCCACCAGCGCCACCGTGATGATCGCAAACGTCATCTGGTACAGCATGAAAAGCGCTTCCGGAATCGTCTTCGCCGCCGGATTGACGCTCTCCATCGTCATGCCGGTCAGAAACCAGCGATCGAGCGTGCCGATCCAGGCGCCATCGCCGACAAAAGCCAGCGAATAGCCGAAGGCCACCCAGAGAATCGAGATGATCGCGACGGCGGCGAGGCTTTGCGCCATGGTCGCCAGCACGTTCTTCTTGCGCACCATGCCGGAATAGAACAGCGCCAGGCCCGGTATCGTCATCATCAACACCAGCGCGGTGGCGACGATCATCCACGCGGTGTCGGCGGCACTGATGGTCGACGTCTCGGCTTGCGCCGGCGTGATGAGTGCGAAGCTCGCCGCAAGAGCAATGAGCGCAGCATTGCCTGCTGCGCGGTACGATGGTGCCCCCATAAAATTCCCCCGGCCGGTTGTCGTTTCGTTGCCGCTTCTTGGCTTCGCGCGTTCAGCGTCGTTGCCGCCGCGCCTTGAATTCCGTGATGTCTCAGAGCGCGTCGCTATCGGTCTCGCCGGTGCGGATTCTCAGTGCATGGTCGATCGGCGTGACGAAGATCTTGCCGTCACCGATCTGCCCGGTACGCGCGTTCGCGGTAATGACCTCGACCGCCTTGTCCGCAACGTCGGAGGCGACCGCAATTTCGATTCGGAGCTTGGGCAGAAAGTTCACGACATATTCGGCGCCCCGATAGATTTCGGTGTGGCCCTTCTGGCGGCCGTAACCCTTGACCTCCGTCACCGTCATGCCGTGGACGCCGATGGCGGTCAGCGCCTGGCGTACCTCGTCAAGCTTGAAGGGTTTGATGATCGCGACGACGAGCTTCATGGTCAGGCCTTCATTTCTCTGGGGTATTTTTGAGCATGCGACAGGCTGGGTGCCCCGACGGCGGACCGCCGAGGCAAATCTGGCATCTTTCTGGGCAAATGGCACAAAAAAGTTGCAGGTAGAAGGGGAAAACATTTCGAGCTGGTGACATCGATCACTGTACAGGCACCTGTAACGTCCGCCAAAATGCGGTTTCACCCCCAGCCGCCCGCCGGCTACCTCCATTTTCCACGGCTCAAGGAAATAAAATGTCGAACCGATCGTGGTTTTATGCAGCCAACGGACAGCAACAGGGCCCTTATCCGGAGGCCCAGCTTCGCGACCTTATCACCCGCGGCATGGTCGGGGCGGATACGCTGGTCTGGACCGAGGGAATGTCGGGCTGGCAGCGGGCAGGAGAAATTCCGGGGATGATACCCGGCGGATCTGGCCCGCCCGCCTTCGCGCAACCTGGTGGCCCGCCTACAGCTGCAGGTGGAGGGTACGGCGGCGGTGCGCTATCGATCGATGTCGGGCTGTGGGAGCTCCTCGGACGCAGCCTTGTGTTCGTCATCGGCATGGTGCTGGTGATTCCGGCGCCTTGGGTTGCGACCTGGTTCTATCGCTGGATCTTTTCCCGGCTCTACGTGCCGGGCCGACCGAACCTTGCTTTCACCGGCCAGCCCCTCGACATCTGGTACGTCTTCATCGCCATCGGCATTTTGACTTATGTGGGCTCGGCCGACCTCTATTACCTGCAATACCTCTCGATCCCGCTTCAGGCCGTGCTGGCCTGGATGGTCATTCGCTGGATCGCTTCCAACCTGAGCTCCAACGACCAGCCGCTTCCGATCGCCTTCAACGGCAGCGCGTTGGGCTATGTCGGCTGGCATGTGCTGTTGTACGTGTCCTTCATTACCATCGTCGGCTGGGCCTGGGTGGTCACGGCCTGGATGCGCTGGATCTGCCGCAACATCGACGGCACGCAGCGCGAGGTCATCTTCACCGCGTCCGGACTGGAAGTGCTGTGGCGAACCTTCGTGTTCGTGATCGCCTGCATCTTCATCATTCCGATCCCGTGGATGTTGGCCTGGTACGCACGCTGGTACGCGTCGCAATTCGCGCTGGCCGAGCGCGGAACGCTGGCGAAAGCGTAAGAGGTCGCGCTCTTACTTGCGCTGGCGGACCGAGCCTTCCTGGGCGACCGACGCCACCAGTGTGCCGTCAGGCTTGAAGATCAGGCCGCGGGTCAATCCGCGGCCGTCCTGCGCGCTCGGCGAATCCTGCGCGTAGAGCAGCCATTCGTCGGCGCGGAACGGTCGGTGAAACCACATCGCGTGATCGAGGCTCGCCGGCATCATGCGCTTGTCAAACAGCGTGCGGCCGTAGCGCGCCATCACGGCGTCAAGCAGCGAGAAATCCGACGCATAGGCCAGCGCGCACATGTGCAGCGCCGGATTGTCGGGCAGCTTGGCTGCTGTGCGGATCCAGACATGGATGCGCCCGTCGTCGATCTTCTGGCCGAAATAGCGGCCGAGCTCGACCGGGCGCAGTTCGATCGGCCGGTCGGATTCGTAGTAGCGGCGGATGAATTCCGGCATCTCGCGGAACATCGGCTGTTTTGCCACTTCCTCGGCGGTGAGTTTCTCCGGCGGCGGCACGTCCGGCATCTTGTCCTGATGGTCGAAGGCGCCTTCCTCCTCGGCATGAAAAGAAACCATGATGGAGAAGATCGCATTGCCGTGCTGGATCGCGGTGACGCGCCTGGTCGAATAGCTCTTGCCGTCTCGCAGCCGTTCGACCTCGTAGATGATCGGAATCTGCGGATCGCCGGGCAGGATGAAATAGCAATGGATCGAATGTGGCAGGCGGCCTTCGACAGTGCGGCATGCCGCGACCATGGCCTGCCCGATCACCTGTCCGCCGAACACCCGCTGCCAGCTCGTCTTCGGACTGTTGCCGCGGAACAGGTTCACCTCGAGCGGCTCGAGATCGAGGATGGAAATCAGGTCAATCAGGCCTTTGGACATGGTAGTGCTTTCAATTCGTGGAGGCGCCGTCATTCCGGGGCGCCTCGAAGAGGCGAACCCGGAATCTCGTGCCAAACCTCTGGATTCCGGGTTCGCGCTAAGTGCGCCCCGGAGTGACATCTGGTTAAGGACCTTGTTTCTCGGCTCTGTTTCGCCCAGCTATTATCAGGTAGCAAGTCTGGTCTGAGGGCGTAACCGGGTACGGATGGCATGGCGACACAGCGAAGTATTGTCATCTGCGGCGGCGCCTTTGCCGGGCTGGCGCTGGCGCTGGCGCTCCGCCAGGGCCTTGGCGCGGAGATTCCCGTTGTCGTCGCCGATCCCGCGCTCGGGCTGCGGCCGAGCCGCGACCCACGCGCGACCGCTATTGTGGCCGCCTGCCGGCGGCTTTTTGAGACGCTCGGCGTCTGGAATCAGGTGTCGGATTCGCAAGCCATCCTCGACATGGTCGTTACCGACTCCAGGTTGGATGACGCGACACGCCCGGTATTCCTGACGTTTGCGGGAGATGTCGAACCCGGCGAGCCGTTTGCCCACATGGTCGAGAATCGCCGCCTGATCGACGCGCTGGTGGAGCGCGCCGAAGCCGATGGCATCGATCTCCGGGCTACCGCCGTTTCGACTTACGATTCACGTTCCGATGGCGTCACCGTGACGCTCGCCGACGGCGGTGTCATCGAGGCAAGCTTGCTGGTCGCCGCCGACGGCGCGCGCTCAAGACTGCGCGAGCGCGCCGGCATTGCCACCCATGGCTGGGACTACGATCAATCCGGCATCGTAGTCACCGTCGGCCATGAGCGGGATCATCACGGTCGTGCCGAAGAGCATTTTCTCCCGGCGGGTCCGTTCGCGATCCTGCCGCTGAATGGAAAGCGCTCGTCGCTGGTGTGGACCGAGAACCGGAACGAGGCCGCACGCATCACTGCGCTTGGCGAAGCCGAATTCCACGATGAGCTCGAGAAGCGCTTCGGGCTGCACCTCGGCGAGATCAAGGCGCTCGACAAGCCGCGCGCGTTTCCGCTCGGCTATTTCGTTGCGCGTTCATTCATCGCCGAGCGGCTGGCGCTGGTCGGCGACGCCGCGCATGTGATTCATCCAATCGCGGGACAGGGGCTCAATATGGGCCTGAAGGACGTCGCGGCGTTGGCCGAAGTCGTGGTCGATGCGGCCCGGCTCGGCATCGATCCTGGGCAGGCCGATGTGCTCGACCGCTACCAGCGCTGGCGGCGGTTCGACACCATGGCCATGGGCGTTGCGACCAACTCGCTGAATTTTCTGTTCTCGAACGAATCGACGCTGCTGCGCACCGTGCGGGATATCGGGCTCGGCCTCGTCGATCGCGCGCCGCCGCTGAAGAACTTGTTCATCCGCCAGGCAGCGGGATTGTCGGGCGAGGTGCCGCGATTGTTGAAGGGCGAGGCGCTGTAGCTGCTAGCTGTCGTCATTGCGAGGAGCGAAGCGACGAAGCAATCCATGCAGCAACAAGCGGAGAGATGGATTGCTTCGCTTCGCTCGCAATGACGTGGAGAGGGCAGCGCTCACCCTCACTCGATCTTCCGCGCCTCTTCCGGCAGCATGATCGGGATGCCGTCGCGGATCGGATAGGCGAGCTTGGCGGAACGCGAAATCAATTCCTGCCGGCTCGAATCGAATTCGAGCGGGCCCTTGGTCACCGGACAGACCAGGATCTCCAGCAATTTTCGATCGACGGTGCCGTCGAGGCGTTCGGGCGGGGCTGTCATTTACTCTCTCCAGATAGGCGTAGCCCTTAGCATACCAAATCGCGAGGTGTCATGGCGCTGACATCCGTACCAATTCGTCGACCACGGCCTCTTGTCGTGCCTTCGGCAATGGCTGATCTGACAGCGCAAAGCCGAGAAAGGCCCAATACAGGATTTGCGCCCTCGCGCGGGCCACATCCGTCGACAATCCGGATTGCGCCAAAAGACCTTCGACATAGCCGAGCCGGCGCCGGTCGATCGCCTGCACGGCGGCGCGGGCGGCAGGATCGACGCTCGCCCAGGTGCGGACCGCCCGTTCCAGCATCAGCCGTTCGCCGAACACGCGGCGCAGCAGCAGCGCGAGCGGGTTCTCGTCCTTCGAGGCCGCCTCGACATTGGCGATGATCTGCTCGGCCGCGACCTCATGCCAGCGTGCGAGGATTGCGGCATGGAACGCGCCGATATCGGCGAAATGCCAATAGAAGCTGCCGCGCGACACTCCCATCGCCTTGGCCAAAGGCTCCGCCTTCAGTGCGGTGAAGCCACGGGTCGCCAACGTCTTCAGGCCCTGATCGAGCCAGTCCTTTGCCGCTAGTTGATTGCTCATCTGGGTTCCGCGATCTTGCCACCATACACCACTGTATTGACAGGCGCCAGAATGCAGCGCATACCATACAGCAGTGTATGGAGACGTTATCGATGCGCGATCTGATTTTGCAATGCGCCGGCGTCGCCGGCATAGCGGTGGCCCTGATCCATGGCGTGCTCGGGGAAACCAAGGTGTTCGCCAAGGCGACCATTCAGCCCGAAAGCCTGCGCACCCTCATCCGCCTGGTATGGCAGGCGGGTACGGTGGCCTGGATCGGCGGCGGAGTGCTGCTGATTGCCGCGCCCTCGTTTGGATCGGAGAGCGCGCGGCACTGGATCGTCGCAACGATCGTCGCGGTCTACGCCTTTGCCGCCGCCGCCAATGCGTGGTGGTCGCGCGGACGCGGCTTCGGCTGGAAAGCCCTTGGCGCCGTCGTGGTACTGGCAATTGCGGGATATTAGCCCACGCTCCTGGCAACTAGTGCTACGTCGCTCGACCTGTTGCGCAATCATTACGGTATCAAGGTAACAAGCTTCCGGTGGTTTTACGGGGATTCGGCTGTCATTGCGCCGATTGCATTTACGGCCCAATAAGCATGGAACCCGGTATTGCACGAAATTAACGGGACAATGCCAATTACGCGCTTTCATCGGCAGCATTGACGATGGGGCCCGTAATATGTTCCGCGTTTTTAATTGCCTTATTGCCGAGCACGATTGGCGGCTTGTTCTGCTCGCTGGTTTGGTTTGCCTCGTTTCCAGCACCGTTGCCGTCAACATCTTTCATCGCGCAATTGCTTCACAGGCCCGAACGCGGCTGATCTGGATCGCAATTGCCGGCGCTGCGATCGGATACGGAATCTGGGCGACGCATTTCGTCGCAATGCTCGCTTACGAGCCTGGCGTATCAACCGACTACGGCCTCGTCCTGACGGCGCTGTCGCTTGCCGCAGCGATGATACTGACATCCAGTGGCTTTGGACTTGCTGTCAGGAATTCCGGACGGTGGCGCGCGGCAGCCGGCGGTGCCGTCATAGGCGCAGGCATTGCGAGCATGCACTATCTCGGCATGTGGGCGCTCGAAGTGCCGGGCCACGTAACCTGGTCGCTCGACCTCGTGTTTGTCTCGATCGGCCTCGGCATATTCTTCAGTTCTGCCGCGCTGGCGATTGCGCTTGGCTATAAGGAAAAATGGGGCACGCTGGCAGCGGCGCTCATGCTGACGCTTGCAATTGTCTCGCATCATTTCACCGCCATGGGCGCGGTGCAGATCGTTCCCGACCCGACGCAGACATCCCACACGCTGTCGCTCTCTCCCGGCTTCCTTGCCTTGGCGATCGCCGGCGTGGCTTTATCGGTGCTCGGAATGAGCCTGATTGGCGTGTTGGCGGATCGCCGCCTCGCCAGCCGCACCAGCAAATTCGAGGAAATAATCAGCCAGCTTTCGGTCGCCCGGCAGCAGGTCGAACGCTCCCAGCGAGAACTGCAAGAACAGAAGCTCAGGCTGGACACAGCCATTAATCACATGGGTGAGGGCCTCTGCATGTTCGATTCAGAAAAGCGGCTCGTCGTCTGCAATGCCCGCTATGCCGAAATGTACAGGCTGCCGCCGGAACTGCTGAGACCGGGGACACCGCACCGCGAGATCATCCAGCATCGCATCGCCACCGGTATCCTCAAGCGCGAGGCTGCGCAGCAGTTAGTCTCGACCATCAACGCGCTGCCGGTGAACGCAACCGCAAGCCGCATCGACGAGTTTGCCGATGGCCGGCTGATCTGCGTGACTCGACAGCCAATGGCAGGCGGCGGGTGGGTGGCGACGCACCTCGACGTCACCGAGCAGCGGCGCTCCGAAGCCCGGATCATCCATATGGCCCAGCATGACGCGCTGACCGACCTGCCAAATCGCGTGCGGCTGAGAGTGCGCATGGAGCACGCGCTTGCAATCATCCGCGAGGGCGGATCCGGTCTTGCCGTCTTGATGCTCGATCTCGATCGCTTCAAGGAAGTCAACGACACGCTCGGTCATCCGACAGGTGACAAGCTGCTGCAAGCCGTCGCCGCGCGGCTGCTCGAATGCATCCGCGATACGGCGCTGATTGCACGGCTGGGCGGCGACGAGTTCGCCGTTATCGACTACGTGACCAATCCCGTCGTCGAAGCCGCGGCCCTCGCCGAGAAAATCAGCCACGCGCTCTGCGAACCTTTCGATCTCGGCGACCATCGGGTGACCATCGGCACCAGCATCGGCATTGCTATCGCGCCGCGCGACGGAACCAGCCCTGACGAGATCCTGAAGAGCGCAGATCTCGCGCTCTATTCCGCCAAGAGCGGCGGACGCGGCGCATTCCGCTTCTTCGAGCCCGAGCTGGACCAGCTCATGCGTGCCCGGCGCAACCTGGAGCGCGATATGCGTGATGCGCTTGCCAAGGGTGAATTCGAGCTCCACTACCAGCCGATTGTCAATGTTGCGAGCGGAGAAACCAGCGGCTTTGAGGCGCTGTTGCGCTGGTATCATCCTCAGCGCGGCCTGGTCATGCCTGCCGATTTTATCCCGCTTGCGGAAGAAACAGGCTTGATCGTGCCTCTCGGAGAATGGGTGCTGAGGGCCGCCTGTGCCGAGGCGGCCAAATGGCCCACCGATCTGCGGATCGCAGTAAACCTGTCACCCGCTCAATTCAGGAGCAAAGAGCTGGTTTCGATCATCGTGGCGGCGCTCGCGAATTCGGGAATTGCGCCACAAAGACTTGAGCTCGAGGTCACCGAGACGGTCACCATGCATGACAGCGAGGCCGTGTTCGCTGCGCTCGATCAGTTACACAAATTGGGTGTGCGAATCGCCCTGGACGATTTTGGGACCGGCTATTCATCGCTAAGCCTCGTTCAGAGGTTTCCATTCGACAAGATCAAGATCGATCGCAGCTTCGTCAACGCATTGTCGGATGCAAAGGAGGAATCGCGCCTGATTGCTCGCGCGGTGGTTCGATTTGCGGTCAATCTCGGCAGGACGACGACGGCCGAAGGAGTCGAAACCGAGGAACAGCTCGAAATCCTCCATGCAGAGGCATGCACTGAAATGCAGGGCTATTATCTTGGCCGACCAATGAGTGGCGCCAGCGTTCTGTCAATGGTGCGCCCCCAGGCTCAACCGGCGCGACGGCGCAAGGCTGCTCGGACCATGGCGCACTGAAGGGGCGTCAAGCAGGGTAGATGTGGATTAGCGGCAGGCGTCGCAACGTGCCTGAACCGCTTCGGGGAGTGGGTTGCATCTACTGCAGCCCGGTGTCGCCGCTGGTGCGCTTCTTGGCGAGGTCCATTTCGGTCACCGCAATCAGGATCTCGGCGCGGGTTTTCAGGTCCGGCGCCTCCAGCATCGCCTGCTTCTCCGCCGGACCATACGGCGACATCATCGCGAGCGCATTGACCAGCGCCTCGTTCGGCGCGCTCTCGATACCTTCCCAATCCACCTTCAGATTGTTGGCTTTTAGAAAATCGTTCAGCACGTCGAGCAACGCCGTGCGGTCGACTTCCTCCTCGCCTTTGCGCGCGACGAAATCGTCGGCATAGGGGAAGAAGTCCACCTTGCATTGCCGGTACGTAGTCAGTGCTGCGATTTCCTCGACCACCTTGAAGCGCGCGACCCCGGTCAATTCGAGGATGTAGCGGCCGTCGCCGGATTCGGCGAGCTGGGTGATGCGGCCGACACAGCCGACTTGGAACAGCACCGGCCTTGTCTCGTCCCTGGAGTGGGAAATGTCCGGCTGGATCATCCCGATCAGCCGGTGGCCGTCGCGCAGCGCGTCGTCCACCATAGCCAGATAGCGCGGCTCGAAAATATTGAGCGGCATCTGGCCGCGCGGCAGCAACAGCGCGCCCGGCAACGGAAATACCGGAATGATTTCGGGAAGCTCGCCGGGTCCGCGGTATTCGGCATTGATCGGCATCTGCAGTCCCGGTCAGTTCGTTGGTTTGGTGGGTGTTCTCTTCACAAAACCATGTCCCGCGCGCGGAATACGTCCTACGAGAAAAGGATCGTCGACAGCCGCTTGCGTCCCTCGACGGTTGCCTCGTCGGTGCCGCCCCACGCCTCGAAGAACTGCACGAGCTGCTTGCGCGCGCCGTCGTCGTTCCACTTCCGATCGCGCTTGACGATTTCCAGCAGTTGGTTGGTCGCCTCCGCGCGCTTGCCGAGCGCATTGAGCGCCGTCGCCAAGTCGAATCGCGCCTGATGGTCGAGCGGGTTTGCGGCGACCTTTTGTTCGAGCTCGGTCACCGGGCCGACCGACTGCGCCTGCTCGGCAAGATCGATCGAGGCCTGCACCGCCTTGACGGCGGCATCGTTGCGCTTCGATTCCGGTACCATCGCTAGCGTCTGCTTGGCTTGTTCGACGGCACCCGTCGTCACGTAGCACTTCGCCAGTCCGGCCAGTGCGGCGATATTGGTGGCATCGAAACCGAGTATCTCGGCATAAATCTGTGCTGCGGCGGCCGGATCGCCTTCCGCCAGCACGGCCTCAGCCTCTTTCAGAATTTCCGCAATGTTCGGCTCACCCGGCGCCGTCATGCCCTTGGTGAGCTTGTCGATGAAGGCGTTGACCTGGCTCTCCGGCACCGCGCCCATAAAACCATCGGCGGGTTGGCCGCCCACGAACGCGATCACCGCCGGGATCGACTGAATGCCCATCTGGCCCGGAATGGCCGGATGCTCGTCGATATTCATCTTGACCAGTTTGACCTTACCCTTGGCGGCCCGAACCGCCTTCTCCAGCACCGGCGTGAGCTGACGGCAAGGGCCGCACCAGGGCGCCCAGAAGTCGATCAGCACCGGCTGGCGCTTCGATTCCTCGATGACATCCTTCACGAAGGTCTGGGTGGTCGTCTCCTTGATCAGATCGGGTACTGCCTGCGGTGCCGGGCCGCCGCCCTGCTCAACTATCGTCACGGTATCCTCGCCTGATGTCTCGAGAAGGAACGCAGAATATCGGCTGCGGGTCGGGCTGCTTCTAGCACGGTCCGGAACCAAGTTCTCGTTCGCTAGATGGCGGCTTGGCCGCAAAAATCAATCGGTCCGGGCCGGCGTTCCGAACCGTCCGAGTGCCTCCGGGGCCGGCGGCCCGCGAATCGGGCTATCGCCCTGGCGGCTAACTCCGGGTTCCCGGCGATGGCATGAGGCCCGACAAATTCCATTTTGCTGTTGTTTCGGACCGATTCGAGCCTATTTAGTCAAAAGAAATCGGATCATCCGGAAAAGCTTCGGACCGTGCGCGGACTGTTGCATTCGCAGCCCGCATTTGGCATAGGTCTGCCGTTGACGGCGAGCGATCGCCGCCATCTCGGATGCGGGTGTAGCTCAGTGGTAGAGCACGACCTTGCCAAGGTCGGGGTCGAGGGTTCGAGCCCCTTCGCCCGCTCCAATCTCTCTCAATTTTGGCAATGACTTAGCTGACCCCTTCGGGGGGCCGGCCGTTATGCGCTTTCCGTCCGGGGGCAGGGGTAAACAGCGGGGCGTAACTTGCGGGCCATGGGCACGGTCCCTGACACGGCATTTCACGCCGATGATTTCTGTTGATCCCACACAGTCTTTGGTGGACCGAAGAACAAAGATGGCCGTTCGGCCCGTGGCTCAATGGTGCCCATGCGATAAGCTGTAGTAGTCCCGCTTCCCGCGAAAACGATACCGCCGCAAAATGGCGTTAGAGTTTTGAGAGAGTTGATGCGCGCTTACGAAAAGCAAACGGTTTCGTTGCAGGATGCCGCCAGTCACGGGGATGGAGAAAGTCAGACCTATCTCCGAGTGGCCGAGACCGTCTTGTCGAAGGCATTATCGCCTCTGAAAGCGCGTGAAATAGTGGACCGCGGAATCGATCAAGGTCTGTTCGGCGATCACGTCATGAGCCGAACGCCCGAGAAGTCGATGCAAGCTCGATTGAGCATCGATATCCTGACGCGTGGACAGCACTCGCGGTTTGCAAGGACATCAAAGGGAAGATTTACAGTACGGGCAAAGCTGGCAAACGCCACTTTTGTTCCCCATTCTGTCAACGGGTCGCATCACCCGACTACCGAGTATCTAGCAGTGCCTCGGGTTCTTCGAACACCCAAGGAAGAAGTGCTATGCGTGAAAGAGAACAGCTTTAGCGAGCTGCTGACGTTTCAAGGCGTTGATACCGATCCGGGAGAAATCCTGACGCAACTTCTTCAGCCAAAAAATCTTGAATATGTCGCACGCTCTGAAGCTGAAACCAGAGACGACGCAAAGCAGTTCATCACGTATGTCCTAGTTCAATGCGGTCAGCGCCTTCTCTTCTTCAAAAGGTCGTACCTTAGCCGAGCCGCCGAATTTCTACGCGGCTCAAAATGCATTGGTTTTGGCGGCCATGTTAGCGCTGCAGATATGGACATACTTTCTCATACGGATCACGGCCTGTCATCCTGCGCACGACGTGAGCTGTCTGAAGAACTTAAGCTGCCGGACAAAACTAGAAACGGAGCGACAAAAGACGGCCCGCACGCACCCAGTCACGAAACGCTTAAGCTATTCCAAGGGGTGCCTCTTGAGCGCTTGGCGATTCTCAACGATGACTCTTCGGAGGTTGGACGCAGGCACGTTGCGGTCGTTTATAGAGCTTGGCTATCGGACTGGTCCCAAGCGAGACAGCTCCAGAAGGGAGATTCGTCAATTAAGGGAATTGGGTGGATTGATCTATCGAAGGATACAGTCGATCTTGCCGAATTTGAATATTGGTCGCAGTTGTGCTTGCGACGATTCTATCCATCAACGGTCATCGCCAAAGCAAGATTTGAAGTCTTAAATCACACGCAACTTACGACCGATCGCATCATCGCTGTGTCGGGTCGAATTGGCTCGGGTAAGTCGGAGACAGCGAGCTACCTAAGCGAAAGGTTGAAACTGCCTCTCGTCAAAACTGGGTCGCTTCTCGCGAGCCTGATGGCCTCGCCGCCTTTATCCGACATCGGTCGCGAGGAATTTCAAGCTCGTGCCCTGAGATTTATTCTCACTCCCGGTGGCCCCGACAGGCTCGCGGCGGAAATTTTCAAACAGGTCAGCACTTTTGGCGACGGCAGATGTGTGGTTGACGGTATTCGAAATCTATCGACTTACGAAAAGCTGCGAGGTCTCTCACAAGGTTCCGTTGCACTCCTGTTTGTTCAAGCGCCCGCCGACCTTGCTTTTGAAATGTACCGCGCGCGTGAAGCTCATGGCACACTCACCTTCAGCTATCGGGATTTCCTGAAGATTTACGATGCCCCCGTCGAGGAAGAGATTTCAAGCTTGGGCAGGCACGCGAGCGCTGTCGTATACAATTCATTTGGCCTTGAAGCGTTTCGTCGAACTCTGGATTACGTCGTCAAGACACTTTCGCCCTAATATGCTGGGAAGAGCTTAGCATCGTTCGAAAGACGAAATTCAAGGAAGTTCTGCAGCGCGCGCATCGATTGGGATATCTTCAGCTTCGTCAGCAATCCGCTTCGATCTACCCCGACGATTTCTGCGTATGTCTTGCCGCCTCCACCATCGGGACAAAAAACAGTGTCCCACTAGAAATCTCGGTCGCCGCGTGGGGTGGCGGCGAGAACACCCGTTGTCTCACCTACGAACGTCGATACATTCATTCCGTCGCAGTAACCGACCACCGCACGGGCAATTGCTTTGGTGCTAAGGGTTGAACAGCAACCAACAAATTTCTCAGCACCCAATGAGTCCCACATCGGCTGCGTCAGGCCGCCTGGAAAAGATTTGACCTCATATCCTTCGAGGACTAGTCCAGCGTGCTCGACGATGCACGGCACTTGGACATGGCGGTAAGCTGACGCAATCTTGGCCTTCACCATCGCCTCAAGGTCGCAAAGAAGAGGTTCCGAAGTTGACGCCTGTCTAAATTCCAAGTCAAAGAGTTCACCCAACTTCTTACCGGGCGTTGACTTCAGTTCGAGATGATCCTTCGCAATTCTCCATTCTTCTTTTTTGAAATCGCTCCATGAGCAATAGACGATCTTTATCGGGCGCATTTTTACGATCTCATTTCCCTTATCAAATTTGCGATTTCGCGAGGTCGATCATTCGAACCCACGGATATAACCTCAATGTTCCTTTGCTGAAAAAGTCTTCGCTCGAAGTCTGATGGGTCCGTTAAAACGATATATGCGCGGCGCCCCGTGAACGAATCGGGCAGGTTTGCAAACAGTCGATTTATTAGGTGAAAAATGTAGTTCACGTTTGGGTCACGAAAGCTATAGCCAATAAACAGCGCGGCACGACCCAAAATGTCGCCACGCAATTTGAAGTCCATTGCATTTTCGAGTCTCATTCGGTCCATGTACTGAGACTCGGTAACCACCATTTCCATCGGGCTATTAAAGTCACCATGAAACTTTACGACCTCAACATCGGAGCGGTTATGTGCAATACTGCGTTCAGCCGTGATCGCCTGAGTCGGGCGGCCCGATTTCCTTAAAGCTCTCTCTAAGAAATCATCATAATTCGTTGTGTAGAAAATGCTGCAGCGGTCTAGTTCGACCAGTTCGGACAAGATGGGTGAGCCCAGTATGTCGCTATCAGTAGCCATTGAGAATTCGCGAGAAAGCCAATGGGTCAACGGCGCTAAATCTCCAACTTTGATTTTGAAGTATTCCAAAATCTGGAGATCGCTACCGCGTAGGCGCAACAGTTCAGGGTCATTGCTACCGAGAAGCTTTATCGCCTGATCGACCATCTGTTCCCATGATGGTCCTCGCGCTGATCCGCCAGACCACGAGACGGACATAGATGCGCCTGCGCCAACGAATGGCACCACGCGCCGTTCGTGGTAGAGCCTGCGTAGTTCTTCAGGACAGCTCATCTCTCACTTTCGCAATGATTCGCGTGATGCTGTGAAAATGTGGAATTTGATTGTGTGGATGCGTCTCATGAAGAACGGTGTCGCTTGCCGAGATAATGGCCTGCCTTTTGTACTGCTCGCAATAAAAGGCGTGCGAAACAAGGGTCGGCCTAAAGTCTGGATGTGCGGACAGATCATGTGGACCGTTGTTGAATGCGACTAAAAAATGCGCTCCCCCATTCGCTGTCTTTCGTATCGCTAAGGCGATCAATTCCGAAATGTCTTCAGCGGAGGGTAAACAATGAAGCAATCCATACAGGACAACATAATCGTAGGTCTGGCATCTTCTTAGGTGATCTGCCGCGTTTGACGTTATCCAATTAATGTTCTGGCTTGGGAACGCGCGTTTTCCATTGGCGATAGCCAACGCCGAGCAATCGACCGCGTCCACTGAAGCGCCGGCCAACGCAAAAGCATTGGCGTTCTTTCCTTCTCCGCACCCTAGGTCAAGGACAGTGCGCCCGGTCAACAAAGGATTGGCCGCCACGAAATCTCTAACCAGGGAGCCCGGCACCTGTCCCCAAAAACAGGGGCACGCGGAATAGCCATCGTCATATCCTCCATCGCCCATGGGACTTCGACCGGCAGCGTTCATGAAAGACCAAGATGAGCGATGACTGGGATGCAATTCTGAATACGATTTGAACAGGAATGCAACCGCTTTGCTGGCTGCCGTTGCAATAACACGGCCCAGCGATGAGCCTCGGGTGACGCTCACTTTGGAAGCTCACCTCGGGATGCGATAGACCCAGACCCTGGCCTTTCCCGAATTCACGTTGCGAAACAGACCCGGGAAGACGCCGCTGACCGGCTGGTTCAGATAGACGAACAACTGCCCGTCGCGGGTCGCTCTGAATTTCTCGTCAAGGCGGCCGTTCGCTGGCTCGCCATCAATGAAGTTCTCTTCATTGCCGGTCTCGCCGTAGCGAAGGATAACGTGGCCAAAGGGCCGGTCGAGCGTTCGCTTGAGCGGGTAAGCTGCCGCCAGCAAAGCGAATCGGCCCAGTGGAACGGTTGGATCGGTTGTTACACCGTTCTTCTTCCAGTTGGGCAGGAACGCACGGAGCGGCATTCCGCCTGGGCTCGAAGGTGCGCCGAGAAACGACCAGTCGCCATCCTTCTCCAGGATGAACTGATAATGTCCGCGCCTCTCGAGCATGACGCCCACGGGTGTGCAAAGATCGGCGGTGTTGAATGCGGCCAAGTCGACCCCTCGGCACGCCGCCGACGTGCAGGTGGCAGGGAAGCTGCCGTCGGGCGCGCGCTTGCACAGCTTCATATCATCGGGATCGCACACCTCCAGCGTGATTGGCTTTTCCACTGGCTGGCAGAAGTGGCCAAGGCTGTCGCGAATGTTGAAAAGATAGTGGCTGGCGAAAGCGATGCCGCCGACCAGGAAGAAAACCGCAAAGAATGCAGGCGCGACCTTGAGTTTGATGGTGGTGAGCAATCGCCGGTAGGCGTCCTTCAGTCTGAAGCGCGCGATAGTCCTGTCGGGGAGCAACATGGTGACCAGGACGGCAAAGGCGAAGAACTGGAAATAGGGATGGGTTATCCGGTCGATGAAGGTCTGCGGCGAGGCAGACAGCTTTGGCAGGCTGTAGCCGGTCCAGCCCGGTAGCGGATAGAGCGCGATAAAGAGCAGGCCAGCCAGCACCACCATTTGCGATGTGCTCAGGCCGAGCCTTGGTTTGGATTCGCTCCGGTGCAGGTCGACCTTTGCAAGGCTCACGCGCCACGCGCGGCGCATCTGATCGGTGATCCGGTTCTTAAGGCTGGCGCTCAACCATAGCAGCAGCGCGACAAGACCGGCGCAAAGCACAAACCAGAGCGGCTCCCTCGCATAGGCGTTGATCCAGCGCGAGGCCGCGCCCGGCAACGCGAGCCCGACCATCCGAATGAGGTCGGAAAGCGGCCGCAGGGGCGTGGTGAATTCGGCGGCCGCCGGCGCGGTGGATGTAAGCGGATAGGTCAGCAAATAGAGCGACGCGATGACGGTCAGGAAATAGATGATGCGTCGCCGCCAGATCGAACTTCCGACGACGTGCTCCTGGGTGAGCTCGCGCCGACGGGCGGAGGCCAGGCTCTCATATTTCGGTCTGCCCGGCGGGACGGTCAGCTTGTCCGGGGTGACGATCCTCTCGTCGTAGGTCAATACTTCGTAGACCGGTGGCAGTGCGACCGGCGCATAGAGATGCGCATCGACGGAGATCCGGTCGAATACGCTTTCGTGGATCTTCGGCACTGCGATCTTCACGCAATCGCGCTTGTCGTCGGAAAATTTCGTATCCGACAGCGCGGCCACGCTCCGTGGCCCATAGCGGTAGTAGCCGCCGAGCCCGTTGCGGGAATCGTAGATGCGGCCGTCCTTGTCCTGGGTCGACCGCACCCGCGTGAATGCGTCGGGATCGGCTCCCGGCGCCGCCTTCAAGGTAAGGCCGCGGCTGCGCGCCTCTGACAACATCCAGGTCAGCGACACATGGGCGAGCGAGTCGTCCGGATATCCGCCGCCGACATTGGAATGCACGCCGGCGAACCAGACCTGCGTGATCCGTTCCGAACTGGTCTTCCGGGTGCCGGTGACAACGGTCTCGGGACTCTCGTCCCACAGCAGCGGATGAAACGTGGTGCGCTCATCGTCGAGCGAGAGAGCATGGCAGGCCTTGCGCACCAGTGGATGAAGCTGCCGGTCCGGCAGTTCGAGCGGCCAGAGATAGCGGCTGACGCCGCGGGTCATTTCGTCGATGGGCAGGCCGTAAGCGGCGACGGTATCCCAAAGGCCGAGGAAGGCGATGTGATCGACCGGGCGCTCGTTCTTGTCGTGCTTGGCTGACACGAACAGGTTGCGCAGCTTTCGAAATGCCCATTCGACCTGAAACTGCGATTTGAACGTCTCTGCCCGGTGCGCCCGGTAGGCCGCCGCGACCTTTCGATCGAGCTCCTCTTCGGTCTGGTATTTCACCAGGCCCTGTTCGCAGATCAGCCCATTTACCACGCGGATGGTGAAGGCCCCCCGGCTGAACCCGAATGCAAAGATGTCGTCGCTCTGCCATGGACCGTATCTCTCCTCGCGACCCTCGGTCTTCGCAGCGGCCGCCTCGAGCGCCAGATAGTCCAGATGCGAGCGATAGTTGCGGCAGGCAAACTTGTAGATATCGAGCACGTTCCGCTTCAGGCCGAAGCCGAAGGCGCCGCCCAGGATTGCGAACGGCTTGAAGGACGAGGTGCCGACCCCGTCGTCGTAGAACGCAATCTGTTGCGAACTCGTCAGATCCAGCGATTCAAACACACGCCAGACATTCGTCCGCCAGACCTTGCCGGCGGAATTGCCGGTGCCGTCCGAGAGCAGAATGATCCGCTTGTTGGCCATACGGACGCTCGCTCAAACCCGGGCGAGGGGAGACTGACATTGAAGGATATGCCGAATGGTTTTCTCAGGGTTTGATCCACTCCTGTATGAAATGGACCACAATTGCGTTGTTCGTTTACCAATTGGGTGCCAGCGCAAGCAGTCCACTTGATGTGGAACGCCGCCCACTCGTGCGCCTTGCGCGCGTTAGCTCGAGGCGGATATTGCGATGCAGCGGCGCAAAAGCGGATTGCAAGAGCGTATTGAACGTGCGGTTTGGCAATCCGTCTCACAATTTGTCTTGGTCGTACCGAGCCGCGCGGCGTGCGCTTCTCTCCGGCAGCGGATGTGCTACCATTTTTTGGTCTGTCCTACTTCACCAGACCAAATTCGCCTCTCGAACGTTCAAAATAATAACAGGCGCAGCCGCCAGGCTGCACTAGGGGAGTGACGCGATGAAATCGGCTTTCAATCGATCTATTCTTGCGCTCGCAGCCATTCTCGTTGTAGCGGGGGTCAGCCAGGCCAGCGCGCAGCAGAAGGCCCTGAAGAAATACGAGTCCGGCACCAAGGATTTTTGGACCAATCCGCCGCCGGACTGGTTCCTCGGCGATGAGACCGAACAACAAAAGGGCCTCGCTCCGCCGTCAGGGCCGCCGACCGGCGCCTCGGACGCAGAACTGGCGGCGCTGATGAAGAAGATCAAGCTGCCCGACGGCTTCAAGATCGAAGTCTACGCGTCTAACGTATTGTCCGCGCGGCAGATGGCGTGGGGCGACAAGGGCACGCTGTTCGTCGGCTCGTTCGACCTCGGCAATGTCTATGCGATCAAGGACAATGGCGGCAAGCAGGAGGTCAAGACCATTCTCAAGGGCCTCAAGATGCCGACCGGCCTCGCCTTTCTCGATGGCGCGCTTTACGTCGTCGCGGTCGACAAGCTGATCAAATACGAAAATGCCGAGGCCAATCTCGACAACCTCGGCGCCGGCAAGGTGGTGTATGACGACATGCCGTCCTACATCGCTCATGGTTGGAAATACATCACCGTCGACAAGGATGGCTGGCTCTACCTGCCGTTCGGTCCTCCCTTCAACATCGGCATTCCGCCGACCAGCGTTTCGCAAATACGCCGCGTTGATCCCAAGACCGGCAACGCCGAAATCTGGGCGCTCGGCGTCCGCAACAGCGTCGGCGGCGACATCGATCCACGCAGCGGGCGATACTGGTTTACCGAGAACGCCCGCGATTGGGTCAGTGACGACATGCCGAGCGACAAGCTGAACATGATCTCCAGGATCGGCGAGCATTTCGGCTATCCCTATTGCCACCAGGGCGATATGCCGGACCCGAAATTCGCGATGGGCCACAAGTGTTCGGAATTCACGCCGCCCGTCGTCAATCTGGGCGCGCACGTCGCGCCGCTGGGCATGAAGTTCTATACCGGAGATCAATTCCCGGCCGAGTACAAGAACAACATCCTGATCGCCGAACATGGCTCCTGGAACAGGCATAAGTACCAGGGCGCCCGGATCAAGCGCGTCATCGTCGATGCCGACGGCAAGAACGCCAAATCGGAGATCTTTGCCTCTGGCTGGCTCGAAGGCGACCAGGGCTACCTCGGCCGGCCGAACGATATCTTGCTAGACAAGGACGGTTCGATCCTCGTGGCCGACGACTGGGCCGGTGCGATTTACCGCATCAGCTACACCAAGAAGTAGGATTTGAGCTGGCAGAGGCTGCGGTTTGCCTGGGGAACGGGTGGCCGCAGCCTTTGCTGTTTGATGCACGGGCGGAGAGTAGTTGAAATGCGAAGTGCATTGATGGGGTCGCTGCTGGCGCTCGTGATTTGCGTGCCGCTCGCCCGCGCCGCCGATATCGCGGCCGGCAAGGCGAAAGCCGAGCTGTGCGTCGGTTGTCATGGCGAGGGCGGCATTTCGCAGATCGAGAACACTCCCTCGCTGGCGGCGCAGCCTGATCAATTCATCCAGTGGCAGCTCGTGTTCTTTCGTGCCGGCACCCGCAAGAACGAACAGATGCAGCCGATCGTCGAACAGCTCAATAATGAGGATATTCGCAACCTCGGCGCCTACTACGCTTCGCTCGAACCGCCGAAAGCGCCCAAGCCTGACGAAAACCCTGATCTCTCCAAAAAAGGCGCGCAGGCGGCCGCTGGCCGGCGCTGCGCGTCATGCCACACCGATAGCTACGCCGGCACCAAGGGGGTCGCCCGCGTCGCCGGCCAACGCGAGGAATACCTGGTCAAGGCGCTGCGCGAGTACAAATCGGGAGTGCGATCCGGCGGCGCGATGGCTGCGATGACGGACGTCGCCTATTCCCTCAGCGAGGAAGAGATTGAGGCGCTCGCGCATTATCTCGCGCATCTCTGACGTCGTCCCTGCGAACGCAGGGACCCATACGCCGCGGCTTCTCCGTTTGGGTGATGTAGGTCTGGTTTGCGCTAACAATCTGCGTTGGTGGTTATGGGTCCCTGCGTTCGCAGGGACGACACCGGATGTGAACCTCACCCCCGCTGCTTCTCATACGCTTTCAGATGCGTATAGGCGATGCGCAGCTTCGGCACCGGAATCTTCGCCGCGTCGGCGCGTGCGACGAGATCGCCGATCACATGATCGGCTTCCACCGGCAGTCCCGCCTTGATATCGCGGAACATCGAGGCGGTCATCGGCGAACCCTCGGTGGTCAACAAGCCGCTGGTACGCTGGAAGAACGGTCCCGTCGGCTCGTAGCCCGACGCCTTTGCAATCGCGCTGCATTCATCGAGCATGCCGAGCAGAAAATCCTTGCCGCCGGCCACCGCCAGGATGTTGCCGACTGAGGTGCGCATCAGGCAGGTGGAGGCTGCGAGCGAAGCAAGGAAAACCCACTTTTCCCACATGTCCTGCATGACGTGTTCGCTGGCCACGGCACCAAACTTGCCGCTGTCGAACACTTTTGCAATCGCACGCACCCGCTCCGACATCGAGCCGTCGCGCTCGCCAATATTTAGCGATTGCATCGGCGCGAGCTGAACCACCTCGCGGGCCTCGTTGAGCGTCACCGCGATCGCGCAGAGGCCGCCGAGCACGCGGTCGGCCCCGAATTTCTTGTCCAGCACGTTGAGGTGCAGCATGCCGTTGAGCAGCGGAATGATTGCGGTTTGCGGCCCGACCGCAGGAGCAAAAGATTTGATCGCATCCTCCAGGTCAAACGCCTTGCAGCTCAATAGCACGACGTCGAATGTCTCGGTGAGCTTGTCGGCCTCTACGGTCGGCGGGTTCTCGAGCGTCACGTCGCCGGCGGGGCTCTTGATGACGAGACCTGTGCTTGCGAGTTCGGATGCGCGCTTCGGCCGGACCAGGAACGTCACGTCGTTTCCTGCCTGAAGCAGCCTGCCGCCGAAATAGCCGCCGATGGCGCCGGCCCCGACCACGAGAATACGCATGGATCAACTTTCCTTATTGTTGATTTTGGAACGGGCGAATAGCGAGTAGCGAATGGCGAGTAGGAAGATGCTGGCTGCAATCTACTCCCAACTATTCGCTATTCGCTACTCACCATTCGCTTGCCTACCATGTGGTCTGGTCTGGGCAGCTACTTCCCCGAAATCATTTCCTCGACTTCGCGAAGTTGTTCCTTGCCGAAGAACATTTCCTTGCCCACGAAGAACGTCGGCGAGCCGAACGCGCCACGGTCGACCGCGTTTTGCGTATTCTCGATCAGCCTGGCCTTTACATCCGCATCTTGCGATCGCGCCAGCAGCTTGGCAGCATCCAGGCCGGACGAGGTCAGCGCCTTGGCTGCGACTTCGGGGTCATCCATCTTCTTTGGCTCGACCCACATGTGGTGGAAGGCAGCATCGACATACTTCTCGAACACGCCCTCGAACTGGGCTGCCACTGCCGCGCGCATCAGGTTCAGCGTGTTGACCGGGAAGTACGGGTTCCAGACATAGGGCTTGACCCCAAAGCGCTTCACGAAGCGTTCGGTTTCCAGCGCGAGGAATTCGCGCTTGTTCTTGATGCCGGCGAGCGTTTCGGCGGGCGACTTGTTGTTGGTGGCCTTGAAGATGCCGCCGAGCAGGATCGGCACATATTCGAACTTTACGCCGGTACGCTTTTCGATCGCCGGAATCGCTTCATGGCTGAGGAAGGCGTTGGGGCTGCCGAAATCGAACAGGAATTGCGGATTTGAACTCACGGCAGTCTCCTTGGACGTTTTGGCGCATTGTGGCGCAAGGCAGCCGGCGCGTCCACAGCACTATGACGATCGTAATATTCTGGAAGGCGTGGCGGGCGAGCGACTTTGGAAATTCGGCTGAAGGGCGATCGCGCCTATGGCTCGGTGCGATCGCTGAAGGCGAGCTTGACGACGTGGTCGCGGATATCGTCGGGCCAGCCGGCGACGAGAGCGACGAAGCGCCGCCGGTCATCGGCGAACAACGCCCGCGAGGCTTCCTCGAAGCCGGCGAGATTGCCGGCCATCACCGACATGAAGCGATAGGCGGCATCCCTTGCCGCGCGGGCGCGATCCGCATCGCCATTGGCGCGGCGCGCCTCGTCGACGAGCTTGCGCAACGCCACCGAGGCTCCGCCGGGCTGCGCCCCGAGCCATTCCCAATGGCGCGGCAACAGCGTCACCTCGCGCGCTACCACGCCGAGCCTGGGCCGCCCCCGTCCGCGCGGCTCAATCGCCGCCGCAGCCTCATCGGCTTCGACTTCCGGAGGCGAGGCCGGTTGCGGCAGGCGGGCAATAACGTCGCCCTCGGCCCCGCGAAGGTCGAGATCGATCGGCTGGCCGGTCGCGTCGTTGAATATGATGATCGGCAGCACGGCAGGCCTGCGGGAAGCCTGCATGACCGCCAGCGCGACCTCGGCGAGCGGGCCGGCCGCCAGGCGTTGCGGGCCGATGAAGGCTGTGAACAGGGGGCGAGACGTGTCGGCCATTGAAGATACTCTGGATTTTCAGTGTGTTATATTTACCCGGATAAATTTTGGATGTCAATATTCCCCGGGTAAAATATGACCTGATTCAAGGTCGTCTCGACTTTCCATCCCCCGGCTGGCACCAACGCCACGCCAACTCCAGGGGGACGCCATGCTGACGGTTCATCATCTCAACAACTCACGCTCCCAGCGTGTGCTCTGGCTTCTCGAAGAGCTTGGCGTCGCTTACGAGATCGTCCGCTATCAGCGCCAGCCGGACATGCGCGCGCCGAAGGAGCTGCGCGCCATTCACCCGCTCGGCAAATCGCCCGTCATCACCGACAACGGCAACACGATCGCCGAGTCCGGCGCGATCTGCGAATACATCGTCGGCACTTATGGCAATGGTCGACTGATCCCGCCGCCGAACACGCCGGAGCGGCTGCGCTACACTTATTGGCTGCACTATGCGGAAGGCTCCGCGATGTCGCCGCTGCTTTTGAAGCTGCTGTTCACGCTGATGCCGAAGCGCGCGCCTGCGCTGCTGCGGCCGCTGGTGCGCAAGGTCTCCAACACGGCGCTGACCACCCTGGTCAATCCGCAGCTCAAGCAGCACATGGATTACTGGGAGAGCGAGCTCGGCAAGAGCGAATGGTTCGCCGGCAATGAATTCACCGCCGCCGATATCCAGATGAGCTTTCCGCTGGAAGCCGCCGCGGCGCGCGGCGGGCTGGAGCAGGGCCATCCCAAGGCGATGGCGTTTCTCGAACGCATCCAGGGTCGGCCGGCCTATGCGCGCGCGCTGGAAAAGGGCGGGCCGTATGTGGTCGGGCGGTGACATCTCCTCGCACTGACGGTCTCTCATGGCTGCACCGCCGCAATCACTTCCCTCACCAGCCGGGGCGATCCACTTTCGCAAGTTCACATGCTCCACGGGCTTCTAGCGCGACGTCTGCGCGGCGCCGACCGAGGGCAGCGCCTGCACGGTGACGCCGGGCGGCGGCACGTCGTCGTCGGGGACGAAGAAATCCGACATCAACGGCACGGACCGATCGACGCGGTAGTGCTCGAAATCCCTGACGCCGGACGCGTACAGCACCTTGTCGTCGATGCAGAACTGTCCGGTGAATTCCCGCGCCGGCCTGGTCAGGATCGCGTGCGCGGCGTCGCCCATGATCTCGGGCGTGCGGCTGGCGCGCATCATCGCCTCGCCGCCGAGCAGGTTGCCGACCGCGGCGGTGGCGATGGTGGTGCGCGGCCATAGCGCGTTGACGGCGACGCCGGCGGATTTCAACTCACCCGACAAGCCCAGCACGCACATGCTCATGCCGAACTTCGCCATCGTGTAGGCGGTGGAATGCTCGAACCATTTCGTCTTCATGTCGAGCGGCGGCGACAGCATCAGTATGTGCGGGTTTTCCGCCTTCTTCAGATGCGGGATGCAGTATTTCGACACCATGAACGTGCCGCGGGTGTTGATGCCCAACATCAGGTCGAACCGCTTCATGTCGGTTGCTTGCGAGTTGGTCAGGCTGATGGCGCTGGCGTTGTTGACGCAGATGTCGATGCCGCCGAATTCGGCGACGGTCTGCTCGATCGCCGCCATCACCTGCGCCTCGTCGCGGATGTCGCACAGCACCGGCAACGCCTTGCCGCCGGCGGCGCGAATTTCTTCCGCCGCGGTGTAGATCGTGCCCTTGAGTTTCGGATGCGGCTCGGCGGTCTTCGCCGCAATCGCGACATTGGCGCCGTCACGCGCGGCGCGAAGCGCAATCGCCAGCCCAATGCCGCGACTGGCGCCGGAGATGAACAACGTCTTGTCTTTGAGTGATGTCATCTGAAAATCTCCTGCGAAAGAAACACACTACGTGAGGGACGCACACTGCCCGGCTCCCTCCCCCCTTGCGGGGGAGGGTTGGGGAGAGGGGTAAGCCCCGGGCTCGGACGGCAGACATAATGCGTCCCTGCATCAACGACCCTCGCGAAGCGATCGGCGAAGCCGAGAGCCTTGTCCGTGCGATGCGTCGAACAGTCGAGCAAGTGGCACCCCTCTCCCTAACCCTCCCCCGCAAGGGGGGAGGGAACCCTTCCACTGGTACGTCCCTCACGAGTGCGCGGCTTCATTTGTCCCACTGGTACGCTCAATGCCCCACCGCCGCCGCGCCTCTCGTTCGCGGATCGGGGGCGCCGAGCAGGCCGCTGGGCGTGACGGCGATCGAATTGGCCGAGGTCTGGCCGAGCGGGTCGATCACCTGATGGCCCTTCGCCCGGAGCTCGTCCAGCGTTTCCTGCGGGAAACCGCGCTCCACGCGCACCACGTCCGGCATCCATTGATGGTGCAGACGGGGTGCGGCCACGGCGGTGGCGACGTCCATCTTGTAATCGAGCACGTTGACCACGACCTGCAGCACGGCTGAAATGATGCGGCTGCCGCCCGGCGAGCCCGTCACCAGCACCGGCTTGCCGTCCTTCAGCACGATGGTGGGCGACATCGACGACAGCGGCCTTTTGCCCGGGCCCGGCAAGTTGGCTTCGAAGCCGACCAGGCCGAACGCGTTCGCCGCGCCGGGTGCTGCGGTGAAGTCGTCGAGCTCGTTGTTGAGCAGCACGCCGGTGCCATCGGCGACGAGGCCGACGCCATAGGAAAAATTCAGCGTATAGGTGTTGCTGACGGCATTACCGGCGGCGTCGACGACGGAATAATGTGTGGTATTGCTGCCCTCGCGCGGCAGGCTCACGGATAATGCGTCGGCGGGCGTAGCGCGCGCAAGGTCGATGCTGGCGCGTTGCTTTGCTGCGTAATCCTTCGCGATCAGGAGATTCGCTGGCGCATCGACGAAGGCGGGATCGCCGAGATAGCGCGCCCGGTCGGCGTAAGCACGCTTCATGGCCTCGATCATGACATGCAATGAGGGCGCCGAGCTCTGCTTCATGTCCGCCATGGGAAACCCTTCGAGAATGTTCAGCGCCTCCAGCAACACCGTGCCCCCGGACGAGGGCAGCGGCATCGACACGATCTCGTAGCCGCGATAACTGCCGCGCACGGGCTTGCGAATCACCGCCTCATAGGATTTGAGATCGTCCGCCGTCATGATGCCGCCGGCATCGCGGACGGCTTTTGCCAGCCGTTCGGCGACCGGCCCCTGGTAAAATCCACGCGGTCCCTGCTCGGCGATCGCCGACAGCGTTGCCGCGAGATCGGCCTGAACCAGACGGTCGCCCTCACGCAGCGCCGTGCCGTCGTCACGGGAGAACGTCTTGGCCGGGTTCGGCCAGCGCGCCATCCGGCGATACAGGTCCGGCAGCGTGTCGGCGGTGTCGTCGGCGATCACGAAACCATCTCGTGCGAGCTCGATGGCGGGCTTGAGGATTTGCGCAAGCGTGAAGCGGCCGGAGCCGTATTTCTCCAGCGCCAGCGCCAATCCGGCCACCGTGCCGGGCACGCCGATACCAAGCGCGGAATTGCGCGACTTGTCGGTATCAGGCTTGCCGTCCGGTCCCAGAAAGATATCGCGCGTGGTGGCGGCCGGTGCGGTCTCGCGATAGTCGATGGCGACGTCTTCATTGCGCTCGGCCGAATGGATCACCATGAAGCCGCCGCCGCCGATGTTCCCGGCGCGTGGATAGGTGACGGCAAGCGCAAAGCCGGTGGCGACCGCGGCATCAACCGCGTTGCCGCCTTGCCGGAGAATGTCGGCGCCGACTTCCGCCGCGATCCTTTCCTGGGCGACCACCATGCCGTATTCGGCTGGAATGGAACGAACGGCGGAGAGGTCCGGCGAATAAAAGCGGCGTTCTTGCGCGAAGGCAGTCGTGCCGCAGGCGAATACCAGCGCGATTGCGGCAATCGCCTTGCGCCGGCTGATTTGAAAGAGTGTCATCGAAAATCCGCCGCAGTTTGAGCCTGTGTGGCGCGTGGGCAACAGCGCCAGCGTTGGTGACGCATGCTATATGGGTTCGGCTTCGGCACGCAAAACGCTTCGCGAGACTTTTGAAGGAAATATCCGGCATGGCGGTGATCGCTTCCGAGGCAGTTGGCGCCGAGATTCCGCAGTCCTATCCGCGCCGCGCCGCCGTCGTGAGTTGGATCTTCTTCGATTGGGCCGCGCAGCCTTATTTCACGCTGATCACCACGTTTGTCTTCGCGCCCTATTTCGCGGGCTTCGTCGCGCCAGATCCGGCGAGGGGACAGGCGCTGTGGGGATTCGCCACTGCTGCCGCCGGTCTGGTGATCGCGCTGCTGTCGCCGGTGCTGGGTGCCATCGCCGACGCCAGCGGGCGCCGCAAGCCGTGGATCGCCGGCTTCGGGTCGCTTTTGGTGATCGGCTCTTGCCTGATGTGGTTCGGAAAGCCGGGCGACCCCAGCGTCATCCCGCCACTGCTGTTGGCCTATGCTATTGCGAGCATCGGTGTCGAATTCGCCACCGTCTTCAACAATGCGATGATGCCGACGCTGGTGCCGCCGAACAGAATCGGGCGGTTGTCCGGCACCGGATGGGCGACCGGCTATATCGGCGGTATCCTCAGCCTCATCCTCGTGCTCGGCTTTCTGGCAGCCAGTCCCGAGACCGGGCGGACATTGTTCGGCCTCGCGCCGTTGTTCGGTCTCGATCCGGTCACGCACCAGGGCGATCGCATCACCGGTCCCTTGACCGGCATCTGGTTCGTCATTTTCGTGACGCCGATGTTCCTGCTCACACCGGATTATCCGGCCAAACGTCCGATCCGCGAGGCGTTGCGCGAAGGATTGAGCGGGCTCAAGCGAACGCTCGGCGAATTGCCGAAGCAGAAATCGATGGCGACGTTCCTGCTCGCCAACATGATCTATACCGACGGACTGGTGTCGCTGTTCGCGTTCGGCGGCATCTACGCCGCCGGCACCTTCGGTTGGCATACGATCCAGATCGGGACGTTCGGAATTCTACTGGCGATTGCGGGTACCTTCGGCGCCTGGCTCGGCGGCAAGCTCGACGACAGGTTCGGACCCAAGCGCGTCATCGCCGGCAGCCTCACGATCCTGCTGCTTGCGCTCGCTGCGATCTTGCTGGTCGACAAGGATTCGATCCTGTTCGTGAAGGTCGCGCCACCAGCTCCGGGCGGCGTGCTGTTCTCCGGCGCCGCCGAGCGCGCTTATCTCGTGCTCGGGTGCCTGATCGGCGCGGCCGGCGGCCCGCTGCAGGCCGCGTCGCGCACGCTGCTGATCCGTCTCGCGCCGAAGGATCGCATCGCGCAATACTTTGGATTGTTCGCGCTGACCGGCAAGGTGACGTCGTTCATCGGTCCGCTCCTGATCGGCGCGATCACGGCCATCACCGCAAGCCAGAAGGCCGGCATGGCGCTGCTGGTGGTGTTCTTCGTCGCGGGCCTGGCGCTGCTGGCGCGCGTGCGGCAGTGAGGGTGGACGACGGTCGCGCATTGCTCTCCACGAAGGCGGGTTTCCGGTTTTGCCGCGGTCCATCCACGTCATTGCGAGCGAAGCGAAGCAATCCATCTATCCCCGCGCTGAGGCGTGGATTGCTTCGCTCGCAATGACGTGGATACAGCTTCACGATCTCGCGGCGCATCGCGCCCGAGGTTTGCATTCTCTTTTGCCCATGCATCAGTGCCTGAAATGCCTGACGCCGGTGAACACCATGGCGATGCCGTGGTCGTCGGCGGCCTTGATGACTTCTTCATCGCGCATCGAACCGCCGGGCTGGATTACCGCCGTTGCGCCGGCTTCGATGCAGGCCAGCATGCCGTCGGCGAAGGGGAAGAACGCATCGGATGCGACCACGGAGCCTTTGGTCAGCGGTTCGGCAAGCTTCATTTCGGCCGCAGCGTCCTGTGCTTTGCGGGCGGCAATACGCGCCGAATCGACCCGGCTCATCTGGCCGGCGCCGATGCCCACAGTGGCGAGATCCTTGGCGTAGATGATGGTGTTCGACTTGACGTGCTTGGCTACGCGGAAGGCGAATTTGAGATCGCGCAGTTCGGCGTCGGTCGGCGCGCGTTTGGTTGCGACCTTGATGTCCATGTCCTCAACCACCGCGTTGTCGCGGCTCTGCAGCAGCAAGCCGCCGGCAACCGTCTTGGCGGTCAGGCCGACCGTGCGCGGGTCGGGCAGGCCGCCCGCGAGCAACAGGCGCAAATTACGCCTGCTGCCGATGATCGAGATCGCCTCTTCAGTGGCGTCGGGGGCGATGATTACTTCGGTGAAAATGCCGATGATGGCGCGCGCGGCCTCCGCGTCCAGCGTGCGGTTGACTGCGATGATGCCGCCGTAGGCCGACGTCGAGTCGCAGGCGAGCGCGCGGCGATAGGCGGTGACGAGATCAGGTCCCTCCGCAACGCCGCACGGGTTTGCATGTTTCACGATAACGCAGGCGGCCGTGCGCTTCGGATCGAATTCACCGACGCATTCGTAAGCTGCATCGGTATCGTTGATGTTGTTGTAGGAAAGTTCCTTGCCCTGCAACTGGCGCGCGGTGGAGACGCCGGGCCGCTTGTCGGGCGTCGCATAAAACGCCGCGGTCTGGTGCGGGTTCTCGCCATAGCGCAAGGACTGGATCAGCCGCCCGCCGAAGGCGCGGAAATCCGGCGCGTTGTCCTTGAGCTGCGTAGCAAACCAGTTCGAGATCGCGGCATCGTAGGCGGCAGTGCGCGCATAGGCCTTTGCGGCGAGGCGGCGGCGCAACGCGAGCGTCGTTGCGCCCTTGTTGGCGGCGAGTTCGTCGAGCACGGCCTGATAGTCCTGCGCCTCGACGACGACGGCGACATCGTCGTGGTTCTTGGCGGCCGCCCGGATCATCGCGGGCCCGCCGATATCGATATTCTCGATGCAGTCTTCGTAAGCAGCACCTTTGTCGACGGTCGCCTCGAACGGGTAGAGGTTGACGACAAGCAGATCGATCGGCGCGATGCCGTGCGCCCTCATGGCGTCGGCGTGCTCCTTGTTGTCGCGGATCGCGAGCAGGCCGCCATGCACCTTCGGATGCAGCGTCTTGACCCGGCCGTCCATCATCTCGGGGAAGCCGGTGAGTTCGGAAACGTCTTTCACCTCCAGGCCCGCCGCCGCAATGGCCTTCGCGGTGCCACCGGTGGAGACGAGCTCGACGCCATGGCCGGCGAGCGCCTTGGCGAATTCGATCAGGCCGGTCTTGTCGGAAACGGACAATAGAGCGCGGGTTACGCGGCGGGTGGCATCAGTCATGGGCAAGGTCCTTTGTTAGGGGATGCTTATGCCCAGGCGCGCGGCGATTACTCTCGCGCTTCCCGATGGTGCTCCATCCAAAGTCGCCAGTCGCGCGAGCGCCGGCTGGTTAGCAGCTTTTGGCAGGGTTCACAATGGGGGCGGATTGCTGTTCCGGCGCTCTCGAAACTGCATGAGGGCGTCTCAAGCCGCCTTTGCCTTGATGGTCGGGATCTGACTGACGTCCTCAGTTCGCTCCGCCTGCCAAGTATCGTAGGCGGCTTGCATTCTGGTCCAAATTCCCGCTCCATCGCCAAAAAGCTTGCCGAGCCGAACTGCCACGGTCGGGGACACCGGCTTTTTCTCCTGCAGGATGTCGTAAAGATGCTGCCGCGAAATCCCGAGCAGCCCCGCGATTTCCGACTTGGTCCGGCCGGTGGCCGGAATAATCTCATCACGAAGCAACGCGCCGGGATGAGTGGGGCAGCGGCTTTTGCCGCGCTTGGCCGCATACGCCATGTTTTGCTCCTCTAATGGTACTGTTCGAAATCGACACGACACGCTTCACCATCTTCGAACTCGAAGGTAATGCACCAAGGTCCGTTGACGTGGACGGAATATCGCCTCGGATTGAATCCATGCAAGGAATGAAAGTCAAAACCCGGCACGTTCATTTCCTCCGGCCGGACCGCGACGTCGAGACGATCGAGCCTCGCGAAAATGTGCTTGTGCATTTTTGCGTCTATTTTCGAACTCCTGCCCTTCGCCCACAGCTCGGAGAGGGCCTTGCTCTTGAAGGACCGGATCACACGAGCAATGTAAGCAAATAGCTTACGTTGGTCAAGCCGATCGTTCGCGGACGTTCTGCGCGGTGCCTCAGAGCGGCAATTCCGGCTCGCGCCGCGCATTGCGCCGGGTGTTGGCGGCGCCCGCCGACGTGCTCGAGCGGACAAAGCTCCAGCGGATCGAGGAGGCGTGGCGGGAATCCTGGCGGATCACGATCTGGGCGGTGCGGCGCGGGCCGTCATTGCCGGCCAGAAACACGCTGTCCTCGAGATCGACCTTGTCGTCGAGCGCCTCGAAGGTCCAGACTTCGCGGTTGGGCAATACCAGCATGACGCCGCGCGCATCGCTGAGGCGGCTGGCCTTCACCGCGGGATGAAGATGAAACCGCAGCGCATAATCGGTCTCGGCGCCCTTGATGCGCGTCCCCGGCGCCGGCGACACGGTGTCCTCGCCGTCGAGCCTTGCGCCGTCATGGGAGATCATCAGCACCCGGCGATGCACGACGCCGAAGCGTGCGAGATAGCCGTCATGCGAGGTGGTCAGGAGATCGCCGTCGGCCACCGCCTCGCGGTAGCTTTCCACGTTGGCCGGCCCGCTGACGACCGGCGCGCCCTGCAAGAGGCGCTTCATCGCCGACAATTCGACGAACTGGCACGAGGACGCCTCGTGATAGGTCAGGGTCGAATGCGCCGCGGTGCTGCGGGCAAAGGTGCGCCAATTATCCCGGCCGGTCGAGGGCATCCCGCAATTGACCACGATCCGGCTCGGCCCCGAAGACAGTTCGAACGAGAGACATCCGGCGTGCGCTTCCTGGCTGACATTCGGCGGCGGCGGCGGGCCGCTATCGATGATGACGGTCGTCGTGCCGGCGTCGAGCCGCTGGAAGCCGGTATGCGGCATGTTCGCCATCGGCACGCCGTGCGTGTCGTCATAGGCGAGCAGCGTCGCCACCAGGTCCGAGGGCGCGTTGCTCATGCCGTTGAACAGCGCAAAGCTGCCGTCGCCATGACGGAAGAAGCGCAGCATCGGCATCATGCGGTCGATCGCATTCAACAGCGCGGGCGGCGGCGCGATGTTGCGAGCCGCAAAGGTCTGACGCAGGGGCAGGAGGTCGCTGAGCAGTTCGACCAGCGCGCCGGGGTTGCGCGAAATATGCCCGCCGTCGGGTTGGATCTGGCGCTGCAATTCGTCAGAAAGCCGTCGCGTGGCGGAGCGGATGTGCCGCGCCTGATTGGCCAGGCACAGCGAGGCGTAGCACAGCGCGATCAGGACCTGCAGCCGCGGCACGCCGTCGGCGATGTCGAGCATCGTGTAGCGAAGATATCGAATTTCGCGGGTCAGCCCGCGCAGATATTTGCGATAGAATTTTCCGTCGGTGTCGCCGAGCACCAGCGGCGCCTGCGACAACAGCGAGATCACGCGGCGCGCCAGCACGTCGGGGCGGCGTTCGAGCGGCCGCCTGCGCGCCGGGTTCGATATCCAGTCGTCGACCAGCGAGCGGGCATTGGCGCGGGTCAGCGCGGTGTCGGCAGCGCGCAGGTGCCGCAGCCAGCCGAAGCCGAGCAGCGCGACTTCCCAATCTTCCGACGGCGGCTCCAGATCGAAGATCGAGCGGCCATGGCAGGTGACGATTTTGCCGGCGAACACGAAGCGGCCGGCATAGATTTCCGCGGCGCGGGTGGCGTCGGCGGTGCGCAGATCGTGCGGGGCGATGATCAGCCGGTCGGCGCGCCCCGGCCACAGCCGCGATACCGCCACGGTGGCGCCGGTCGCGCGCGCGATCACGGTCCGCGCCGAGCGGCTCATGATAAGCGTCGAGATGCGTCTGCGTTGAGCGACCGACACGCCGTGCCTTGGCTTAAGGAGAGGGAGGGGTATTCTGGCGAATCCTTTTAATCCGGAAACGCCGGTAAGACACCATCTTGAAAATCGACGAATCACCCGAAGGCAGGGTGATTCCGGTCTAAAATCAGGTTTTAACCAGCCGCGCTGCGTAAAATCCATCCAGCCCGCCGAGCCGGGGGTCGTCATGGGGCAAATGGCAGGGAAGGGTGCGTAAATCACCGCTTGCGGTCACGATCTCGCTGAGGCCTGCGACCTCGTCCGCCTCGACCGGGACACGGCGCATGCCCGGTTCGGTAGCGAGCAGGGACGCGACCGCCTGTTCGCCTTCCTCGGTCTCCAGCGAACAGGTACAATAGACCAGCGTTCCGCCCGGCTTGAGCAGGGCGACCGCCTTTTGCAGCAACCGTTTCTGTAGCGCGGACAGCGCCGCAATGTCGGCTTCCTGACGCAGCCAGGCGACATCGGGGTGTCGGCGGATGGTGCCGGTGGAGGTGCAGGGCGCATCCACCAGCACGCCGTCGTAACCGCCATTGCCGCTGCCTTGCCATTCGGCCGCATCGGTCACCACGTCATCGGCCTGCAGCGAAAGCCGGGCCAGATTGTCGCGCAGCCGTGCCATGCGCGCCGGCGAGCGATCGACCGCGGTGACGCGCGCGCCGGCGTACGCGAGCTGCGCGGTCTTGCCGCCGGGCGCGGCGCAGAGATCGACGATGCTCTTGCCGGCGACATCGCCGAACAGCCGCGCCGGCAGTGCGGCGGCGGCGTCCTGCACCCACCACTGTCCCTCGGAGAAACCGGGCAGCATGGTCACCGAACCCTGCAGCAGCGTGCGCACGGTTCCGGTCGGCAAGGCTTCGCCATGCAGGCGGCTCGCCCATTGCGCGGCGTCCGTCTTCACGGTGATGTCGAGGGACGGCTCGTGGCCGATGGCGCGCGCCATCTCGCGCGCGGTGGTCTCGCCATAGGCGCCGATCCAGCGCGTCAACAGCCACGGCGGAACATCAAGCGTCTGCGACTTGACTTCTTCGATCAGCGGCTGTCCCTCGCGGGCGCAGCGGCGCAGCACGGCGTTGACGAGGCCGGCATACTTTGCGGCGCGGCGGTCCGATTGCACCAGCCGCACCGAAAGATCGACGGCGGCGTGATCCGGCACGTCCATCCAGAGAATCTGCGCCGCGCCGATCAGAAGCGCGCTCTGTGCCCGCGGCGCATCCGTTGGAATGCCGCGATCGAGCAGGCGCGACAGCAAATGGCCGAGCGTGCCGAGCCGCCGCAGGATCGTCGCCACCAGCCGCCGCATCAACGCGCGGTCGCGATCGGCGAGCGCCTTCAGTCCGGGATGGGCGCCCGCGCCGTCGAGCTGGTCGTCGAGGGTGCGATGCTTGTGCAGCACGCCGTCGAGAATATCAGCCGCGATCCGCCGCGCCGCGAGGCCGGGCACTTCTGAAGGTACTGCGAATCTTGAAGGGGGCATGAAGCAGGAATGTCTCGGAAGGCGGAAAGGTTTCGGCTCATGCCAATGAAATGAAACGCTCATTTGGCATGCGAATATGCCAAATGTAAGAATCGCCACAGACAATTTCTCGATTGTGATGTCATCTGTGCGCTCATCCCGTGCTATGGGAGAGTTGCGATGGCCGACAATTATTCATCCCCCGCGCCGGTTGCGGAACGAAAGAAGCTGACGCCCGCAGCCGAGCGCGCGCTCGCCGAGGCCGAAGCGCGCCGCAAGGCCACTGACGCCAGCGCCATGCCGCTGCAGAAGGAATTCCAGGGTCCGAAGGGCCTGGAACCGACCCGCTACGGCGATTGGGAGCGCAAAGGGATAGCTTCGGATTTTTGACGGCACCGGCTCTTGCCGAACGGCCCGACTCAGCCCTTAGTCGGGAATATGCCTCCGTACGAGAAGATAAATGCTTACCGGACCTCGCGCCGGGGTCCGCGGCGCCGCTGGTTTGCGGCGGCCTTGCCGTGGATGTTCGTGCTTTGCGTCGCGGCGGCGACGACGCGGCCGGTGCGAGACTGGGTACGCTGGTCGTTGCCTGACTTCGCCGACAGCCAGGCGGCGCGCGATGCCGAGATGGTCTGGAAGCGCTCTGGAAGTCCTGACGTGCGCCATCCCGTCGATGTCATCCGGACCATCGATGGCGACACGTTTGAGGCGCGGGTGCATTTGTCGCCCGGCGTTGAGCCGACCACGCGCATACGCCTGCGCGGCATCGACGCGCCCGAATTGAAGGCATCGTGCCCTGGGGAATTGCAGATGGCGGAAGCCGCGACCGGTGCCCTGCGCGCGCTGCTCGGCGAAGGCGGCGTCAC
Organism: Bradyrhizobium sp. AZCC 1721; assembly: GCF_036924715.1. Classification (NCBI taxonomy): domain Bacteria; kingdom Pseudomonadati; phylum Pseudomonadota; class Alphaproteobacteria; order Hyphomicrobiales; family Nitrobacteraceae; genus Bradyrhizobium; species Bradyrhizobium sp. AZCC 1721. Next base: position 85,681 of record NZ_JAZHSB010000001.1, on the reverse strand, counting down.
GATCTTCAACATTGGACCGGACAAATATAGCGGCAGGGTCGTGGCGGAGGCCGCGACCCGGCGCACCGGGAACGTTTCGGCGGCCATGCTCGCGGCAGGTCATGCGCGCGGCTATGGCGGCGGTCACCGCAACGGATGGTGCGCGACCGCTACAGGTAACGATGCTCCCGCAAGTAAGCGATGATGCGCTCGCAGGCCGCTTCGGCCGACATCTCCGACGTGTCGATGGTGATTTCCGGTGCAAGCGGCGTCTCGTAGGCCTGGTCGATGCCGGTGAAGTTCGGCAACTCGCCGGCGCGCGCCCGGGCATAGAGTCCCTTGGAATCGCGGCGCTCGCATTCGGACAGCGATGTCGCGACATGAATCTCGATGAACTCGCCGTCGTCGAGCCGGCGCCGCGCCGTTTCGCGATCGCCGCGGAACGGGGAGATCAGCGAGACCAGCGCGATCAGGCCGGCATCGACGAATAGCGCCGCGATCTCGGCGACGCGGCGGATGTTCTCGACCCGCGCCTCGCTGGTGAAGCCGAGGTCGCGGTTGATGCCGTAACGAAGATTGTCGCCGTCGAGCAGCGCGGCATGGCGCCCGAGTTCGGCAAGGCGGCGATCGACGAGATTGGCAATGGTCGACTTGCCGGCGCCGCTCAGGCCGGTGAACCAGAGCACGCAGGGCCGCTGCTGCTTGAGACGGGCGCGCACGGATTTGTCGACGTCGAGCGCCTGCCGGCGGATATTGGTGGCGCGACGCAGCGAGAAATCGATCATGCCTGCCGCCGCCGTGCGGTGGCTGATCGGGTCGATCAGAATGAAGCTGCCGAGCTCGCGATCCTCGCGATAGGCCTCGCAGACCAGCGGACGGTCGAGGCTAAGATTGACGTAGCCGATCTCGTTGGCGGCGAGCGTGGTGGCGGCCTGATGCTCCATGGTGTCGATCGCGACGCGGTGCTTTAGCGTCGAGATGACCGCGCCGGTCGAGGCGGTGCTGCATTTGAGCACGTAGCGGCGGCCCGGCAGCATGGCGTCGCCGTCGAACCAGACGAGATGCGCGGCCAGTTGATCCGATACCAGCGGCGCGGCGCCCGCGGTCAGCACGTCGCCGCGGCTGACATCGATCTCCTCAGTCAGCGTGAGGGTTACCGATTGGCCGGCTGTGGCGTGGTCCTGCTCGCCGGCGGCGGTGATGATGCCGGCGACATGGGTGAGATGGCCGGACGGCCGCACGCTGATCGCGTCGCCTATGCGCACCGTGCCGCTGGCGATTCGCCCGCTGAAGCCGCGAAACTCCGCATTCGGCCGGTTCACCCATTGCACCGGAAGCCGGAACGGTCGCTCTGCGATGTCGCCGGTCACGTCGACCGTCTCCAGATGCGCCATCACCGTCGGCCCGTCGTGCCAGGGCATCCGCGTACTCGCGGCGAAGATGTTGTCGCCGTCGCGCGCCACGACGGGAATGCATTGAACCTGCGGAATGCCGAGGCGGGTCGCGAGCGTTTGATAGTCGGCGGCGATCGCGGCAAAACGATCGGCATCGAAGCCGACCAGATCCATCTTGTTGACGGCCAGCACGACGTGGCGCACGCCGAGCAACGCGAGGATATGGCTGTGGCGGCGGGTCTGCGTGATCACGCCCTTGCGCGCGTCGATCAGCACCACCGCGAGATCGGCAGCGGACGCGCCGGTCGCCATGTTCCGGGTATACTGGGCGTGGCCCGGCGTGTCGGCGACGACGAAGCGGCGGCGCTGGGTGGCGAAGAAACGGTAGGCGACGTCGATCGTGATGCCCTGCTCGCGCTCCGCCTGCAGGCCGTCGACCAAAAGCGCAAAGTCGAGATCGCCGCCGGTGGTGCCGGCGACCTTGCTCTCGGAGGCGAGCGCCGCCAGTTGGTCGTCGAGCAGCGTCTTCGAATCGTAGAGCAGGCGGCCGACCAGTGTGCTCTTGCCATCGTCGACGCTGCCGCAGGTGACGAAGCGCAGCGTCGGCCGGTCATCCTGCCCGAGCTGCAACGCGTCGAGAACGGCTACCGCGGGCGCCTCGTGATAAGACATCAGAAATAGCCCTCCGCTTTTTTCCGTTCCATCGACGCGGTCGAGTCGCGGTCGATGACGCGTCCTTGCCGTTCGGACGTTCGCGAAATCATCATCTCATGGACGATCTCCGGCAGGTTGGCCGCCGTCGACGACATCGCGCCGGTCAGAGGATAGCAGCCGAGCGTGCGAAATCTCACCGAGCGCCACATCGGCTGCTCGCCAGCGCGCAGCGGCATCCGCTCGTCGTCGACCATGATCAGCGCGCCGTCGCGCTCGACCACCGGCCGCCGCGCGGCAAAGTACAAGGGCACGATCGGAATGTTCTCGATCGGGATGTATTCCCAGACGTCGAGCTCGGTCCAGTTCGACAGCGGAAACACCCGCATGCTCTCGCCGGGCGCGAGCATGGTGTTGTACAGGCTCCACAGCTCCGGCCGCTGCTGCTTCGGGTCCCAGCGGTGCGTGGCGCTTCGATGCGAGAAGATGCGCTCCTTGGCGCGCGATTTCTCCTCGTCACGGCGCGCACCGCCGATCGCGGCATCGAAGCCGCCGGCTTCCAGTGCCTGCCGCAGCGCCTGCGTCTTCATCACGTCGGTATGAAGCGCCGAGCCGTGGCTGAACGGGCCGATGCCCTGCCTCAGACCGTCGGCGTTGACATGGACGATCAGATCGAGCCCAAGCTCGCTTGCGCGCTGATCGCGAAACGCGATCATCTCGCGAAACTTCCAGGTCGTATCGACATGCAGCAGCGGAAACGGCGGCTTGCCGGGATAGAACGCCTTCATCGCCAGGTGCAAGAGCACCGAGGAGTCCTTGCCGACGGAATAGAGCATCACGGGTTTACGGAATCCGGCCGCCACCTCGCGCATGATGTGGATGCTTTCGGACTCCAGGCGCTGCAGATGGCTGGTGGCGGTGCGGGGCTGCTTGCCAGCCCTTCCAGGGAGGGCTGGCTCGGCGATCGTGCGAATGTCCAGCATGGCGATCACGCGGCCGCGGCGAACCAATCGCCGAACAAGCGCTCCGACGTGGCCGCACTCAGGCCAAGATCCCGAACACACGCCGCAACCGAGGCGCGATAGGCATCATTGACCCCGCACCGCTCCAGGATGTCCAGTTGGGCTTCGCTCAGCGAGGCCGTTGCGCGGCACTGGTAGCGATAGGCGCTATCGGAGGTGTGTAGATTGGGCACCTTGTAAATCGTCGCTTCGCTCGGGAAGATGACGCGCGCGTTGTTCACCTGCACTTGTCCCGGCTCCCGCCACGACGTGACGGCATTTTCGGTAAAGCTGCTCGAAAGGCCAAGGCGGTCGAACAGGACACGGACCGACGATATGGCCTCCTTGCTCACCTCGTAAACGTAGTGAGTGACCGGAACGCCCTGTCGCTTGGCGTAGCTTTCCACCCGAACCGCGCTCAGCGCGGCGATGACATAATGCTGTAGCAACGTACTTTCCGGCGCGCGAGAGATCAGCTTCTCGAGCCATGACGCCAGCGCACTCGCCGGCTCGCGATCGAGCATGATGAGGTGCAGCCGGGCCTGCGGATAGCCCGCCTCGATCAAGAGCTGCAGCGGATTGAACAGGCTCTCGGCGAGCACGTAGGGCCCGATCGTCTCCTTGCTGAAGATGTCAGGCTCATCGGTCGCCGACGGCACGATCCAGGGCGTCAGCGACTGGCCGACGAGCGCATCGCGCAGGATCGCCTTGAGCGGCTGATAGTATGAAGGCATCCCGATCATGCCGAACAGGTTGCTCAGAGCTGTCGATCCGACCCGGGCCTTGCCGCATGCGAAATAAAGCATCGGGAAGTCTTGCGCCGGGCGATGCCGGAAGTTCTCGGCAAGGCACTCCGTCACTTCGCGCATCAAGGTTTCGAGCGCGACGGTCCTGGTCTGGAATTCGCCAACTGGCGAAAGCAGCATGGTGTCGAGGGAACTGTGCTGCTGCCGAACCAGATCGGGGATTCGTTCGAGCGAATCGGCTGAGGTCGCGTGGATGTTCATGTCGGGAGGCTCACTGAGGCAGGTTCCGCAAGCGAGGTTGCTTGTGGCTTCTCAGCCAACCTATAGTTGTTCGACGGTGCTGGTCAAACCCGTACAATCCCGGGGCGTGCTGCGTATATCGAGCGAGCACCGAACGTGTGCTCGCTGCCTCGTTGGCGGCTCAGGCGGCGCGCACAGTGTTGAGGAACTTCTCGACCTCCGCCCTCAAGAGACCGCTTTCGCTGGACAGTGAGCGCGCCGATGCCAGTACCTGGGCCGAGGCCGAACCGGTGGAACTCGCGCCGGAGTTGACCTGGGTGATCCTCTCCGCGACCTCGGCGGTGCCCTTGGCTGCTTCGCTGACATTGCGGGCGATCTCGGCCGTTGCGGCACCCTGCTCCTCGATGGTTGCAGCGATGGTCGTCGAGATGTCCGAAATCCTGGCGATGGTGGCGCCGATCTCCTTGATCGCGCTGACCGAGTCTTCGGTCGCCGCCTGCATGCCCATGATCTGTGCGCCGATCTCGTCGGTGGCCTTGGCCGTCTGAGCCGCCAGCGCCTTCACCTCGCTCGCCACCACGGCGAAGCCGCGGCCGGATTCGCCGGCGCGCGCAGCCTCGATGGTAGCATTCAGCGCCAGCAGGTTGGTCTGTTCAGCGATCGCGGTGATGAGCTTGACGACGTCGCCGATCCGGCCCGCTGCCTTCAGCAGTTCATTGATGCGCAGGTCCGTCTGCTCCGCCTGCCTCACGGCCTCGTTCGCAATGCGGCTGGAATCGTGGACCTGCCGGCTGATCTCGACAACCGACGTGCTCATTTCCTCGGCGGCGGAAGCCACCGCGCCGACATTGGTGGAAGCCTCCTCGGAAGCCGCGGCGACCATGCCGGAGAGCTGCTGCGTCTGCGCAGCGGTGCCCGACAGCGTGCCGGCGGCGGCCTCGAGCTGCTGGGATGCCGACGATACCGTGCTGACGATGCCGCCGACGGCGGACTCGAAAGCGTCGGCAAGCTTGATCATTTCCGACTTGCGTCGTGCGGCCGCAGCGGCTTCCTGATCCTTCCGCTCGGCTTCCATCTGCTCGATGCGGAGCAGGTTATCCTTGAAGGTGTGGGCCGCGCGGGCGTTGTCACCGACTTCGTCGCCGCGGGCCGTGTAGGGAATCTCGACGGCCTTATTACCGCCGGCGAGTTGCATGAGCACGTCGCCGATACGCCGGATCGGGCGGGCGATGCTCAACACCGAAAAAACCGCGGAGGCGATCAACATCACCATGACGAATGCGCCGACGATGAACGCGAAGTTGGCGACACGATCCAGTTCCGCCAGCAACTCGCCTCTGCGTCGCGCCGCGAATTCGTTGGCGACGCCCACCAAGTCGTCAATGCGTTTGCTGACTTCCTGGGCCGCCGGGCGCATACGCCCTGTGAGAATGCTCGCCTTCGCCGTTTCGGCCGCGGCCTTGGCGTCGCCGGCGGCAGCGCCGATGACGGCCTTTTGCGCCGTCGCCAGCTCGACGGCACTGGCCAGATAGGCATCCGCGAATCTCTTTGTCTCCCGGTAGGCATCCTGTGTGACCTTCCGCGTCGCCCGTTCCATTGCGGCGTTGATTTCGGTCCCGGCTTCAGTTGCGTGGGTGCGGAGAATCTCGAGGAACTTGTCAACCTCTGCAACTGACGGCGCGGAGCCGATCTCGAGAGCGGCGAGCTGCGCGCGCGCCATCGCCGTCTGCGTCGCCTGCGCATTGCCTTTGTTGAGGTAGTTGATGATGACCAGGCGGTTGGATTCCACAATCGACCGGTGGCCGAGCATCTGGTTGGTCAGAATGCCGCCCACCAAAATGACGCCGATACCGGCCGTCAGACCCAGCTTTGTACCGATACGAAGCTTGAACCGTCCCATGGCGCGCCGCTCCCCTTGCAGTTGAAGCAGTAGGCGACATACAACTAAACCAAACGTAAAAACTAAACCCCGTACAACTACAGGGAGAGTTCCGCAAAACCGCGTTCTGCAGAACTACCGAAACAAAAAAGCCGCGCCAAGGCGCAGCTTTTTCAGGTGAAAATGATCTGGGACGATCAGCGCGTGACGGTCACGGTGGTTCCGACCGGCACGCGTTGATAGAGATCGGAGATGTCGTCGTTGAGCATGCGGATACAACCGTAGGACACGAAGCCGCCGACCGAGCCCGGCACGTTGGTGCCGTGAATGGCATACTCCCCCCCGGCCAGCGTCATCGCCGCGACGCCCATCGGGTTGCGCGGCGAGCCGCCGGGAATCACGTCGGGCATATAAGGCTTGTCGCGCCTGACTTCGCTCGGGGGCGACCAGGCCGGGTTGAGATACTTGCCGTCGATCTTTGTGGTGCCCGACCATTGCTTGCCGGCCTTGCCGACGCCGACCGGATAGCGCATGGCGCGGCCGGATTCGAGAATGAGATAGAGACGTCGCTCGCCGGTCTTCACCACGATCGTGCCCGGCGCGTATTCGCCGCTGACATCGACCAGCTCCGGCCTCGCTTGTGCCTGCGAAGACATCATAGTGCCCGCAGCCAAGGTGGCGGCCAACGCCACCGCAATCCTCATTGACATTCCCCAGCTCCACTCTGCCCGCCCTCTCAGGGGCTCTCAAAATGTCCTTTCAAGCCTTGACGGCCCGCTGTCTCGTCCACCCGTTTTCAGTTTAGTCGCACGAACTGACCGGCTGGTTTCAACGCCAGCCTTCGAGATTGTTTTCGATGGAGGGAACAAAGGGAATGTTCGAAATAGAGTAAATGACCGTAAAACAACACGCAGCGGCGAAGAGGCCCGTGAGGCGGGCTCGCCACTGACAAACGCGTGAGCGATCGGATTACCGCAAAATTCGGCATTCGCCTCGTCCCGGGGGTCCCGGGACGAGAGGCTTGCTATAGCGTCGTTCTACGCCGGCGCCGACTTCTTGTTCTGCCGGTTCATCACGAGGTCGTCGACCACGGCGGGGTCGGCGAGCGTCGAAGTGTCGCCGAGACTGGAGGGCTCATCCTCGGCGATCTTGCGCAGGATGCGGCGCATGATCTTGCCTGAGCGGGTTTTCGGCAGGCCCGGCGCGAACTGGATCTGGTCGGGGGACGCGATCGGGCCGATGTCCTTGCGCACCCAGGCGACCAGCTCTTTCCGCAGCTCCTCGGTCGGCTCGGTACCGGCCATCAACGTCACATAGGCGTAGATGCCCTGGCCCTTGATGTCGTGGGGATAGCCGACCACGGCGGCTTCCGACACCTTGGCATGCGCTACCAGCGAGCTTTCGACCTCGGCGGTGCCCATGCGGTGGCCGGAGACGTTGATGACGTCGTCGACGCGGCCGGTGATCCAGTAATAGCCGTCGGCATCCCTGCGGCAGCCGTCGCCGGTGAAATACTTGCCCTTGTAAGTCGAGAAATAGGTCTGCTCGAAACGCTGGTGGTCGCCATAGACCGTGCGCATCATTCCCGGCCAGGACTTGATGAGGCAGAGATTGCCCGTGGCTTCGCCCTCGAGCACCTTGCCGTCGGCATCGACGATCTCAGGCACCACGCCGAAGAACGGCCGCGTCGCCGAACCCGGCTTGAGTTTTGTGGCGCCCGGCAGCGGCGTGATCAGGATGCCGCCGGTCTCGGTCTGCCACCAGGTGTCGACGATCGGACAGCGGCCGTCGCCGACCACGCGATAATACCATTCCCAGGCTTCCGGATTGATCGGCTCGCCAACGGTGCCGAGCAGCCGCAGGCTCTTGCGCGAGGTCTTTTTCACCGGCTCGTCACCGCCCTGCATCAGCGCGCGGATCGCGGTCGGTGCGGTGTAGAAGATGTTGACCTTGTGCTTGTCGATGACGTTCCAGAACCTGGAGGTGTCAGGGTAATTCGGCACGCCCTCGAACATCAGCGTGGTGGCGCCGTTCGCCAGCGGCCCATAGACGATGTAGCTGTGGCCGGTGACCCAGCCGACGTCGGCGGTGCACCAGAAGATGTCGCCGTCGTGGTAGTCGAACACGTATTGATGCGTCATCGACGCGTATACGAGATAGCCGCCCGTGGTGTGCAGCACGCCCTTCGGCTGACCGGTGGAGCCCGATGTGTAGAGGATGAACAGCGGGTCTTCCGCGTGCATGTGCTCGCACGGGCATTCCGTCGTCACCAGCTTGGCCACTTCGTGGTGCCAGAAATCGCGCGTTGGATTCATGTCGACGGCAGCGCCAGTGTGTCTCACGACGACGACCCAATCGACGCCACCCGCTTTCTCGATCGCGGCGTCGACATTGGCCTTCAGCGGCACCTTCTTGCCGCCGCGCAGTCCCTCGTCGGCGGTGATGATGACCTTGGACTGGCAGTCGGTAATGCGCTGGGCGAGGCTGTCCGGTGAGAAGCCGGCGAACACCACGGAATGAATGGCGCCGATCCGCGCGCAGGCCAGCATTGCATAGGCCGCTTCCGGGATCATCGGCAGATAGATGGTGACGCGGTCGCCCTTCTTGACGTTCCGCGTGCGCAGGATGTTGGCCATCTTGCAGACTTCGTCGTGCAACTGGCGATAGGTGATATGCTTGGACTGCGAGGGATCGTCGCCCTCCCAGATAATGGCGGTCTGATCGCCGCGCTTGTCGAGATGCCGGTCGATGCAGTTCCAGGCGGCGTTCAGGACGCCATCCTCGAACCATTTGATCGAGATGTTGCCGGGGGCGAAGGAGGCGTTTTCGACCTTGTGGAAGGGCTTCATCCAGTCGATGCGCTTGGCCTGTTCGGCCCAGAAACCATTGGGGTCCGAGACCGAGCGGGCGTACATTTCGCGGTACTTGGCGTCATCGACATAGGCGCGTTTGGCCCAATCGGCGGATACGTCGTAGATCTTCTCGGACATGTTACCCTCCCACTCATTGCGGCCGGATGCTCGGCGGCCACAAGTCGTCCCTGATTGTTGCAGCGATTATGCGTCGCGGGACGATGCCCGGACAAGGCGGAACGTGTGCGACCTTGGTCGGCCAGCCGGTTTCCGGCCTTGTCGCGGATCAAAGTCAGGTCATTTTCGCGGGTCCCGCTCAGGGCAAATCAACGTTATCGGCGGAATGGCTCCCATGGCCGGTATCTAATAACCGTCAATGACGGAATCGGGACTCGCAAAGTGGTTCGTTACCCCCTAAATGGCCTCCCCGGGGCCGGCGGCCTCCCGGAACAAGCCATAACAAACGGCATTACCGGCGAAACAGGCGGAGTAGGGCGACAACGCATATGATGGATCAGCAGAATTTCGAGGCTACGCGGCCCGTTTCCGCCGATCCTGCCGTTGCATTGGCCGAAGCGCTCGGGCAACTGCCAAAGGAACCGTCCAAATCGTCCGCGGCAAAGCCGCACATCATCGCCTCCGTCGAAGCACTGGCACAGGAACTTGGCCTCAAACTCGGCGATCAAAACGGCCTGACCATCCGCCGCATCAAGCGCGGAAAAAGTTATTCATTCATTCGCGCCAATGGCACGCAGATCCGCCACGCCGGAACGATCCGGCGCCTGCATTCGATGGCGGTGCCGCCGGCCTATCGCGACGTTCGCTATTCGGCCGATCCGAACTCGCATCTGCAGGCGGTCGGCTTCGATGCCGCTGGCCGGTTGCAGTATCGCTACCACGCCGATTGGGAAAAGGTTCGCGAGCACCGCAAGGCGCACCGCCTGGCCAAACTGGTCGCGGCGCTGCCCAAGATCCGGCGGAAGGTCTCTGCGTATCTGTCGGGCGAGGAGCCGACGCGGGAGTTCGCACTCTCGGCCGTGATCGAGTTGATCGCCCGCACCGCCATCCGTCCGGGCAATGAATCCTATGCCCGCCTCAACGGCACCCGCGGCGCCACCACGCTGTTGAAATCGAACGTCACGCTGGAGGACGATTGCCTCGTCCTGACCTTCAAGGCCAAGGGCGGCAAGGCCGTGCGCAAGGAATGCGACGCCGCCAAGCTGGTGCGCGCGATCGGCATCCTGCGCACCGTGCCGGGCAAGCGCATGTTCCAGTACCGCGACAGGTCTGGCGTCGTGCGCGCCGCCTCGACCACGGCCGTGAATGCGTTTCTGCGCGAGATCGCCGGTATCAAGATTTCGCTGAAGGATTTCCGCACGCTGATGGCATCGGCCGTGGTGCTGGAATCGCTGTCGCGGATTACACCCGCAGCAAGTGAGCGCGGCCGCAAGAAGCAGGTGCTCGAAGCCGTGCGCGCGGCGGCCGACGAACTCTCGAACACGCCGGCGATCTGCCGCAAGAGCTACGTCCACGACACCATCGTCACCGCGTTCGAAGACGGCATCCTCGAGCGCTTTGCCGCGACGATGAAGGGCTACCGAACGCAAGCGAAACGCGAAGCGCTGCTGGCGCAGGTGGTGACGGCGGCGGCTGCGGCGTAAACCGTAGCTCTCGTAGAAGCCGTAGGGTGGGCAAAGCGAAGCGTGCCCACCGTCTATCGACATCGGGATACTGAATGGTGGGCGGAGCCTGTCATCGGGCGCGCATTCGCGCGACCCGGTGGCTTTGCCCACCCTACTCAATGGCGGTCCTACGCAGTGACGCGCGCTACATCCCGCCCATCTTGCAGACCAGCTTCCACTCTTCCGCCGTGACCGGCTGCACCGACAGCCGCGAATATTTCACCAGCGCCATGCCGGCGAGCTTCTTGTCAGCCTTGATCGCGGCCATCGTCACCGGGGTCTTCAACGGCTTGTCGGCCTTGATGTCGACGCAGACGAATTTGCCGGTCTTGTCGGTCGGATCGGGATAGGCTTCCTTGATGACCTCCGCGATGCCGACGATCTCCTTGCCCTCGTTGGAATGGTAGAAGAAGGCTTTGTCGCCCTTCTTCATGTTCACCAGATTCTGCCGTGCGGTAAAATTGCGCACGCCAGTCCAGGCTTCGCCCTTTGCTCCCTTTGCGACCTGCTGGTCCCATGACCAGGCCGACGGTTCAGATTTCACCAGCCAGTACGCCATCGTCATTCCTCCGCCTTGAACGGCCGCGTCAGCAGGCCCTCGATCGCCGCGTCGATCGTCACCTTGCCGCCGAGGATCGCCGCGACCGCATTTGATACCGGCATATCGACGTTCTGCGAAGCCGCCAGTTCGATCAAGACCGGCGCGGTAAATTCGCCTTCGGCGAGCTTGTCGCGGTTCGGCGGCTCGCCGCGCCCGAGCGCGACGCCGAATGCCAAATTGCGAGACTGCGGACTGGAGCAGCTCAGGATCAGATCGCCGAGACCCGACAGGCCCGCCAGCGTTTCGCTGCGCGCGCCGCAGGCGCGGCCGAGGCGCGCGAGTTCGCTGAAGCCGCGCGTGGTCAGTGCGGCCAGCGCCGAGGCGCCGAGCTGACGGCCGACGACGATCCCGGCTGCGATCGCCAGCACGTTCTTGGCCGCGCCGCCGATCTCGACGCCGCGAACATCCGTGGTGTGATAGGGCCGGAAGGTTGATGAGCCCAGCGCCTGCACCAGACGGCTCGCCAGCTTTTCGTCCCTTGCCGCAAGCGTAACGGCGGTCGGAAGGCCTCGCGCGACGTCGTCGGCGAAGTTCGGTCCCGACAGGATCGCCGGGATTGCTTCCGGTATGGTCTCGGCAATGATCTCGGTCATGAACCGGTGGGTGCCGCGCTCGATACCCTTGGCACAGGCGACGACGGGTGTCTTTGGCTTGAGGTGCGGCGCTAGCGTCGCCGCGGCTTCGCGCAAGCTTTGCGCAGGCGTCGCAAGCAGGACGACGTCCGCGCGCGCCGCGGCAGCGATGTCGGCCGTGACGCCGATGCTGCTGTCGAGGCTCACGCCGGGTAGTTTTGGATTGTTTCGCGTCGTCTGCATCTGCGCGGCGCTTTCGGCGCTTCGCGCATAGAGCACGACCTTGCGGCCGGTGCGCACCGCGGCGCAGGCGAGCGCGGTGCCATAGGCGCCACCGCCGATTACCGCGACGGAATTGAAGGACGCCATGTCAGAATCCTGCGCGGGTGTTGGCGAAGCCGGCCGGTGCGGTTGCGTTGGCGTCGAGCAGCCAGCGCGCGCGCGGCGGCGCATCCATCGTATCGGTCAATCCCAGCGCCATCCGCTCCGCGCCGGCCCAGGCGATCATGGCGCCGTTATCGGTGCAGAGCGCAGGCGGCGGAATGATCAGCGTGGTCTGCGCCTTCGAGGCCACATCCTGCAGCGCCCCGCGAATGGCATGATTGGCGGCGACGCCACCGGCGGCGACCAACGCGCGGGGCGGGCCGAATTGCTCGTGAAACAGTCGCAAGCCGACGCTCAGCCGATCTGCGGTCGATTCCAGCACCGCGGCCTGAAAACTGGCGCAGAGGTCGCTGACGTCCTGCGGCTCCAGCGGCGCCAGGCGGTTGGCCTCATTGCGAACCGCCGTCTTCAATCCCGACAGCGAGAAATTCGCATCCGGCCGGCCGAGCATCGGCCGCGGAAAGGCGAAACGTTTGGCGTCGCCACTTCCCGCCGCGCGCTCGACCTCAGGGCCGCCCGGATAGGGCAGCGACAACATCTTTGCGACCTTGTCGAAGGCTTCCCCCATCGCGTCGTCGACGGTGGTGCCGAGCCGGACATATTTGCCGACACCGACCACGGCGACGATCTGGGTGTGACCGCCGGAGGCGAGAAACAGGCAATAGGGAAAGACGAGCGCGCAAGTGAGCCGCGGCGTCAGCGCGTGCGCTTCGAGATGATTGACCGCAATCAGCGGCGTGTCATGCACCATCGCAATGGCCTTGGCGGTGGTGAGTCCGACAATCACGCCGCCGATCAGGCCGGGGCCTGCAGCGGCCGCTACCGCCGACAATTGCGCGAAGCCGACATTGGCGTCCTTCATGGCCTGGCCGACGATCCCGTCGAGCAGGTCGACATGGGCGCGCGCCGCGATCTCCGGCACCACGCCGCCGAAACGGGCGTGTTCTGAGGTCTGCGAGCGCACGATATTGGATAGAATCTTTCCGCTTCCGTCGCGCTGGCGCTCGACCACGGCGGCTGCGGTTTCATCGCAGGTGGTCTCGATACCCAGCACCAGCATCGGCTTGTCGTTGTCCAATTTGAACCCTTGTTTAGCCTTGCGCTATCGCCAAAAACAACGCTTCCGTAACCGGGTAGCATTACGAGGTCACAACGTGCAATCGCCTGCGCGTGCCCGAAACCGGTTTGGCGGAGATCTGAAAATATGGCCGTTCTCGTGACGCGACCAAGTCCGGATGATGAGATGACGGCGAAGGCCCTCCACGCGCGGGGGTTCGATGTGCTGCGCGCGCCGATGCTGCGGTTCGAGCCGGTGCCGTTCCAGGACGATGCGGACACGGCCTATGGCGCCGTCATCGTCACCAGCGCCAACGCGCTGCGCGCCATCGCGCCCCATCTTGCCGACAGCCGGCTTCTCAAACTGCCGTTGTTCGCGGTCGGAGAAAATACCGCGGCGGCGGCCCGCGATGCGGGGTTTGGCGACGTGATCGCCTCCAGGGGCGACGCCGGCGCGTTACGCGATCTGGTGCCGGCGAACGCGAAATCGAGGCAACTGAAGAAGACGAGCCCGATCCTGTACCTTGCCGGCGCCGACCTCGCGCGCGACCTTGCCGGCGAACTCGGCGAGAAGGGTTTTACGGTGGTGACGCATACCACCTACCGGATGGTGCCGGTGCCCAGCCTGCCGCGGGAGATATCTGACGCTTTCTTGGCGCATGAGGTCGAGGCCGTGCTGCATTACTCGCGGCGTAGCGCGCGTGCGTTTCTGGAGGCGGCGCGCTTCGGCGGCGTCGAAATCTCGGCATTGGCGCTGCCGCAGTGCTGCATTTCGGCAGGCGTCGCCGCGGTGTTGCGGGACGCCGGCGCGACCCAGGTCACGACGGCGGTTTCACCGGATGAAAACGCCCTGTTCGAGGCGCTGGACCGGGCGTTGCAGGCCCGATCGGGTCCTAATCTTTAAGTCTGAGCATGGTCTTATCGGAAAACCGGTGCCGCCACGGCCGGATCATGCTCTAAGACGTCTCGATTCTGCTAAGTTCCGGCATCTAACCACCTTAAGGGAACCGCGTGATGGTCGATAACAGGCCCGAAGACACTGGATCGTTGCCCGAATCGGGGCGGCCGAAGCGTGAGCCGCCGACCATCGATCTCGATGCCTCCGAAGTATCGAGCGAGACCAAGAGTGCTGGCGAGGCGCCATCCGGGCCTGAGGCTGAACCCGCGCCCGAGGTCGCCCAAGCGCCGGTTGAGGAGGCTCCAGTTGAGGAGTCACGGGTTGCGGAGCCGCCGTCCCGGCCCGTGTCGCCCTGGGTCGTCGCGCCGGTTTCCGGCGCGGTCGCGGCGGCGCTGGTGATCGGCGTCGGCTGGATGCTGGGCTGGCCCGCGATTCAGCCGGCCTCCGTATCGCAGACCGCACAGCTCAACGCCGCCGCCATCGACGGTTTGACCGCGCAAATCGCCGGCCTCGAATCCAAGGTGGGCAAACCGGTGGCCGATCCCGCCGCGGCCGCGCGCACTGACGCACTTGAAAAATCGGTCGCGACGCTGCGCGGGGAACTCGCCACGGCGCGTGCGCAAAGTGAGAAGCTGGCATCTGCCATCAACGAGGTGAAGTCGGCGCCGCGCGGCGACGGCACCGTGTCGCCTGATCTCGCTTTCGCCGAACGCATCGCCAAGGTCGAGAGCCAGATGCGGGCGCAGAGCGCCGAGATCGCGCAACAAGGCAGCAAGCTTGCCGACACGACAGCCGACGCCAAACCTGCGGATGATATGCCGCTGCGCCGTGTGGTATCGGCAGCGCTGCTCGATGTGCTGGTCAGAATCGGCGATCCCTATCCGACGGCGCTCGCCGCAGCCAAGGCGCTGGCACCAAATCCCGAAGCGCTGAAGGCGCTCGATGAATTTGCGGAGAAGGGCGTGCCGAACGCCGGCAAGCTGAGCACGGAACTGTTGGCGCTGGTGCCAAAACTGTTGCCGGCCCAACAGAGCGCCGCCACCACCGGCACCGGCATCGTCGATCGTTTGCAGGCGGGCGCTGCCAAACTGGTCAAGATCGAGCGCACCGATACCGCCGGCACGGACCGCGGCGCTGTGGTGGCGCGTATCACGGCGGCTGCGCTGCGCAACGATTTCAACGAGGCGCGGCGAGAATTGAAGACACTGGAGCCAGCCGATCGCGCCGCGGCGCAATCATGGCTTGAGTCGGCCGATGCGCGCGACGCCGCGCTGGCCGCATCCCGTCAATTTGCGACTGAGGCCATGGCTGTGCTCGCCAAACCGGCGCAATAAGGATTTCAATGGTCCGGATCATTCTGTTTCTGCTGTTGATCGCGCTCGGTGCAGCGGGCGCGGCCTGGATTGCCGAGCAGACCGGCGATGTCGTGCTGTCGTGGGGCGGCTATCGCGCGCAGACCACGCTGCCGGTGTTCATGCTGGCGCTCGGCATCGTCATCGTCGCGGCGATGATGCTGTGGGCGACCCTGCGCGGCCTGTGGCGCACACCGCAACGGATCCGCCGCAATCGGCGCGAACGTCGTCAGGCCCGCGGCCGGCATGCAATCACGCAAGGCCTGCTCGCGATCGGCCATGGCGATTCCACGGCTGCCCGCATCCACGCGGACGCTGCGCGAAAGCATGCGGCGCATGATCCGCTGGCCCTGCTGCTGCACGCGCAATCGGCGCAGCTCGACGGCGACCGCGAGGGCGCGCAGCGCGCCTTCCGCGCCATGGCCGAGCGTGAAGACACGCGGCTGTTGGGCTTGCGCGGCCTGTTCATCGAGGCGCAGCGCGCCGACGATCCCGTCGCCGCCGTCATGCTCGCCGAGGAAGCACTAAAGCTGTCGCCGTCGTCGTCATGGGCATCGCACGCCGTGCTCGGCTTCTGCTGCGCCAAGGGCGACTGGGGCGGCGCGCTAAAGATCCTCGACAACAATCAATCGGCCGGGCTGATCGACAAGGCGACCTATCGCCGGCAGCGCGGCGTGCTGCTGACCGCGCGCGCGCTCGAACTGGAAAAGGTCGATCGCGACCTGGCGCGCGAGAGCGTGATGGAGGCGGTCAAGCTGGCGCCGACGCTGGTGCCCGCCGCGGTGCTGGCGAGCAAGTTCGAGAGCGAAGCGCACCAGGTGCGGCGCTCGATGCGGCTTGTCGAGACGGCGTGGCTGGCGCAGCCGCATCCGGATCTGGCCGATGCCTATGCCCATGTGAAGTTGGGGGATTCCGCGCGGCAACGGCTGGTGCGGGTGGAGACGCTGGCAGCGAAAGTGCCTGGTCACATCGAGGGCGCGCTGGCGATCGCGCGCGCTGCGATCGATGCGTCTGAGTTCACCAAGGCACGCGAGGCGCTGGCACCCTTCATCGCTCAGCCGACGCAGCGGGTCGCGCTGTTGATGGCCGAGATCGAGCGCACCGAGCACGGCGATAGTGGCCGTGCGCGCGCGTGGACCTTGCGCGCGGTGCGCGCGCTGCACGATCCGGCCTGGACCGCGGACGGCTATGTCAGTGATCGCTGGCGGCCGGTCTCCCCCGTCACCGGGCGGCTCGATGCCTTCCAGTGGCAGACGCCGGTCGCGGCGCTGCCGTCCGACAAGGCGAGCACGATCGAATCCTCCCCGTTCGAGGAAGCCATGTTGGCAACGCCGCGCCGTGCCGTGGTGATTGCACCGCCCGAGGCCGTGGACGAGCAGCCCGCCGAGCCCGCCGCCCCGGTTACGCCCGAAACGCCCGCGGCACCGGCCGCGCAGGACAATGTGCCGCCACCCGCGGCTGTCGCCGAAGTGCCTCCCGCCGAGGCTCCCCGCCCCGAAGCAGCCACCATTCTTCCGACGCCGGAGGCAGCCCCGCCCAAGCCGGCCGAACCGGTACCAAGCCAGCCGGCCCCGCTGTTCCGTTCGCGGCAGGATATTCCAAAGACGGTTCCGGCCTCGATTCCCGCCGTAATCCCCCTCATTCGAGCCCCGGACGACCCTGGTATCGACGAGGACGGCCCGGCGGACGAATTCGCGGAACAACTCGCCCCGCCCAAGGCCCAGGCCGGCGGCTGGCGGGGATTTTTGTCACGTTGGGGCGGCAGCTAGCGTTTCGGAGGCCTAGCGTTTTTCTTGCCAATCGGGGCGCTCCCCGATATCAGGTGCGGGCGTTCGCGGCTAACGCCCGGACGCCGCTTCGGTCCGCCGCAATAGCTCAGTTGGTAGAGCACGTCATTCGTAATGACGGGGTCACAGGTTCGAGTCCTGTTTGCGGCACCACGCTTTTCCGAAATTCTCAGAACTCGTCAGGCACGCTCACAACTCCGTTGCGTGACCTGTCTCACATAAAGCACCGCCTGCCCGGCCTAGTCTCCGCCTCGACCTCAAGGGGAGACACCAACATGCGTAAGCTCATTCTCATCGCAGGATTCGTTCTGGCATCCGCTGCTGCTCAGGCTGGGGATCGGAGCTTGTCGCTGGGTGGCATCGAGCGGGCGTCCGCGAAGGCCGTCGATGCACCGAAAACCGCTGAAGTCCCGCAGCCGCCGGAACCGCCGAAATATGTCGAGCGGCCGGCGATCGAGCTCAAGGCCGAGACTCCGAAGGCTGAGACATCGAAGGCCGAGGCGCCCAAGGTGGCGGCAAAGGTTCAACAGCCGGCCGCTGAGCGGTCGAGAGCCGAGCGCGGGAGGCCCGTTGCCCGGAGAACGGCGTTCATGTCGAGAAACATGAAGCCGCGCCGCAGGCACCACTGGATCGAAGCGCGCATCGTCCGCGAGCTGCATCGCCACGGGATCTACTGGTAAACACTGCCAAAGCAAAACGCGCCCCTCGGGATTACTCCGAGGGGCGCGTTTTGCGTGACGCTTGAGCCTATCGGCTTACTGCGAAACCGTCTGCACCACGCTGCTGATCGGGCGGCTGGCAACTGCCGGCATTTTCTGGTCCTTCACCAGCATCGCGTCATATTCGGGCAGGGTTTCGAGCTGCTCCTTGGCCTTCATCTGCACGACCTTGTAGCCGCCGGCTTTGAGGCGGCGCAGCAGCGTCGGCAAAGCCAGTGCGGTATTTTTCTGCAGATCGTGCATCAGGATGACGCCCTTGCCCTGCTTGTCGAGCTTGGTCATGACGTTCTGGATCACCTGGTCCGGACCCGACGATTTGAAGTCGTTGGAATCGACATCAACTGAAAACATCGAGATGTTGCGCGAGGCGAGATAGCCGAGCGCGGCCTGCGTGTGCGCGAGCCCCGGGAAGCGGAAGAACGGCGCGGGTGCCGTTCCCAGCGCCATCTTCACGGCGCTAAAGCCCTTCTCGATCTCTTCTCTCACCTGCGGCTCGGTCAGCTTCTTGCCGTCGAGATGGGCGTGCGACCAGGTATGCGAGCCGATGGTGTGGCCGGCGGTCGCGACCTGCTTGAGAATCTCGGGATGATAAGTCGTGTGCTTGCCGACCGGGAAGAACAGGGCCTTGGTGCATTCATCCGATAGCGCCTTGAGCACAGCGGGCGTGGTCGGCCACGGGCCGTCGTCGAAGGTCAGCACGACCTCCTTCTCAGTCAGGAAGTCGAACTGCTTGTATTGCAGGAAGCCGAAGCCGGGGCCGCCGGTGGTGTCGATCACGACGGTGCGGCTGACGCCGAGTGCGTCGGGATTGGCGCAGGCCGATCGCATCGGCTGGGCTGCGGGAATGGGCGCGGGGGCAGGGGTCGGCTTCGAGAGCGAGCCCGTGGTCTCGACGTCGTCCCTCAGTGCGGGCCTGGCTGCGGCGGGCGCCGGCTCGGCCGCACGGGCGGCAACGGTTTGGGGTGCAACCGCGTCGGCCCGCGGCGAGGAGGTCCAGAACCAAACGCCGGTGATCACCAGCGCCGTCACTACACTGGCCAGCATCAGGCCCAACGCATTACGCATCGCTACTCTTTCCACATACTCGGGGTACACACACGCAACGGGCCATTAATGCCAACAATGTCTTAACGTCTCGCGAACAAGCGCCGGTTAGGACAAGGAAATGAGGGTGTTATGCGCGAGTGAGGTCAGTCACAGTCGCCCCGCGGTTCCGAGCGCATGCTCCTGCCATCAACAACGGGCTCGCCTGCCGAGCCAACAGGAGCCGACAATGACCGCAGTGTTCTTCAATGCCGTTCGCAAGGTCAGTCTAGTGCTGGCCTTGACCGCCTCGTTCGCCGCTGCTTCGTCGACCGCGAGCTTCGCCTTCACCTCTGAGCAGCAGCAGATGTGCACCGGCGACGCATTCCGCCTCTGCAGCTCGGAAATCCCGAATATTCCGAAAATCACCGCCTGCATGATCAAGCATCGCGCCGACCTGAGCGCGGGCTGCCGCACCGTGATGGATCGCGATCTCGCGGCGAAGAAGGGCAAGCTCGCAGCGCAATAGTCGGCCCTCCGGCTTCCGGGAACGCTTGCGGCGATGCGACGCAGGCGTTTTTCGTTTCGCGGCGTTCACAACGCGAACGAGGCATTTCACCGTTCACAAATGCGTGCGGCCGGGATTTTGACGCACTGGATTCCTGTTTGACGCGTTTTCCTGACGCGGACCGGTTCCAACCTCGCCAGAAAACGCTATAGAGCGCGCTGATCGCGTTTCCCGGCTACGAAGGCATAACAAATGACCAAGATCCTTTTCGTCATTCCGCTGATCCTGATGGCCTCAAGCGTGTCGGCACAAACACAAAAAAGAGAGGGGCATGACGAGTGCGCGCGCGACGTCTCGCGGTATTGCCGGGCGCAGATGCAGGATGGTGATCAGGTCATTCTGGCCTGCCTGAAGCAGAACCGCTCACGGATCAGCAAGGCCTGCCAGCGGAAGCTAGCGAGCGCCGGGCAGTAGAAGGCGCCGGGCGGCCGCGATCTATCCCGCCCCATTGCCGTTGGCGCGCAGCGATTGGTAGAAATCGTAGATCAACAGCGCCATCACCAACACGCAGATGATGATCAGCGGCACCGCCTTGATCCACCAGAGCATGATGCCGAGAAACGCGCAGACGCCGGCAACGCCGATCAGTCCGGTGATGAAATTCGTCATCTGTCGCTCCTTGTTTTCGCGCGACGCGCACTGGTCTTAGCACGGGTCTTGGCACCGGTTTTGGCAGGCGCGGCTCTGTCGCGGCCGCCTTTTCCGAGAGTTTTGACTAGCCAGTTGGCCGTCCGCAGGAGCCGCGCATCGTTGCCGCGGCGCCCAATCAACTGAACGCCAATGGGCAGGCCGCTGTCCGATTGCAGCAGCGGCAGCGTCACCGCCGGCGTGCCGAGATAGGTCCACATCGAGCAGAACACGGGGTTGCCGGTACTGTCGAGGCCGCGCGGCGCCGGGCCCGGTGCAGACGGGGTCAGAATCGCGTCGTATTCGCCAAACACGCCGTCGAGCGTCGCGTTGAGCGGCGCGCTGCCGGCCAAGGCGCGTGTGTAGTCGACGGCCGGAACCTGGCGCCCGCGCTCGATCAGCGCGCGCAGTACCAGGCTTAGGGATTCGCCGCCCTGCTCGAAATCGCGATGCAGGTTGTGCGCCATCTCCACTTCCATGACGGTGCGGTGCATGTCGACAGCGCGGTCGAAACTCGGGCCGATCTCGACCTCGGAAACTTGCTCGCCCAGCACTTCCACCAATTCGGCAAACGCCTCCGTCGTCACCTGCTCGACATGCTTCCACGCGGGCGAGCGCACGAAGGCGAACCGCGGCGGTAATGGCGGCTCGCTTGCCGCCATTTCGACAAAGCGGGGAGGGGCAAGAGGGCGCGTATCCGGATCTTCCTCGTCGAAACCCGCAAGCGTCTGTGCCAGCAGTGCTGCGTCGTCGACCGATCGCGCAAACACGCCGACATGATCGAGTGCCCGCGATAGCAGTAGCGCGCCACTCCGTGGAATGAGACCGTGTGTCGGCTTGAAGCCAACCACCCCGCAGAAGGCAGCAGGGCGGATCACGGACCCGTTGGTCTGCGAGCCGATGGCGCCCGGCACCATCAGCGCCGCAACCGCCGCGGCGGAGCCCGACGACGATCCGCCCGGCGTGTGAGCCGGGTTGTGCGGATTTCGGGTCTTGCCGGGATTGAAATAGGCATACTCGGTCGTCACCGTCTTGCCGAGGATCACGGCCCCTGCGGCCCGCAGGCGCGCCACCGCCGTCGCATCGCGGCGCGGCGTGCGTCCGGCCCACAGGCTGGATCCGAGTTCCGTCGGCATGTCGCCGGTATCGAAGATGTCCTTGATGCCCAGCGGCACGCCATGCAGCGGGCCTGTGGCCTTGCCCTGCTTGCGATGGTCGTCGGCGGCCTCGGCCTGCCGCATCGCGTAGTCGCGATCGAGGAATGCCCACGCCTCGATGTCGCGATCGGCCTCGTCGATGCGTTTCAAACAGTCGGCGACAAGCTCCACTGAGCTGAGCCGGCCGTCGCGGATGCCGGCCGCCGCTTCCGCAAGCCCGAGCGCATTGAGACTCATGCGCATCCTTTCAGCGCTTTACCGGGCCGGCTCACCGCGATCCATAGAGATAGCTGGGCAACCACAACGCAATTTCCGGGAAGATGTAGACGAGCGCCATGGTGAGGAAGACCAGGCCGACGAAGGGAAGCGCGCCGGAGAAGATGTCGGTGAGCTTCACTTGCGGCGGCGCCACGCCCTTCAAATAGAAGGCGGCCATCGCGACGGGCGGCGTATTGAACGCAGTCTGTGTGTTCAATGCGACCAGGATGCCGAAGAAGATTGGATCGATGCCATACTGGGGAAGTAGCGGCAGGAAGATCGGCACGAAGATGATGATGATCTCGGTCCATTCCAGCGGCCAGCCGAGCAGGAAGATGATGATCTGGGTCAGCAGCAGGAACTGCACCGGTGACAGATTCAGCGAGGTGAAGAATTGCTCGACCACCGACTGTCCGCCGAGGACGGCAAATACCGCGGAGAACGTCCATGAGCCGATGAACAGGTAGCAGACCATCGCGGTCGCGCGCACGGTCAGATACACCGACTCGCGCATCATCGTGTAGTTGAGCGAGCGATAGGCCGCTGCCAGAACGATGCTCATGAGAGCGCCTACCGCCGCCGCTTCGGACGGCGTCGCCAAGCCGAACAGGATGGCGCCGAGCACGGCGACGATGAGGAGCGCCAGCGGCAGGAATGACGTGGCGAGCGCCCAGATCACCGTGGAGATCGGCACGTTGGTCTCTTCGGGCGGCAGCTTCGGCGCCAGCGCGGGATTGATGATCGCCCGCGCCATCGCGTAGAGGACATAGAACAAGGCCAGCAAGAACCCCGGAAAGAATGCGGCCGCATAGAGCTTGACCGCCGAAACGCCGGCGGTCGCCGCATAGACGATCAGGAGAATGCTCGGCGGAATCAGGATGCCGAGGCAGCCGCCGGCGCAGACCACGCCAGCCGACAGCTTGGTGTCGTAACCCGCGCGCAGCATCGCCGGCAATGCCAGCAGGCCCATCAGCGTGACAACGGCGCCGACGATCCCGGTGGCGGTCGCGAACATTGCGCAGGTGATGAGCGTGGCCACCGCGAGCGCGCCGGGCACGTTCTTCATCGACAATTGCAGCGAGTGGAACAGGCGGTCGAGAATATTGGCGCGTTCGACCAGATAGCCCATGAAGAGAAACAGCGGCACTGCGACCAGCACGTCGCTGGATGTGACCTCGAACGTCTTCTGCACCAGCAGCGTGAAGATGCGGTTCTGGAAGAACTCCTGACCGGGCGTGTAGTACGCATAGTAGCCGAACGAGACACCCATCGCCATCAGCGTGAAGGCGATCGGGAAGCCGAGCATGATGATGAAGATGAAAAGCCCCAGCATCAGCATGCCGAGTTGAGGGTCGGTCATGCGCCTGCTCCCCTCTCGCTCTGCTGCTCGGCCGCATGCTGCTGATGTTCGCGAATGATGAGGCTTTCGGTCTCCTCCACGTCGTGCAGGCGCTGCGGCCATTGGCCGGTGCGGATGCACAGCACGCAGCGGATGATTTCAGCGAATCCTTGCAGGAACAGAAGAACGCCGGTGGCCGGGATCAGCGCCTTAAGCGGAAACACCGGCACGCCGGCCGGACTGAAGATGCTGACTTCGCGGAAGCGCACTGACATATCGGCATAATTCCAGCCCGAATACATCAATGCCGCAATCGCCGGCAGGAAGAACAGAATGTAAAGAATGAGATCCATCGTCGCCTGGGTGCGCGGCGACCAGAGGCGGTAGACCACGTCGGCGCGCACATGGCCGTTGCGCGACAGCGTATAGGCGCCGGCCATCAGGAACATCGCGCCATAGGTGATGTAGCTGATGTCGAACGCCCAGGTGGTCGGCGCACGCAGCACGTAGCGCATGAACACCTCGTAGCTGACACCGAGCGTGAGGACGAGAATCAGCCAGGCGAACGCCTTGCCGACCCATGTGCTGAGTTCATCGATGAAAAACAGAAATTTCTTCATGCGAGTTGAGCTCGCGGTAAATCGCACATCCGGATGTCCCCCAGTTGCTGGCTGAGCGGCGCGTCAACCGCGCCGCCCATTATTCGTACCGCCGATCAAGCGCTGCGAGCTCGTCAGACCTTGAGCACACCCGGGAAGTGGTGCTCGAAGGCGCCACGATAATCCGTCGCGTTGGTCATGTTGTAGTAAACCACGCGGCGCACCCATGCCTTCTGCGAGTCCATCACCTTCTTCATGAATGGATCCGACCCGAGCTGGGCGATCAAGCCGTCCCATGCCTTGATCTGCGCATCGAATACGGACTTCGGCGTCCGCTGGACGTTGACCTTGTCCTTGTTGATCAGCTCCTGCAGGTCCTTGGAGTAATAGTCCATCCCCTTCCATTCGTTGGCGGAGGAGACTGCCTCTGCAGCATACTGCAGGATCGCCTTCTGCTCGGCCGCCAGCGCATTGTATTTCGTGCGGTTGAACATGATCTCGAAATATTCCGTCGCCTGATGGTGGCTGCCTAACATGTAGTTCTTGGCGACGTCCTGCGCGCCGAAGCGCCTGTCCGATGTCGGGTTGTTGAACTCGAATCCATCGATCACGCCGCGCTCCATGGCCGGCACGATTTCGCCGCCCGGAAGCTGCGCGACAGAGGCGCCCATCACCTGGAACAAGTCGGCAGCCAGACCCACGGTGCGGTACTTGAGCCCCTTCAGGTCGGCATCACTGGTGATCGGCTTTTTGAACCAGCCGAGCGGCTGGGTCGGCATCGGCATTGCGAAGAAGCTCTTGATATTGACCTTCATGATCTGGGTCTGGAGTTCTTCGAACAGCTCCTTGCCACCGCCGTTGTGAATCCAGCCAAGACCCTCGTTGGCATTAAAGCCGAACACCGGCCCGGTGCCGAACAGCGATGCGGCCTTGTGCTTGCCGTACCAGTAGACGGTCACCGTATGGGCCGCGTCGATCTGGCCGCCATGCACGCCGTCGAATACCTGGAACGGATGCACGACCGAACCGCCCACCAGATAGTCAATACGCAGCCGGCCTCCCGCCATCTCGTTGACGCGCTTCACATAATCTTCGGCCATCTCGTTGAAGACGTCGGCCTTGCCCCACGAGCCCTGCATCTTCAAGGTCGCCGTCTGCGCCCGGCTGACTTGTGGCATCGCAATCGCCGCACCGCCGGCGGCCGCGGCCGTCAGGAAACGGCGCCGCGTCGTTTTTGTATCGCTACGCTTGCTCATGAGCTCCTCCCGGTTGAGATGTCGCCCGCTGTCGCCGCAGGCTTGTTTGTCTCAACGACAAGTCAAAGGCTTGCGCGGCATTTTGGCAAGCGGGAAGTGCGCGGGCTCGTTATGAATCGCTCAATTGGCAGGGTAACGTTGCTATCTCGCAGGCGCGAAGCAGGACCTGTTCGCGTTCGGCGGCGCACCGGCGTCTTGCACTTTAGTCGCAGGAAATCGGTGGCGCCGTGTCGGCGGTACGCTGAATCAAGTTGGGCTGATTTATTCCCGCGCCATTTCTGCGCCCAATGGCCGCGGCGCGTCGCCCTTATCGATGGATCAGGTGCTGCTGCCGGCTGCGGTCGCGACCACCGGCAAGACCTCGTTGGCGGCGCGGTCGGGGGTATCTTCCTTCCAGCGGA
This sequence comes from Bradyrhizobium sp. AZCC 1721, assembly GCF_036924715.1. NCBI lineage: Bacteria > Pseudomonadati > Pseudomonadota > Alphaproteobacteria > Hyphomicrobiales > Nitrobacteraceae > Bradyrhizobium > Bradyrhizobium sp. AZCC 1721. Next base: position 60,660 of record NZ_JAZHSB010000001.1, on the reverse strand, counting down.
CCGAGCCGAACGGCCGCTCCAGCATGCGGCGGACGCGGATCGGCTCCGGCCCGAGGTGAAAGTCGATCGCGCGCTGGTGCAGGGCGCGCTCGGACTGCGTCGCACGGTTACGCTGGCGCAGATAATCGAGCCAGGTCGGGCAATGGTAGCGCTCGGTCCATAATTCGGGGTCGCCGATGTCGCGCGCGATCGACCAGCCATAGGCGCCGTTGCGCTGGCGGCTGAGCTGCACTTCCTGCATCACATTGTGAAACGCGCGCGCGTCATCCTGCGCGACGCGATATTCGATCTCGACCACCAGCGGTCCGCTGCGCCCCGTGAGCGACAGCCGCACCTCGGGATCGGCAAGCAGTTCGGTGGCATCCTCGTTGCGCGCGCCGACCGGCGGCATGCGCAGCCAGATGCCGAGCAGGGGCGAGATCAGCATCAGGCCAGCCGAGACCAATAGCGCGATCTCCACGCCGGCGAGGTCGGTGAGGTGTCCCCAGCCCCAGCTTCCGACCGCAATGCCGCCGGCGATCGACGCCTGGAAAGCCGCCAGCGAGCGGCCCGCAACCCAGCGCGGCGCTGAGAGCTGCACGCCGATATTGAACAGGGCGACCGCCAGCATCCACACCGCGCCAGCGAGCACGAGCGCAATCGCCGTCAGGACCGCGTTGGTGCTCAGGGCGACCGCCGCGATCGCGCCGGCCATCGATATCGCGCAGGCGCGTACTGCGGCCTCGCCGCTCATGCGCCGCCGTACCTCGCCGATATTCAGCGCGCCGAACACCGCGCCCATGCCGAAGGCCCCGAGCATGATGCCGTAGGTTTGCGCGCCGCCATGCAGGAGATCGCGGGCGACCAGCGGCATCAGCGCCGAGACCGAGCCGCCAATGATGCCGGTGACCAGCGTGCGCGTCAGCACGATCTTGATCGACGGCGAATTGGTGATGTAGCGCACGCCGGAGACCATGGCGCGGTTGAGCCGTTCGCGCGGCAGGCGCGACGGCTCGTTGGCGCGATTCCACAGAAACATCACCACCATCAGCGGCAGATACAGCACCGCATTGACGGCAAACGCCGCCACGGCGCCTGATGTGGCGACTACGATGCCGCCGATCGCCGGACCGAAGCTGCGCGCAATGTTATAGCTGATGCCGTTGAGTGCGACCGCCGCCGGCAGCGTCTCCGCCGGTACCTGCTCGGTCACCGAGGCCTGCCAGGCCGGCCCGAACAGCGCCATGCCGCTGCCGACGACGAAGCACAGCGCCAGGAGGATATTCGGCGTAACGAGGCCGAGCCACGCCAGCACCGTGAGCGCGGTTGCGCCGACAAGCGCGATGCCGAGCGAGACCAGCGCGACGATGCGGCGGTCGTGCATATCGGCGATGGCGCCGGCCGGCATCGAGATCAGCATGATCGGCAGCATCAGCGCGGTCTGCACCAGCGCGACCTTGTCGGCCGAAGCAGTCATCTGCGTCATCGCCCAGGCCGCGCCGACGCCCTGGATCAAGATCCCCAGGTTGGAAACGAGGCTGGCGAGCCAGATGCGCCGGAACACCGCGTGCCGCAACGGCGCTGCGATCCCGTCAGTCGCAAGACGCGAGCGTTTCGGCTGGTCGGTCATGATCGGTTCCGTTGGCGTTCTGTCACCGGCTTGATTCCATGCGAATGTAAAGTGATGCCTGCGAAAGCCCTGGCCTGTCCAGTCGAAGCAGCACTATCGGCGGTGCTATCGCACAGCTAAGGCATTGAAAAGCAACGGAAGGTTTCAGAATGCGGCTGTCGCGGCGGTTGGTGCTTGGGCGCTGACGCCGATCTCTTGCTCTACGCCGCCCCTGCAGAGAAGGAGCGCCGGTTGATCAGCCAGCGCACCAGGGAAGCGCTCGCAGCAAAGAAGGCGGAAGGACTCAAGGGCAGTGTCGGGCCTTGACGTGCAAGAAGGTTCCAGCGGGCTCCGAACGATGCTCATGGCCATCGCTTTCGCGATGCGCGGCAAATTGCGCATAGAACGCGTGCTTGGGGTTGATATCATTCCAGTTAATCATTGAATGTGACCCCATAGCGGGACACGCCATGACGATTGGAATTGAGCGGTTCCGCGACGCGCGCGAGCAGCGGCTCGACCAGATGCGACGTAATCATTCGGAGAAGACGACAACAGCTATCCGCTGCGGGCGTTGCGAGCCTGGCGCATGATCCTGTCTGCTCTCATGGGGGCCGCATTCGCAACCAGGAGGACATTCCATGACGCCCACGCGTTTTGTTTCAACTGCTAGCACGCTGGCCGCAATCTGGCTCGTGGCCGCAGCCGCGACAGTACGTGCCCAGGACAGTGCGCTGCCGGCCGGGTTCAAGACCCAGCCGCTGCTGAAAACGGGTCAAACTCGAGACAAGCAGCCGATTGCCTATCCGAAGACAGACAAGCCAGAGATCATCTCCGTTATTGGGACCATCGAGCCAGGCGGCCGCACGCCATTGCATGAGCACCCGGTACCGACCTACGTGTACGTCCTAGAGGGCGAGGTAGAGTTGCAGAGTCACGGCGGACAGCCGCATCAATACAAAGCCGGCGAAGCGTACATCGAGGCTCTCAATCACCCGCACCAGCTTTTCAATAAGGGCAATGTTCCGGCTAAGGTCCTGGTAGTCTTCGCCGGCGAGGAGGGAAAACCCACAACCCTAGCGGCGAAATAGCCGCTTGTCGTGGCGACATGATCCGCTTCCGCAATTCAATTCAGCCGCCGACGTGGGTGGCTGATTGAATCGGGCGCACACTTACTTATTGATAAGTGACTGAGCGCGTTAATTGCGGACTGAATGCCTCTGGGGCGATGCAATGATATTGCAAGCAGTCCGGGCTCAGCGAACTAAGTCCGACCTCCGATACAACCTGCTAGCCATCACGCTCCGATGACAAGCTCGAACAACCGAACCGTTCCTCGACCGAAGACCAGCGCCGCGAGCTCGGCCAGGCTGTCAAGCAACGCGGAGGTCAACCGCCCCGTGGTGGCATTATTCAACCAGGAGCGGATCGTGGCGCGGGCGTGGCCGGCCTCGGAAAACCGGATTGCGGTTGCCGAACTGACTTATTAGCTGTTTCCTGACAGGAGCGCCTTTGTGGCGCCCGGATCGAATGCATAGTTGGAGCCGTAGCCCGCATGAGCCAACGGGGCGCGCATTCGCGCGACTGTCCGGGCTACGAGAGTGGCGCCGATGAGCATAGCCGAAGCCTACGACACGACGGTCGCGCGCGCACCGCTGGTGCCGCCGAGCCCGCCGCGGGCGCCCGACGACATGACAGTGTTCGGGCGGATGAAGGCCATCCGCGAAAGCCCGATCGGTAGCTGGGGCCAGCGGGCCTATGAGGAAGATATCGTCCAGGGCCGCTTCTTCGGACGCAGCACGTTCATTCTCAACGCGCCGGATGCGATCAAGCATGTGCTGGTCGACAATTACGAAAATTATACGCGCACGCCGGCCGGCATCCGGGTGCTGCGTCCAATTCTCGGCGAGGGCCTTTTGATCGCGGAAGGGCGCGCGTGGAAGCATCAGCGCCGCACGTTGGCGCCGGCATTCACGCCGCGCGCGGTGATGCCGCTCATTCCGCACATGCTGGCGGCGACCGACCAGACGGTCGCCAAGCTGAGAGGCGCCAGCAATGGACACGTTGACCTGCGCGAGGCGATGCAGCGGATGGCGCTCGAGATCGCCGGCCGCACCATGTTCTCGTTCGGGATGGATCGCCATGGCGCCGCCTTGCGCGATTTCGTGATGGAATATGGCGAGCGGCTGGCGCGCCCGCATTTTCTGGATTTGCTGTTGCCGCTGAACTGGCCAAGCCCGCAGGACATTGCGCGCGGCCGCTTCCGCAAGCGCTGGACTGCATTCATCGGCATGCTGATGGCCGAGCGCCGCGCTGCCGGCAAGCAGGAGGGCGCGCCGGCGCGCGATCTGTTTGACCTGATGGGCGATGCGCGCGATCCGGAAACCGGCGAAGCCTTCTCCGACGAACAACTCGGCGATCAGGTCGCGACCATGATTCTCGCCGGCCATGAGACGACGGCGACCGCACTGTTCTGGGCGCTCTATCTCCTGGCGCTCGATCCTGCCACGCAGGAGCAGGTGGCGAGCGAAGTACAGACCGCGGCCGTCAACGGCGCGTCCGATATCGAGCGGCTGAAATTCACCCGCGCGGTGATCGACGAAACGATGCGGCTCTATCCACCGGCGTTCCTGATCGCCCGCGCGGCGATCGGGCCGGATACTATCGCGGGTCTGCCGGTCAAGAAGAAGGACGTCATCCTGATCGCGCCGTGGCTGCTTCATCGGCACGAAAAGCTGTGGCGGGATCCGAGCGCGTTTATCCCGTCCCGCTTCATGACGGGAACGCCGCCCGACCGCTTCGCCTATCTGCCGTTCGGCGTCGGCGCCCGCGTTTGCATCGGCGCGCATTTCGCGCTGGTCGAGGCGACGCTGGCGCTGGCGAAGATGATCGGCGCGTTTCGCGTCACGCTGGTCGACAAGGATCCGGTGATGCCGATCGGCGTGGTGACGACGCAGCCCGACCGTTCGCCGATGTTTGCCATCACGCCTCGGTAGTCTTTTTTTGATCGGCCGATTGCCGGACCACGCGAAGAAAATGCGTCAGACAAGGGAGCACACCTTGCGCAGTCGTCTTGGGAGCGTCATCTAGGTTGTCACCATGAGCGATACTCAGGCCCAGTTCGCAGTCTTGAAGCAGACCGCCGACCCCGCGGTGGTCGACGCCATCTCGCAACTGATCGCCAAGGGCGAGGACCGCGACCTCAACCGAATCAACCTGTTGGATTTCTCCGCGCGCTACGGGCTCGACGAGGAAAAGGTCATCTCGGCCTTCCTGCATTCGGCGCGGCTCGGGCTGTTCGATCTCACCTGGAATGTGCTGTGCCCCGGCTGCGGTGGCGTGCTCGGCGCGCACAACACCCTGAAATCGCTGCGCCACGACGATTACAATTGCGCGCTATGCGCCCAAGGTTACGAGGCGTCGGTCGACGACCGCGTCGAGGTCGCCTTCACGGTCAGCCCGCGCGTCAGGCGCATTGCGGCACACGATCCCAACACGCTGCCGATCTGGGAATATAACCGCCAGATGTTCTGGAGCTCGGGGATGGACCTGAGCGAGGAATCGATCAAGCGGCTCATCGATGAAGTCTCGCTCGAAGCCATCGAGTTGCCGGCGGGCGAAAAGGCAGTGCTGTCGCTGCAATTGCCCAACCAGTTCGTGATCGTGTTCGAGCCGGTGACGCATTCGGCGCATTTCTTCGATGTCCAGGGCGAACCGACCCGCGAGCGGCAACAGTTTTCGATCGTCTTCAACAAGCTGCACCCGCCTACGGGCTCGACGGTGATGCGGCCGGGACCGCTACGGCTGTCGCTGGAAAACCAGACGGACCACCGGGTGCTGCCCGCGGTCTGGATCGCCAACGACACGCTCCATGAGCTGCTCGGCAAACGCAAGCCGATCCTGACCGCCAAGCGGATGCTGTCCAACCAGACTTTTCGCGACGTCTTCAAGGCGGATAACCTCAACGTCGATCAGCGCCTCAAGATCACCTCGCTGACCTTCCTGTTTACGGACCTCAAGGGCTCCACCGCGCTCTATGAGCGGGTCGGCGATCTCGCCGCCTTCGACCTGGTGCGGGCGCATTTCCACGCGCTGCTCGAAATCATCGCATCGGAGAAGGGCGCGGTCGTGAAGACGATCGGCGATGCCGTGATGGCGACCTTCATCAGGCCGGAACATGCGATCGTCGCGGGCCTGCGCATGCGGGCGGCAATGGCGACGCTGAATGCCGAGCGCGGCCGGGAGGACCTGATTATCAAGATCGGCATCCACGAAGGTCCGTGCCTGGCGGTCATGCTGAACGAGCGACAGGACTATTTCGGTCAGACCGTCAACATCGCTTCAAGGGTGCAGCACCTGTCGACCTCGCAGGAGATCCACATCACAGGACCTGTGATCGAATCGCCGGGCGTTGCCACCATTCTGGCGAAACAGGCGATCAGGCCGATCCAGAAGGAAGCGGCACTGCGCGGCATCGCCGACAAGGTGATGGTGTACGAGATACCTTAAACGATACTACTCGATCACGATCTCACCGGTCATGCCGAGTTCGGCGTGGGTCTTGCCGTCGCTGGTCTTGATGTCGCAGCGCAGGTCGCTGGCACGGCCGGCGGCGATTGGCACCAGCCACCATTCGGCGGATTGTCCCGGATAGACCTCGATCTCGCGAATCGCGCCCTTGAATTCGGCGAGCGTAACGGTCTTGCCGTTCTGCTGCTGCGTCACCTGCGCCTTGCGCGTGAACACCATCTGCGAGAACGCGTGCGAGGTGAAGTAGTGCGGATCGTTGCTCGAATTGCGTAGGATCAGCTTGTAGAGCTTGCCGGTTTCGAACTTGAGTTGCTTCGGCGCGAATTCGTGTTTGCCGGGCGAGCCGAGATCGACCGTCACCTCGATCGGCGTCTGTCGCGACAGGTCACCTGCCGCAAGCGCGGCGCCCGAGGCGACTCCGAGCATAACGGCGGCGCCGAGCGCAAAGCGGAAGTTGGTCATGCGCGTTCCCCCCAAGAAATCACTCATTGAAACAATGAGTTCGTTTTCTAATGCAAATGCGAATGATTTGCAATTGAATGACGCCTTGCTAGCTGCGGCAAATCGCGCGGGTCAGATCTTGGCGGACATGTCCCGTCTTTCGACGCACTCGGCGGTGGCGCTCTTGAACCTCAGCCGGCGCGCTTTGACTCACCGATAAGCGACGGCTCTGTGACTGCCTGCAGGTACAACCAAATTCTCGATGCAGATGTTTTGGCCACTTCAAAGGTGACGCCGATTTAATCTGCCCGCGCAGCCGGGCGTTGATTGCGGAGGCCAGATTTTAAACCCATATTCGACCGACAGGCTTTACAAGACTTTGCAGGTAGATTGATGCTCGACGGACTGCGCCAATTCATTGCCGACATCGTCGCCCCCAACGCGGATCAGGATTTCGCGTTCGACGATACCGGGTATCTTCTCGCGGCAACTGCACTACTGGTCCATGTCGTCTCGCTCGACGGCGAGCCGAGCGTGATCGAGAAGCGCAAATTGCACAGTTTGATCGAAAGCCGCTTCAAGCTCGATCCCGGGACGGCGGATCATTTGATCGCGTCGGCGACGCGGGCCGAAGGCGATGCGGTCGATCTCTATCGTTTCACCAGCGTCATCATGCGTTCGGTGAACGAAGAGGGCCGGCTTCGCATCATCGAGATGATGTGGGAACTGGTATACGCGGACGGCCAGGTCAGCGAGTTCGAGGATAACGTCGTCTGGCGCGCGGCTGACCTGCTCGGCATTTCCTCGCGCGACCGGATCGATCTCAAGCATCGGGTGGCTGAGCGGCAGCCGGTCTCGTCTGCAGGTGCGCCGAAGGCCGAAGACGCAGCAATGTGACAATGCGCGGCGCAGCCACGCATCATTGCAGATGACGAAACTTTGATGTGCGCCGCAACCGGCTGCGACAGTGCGCGATAAGCCTGAAAACATAGGGACTTCAGCATGTGGGAGCACACAGGCCGGCATGGCGCCATGTTTGGGGGATGGCTTGCGCCACACCGCGCGCCTATGCTCTCGTTCCCGTGCTGGCGGCATAACCCTGATTTGATTTTTAAGAGCATTCAACCGTGACCGAGCGTGTGACGCTGATTACTGGTGCATCGGCGGGCATAGGCACCGAGCTGGCGCGCGTTTTTGCATCGAAGGGTCATCGCGTGGCGCTGGTGGCGCGGCGCGCGGATCGCCTGGAAGCGTTGGCGGCGGAAATCAAGGCGGCCGGCGGCGCGGCGCCGATCGTCATTCCCTGCGACCTAGCGCAACCCGACTGCGGCGACAGGATTGCCGAGGCCTTGACCGCCTCCGGCATGGAGGTTGAATACCTCGTCAACAACGCCGGATTTGGCGTGTTTGGCAGAGCAATCCAGCGTGATCGCTCCAACCAGCTTGAGATAATCGCTGTCAATATCCGCGCGCTGACCGACCTGTCACTGCGGTTTTCCGATCACCTGATTCGAAATCGCGGCGGCCTTCTCAACGTCGGCTCGATCGCGGGCTTTCTGCCGGGGCCGGGAATGGCGGTCTATTACGCGTCCAAGGCCTATGTGCTGTCGTTCACCGAAGCGATGCGCGCAGAACTGGCGCCACATGGCGTGCGCGTGACGGTGTTGTGTCCGGGACCCGTGCCTTCGGAATTTCAGGCGCGCGCCGGATTTAGACCCGGCTATGATTCGTCGATCCTCAATATGTCGTCGGCCGATGTCGCGCAGCAGGCCTACAGCGGATTGATGGCGAACAAACGGGCAGTGTTGCCGGGCCTCGGCATCAAGATTGTGCCGTTCCTGCTCCGGCTGGTTCCGCGCTCCTTTGTCCTCGGAGCGATCGGCCGCTTCCAGCTCCGCCAGCGCTGAAGAAACCCCGGGTTTTTCCGGTGTTCTTGCCCGTTCGCACCGCGGGCCAGTGCGCTGACCGCATCTGGCCCGCGTTTTGCTTACATTTTTGTATGTGTGCGTGAACTCACCCGAAATTAACACTCACTTAGGTATGGTTTCGATTCGAGGCACCTGAGCAACGTCGATGTCGTTCCGGTCGAGCAAAAATGGCGACAACATCGTGTCCTTTCCGGGCAGGGGGGCGCTGGCCGCGCCTGACGCCGCATCCCTGTCACCGGTTCTGATCGTTCTCCACCAGGAAAGCTCGACGCCCGGCCGGGTCGGCAACGCGCTGCGCGCGCTCGGCTATCCCCTCGATATCAGGCGTCCGCGGTTCGGCGACCCGTTGCCTGAAACACTGGCCCAGCATGCCGGGGCGGTCATCTTCGGCGGCCCGATGAGCGCCAACGACTCCGACGAATATGTCCGCCGCGAGATTGACTGGATCGAAATTCCCTTGCGCGAGCGGCGGCCGTTTCTCGGCATCTGCCTGGGGGCCCAGATGCTTGCCAAACAATTGGGCGCGCCGGTCGCGCCGCATCATGAAGGCAGGGTCGAGGTCGGTTACTATCCGATCCGCCCAACCGCTGCCGGTCACGCGCTCTGTTCGGACTGGCCGGAGCTCGTCTACCACTGGCACGGCGAAGGGTTTCAACTGCCTGATGGCGCCGAACTGCTTGCCGAAGGCGATGACTTTCCGGTGCAGGCGTTTCGGCACGGCCACGCGTTCGGCTTCCAGTTTCATCCCGACGTCACCTACGCCATGATGCATCGCTGGACCACGCGCGGATGCGTGCGGATGGATTCGCCGGGCGCGCAGCCGCGTCACCTTCACTTCGAAGGCCGCGCCGTGCACGACGTCGTCGAGCGGGCGTGGCTCAAGAATTTCATTGCAGGCTGGATCGTGCGCGCGCCGCACGCGGCTCTGCTGGAAGCGGCCGAATAGCCGCCACGCGGAATTTCATCCGCGCCACCGCACGTCTTTCAAAAACTGCTGATGTGATAGGATCGCGCTCCTGAGCCCGCACGGCAATGACAAGAATGACAGGGAGACCCGCGGTGACCTATCAGCATATTCTCTACGAGGTGAGCGACAAGATCGCGACCATCACGCTCAACCGCCCCGACCGCATGAACGCATGGACCGCGACCATGGAGCGCGACGTGCGCCATGCAATGGAGGCCGCCAGCGCCGACGACGATGTCCGCGTCATCGTGCTCACCGGCGCCGGCCGCGCCTTCTGCGCAGGTGCCGACATGGAGGCGTTGCAGGCCATCGACCCCAGCGAGATCAGGCGCGGCGAGAACATTCCGCCCTTCGACATGAACCGCCGGGCGGACTGGCAGACGCGCTACGCCTATTATCCTGCCATCCCAAAGCCCGTGATCGGCATGCTCAACGGCGCTACCGCCGGCATCGGCCTGGTCCACGCGCTCTATTGCGATCTGCGCTTTGCGGCCGACAATACCGTCTTCACCACCTCGTTTGCGCGCCGCGGGCTGATCGCCGAGCACGGCATTAGCTGGATGCTGCCGCGCATCGTCGGCCACGCCAATGCGCTGGATTTGCTGATGTCGGCGCGACGGGTCTCAAGCGAGGAAGCGTTGCGCATCGGGCTGGTCAACCGGATCTATCCTCCGGACCAGTTGCGCGAGCAGACATATGCCTATGCGCGCGATCTCGCCGATTTCGTCTCGCCCAGCGCGATTTCGGTAATCAAGCGCCAGCTCTATGACGTGCCGTTCCAGACACTCGCCGAAGCCACCATCGATGCCAACCGCGAAATGCAGATCGCGCTGAAGGGGAGCGATTTCCGGGAGGGGGTAGCGAGTTTTGTGGAGAAGCGGCCGCCGCGGTTTACGGGGAAGTGAAGGGGGATCGGGGTCGGGTCTGTCGGCCCGCCTTCGCCCTGCGGGCTATGGCGTGGCAGCCTTCGCTTGCTTCGCTACGATAGGGCACGGTGTGGCTTGCCCAGCCGAAGCTCGCGAAGCGAGCGAAGGCTGGTGGAGCCAGGCGGGATCGAACCGCCGACCTCGTCATTGCGAACGACGCGCTCTCCCAGCTGAGCTATGGCCCCGTCGCGACCGCCTCGACATCGTCCGAAGCAGCCGACAATCGGCGCCATTTACAGTCCGGCCCAAGGCCAAGTCAAGAACGGTGAAAGTACCGATTTTGGCGTGATTTTGCCGGGAACTTCCCTTGTTTGCGAGAGGATGAACCGATATCTAGCTGTTTGTCCCTCCTCGCGAGCTCCCCCTCCCATGCGCGCTATCCTCGACATCGTCATCATTGTCCTTGACCTATACGTCTGGCTTTTGATCGCCGCGGCCATCCTGTCCTGGCTGATCGCCTTCAATGTCGTGAACACGCGCAACGGGTTCGTCGCGGCAGTGGCTGAATTCCTGTACCGAATTACCGAGCCGGCGCTGACACCGATCCGCCGGTTCATGCCCAACCTGGGTGGGCTCGACATCTCGCCGATCATCCTGATCCTGATCATCATGCTCGTCCAGCGGGTAATCCTCTACTACATCTATCCCAACGTCATCTGACCGTGAGCACTGATAGCTGAATGCCTGATGGATCCCTGGCGCTACTCCACCGACGGCATCAGTGTCGCGCTGCGGGTGACGCCGCGCGGCGGCCGCGACGATATCGATGGCATTGAAACGCTCGCCAACGGCCGCTCGGTGGTGAAGGTTCGCGTCCGCGCCATCGCCGACGGCGGCGAGGCCAACCGTGCGGTCACGGAACTGCTGGCCAAGGTGCTCGGCGTCCCGAAGGCGAGGGTGAAGATCCTGTCGGGTATGACCTCGCGCATCAAGCAGGTCGCCGTTGATGGCGATCCCAAAATTCTCGGCGAAACGCTGCGAAAGGTAGCCGCCGCCAAAGCATGATCCGGACCCGGAGGGCCGCGGAAGCGCAAGGTGAGAACCGGTTTTTCGAAAAGATCATGCGTCAAGACGAAGACAAAGGATTGAGATGACGGCACGCATTGTCGACGGAAAGGTCATTGCGGCGGAGCTTCGCGCCCGTGTCGCGGAAGAGGTCGCGCGGGTCAAATGCGAGCATCAGGTCACACCGGGCCTTGCGGTGGTGCTGGTCGGCAACGACCCCGCCAGCGAGGTCTATGTCCGCAGCAAGCACACCCAGACCCAGGCCGCCGGCATGGCCTCGTTCGAGCACAAGCTGCCCGCCGACGTCGCGCAAGCCGATCTCCTGGCGCTGATCGCAAAGCTCAACCATGATCCCGCCGTGCACGGTATTCTCGTGCAATTGCCGCTGCCGAAATCGCTTCACACCGAAACCATCATCAACGCGATCGACCCCTCCAAGGATGTCGACGGGTTGCATCCCAACAATGCCGGCCGGCTGGCTGGCGGCTTTGCCGCGTTGTCGCCGTGTACGCCGCTCGGTTGCATCATCCTGACCAAGAGCGTGCATGCCTCGCTGGAAGGCATGAACGCGATCGTCATCGGCCGCTCCAACTTGGTTGGCCGCCCGCTGCTGCAATTGCTGCTGAATGAAAATGCGACCGTCACGATCGCGCATTCGCGCTCAAAGGATCTGCCGCAACTCTGCGCCCGCGCCGATCTGGTCTATGCCGCGGTCGGCAAGCCCGAGATGGTGCGCGCCGGCTGGATCAAGCCGGGCGCCACCGTGATCGACGTCGGCATCAACCGCCTGCCTTTAGCTGACGGCAAGATGCGGCTGGTTGGCGATGTCGCCTTCAAGGAAGTTGCCGAGGTCGCCGGTGCGATTACGCCCGTGCCGGGCGGCGTCGGCCAGATGACGGTGGCGTGCCTGTTGGTGAATACGCTACGTGCGGCCTGTGCGATTCACGGGCTGCCGAAGCCGGCGGTGTGACGCGACGCTCTCTCCTCGTCATTGCGAGGAGCGCAAGCGACGAAGCAATCCATTCCTCCGCTTGCGGAGCTATGGATTGCTTCGCGGAGCCTGTCATCCGGCGGCGCTTCGCGCCGACCGGGTGGCTCGCAATGACGGCGGAAATGGCCGCGCCGCGTTCCCGATGAGGCGGCGCATAGGCGCAATGGGTCCCGGCTCTGCGGCGCAGCGTTACCGGACGATGCTTCGCATCGCCTAGGCTGCACCGCGTCCGGGACACGAAGGGCGGAGCTACTTCTTCTTGGCGCGGTCGATGCCTTCCAGGATCAGGCGGTGGGCGTCCTCGGCGCCGCACCAGCGCAGCACCTTCACCCACTTGCCCTTTTCGAGATCCTTGTAGTGCTCGAAGAAGTGCTGGATCTGCTGCAGCGTGATGTCGGGCAGGTCGTTGTAGTTCCGGACCTTGTCATAGCGCTGGGTCAGCTTTGAGGATGGCACGGCGATGATCTTCTCGTCGCCGCCGGCCTCGTCTTCCATCAGCAAGACGCCGACCGGCCGCACACTCATCACGGCGCCCGGCACGATGGCGCGCGTATTGGCAATCAGCACGTCGCAGGGGTCGCCGTCGCCGGACAGCGTGTGCGGGATGAAACCGTAATTGCCGGGATAGCGCATCGCCGTATAGAGGAAGCGATCGACCACCAGCGTGCCGGCTTCCTTGTCCATCTCATATTTGATCGGCTCGCCGCCAACGGGCACCTCGATGATGACGTTGACGTCGTGTGGCGGATTTACTCCGATCGGGATGGCGTCAATGCGCATAAGGGGCTCCGCTTGGCGTTAAGGGGCACGCCGGGAATCAGGCGCGCGTCAGGGTCCCTTTAGACCCGCGGCCGAGCAGGGAAAAGCCTGAAATAGCTTCAGTTGGTCCAGGCGAAAGCGACTTTATCGAGCGATTTGGCGCCGAACTTCTCCGAGGAGCGGGCCACCATGCGACCGCCGAGCGCGCGGTAGAATTCCGTCGCCGGATCGTTGTCCGACAGCGCCCAGATCACCATGCTCTTCAGCCCGCTCTGCATCAGATCGCGCCGGGCGGCGGTGAACAGGCGGCGGCCGAAGCCGAGACCCTGGAATTCCGGCCGCAGGTAAAGCTCGTAGATCTCGCCTTCGAAATGCAGGCTGCGCGCACGGTTGCGGCCGTAATTGGCGTAGCCCGCAACTTTGTCGCCGAACACCAGCACGCTGACGCGGCTGCCTTTGCGGATTGCGCTATCCCACCATTGCGGGCCGCGACGGTTAATGAGTTTTTCGAGCTCGGCGCCGGGAATGATGCCCTGATAGGCCGAGCGCCAGGCTTCATCATGGGTAGACGCCACCGCGGCTGCATCCGCAGCCTTGGCCGGTCGAACCTCTATCAGGGTTGTGCTCATATCCTGATCAAAGCAAGTCGGCGGGCCGGCTTCAAGGTCCATCGTTAATTATCGGTTAACCTGTGGATTTTCTGCATCAGTTTCGTGTCGTTCTGTACCGAAAGAGGACAAGGTGGCTGTCTCATCAGGTGTTTCGCCGAGGCAGTGGCGGCGGAATCGTTGTTAAAATCATCCAACCAAACGGCTCGGCGAATTCTGTTCACGGAAAAATGCGCAGGATTTGATTCGCCGGCGGTATTCTGTTGGTGACCTCGCAATACGCCCTTCCCTCGGCTGCACCAGGCCATTTCATGCGTCCCCTAAACATGCTTCCTGCGCTGGTCCTCGTTGCCGCGCTCGGTGTGAAGGCCGCCATCGCGCAGCCCAGCCTTGGCGCGCAGGGCCCCGAAGGCGAGCCGCACCGGTCGCAACAATGGATGGTGCCTGCTTCCGATCCTGTCACTGCCGCGCATGCGGTGCTGTTCAGGCCGCCGGGCAAGGGGCCGTTTCCGCTTGCCGTGATTGCGCACGCCTCGACCCAGAACGTGCTGCGGCGGGCGCAGATGCCGCCGCTCGAATACCGCGCGCTCGCCGGATGGCTCGTGGCCCGCGGTTTTGCCGTGCTGGTTCCTGAACGCCCGGGCCACGGCGCGACGGGCGGAACATACCTGGAGGATCAGGGCGGTTGCGACGAGGCTGATTACGCCAAGTCTGGCCGCGTTGTGGCGGATGCGATCGCCGCTGCCACCGGCTTCATACGCAAGCAGCCCTTCATCCGTGCCGAGGGCATGGTCGTGATCGGCCATTCGGCCGGTGCCTGGGGTGCACTGGCGCTGGCCGGTGAAGATCCGAAGAACGTTGTGGCCATCATCGCGTTCGCGCCGGGGCGCGGCGGGCATGCCGATGATTCTTCCAGCCGCGTCTGCGCGCCGCACACGCTGATGGCTGCCGCGGGCGAATTCGGCAAGGCCGCACGCGTGAGGGTGACTTGGCTGGTGGCGGCCAATGACAGCTACTTTTCGCCCGCGTTGTCGCGTCAACTGGCCGATGCGTTTCGCGCCGCGGGCGGCAAGGCCGATTTTCGCGTGCTGCCGGCCCATGGCAGTGAAGGCCACTGGCTGGTCGAAACTGGAGGCGGTGTAAATCTTGCCGGACCTGAACTCGATCGTGCCTTGAGGGCGCGGTCCCGCACCCCGGCCGTCAAGCGATGACGCTGTATTTCCTCGTCAAGTATCTGCATGTATTCGGCGCGATCGTCATTCTCGGCACCGGCGCCGGCATCGCATTTTTCATGCTGATGGCCCATCGCAGCCGGGACGTGGCGTTCATCGCGCGCACGGCAGAGACCGTCGTGGTCGCCGACATGCTGTTCACGCTGACGGCGGTGCTGCTGCAGCCGGTGAGCGGTGGCGCGCTGATGTGGCTGTCTTCCACCGCGTGGAGCGAACGCTGGCTGATGATCTCGCTCGGGCTCTATGCGGTGGCGGGGCTGTTCTGGGTGCCGGTCGTCTTCATGCAGATTGAAATGCGCGATCTCGCGCGCAAGGCGGCGGAGCAAAACCGGGAGTTGCCGTCGCGCTACTTCGCACTTTTCCACCGCTGGTTTCTGTTTGGGATTCCCGGGTTTGGCTCGGTCATGGCTATTCTCTGGCTGATGATCGCCAAACCGTTCTAGGCAGCATGAACGCCGACATCCGAAAAATCCTCGTGCTCGGCGCCTCCGGCCTGATCGGCCGCTTCGTGACCGACGATCTGCGCGGGAGGGGGTTTCGCGTGGTCGGCGTCGCCCGGAAATTATCCGCTTCGCAAAAGAACGGCGCGCTCGATCTCGAACTGCCGCTCATGTCGATGGATGCGGCAGCACTTGCGCGACTGCTGCGCGATCACGGCATCGGCCTCGTCGTCAATTGCGTCGGCGTGCTGCAGGATGGCCCCGGCAGCGACACCGCCGCCGTGCATCGCGAATTCGTCGCGCGGCTGTTGCATGCGATCCGCGAAAGCCGCCTCGCGATCCGGCTGGTGCATATCTCGATTCCCGGTGTCGCCGAGACCGACGCCACCGCTTTCAGCACCACCAAGCGCGAGGCCGAACGGCTGATCGCCGATTCCGGCGTCCCGTACACGATCCTGCGGCCGGGTTTCGTGGTGGCATTGGCTGCCTATGGCGGCAGCGCCATGCTGCGCTCGGTCGCAGCACTTCCGATCGATCTTTCGCCCGCCGAACGGTTGACGCCATTCCAGCCGGTCGCCATGGAGGATATTGCGGCGACCATTGCCTGGCTTGCTGCGCGCGATCCGGGCGAGGCGAACGCGGTGACGTGGGACCTGATGCAGGAGCAGCCGGTCACGCTCGGCGACGTGATCGATCAATTTCGCGAGGTGTTCGGCACCGGCAAATGGTGGCGCATTGTGATGCCGGCGTTCCTGCTCGATCTCGGCGCCAGGCTCGGCGACCTCACGAGCTTGCTCGGCTGGACGCCGCCGATGCGAACCACGGCGATTGCGGAGCTGCGGCGCGGCGTCAGCGGCAGCCCCGCAGGCTGGATGGCCGCCACCGGCATCATACCGAAGACGATCGGGCAAATGGCGGGAAAACGCGTAGCGACCATCCAGGACAAATGGTTCGCCCGGCTGTTTCCGATCAAGGCGCTGATGATCGCAAGCCTTGTGCTGTTCTGGGTCGTCTCCGGCTTCATTGCGCTGGTGATTTCCTATGACGCGGCGGCCGGAATCCTGCGCAGCCACGGCTTTCCGCCGGCGCTCGTCGCGCCCATCACGGTGGGTACCAGCCTGATGGATATGACCATCGGCGTGCTGATCGCGTTCCGCCGCACCTCGGCATTTGGCCTGGTGGCGGGTATCATTGCCTCGCTCGGCTATATGGCCGGCGCCGCAATCCTGACGCTGGACCTCTGGATCGAGCCGCTCGGCGCGCTGGTGAAGACGGGACCCGCGGTCGTGCTGATGCTGGTGGCGCTGGTGACGCTGGATAACCGATGAGCCCAAATCCGTGACCCGATGGCCCGACGATGACGTGATCCTCTATGACGGCGTCTGCGTCTTCTGCTCGCGCTGGGTCCGCTTCGTTGCGAAACGCGACGTCGAGCGGAGGTTTCGTTTCACCGCGATCCAGTCGCCCTATGGCACACGGCTGGCACAGGCGTTTGGTATCGACCCTCATGATCCCGATACCAACGCGGTGGTGCATGGAGGCGTCGCGTATCTCAAATCGGACGCCGCTTTGACCGTACTCGGCATGCTGCCGGGCTGGCGATGGATGCGCGCGCTGTTTGCCGTACCGAAGCCGCTGCGCGATGCCGTCTATAATCTCGTCGCGCGCAACCGGTATCGGATTTTCGGGAAGTATGACGAGTGCTTCGTGCCGGACGCGGAGATTCGGGCGAGGGTGATGGAGTAGGAAAGAACGTCGCCTCAACCGTCATTGCGAGGAGCAAAGCGACGAAGCAATCCATGTCTCGGCAAGCCGCGAAATTGCTTGCTTCGCGGAGCCTGTCATCCGGCGGCGCTTCGCGCCGACCGGGTGGCTCGCAATGACGGATGTCAGGCTCAGCGCTTGGTCAAAACTTCGTCCGCCGCCCGCTCACCGCTGTCCCTTGCCCCATGCGCGGTCGAGAAGAACTCGGGCGAGGTTGCTTCGCCTGCAAAGAACAGCCGACCATCGACGGGCGCGGCGAGGACCTCGCGATCTCCCGCATGTCCCGGCAGCGCGTGTGAATAGGAGCCGCGGGCGAAAGGATCGTGCGCCCAGCGTGATTCCGCGAGCGGCTTCAGCTTGCGGCGAAAATCGTTGCCGAGGATAGAGACGATCTCGTCGATGCTTGCTGCGGCCAGCGCGCCCGGGCCGGCATCTTCGAGCGATTGCGCAAAGCGGCCGCCGAAAAAGCCTTCGATGCAGGGCTGGCCGAACGGTCGGATGTGATAGGTGCCCATTTCGGTGCGCATGGTGGCGGCGCGCAGATTGCCCTCTACGGGCAGCGCCTCGGGCTCATCCACTGCCAGCGTCACCTTGTCGGCGAGGCCAAGCGGCAGGCCGCGCGCGGCATCGACCTTTCGCGGCAACGGCGGGTGAAAGCGGATTCCTTCGTCGGCGATCAGGCTGGTCGGTACCGTGATGACCACCTTGTCGGCCGTCAGCGTGCCGCGCGACGTCTCGATGCGGACGCGCTTGGTGGAATGATCGATCAGTGTCACCGCGCAGTTGAGCGCAAGCGGGCACGTGGCGCCATAGGCCGCTATCAGCGCGCCATAGCCGCGGCGGATGCGCCAGTTGATGTCGGTATCTTCATAGGCGTCCATGTCGAGGATCGAGACCTGGTCGAGCTCGCAGCCGTTGACGTAAGTCGAGATCGCATCGATCATCGGGTTCCAGCGATTGCCAGGCTCCAGATAAAGGCTTGCGGCGCAGTCGCGGCCACTCTTCTCGGCTTCGGCCGCCGCAGCTTCGGCGCGGTCGTAGAACGCATTGAGCGCGTGCATAAAGTCGTCGCGCTCGGCTTGCGGAAATGCCTTGCCGTGAGCGCGCTCGCGCCATGGCGGCAGTGACCTGTTGATCGCGAAACCGAGCTGTTCGGCGATTTTGACAAAAGAGTTCTCATCCGCCGAATGCAGCCAGCCGCAGCCGACGTCGAAGGTGACGTCAGGCGAGGCCATGATGGTATGCGCGCGGCCGCCGACGCGCTCACGCGCTTCCAGCACGATGACGGAGAGGCCGGAATTTTTCAGCGCATTGGCGGCGCCAAGCCCGGCGGCGCCGGCGCCGATGATGGCGACATCGACTGAGGAGGGGAGAGACGTCATGCGCAAGGCTCTAGCACGTTCGCGCAGAGGGCTGAATAGGCCGTAACGCCGCCTTGAAGCCAGTTGCCGATTTGCGTGGCCAGCGCAAAGCTACTTGTCACTCTGCCTGAAGTTGTGTTGAATGAACCATTCCCTTTTTACTTTTTAGGCAGGAATTTTCCCCATGACCATGACCATGACCGATGCCGAATTCGACAAGGTTCACAAGCGAACGGCGGTGCTCGTCGTCCATGGCATTGGGAGCCAGCGGGCGCTGGAAACCGTACGTGGCGTCGTCAAGGGCGTCTGGTTGAACAGTGAAAATCCCTATGACGCGGGCCGAAGGTTGTGGAGCCATCCCCAACGGGACGGCGCGGATATCGACCTGACGGTAATGACAACCAACGAGGTGCCCGAATCAAGGGACAAGCGCGCGGTCGATTTCCACGAACTTTATTGGGCCCACCTGATGAGCGAAACCAAGCCGGTCGCAGTTTTGCTCTGGCTGTACGAGCTTTGCCGAAAGGGCCCGATCATGAAGGAGGGGATCAACGGGCTCTGGTGGGTCGCGTCCATCTTCCTGTCTTTCATGAATCTTTCTCTCGCCCTGCTGGCGCTAAAGGGCGCGGTCATTTTTGCGCAAGTCTCTGTCGTCCAGAATCTGCTGGTCGCTCCGTTCCTGCTGATCTTCAGCTCGCTGGTATTCGGTTTCTTTATCGCGCTGAAATGGCGGGCTTTCCGTCTCATCAGAAAGCTTGCCGCGTTTTGCGTGATCGGCGTGATTGTCAGCGCGGTCTACTTTGGCGTTGAGTTCAATCCGCTTTGGGAGCCGACGGAGAAATTACCGGATGCGGCCGAGCTCGCCACCATCGTAGCACTCCCAACGCTGATCGGCTTGATCGCCACCTACCTCCTAACCGGAGAACCCGGCTTGCGGGCGTTCTGGCGTGCGCTTCTAATATCGCTGATCGTGGCCGGCATGTTCGTCGGCGTCGACCGACTCTGGCATTCGGACACGCCCTTCATGGAGACTTTGGTTACGGCATGGCCCTGGGGCTTGAACTCACCCTGGAGCGCGCCGGTGGCCTTTGCCATCCTGGGCATCTATCTCATCGTCAACGCTGCGTTCCTCCAGCCATATCTCGGCGACGCGGCGCGCTATTTCCGTGCCTCGCCGGCCAATGTCGCAGTGCGCCGCGCGATCCGAGTAGAGGCGGTGAACGCGCTTCATAACCTGCACCAGAGTGGCTATTACGACCGCATCATCGTCGTGGCCCACAGCCTCGGAACCGTCGTCGCATATGACATGCTGCGCGCCTATTTCAGCCGGATTTGCCGAGATCTGCCTCCGGTCACGACCTTCGGAACCGATTTTGACGAGATCGACACTGCCTCCTGGCAGCCAAGCGGCACGGCATCCGCTGCCGACAAGAAGGCCCTGCGGGAGAAAGCGCGACGTGCCGTCGCGAGCATCGCGGCGGCAGCGGAAAAGGCCGGTGAAGATAAAAAGACAAAGACATGGCTTGTAACCGATTTCGTAACACTAGGAAGCGCGCTGAGCCATGCGACCTTCCTGATGTGCATCGGCAATACCCGCCGTCTTCTCGAATCCGATTTCTGCCGTCGCGTTGCCGAGCGCGAATTCCCGACTTGCCCGCCGAAACGTCTCGACAATGACGGCCTGCTTACTTTTCGCAATCCGAAGACAGGGCAGAAACAGGTCCATCATGGCGCGCTGTTCGGCCTGACCCGATGGACCAACATCTTCTTTCCGATGGTGCAGATCTTCTGGGGCGACGCGATCGGTGGCAAGCTCGCGCCGATCTTCGGGTCGCACATCGTCGACTACCCGGTCGCGACGCGTGGGGATGGCGCCGCGGACTTCTTCACCCATACCGCTTATTGGGACGTTTGCCGCGAGCCTGAAACGTTTCAGGCCCCGCATGTCATCGCGCTTCAGGAGGCCATCGACCTTGCGGATATTGGCAAGGCCGTCGCCGTGGTCGACAGCGCCCTGGCATCCAACGCAGCAGGATAGTTTACGCCACCGCTTCCTTGGCCTTTTCCGCGCGCTTGCGGTCGTTGGCGTCGAGGAACTTCTTGCGCAGGCGGATCGACTTCGGCGTCACTTCGACCAGCTCGTCGTCCTCGATATAGGCCAGCGCCTTTTCCAGGGTCATCTTGATCGGCGGCGTCAGACGCACCGCCTCGTCCTTTGACGTGGTGCGGATGTTGGTGAGCTGCTTGCCCTTGAGCACGTTGATCTCGAGATCGTTGTCGCGGGTGTGCTCGCCGACGATCATGCCCTTGTAGACCTTCCAGCCGGGCTCGATCATCATCGGGCCGCGGTCTTCCAGCTTGAACATCGCGTAGGCCACTGCTTCGCCCTGGTCGTTGGAGATCAGCACGCCGTTGCGGCGGCCCTGGATGTCGCCCTTGTAGGGCGCGTAGCCGTGGAACAGGCGGTTCATGATCGCGGTGCCGCGGGTATCGGTGAGCAGTTCGCCCTGGTAGCCGATCAGGCCGCGGGTCGGCGCGTAGAACACCAGCCGCAGGCGGTTGCCGCCGGAGGGGCGCATCTCGATCATCTCGGCCTTGCGCTCGCTCATCTTCTGCACGACGACGCCGGAATGCTCCTCGTCGACGTCGATCACGACTTCTTCGATCGGCTCCTGCCACTGGCCGGTGGCTTCGTCCTTCTGCAGCACGACGCGCGGACGCGACACCGAGAGTTCAAAGCCTTCGCGGCGCATGGTCTCGATCAGGATCGCGAGCTGCAATTCGCCGCGGCCCGATACTTCCATGGAATCCTTGTCGGCGGCCTCGACCACGCGCAGCGCGACGTTGCCTTCGGCCTCGCGCAGCAGGCGGTCGCGGATCATGCGAGAGGTCACCTTGTCGCCTTCAGTGCCGGCGAGCGGCGAGTTATTGACGATGAATGACATCGACACCGTCGGCGGATCGATCGGCTGCGCCACCAGCGGCATCTCGACGGAAGGATCGCAGAAGGTGTCGGCGACGGTGCCTTTGGTCAGGCCCGCAATCGCGACGATGTCGCCGGCTTCGGCTTCATCCAGCGGAGTGCGCTCGATGCCGCGGAAGGCGAGGATCTTTGTGATACGCCCTTGTTCGATTGTCTTGCCGTCAGCGCCCAGCACCTTCACCTGCTGGTTCGGCTTGATCGCGCCTGAGGTGATGCGACCGGTGATGATGCGGCCGAGATAGGGATTGGCTTCCAGAATGGTGCCGATCATCCGGAACGGGCCCTGCTCGACGCTCGGCGGCGCGACGTGGCGCACGATCAGGTCGAACAACGGCTGCATGCCGGCATCCTGCGAGCCGTCCGGGCTGTCGGCCATCCAGCCCTGCTTGGCCGACCCGTAAAGTATCGGGAAATCGAGCTGCTCCTCGCTGGCGTCGAGCGCCGCGAACAGGTCGAATACCTCGTTGATGACTTCGGTCGGACGCGCATCGGGACGGTCGACCTTGTTGATCACGACGATCGGCTTCAGCCCGACCTTGAGCGCCTTGGAGACCACGAACTTGGTCTGCGGCAGCGGGCCTTCGGCGGCGTCGACCAGCACCAGCGCGCCGTCCACCATGTTCAGGATGCGCTCGACTTCGCCGCCGAAATCGGCGTGGCCGGGGGTGTCGACGATGTTGATGCGGGTGTCCTTCCACTGCACCGAGGCGGCCTTGGCCAAAATGGTGATGCCGCGCTCGCGCTCCAGATCGTTGGAGTCCATCGCGCGCTCGGTGACCTTCTGGTTCTCGCGATAGGTGCCGGATTGCTGCAGCAGACGGTCGACGAGGGTGGTCTTGCCGTGGTCGACGTGGGCGATGATGGCGACGTTACGAAGGTTCATGGCTCTTCTTCTGGTCGTGCATGTGGAGGCGCGATCTCACCGGAAAACCGGGACCCACTTTTCCGGATCGCGCTCAAACCTGGGATGCGAACGGGGCCATGGCTCAAACCTGCCCCAAAAAGGAAGCCCGGCCAAAAGGACCGGGCACACCTTACGCGTTGCGGCGCAATATATTCAGAAAACGCCAAAAAACAATGGTTCGTTTGGCATTTGGTTAGCCGATTTTGGGTATGGCGCCGGGCTCGACTGCCCGTTTCGGGGGTGGGATAAACTGCGCAAAACTTGGTCAAACTGGGCTTTGGCCGCCTCTTTGCAGTGGCTGGACCGGTTCCGCAGCGATCCCATGGTCGAGACTTGCTCGTCATGCTCGATTTAGACCGGCTTGGGATCGAGTGTCGTCGACCACAGCGCAACATCGGCGCGGTCGCGCAAGGTCACCGTCATCTGTCCGCTGCCGCCGTCGATCCTGACATGGCCGAAAAACTGCATTCCGGCGGACGGCGGCAAATTCTGTTTGCCGGGTCCCGGCGCCTTGATGAACTTCACCTCGGGTCCGAACGTGTTGTCGAGGTCGTTCGGGCCGAAGGTGCCGGCGTGCAGCGGCCCGGCGACGAACTCCCAGAAGGGATCGAATTCTTGAAACTGCGCCTTGTCGGGATTGTAATAATGCGCGGCCGCGTAGTGCACATCCGCGGTCAGCCACACGGTGTTGACCACGCCCGACGTCTTGATGAAGCGCAGGAGATCGGCGATCTCCAGCTCCCGGCCGCGCGGCGGGCCGTCGCTTTGTGCAACGGCTTCCGAGCCTTTTCTGTTGCGCGCGTCGTCATAGACGATGATGCTGAGCGGCATGTCGGATGCGATCACCTTCCAGGTGGCGTGCGAGTTCAACAGTTCCCGTTTCAGCCACGCGAGTTGCGCCGGCCCGAGGAAAAAGCTTTCCGGCCCGTAAGCGGTCTCCTGGTTCGAGCCATTCGGTCCGCGATAGCTGCGCTCGTCCAGCATGAACACGTCGAGATGCGGGCCATAACGGAGCGTACGGTAGAGCCGTCCCGGCTCCGTGATGTTCGCGCGGATCGGATACATCTCGTGGAAGGCGCGTGCTGAGCGGGCCGCGAGCAGGGCGAGGTTGCGCTCCTTGTAGGCGGCAGGCAGTTCCTTGGACGACGACCAGTTGTTGACGACCTCGTGGTCGTCCCACTGCACGAAGACCGGTACCTCGGCATTGAACGCGCGCAGATGCTCGTCCATGAAGTTGTACTTGTGCGCGGCGCGAAATTCGTCGAGCGTTTCGGCGACCTTTGCTTTCTCGGGGGTCGTCACGTTCTTCCAGACCTTGCCGTCGGGAAGCGTCACCTCGCTCTTGATCGGGCCGTCGGCATAGATGGTGTCGCCCGAGTGCAGCAGGAAATCCGGGCGATGCTTGCGCATGGTGGCGAAGGTGAGCATGCCGCCGTCATCCGGGTTGATGCCCCAGCCCTGTCCGGCAACGTCGCCGCCCCAAACGAAACTGACGTTACGGCGGTCGCCAGGTGCGGTGCGAAACCGCCCGACCACCGGCTCGCTTTCGATGCCGGTATGGGCGAGGTCGCGAAACCGGATGCGATAGAAGATCTCCTGTCCGGCTGGAAGATTCTCCAGCAGCATTTTTGCGGCAAAGTCGCTTTCGGGCAGCGTTGCGATCGGCGGCAAAGCCCGTGCGCTGGCAAAGGATTCATTCGTCGCGACCTCGACCAGCATTTGCGAGGGCCGGTCGGCGCGCGCCCATACCACGCCGCCGTCAGCGCCGACATCGCCCGACTGCACGCCGGAGGTGACCACGGGCCGGTCCGCGGCGCGGCTGAGATAAGGCGTTGCAATGACGCCGATGGCGCCTGCTCCGGCGGTGGCGAGGAAACGACGCCGCGAAATTCCAGGAAGGCGGTAGCGGGAAATCCTGAACCTCATGCGGGCCTCTTTCGGATCTGGCGCGGGTGCAGCGTAGCACCGTCAGACCTAGAAAGAATTGATGACAGCCCGATTACCGGGTTGGCAGATCAGGCATTGCCGGCCGCGCGGAACTGCGCGCTGGCGCGTTGCAGGTTTTGCGGCATGCTCAGCAACAGCGCCTTGCGGTCGGCGACCGCGTTGTGGAATTGCTCGATCGAGATGTTGAAAGCGGTCAACGTGCCTTCCTCGATCGTGCCGTGTTCGTAGCACAGCAGCGTGTGGCGCAAGATGTCGTCCGCTTCCGCCTGCATCTGGTCGAGCTCGTCCATCGAATCGCACTGGCGAGCGGCGCTGAGCATGTCGAGAAGCCGGTCGCGCTGCGAGACGTTGACGTTGCGCTCGTCCTTCTTGAGGTAGCCCGCAAACCACGCGCCGGCGGAGCCCATCGCCGACATCGCCATCAACGTCCACCAGATGTAATCGCTGTAACGGTCGAGAAAGGTTTTTTCCTCGCCGTCGACAAAGGCGGCGGCGCCGGGATGCACGGGAATCGTGGCGTCCTTGTCGGTGTCGGGCGTCTCGATCTTTGCGGCGAGCGGAAATTCGTTCTTCAGGTTTTGCCGGATGGCGAATAGTTGGCGGGTAAAGGCGGCGATGGTCGCTTCCGAAATGCCTCTGCGCGCCACGATGTGATGCGCGAAACTGATGGTCTTGACCTCTGCCTCGGGCTTGTCCGGCGCGCCGCCAAAGGTCCCAGCGGGAATTTCGGAAGCCTCGTAGGCGGGGTGGTTCTGCGCAATCGCCTCCGCCGAATCGATCGCCAGGAATTTCGGCGTGCCGCCGTCGCGCGTCGAAGCCGCGATCGCGTCCGAAGTGATTTTGCTGTTGACCGGGCCGGCCGCGAGATAGGCATCCGCTTTCTGGCTGCGAATGGCTTCCGCGGCCTCGTTGGCCGGAAACTGAACGATCTCGACCTTGCCGGGATCGACGCCGTATTGCCGCAGGATCACCTTGAGCAAATTGACATTGGCCTGGGTGCGGCCGACCACGCCGATGCGACGGCCGGCGAGTTGCGTAATGTTCTTGATTTCGGGCGCGGCCTTCCTGCCCCTCGCAGCCTTGGCCTTGCCGGCCGACGGCACCCATAACACCGCGACGTTCTTGCGCAGCGTTGCCACGGCCTGCGCGTTCTTCGGCACATCGAGGTCGCCGCGGATGATGGCGAGATCAGCTTTGCCTTCGCCGAGCAGATTGGCGCTCGCGAGCGCGCCGTCGGTTTGCACCGGACGCAGCCGGACCTGGCTGTTTCGAGGATTATTGAAGGCCTGCGCCAGGTTCTGAACCACCTTGAGATCGTCGCTGTTGGCGGGGCCAACCGCGATCCGCAGCGTCACCGGCCGCATCGCAAAGTAATAGCCGGCCGCCAGCGCCCCGACGACGGCCAGTACGCCGGCCAGCGTCACGAATGTCAGCCGTCGTTTCGCAGAGCGGGGCGAGGGGGCGGCCGGCGTTTCCGCAGAATGGGGGCCGTCGGTCATCAATCCCCGTAGGTTTGAGGGTGGAATTTTCACGCAGCCGGCACGCTTCGCTTAACATTCTAGCAAATTTTCCCGCGGAACCTTTGTTACATCTCTGTTATGGTTACCGGCGTCCGGGACCGCCATTGGACGCGCCCTGCATGCCTATTTTGGGCATGGGGGATCCCCGAAGCGGCCTTGGGTGTTAGGCTTGGGTGTTAGGCCTGGGTGTTAGGTAACAGGCTGATTCAAGCGCGGAGGCGATCATGGCGGAACGGCTGTCGGCAGAAGCGCGAAAATCGGCGCTGGCGGAACTGACCGGCTGGTCGGAAACGGCCGGCCGCGAGGCGATTACCCGCACCTTCACTTTCAGGGACTTCAACGAGGCGTTCGGTTTCATGTCCCGCGCCGCCCTCGTGGCCGAAAAGACCGACCACCACCCGGAATGGAAGAACGTCTACAAGACGGTGGAAGTGGTGCTGGCGACCCATGACGCCGGCGGCGTCACCAGGCGCGATATCGATCTGGCCAAGGCCATGAACGCCATCGCCGGGCAATTGGGCGTCGCCTGAGGTCACCTCTCGCGATCTTGCGAGGTGGGGCGGACATCCCCAATTCTTCATTTGTACATGTTGGCCGCGGCGATCTGCCGCGCCGGATGCAAGGGGAGCGCCGCGATGGCATCGTCCGATCACTCCGCGGGTTTTGAGCCGGCCGATCGGCTGGCGCAGGACCGCGAGAGCGTGCGCCGGCGCTTCTGGATCAAGTTCAAGCGGGTGATGGCGCAGCTTCCGTTCGCCGAGGATCTGCTCGCGGCGTACTATTGTGCATTCGACAAAGAGACGCCGCGTCACGTACAGGCTGCGCTGATCGGCGCCGTCGCCTATTTCATCCTGCCGCTCGATTTCATGCCGGACGTGATGCCGCTGCTCGGATTCACCGACGATGCGGCTGTGCTTGCCACCGCCATCCGCTTGGTCGCAAGTCACATCACGCAGGAGCATCGCGATGCCGCCCGCGCTGCGCTGAAGCGCGGGATCGACGCTGATGAAGCGACGGAATAGCGGATGCCAAAAGCCCGCTCCGCTTGAATCGGAACGGGCTTTTGATTTTCTGGCCTTGATGAACCGGCAGCCGTCCCGGACCAAATCCGACGCCGGCTTCCGCCGGAAGACGCCTAGAGCCCGGTTCTGATTGTATCAGAACCGGGCTCTAGGTTTTTGTTTTGACGCGTTTTCTTAACGCGAACCGGTGTCCACTCCGCTGGAAAACGCTCTAGCGGGTCTGCGCCCTGGCGCCTCGCTCCGCTTCCCACGCCTGGAACTGCTTGAAGAGCGCTTCCTTGTCCGCGTCGGTCTTGACGCTGGCCGCCGTCGTCGGGCTCTGCTTCAGGAACTCATCGAACCTGGCGCGTGACACGGCCTCGACATTGTGAGTCTTGAGCCATTGCTCGGCAACCGGCAGACGCTGCCAATCAGGGAGCGGCGCCGACAGCGAGACCTCCTTCCACTTCGGGTGGAACGGCGGGTTCTGGAATGTCGGGAACTTCGTGAAGAACGCGTCCACGAACTGGGCCAGCTTGCGGTAGCGCTCGGTGTTGGGTGCCCAGTTGTAGGCTGCGAGCACCGCAGGCACCGCAATGGTATCGACCTTCGCGCCTTCGGCGATCAGGTTGGGATAGTCCTTCGAGGTCAGGGTGGCCGGCAAGTAGTCGCCCTGCAGTGGCCGCGAATAGTCGACCGGAACCAGATGGAAGCGGTCGTCCTTGAATGCCGCGACGGACTTGTACGGTTTGCCGCCGACGGCAATCACGGCGTCGATCTCGCCAGCCCGCATTCTCTCCATCGCGATGCGCTGCTCGAGATAGAGGAAATTCGGTTTGATGCCGAGCCGTTCGAACACGATCGCGGCGGTTACGAAGGTGCCGCCATTGGGAAGGTCGACGCTGACCTTCTTGCCGTTGAGCTGGCTGATGTTGGTCACCGACTTCGACGCGAGGACGTACATCTCCTCGTTGTAGAGCTTCGTCACATAGGTAAATTGCTTCTTGATGTCCTTCGCAAAGCCCTTCTTCTCGAGATAGTCGAGCGTGTCGGCGCGCACGATGCCGAGGTCGACGCCCTGCAGGAACAGGATGTCGGCCACACTCTGCACGGAGCCGCGCCCGACGATCGGAAGTACGCGCAACTTGTTTCCGTCGTCGAGCACGGAAGCGAGGTCGGCACCGAACTGCACATAGGTGCCGCCGATTGTTCCTGAGATCAGCGTAACTGTGTTGGCGTTCAGCGCCTGCTTGGTGGCGACCGAACCGAACTGGAAAATGGCCTTCAGGCTTTCGCTGACTTTGGCCGGATCGTATTCCGTCTCAGCGGCCTTGGCCGCCGTATTGCTGCATGCCACCGTGATGGCAAGCAATGCCATTCCCATTAAGTGCCGCATGGGTTCCTCTGCGCTGGTCTTGAGTAATTTTCTTGAGTAATTGCGTAGAGCGACATGACTTTTTTCGAATCGTCATCTCGCTCTATGTCTTTGATTTGAGCATGATTCTTTCGGAAAACCGGTTCCCACTTTTCCGGATCATGCTCTAGTTCTGCAACTGGCCGAGCCGCCGCTTCGCATCAGGCGACCCGAGCTGGGCGGCCTTCTGGTACCAGAGCCGCGCCGCTGCCGGATCGGGCGTGACGCTCCGCAAATCCTGGCTGCCCAGCACTTGCGGATCATACGTTCCGGCCAGCATCAATGCCGCCTCCGCCTCCTGCGCGTCCGCCGCGCGCTCAAGCAACAGACGGGCGGAAGTAATGTCGCCGATCGCGAGCAGGCCCTTCGCTCGCTTTAGCAACGCCGCAAGTTCGTCCGGATCGATGCGACGTGCCGGAGCCGCCTCGCGCGCGGGCTCATGTGCCGCCGGTGCGGCCGCAGCAACCGGGGCCGCCGGATTGATCGCAGCGACGACGTCGTTGGCTGCTTCGCGCGCCACCGGCTCCGGCACCGCGACCTTGCCCTTGAGTGCGCTCTGATAGGCGGCGGCAATTTCGTCGCGCGTGGGCGATGCGGATGCCAGCGCGGTGGGCGGCGAGCGGCGAGCGGCTGCCATCTCCGCACCGGATGGCTCGGCGGCCAGTGGCGGCGCCGCAACGCGCTGCGGCGGTGCGGGCTCCGGCACCGCTGCGGCGAGTTGGGCGGCTGGCGGCGCGCTGCCGCCACCACCGCCGAGCGAGGCGTTGAAGATGACGGCCCGGGTCGAATCGATCGAAAACAGCGCGAGAACGGCCGCTATCGCCGACACGATCACGACGCCGGTTACGATGCGCCCGGCGCGCGCCTTCTTCAGGCCGCCGCTGCCGAACCTTCCGCTGCCGAACGTATATTCGGAAAGCTGCTGATGTGACTCTTCCTCGTAGTTGGAGAGGAAAAGCGGCACCGGCTCGTGTGGCGGGAGCTCCTCCGGCAACACATCTGTCCGCTCAAACGATGGCGCAAAAGACTGAGCGTACTGCGGCTGCTCGTATTGAGGCTGCTCATATCGGGGCTGTTCGTACTGAGGCTGTTCGTATCGGGGTTGCTCGTATCGAAGCTGCTCGTACCGAGGCTGATCGGCCTCGTACAACCGAGGATCGCTGATGGCTTCGTCGAATCTGTCGAACGGATCTCTCGCCTGGATCGGCTTGGCGTTCTCCGCCATGATGATGCTCCCCACTACTGAACGCAACGACGGGCGTTCCCCTGCACCTACTTCTTGCTTTTGTTGACGTACAGGAGCCCCTTGACTGATGGTTAAAATCGCACACGGATTGGGCTCAAAAAACGGCGGCGGCGGGTGTGAATGAGGAGATATTTTGGTATGATTGAGGCAAACAAGCGACATCCTGCCGTTTGAAAACACGCATTGTTACCGAGAAACTATATCGGTGAGATGAAATTCATGCCGCAGACGCGAAAAAATGTGCGTCGCTAGTCCTTGCATCGCACGGACCGCTCTCCCTCTTCTTCCTCTCTTCTTCCGAGTGGGCGACTAAGTTCGACAGATGATCCCGCACCTCAGGGATGCAGGATCACCTTGCCCATAGCTTTGCGGCCGGCAAGCACCTTCAGCGCTTCGGCGGTTTGTGCCAGCGGAAAGGTGCGGTCGACATGCGAGGAAATCTTGCCTTCCGCCGTCCACTTCACGAGCTTTTCCAGGTTGGCGCGGTTCTTCTCGGGATTGACCCTGGTCCACGCGCCCCAGAACACGCCGCGGATATCGCAGCCCTTGAGCAGCGCGAGGTTGAGCGGCATCTTCGGAATGTCGCCCGCCGCGAAGCCGATCACCAGGAAGCGGCCTTCCCAGGCGATCGAGCGCAGGGCGGCTTCGGCGTAAGGGCCGCCGACCGGATCGAAGATGATGTCGACGCCCTTGCCCCCGGTGAGCCGACGCAAGCCCTCTTTCAAATCTTCCTTGCTGTAGTTCAGCGTCAGCTCGGCGCCGTGCGCCTTGGCAAATTCCAGCTTCTCGTCCGACGACGCGCAGGCGATCACCTTCAGGCCCATCAGCTTGCCGAGCTCGCAGGCCGCAAGGCCGGTGCCGCCGGCAGCGCCCAGCACGGCAAGCGTCTCGCCGGGCTTCGGGCTGGCACGATCTTCCAGGGCGTGCAGTGCCGTGCCGTAGATGATGATGATCCCGGCGGCGCGGTCAAAATCCAGATTGTCGGGGATCTTCACGATCGAGCTTGCCGGCAGCGCGATCTTTTCGCGCGCGCCGTTGTGGCCGCAGGACGCCACCACGCGGTCACCGACCTTCAGGTCGGTCACGCCGGCGCCGACGCTTTCGATCACGCCGGCAACTTCGGCGGCCGGCGAAAACGGGAACGGCGGCTTGATCTGGTACTTGCCCTGGATCATCAGGATGTCGAAGAAATTCAGCGCCGCGGCCTTGATCGCGATCACGGCCTGTCCCGGTTCGGCCACCGGATCGGGCACGTCGGCCAGCACGAGATCGTCCGGTTGGCAATATTGCGAGCAGAGAATGGCTTTCATGGACACACCTGATTTTCGGACCAACGATGAGCTGACTGCTTCATGCCGGATTTGAAGCCAGGCTACAATCCGATTCGGACGCATGACTCGCGCGGGTGAAGGGATTCAAACGATGTTTGAAAACAACCTGTTGGCCGGAAAACCGATACTGGTCACCGGTGGCGGCTCGGGGCTTGGAGCGGCGATGGGACGCCGCTTCGTCGAGCTTGGCGCAGAGCTCGTCATCTGCGGCCGACGGCTCGAATTGCTGGAGGCGACTGCCGCGCAGATGCGTGGTGAACTCGGCGGCAAGGTTACTGCAGTCCGATGCGATATCCGCGACGGCGCGGCCGTCGATGTAATGATGGACCAGATCTGGCGGGAGGCGCCGCTCGACGTGCTGGTCAACAATGCTGCCGCGACCTTCATCGCACAGACCGAACATCTTTCGTTCCGCGCGGCGGATGCGATCCTGGCGCCGACGCTGCACGGCACGATGTACTGCACCCTCGCCGCGGGCAGGCGCTGGATCGACAGCAAGCACGAGGGCGTGGTGCTGAGCATACTGTCGACCTCGACGATTACCGGCCGCGCTTTCACGGTACCCTCGGCGATGGCGAAATCCGCCGTGCTGGC
This sequence comes from Bradyrhizobium sp. AZCC 1721, assembly GCF_036924715.1. Taxonomy (NCBI): domain Bacteria; kingdom Pseudomonadati; phylum Pseudomonadota; class Alphaproteobacteria; order Hyphomicrobiales; family Nitrobacteraceae; genus Bradyrhizobium; species Bradyrhizobium sp. AZCC 1721. Next base: position 29,180 of record NZ_JAZHSB010000001.1, on the reverse strand, counting down.
GATGACCAAAAGCCTTGCGGTGGAATGGGGACCGAAGGGTGTGCGCACGGTTGCGATCGCGCCCGGCGCGTTTCCGACGCCCGGCGCGTCGGGTCAGCGCCGTCCTGAAGGTCGCGATGAAAGCTGGGCGCAACGCAATCCGCTTGGCCGCGCCGGCGAGCATGGCGAACTTGCGAATCTCGCGAGCTTTCTGATTTCCGACCAGGCCGGTTACATCAATGGCGAGATGGTGGTGCAGGATGGCGGCGCGCATTTGCGCAGTTCCGGCGCCGAGGATCTGCTGCAATGGACCGATGCGCAGTGGCAGAAGCAGCGCGAGCGCCGTTCCAGGGATTGAAGTCGAGACCCGCGCTCTGAATTCGAAGGTATCAGGGACGAAGCGTCGCCACGGCGGTGAGTAACACCGTAACTGCCTTCCCAAAAAAGCATTTCCCGGCTATCCATCCCCGGCGGCGCGATGCGCCCGCGGGCCATCTTCCAGTCACAATAATGAGGGAACCAGTTGTCCGTGTTGCGAATACTGGCATTTCTGGTTGCGATTGCGGCGTTGTGCGGGACGACAGCCCTCGCGCAAACACCGAGCCCTGCTGCGAAGGGCGCCAAGGACTCAGGCAAGGCGGCACCTGCACCTGCACCAGCGGCAAAGAAGCCGGAACCGGCAGCGGCTGCTGCCGCGGGCGGCGCGGAACCTACCTTGATCGGTCAGTACGGGACCTGGGGCGCCTACACCGCGGCGCCGAATGGCAAGAAGGTTTGCTTCGCGTTGGCGAAGCCGTCGTCGTCGAAGACCAACCCGCCGAACCGCCCGCGCGATCCCGCCTACGCTTTCGTCTCGACGCGTCCGGCTGAAAAAGTCGTCAACGAAGTTTCGATCATGATCGGCTACGCGCTGAAGCCGGGCTCGGAATCCTCGCTCGAGGTCGGCGGCGCGTCCTATGCGATGTATACCCAGGGCGATGGGCTCTGGATCAAGAACGCCGCGGAGGAAGAGCAAATGGTCGCGGCCATGCGCAAGTCTGCCGAGGTCACCATCAAGGGCGTCTCTGCCAAGGGGACCGAGACCACGGACGTCTTCTCGCTCAAGGGGCTGTCCCAGGCGCTCGACCGGCTGGCGCAGGATTGCAAGCGCTAGACGGCATTTAAGCCCAGAATGGCGTTGTTTAGGGGCCCTGGAAGGCCTATTTGAACGTGTCTCCCCTCATGGTGAGGAGGCGCTTGCGCCGTCTCGAACCAAGAGGTCCGGCTCTCATCCTTCGAGACGAGGCGAAGACGCGCTCCTCAGGATGAGGGAGAAACCTCTCCAGAACAGAAATACGATGACCGCAGTTTCGACAGAGACGAAATCCACGCCGATAGCTCCCGTGGCGCCGCTGGAGAAGGTTCCACTCGAAACCTATGTGCCGCCGGCAAAGCCCTCGCTGATCGGGCTGTCGCGCGCCGAGATCGCCGACCGGCTCGGCGAGATCGGCGTTGCGCCTGCGCAGCGCAAGATGCGCACGCAACAGCTCTGGCACTGGATGTACTTTCGCGGCGCCAAATCCTTTGCGGAGATGACCAGCGTCTCCAAGGACATGCGCGCGCAGCTCGAGCAGCATTTTACCGTCGATCGTCCCGAAGTGGTGGCCGAGCAGATTTCCAACGACGGCACCCGCAAATGGCTGTTGCGCCTGCCAAGCGGCGACGCGTTCCAGAAGGCGCATGAAGTCGAGTGCGTCTACATCCCCGAAACCGATCGCGGCACGCTCTGCGTTTCCTCGCAGGTCGGCTGTACGCTGAATTGCTCGTTCTGCCATACCGGCACGCAACGGCTGGTGCGCAACCTCACCGCGGGCGAAATCGTCGGCCAGATCATGGTGGCGCGCGACCGCCTCAACGACTGGGCCGATCGCGAGACGCCGACCGGCAGTCGCCTCGTCACCAATATCGTCATGATGGGCATGGGCGAGCCGCTCTATAATTTCGACGCGGTGCGCGATGCGCTGCTGATCACAGCCGACAATGAAGGCATCGGCATTTCCCGCCGGCGCATTACGCTGTCGACCTCAGGCGTGGTGCCCAACATCATCCGCACCGGCGAGGAGATCGGCGTCATGCTCGCGATCTCGCTGCATGCCGTGCGCGACGAATTGCGCAACGAGCTGGTGCCGCTGAACCGAAAATATCCGATTGCCGAACTGCTGCAGGCCTGCCGCGACTACCCGGGCTCGTCGAATGCGCGGCGCATCACCTTCGAATATGTGATGCTCAAGGGCGTCAACGATTCGCTCGACGACGCCAAGCTGCTGGTCAAGCTGCTCAAGGGCATTCCGGCCAAGATCAACCTGATCCCGTTCAACCCGTGGCCGGGCTCGCGCTACGAGTGCTCGGACTGGGAGCAGATCGAAAAATTCTCCGAATACATCTTCAACGCCGGCTATTCCTCGCCGGTCCGCACGCCGCGCGGCCGCGATATCCTCGCCGCCTGCGGTCAGTTGAAGTCGGAGACCGAAAAACTGTCCGCGCGCGAGCGCCAGGCGCTCCGCGCCATGGCGATGACGGATTGAGCGATCCTCGCAATGACGGTGCATGAACCATGGCACTAGTCGGCCGCTTCTTCGTCATCCTGTTCGCCTTCCTCGCCGCCTGCTTCGTGGCGGGAATGATCGTGGTCGGCGCGGTGCTGTATCCCGAATTCAGCGATCTCGGCGGCGGACCGATCGACCAGGGCGCGCTGAATGTCGTGCTCGGCTTCGGCTTCATCTTCCTGTCCGGCTTTGCGCTGCTGCCTGCGCTGGTGGTCGTGCTCATCACCGAAGCGTTCTACATCCGCAGCGTGCTCGCTTACGCGGTCGGCGGCGGGATTGTTGGCGCGGCCTGCTATCTCGGCCTCGTTCCCTTCGACCCCGAGACGTTGACTTTTGATGGTATCGTGCGCCGTCATCTCGAAATCATGACCGGTGCAGGCATCGTCGCCGGCCTCGTCTACTGGTTGATCGCAGGCCGCACCGCCGGCGCCTGGCGCGAACCGCCGCCCCCGATAAAGCCGCCGCCGCCGCTGCCATCGCAGTCACGGCCGCTGTCATGATGCAGAGTACGGCCGTCATTGCCAGCGACAAACGCGAAGCGTTTGCGCAAGGGAGCGACAGCGACGACCCTTCTCCGCTTGCTGCGCAAGCTTCGCAGGGCCGGGAGTCCGCCGAAGCGCTTTGCGCGAAGGCGGAAGCAATCCATTCTGTCCGCGAATGAGAAAATGGATTGCTTCGCGGAGCCTGTCATCCGGCGGCGCCTCGCGCCGACCGGGTGGCTCGCAATGACGGGCCTTTTCATCCCCAATCGCCTCGGCTAAACCCCGCGCCATGAACCGGACCGGACTTGTCATCGCATTGGGCCTGTCGCTCGTTTTCGGACTGCTGTTTGGAATCTTTCCCGAACTCGACCTGAAGCTGGCGGCATTGTTCTACGATCCCGCGAGCACCTCGTTTCCATCGAAACAGAACGGGCTTTACGCTTTCGCGCGCGATGCCGCGATGTGGATCGCCTGGGCGCTGGCGCTGCCTGCCCTGATCGCCATTGTCGCGAAGCTGCTGCGGCCGGATCGGCCGATGCTGGTTCCGGGACGCGCGGCAGTGTTCCTCCTGGTCACCATCCTGCTCTCCGCGGTCGTGCTGACCAATCTGACCTTCAAGAGCCATTGGGGACGGCCAAGGCCGGTGGTGGTGACGGAGTTCAACGGTCCCTGGGAATTCGTGCCGTGGTGGGATCCGCGCGGGGCCTGCGGGCGTAATTGCTCGTTCTTCTCGGGCGAGGGCGCCACCGCATTCTGGACCTACGCGCCCGCGGCGCTGACGCCGCCGCCGTGGCGGCCGTTGGCCTATACGGCGGCGACCCTGTTCGGTATCGCGACCAGCGTGCTACGGATGGCGTTCGGCGGACATTTCTTCACCGATGTCGCAGCCGCCGGTCTCGTCAGCTTTTTCGTGATCTGGCTGGCCTATGCCTGGATCTACCGCTGGCCGTCGACCAGGCTCACCGATGCGCAAATCGAAGCCGCGCTGGCGCGCTGGGGCTGGCCCGGCTACCGCCTGTGGCAGCGCTGGCGCGGGCGCGAGGCAGGATAGTCCGTCCTCAGCAGCCAGGCGCCATTAAACGCGTGCCCATTGCGGCGAAATTTGTTATTCGCCGCCTCAAGCCGCCAGAGTTTCGGTTCTGATTGAATCAGAACCGAAACTCTAAATTATTGTTTTGACGCGTTTTCTTCACGCGAACCGGTATCCACTTCGCTCGAAAACGCTATAACGACATGCGCCATTTCGACCGATTGGAAGCTCGATGAGTACGATCCTGAAAAGCCTGCCCAAGGGGGAAAAAGTCGGCATCGCTTTCTCGGGCGGTCTCGACACCAGCGCGGCGCTGCTCTGGATGAAGCAAAAGGGCGCGCGCGTTTTTGCCTATACCGCGAATCTCGGCCAGCCTGACGAGGCCGACTACGACGAGATTCCGCGTAAAGCGCTGGAGTTCGGCGGCGAAAAAGCCCGGCTGGTGGATTGCCGCACGCAACTGGTCCACGAAGGTATTGCCGCCATCCAATCGGGCGCCTTCCACGTCTCTACCGGCGGCATCGCATACTTCAACACCACGCCGCTCGGGCGCGCGGTGACCGGCACGATGCTGGTCTCGGCGATGAAGGAGGACGGCGTCAACATCTGGGGCGACGGCTCCACCTTCAAGGGCAACGATATCGAGCGGTTCTACCGCTACGGCCTGCTGACCAATCCGAACTTGCGGATCTACAAGCCCTGGCTCGACCAGCAGTTCATCGACGAATTGGGCGGGCGCGCGGAAATGTCGGCATTCATGACCGCCAACGGATTCGCCTACAAGATGAGCGCCGAAAAGGCGTACTCGACCGACAGCAATATCCTCGGCGCCACCCACGAGGCCAAGGATCTCGAACGTCTCGACAGCGGCATCAAGATCGTCAATCCGATCATGGGCGTGCCGTTCTGGCGCGACGACTGCGCCGTCAAGCCCGAACAGGTCACCGTGCGTTTTGAGGAGGGCCAGCCCGTCGCGCTGAACGGCCAGACATTCACCGATCCGGTCGCCTTGTTCCTCGAGGCCAACGCCATCGGCGGCCGGCATGGCCTTGGCATGAGCGACCAGATCGAGAACCGGATCATCGAGGCCAAGAGCCGCGGCATCTACGAAGCGCCCGGCATGGCGCTGCTGCACATCGCCTACGAACGCCTGGTCACCGGCATTCACAACGAAGACACCATCGAGCAGTACCGGATCAGCGGCATGCGCCTTGGCCGACTGCTGTACCAGGGGCGGTGGTTCGATTCCCAGGCCCTCATGCTGCGCGAAACCGCCCAGCGTTGGGTGGCGCGCGCGGTCACCGGCGAGGTCACGCTCGAACTGCGCCGTGGCAACGACTACTCGATCCTGAACACCGAGAGCCCGAACCTGACCTATCAGCCGGAGCGGCTGAGCATGGAGAAGGTCGAGGACGCCGCGTTCTCGCCGGCGGACCGCATCGGCCAGCTCACCATGCGCAACCTCGACATCGCCGATACCCGCGCCAAGCTGAAGCTTTATTCGGACACGGGCTTGCTGTCCGGCAGCGAAGGCTCGGAGATATTCAAGCTCGAGAGCGATAAAGGCTGAGAAATTCTCGTGTCCCGGACGCGACGCAGCGCGTTAGCGGTGCGGCGCAAAGCCGGGACCCAAGACCACACAACCGATACGCACTTTTTGGGCCCCGGCTCAGCAGCGCAGCACTGCGTGCTGCGCTGCGTCCGGGGCACGAGAGCCACGCGGGTTGGTCGCCGTTATGGATACGTCATCCGGGACAGATAGATTTTACCCGCCTGAATTCTCGCGGGAACAGCCGCGCACGCTGCCCGTTCCGCGTGTCCGACCGGAGCCTCGATCATGATCAAGCCTGTCACCATCGCCCTCGGCCTCCTGCTTTCGGCATCGGCGGCCGATGCCCAGACGATTTATCCCATCGACCGCGCCGAAATCCTTTCCGGTGCGCAGTTCGACTTCAAGGTCGAATTTCCCGACAAGGTCGATCCGGCCAAGCTGAAGGTGACGGTCAACGGTCAGGACTATGCCGTTGCCTTCGGCCGCGCCGGAACGTTCGTCGAGCGTGAGGACGGCAAGGACCAGTCGGCGCTGATGCTCCGCGACGTCGCGGTGACCGCGCCCGGCCCTGTCGTTGTTGAAGCCGGAGACGGCACGCGCAGCCGCAAGGTGACATGGACCGTTTACGACACCGGCCCGCGCAGGGCGAAGAACGTCATCCTGTTCATCGGCGACGGCATGTCGCTATCCCATCGCGTCGGGGCGCGGTTGCTTTCCAAGGGCATCGCTGAAGGGAAAAGCCTCGGCAAGCTTGCGATGGACGACATGCCGCATATGGCGCTGGTGGCGACCGCGGGTTCCGATTCGATCATCACCGACTCCGCAAATTCGGCTAGTGCTTACGCAACCGGCCACAAGAGCGCCGTCAATGCAATGGGCGTCTATGCCGACCGCACCAGGGACCCGCTCGACGATCCCAAGGTCGAGACTATCGCAAGCCTCGCCAAGCGCCGGCTCAATTTGAGCATCGGCATCGTCAGCAACACCGAAATCGAGGATGCAACGCCGGCGGCGATGGTGGCCCATACCCGTCGCCGTGCCGAGTATGATCCTATTGTCGAGCAGTTTTTCGCGGCCAAGCCCGACGTGCTCTTGGGCGGCGGTAGCGCCAATTTCCTGCCAAAGGCTGCGTCCGGAAAGCGCAAGGACGATGTCGATTACATCGCGCGCTTCCGCGAGGCCGGCTATCCCGTGGCGACCACCGCAAGCGAGCTCAACGCGCTCTCGGCAGAGCCCGAGACGCGCCGGCTGCTCGGCCTGTTTGCCTCCGGAAACATGGACGGCGCGCTCGACCGCAAATTCCTCAAGGGTGGCGGCGTGAAGAAGTTTCCCGAGCAGCCGGACCTGACCGAGCAGGTTCAGGCCGCCTTGAACGTGCTGTCGAGAAACGAAGCCGGCTTCTTTCTGATGGTGGAATCCGGAATGATCGACAAATACGCCCATCTGCTCGACATGGAGCGCGCGGTCTATGACACCATCATGCTCGACAACGCCGTGCGCCTTGCCCGTGACTGGGCCAACAAGCGCGGGGACGACACCCTGATCCTGGTCGTGGCGGACCACAGCCATCCCAACAGCCTGGTCGGCACCATCAATGACGATATGAGCACGACGCCGAACGTGCCGTTCCGCGAGCGCGTCGGCGTCTATGACAAGGCCGGCTTCCCCAACTATCCGGCGCCTGATGCGGACGGCTATCCGTCGCGCGTCGACGTCAGCCGGCGGCTTGCCATCTTCTCGGCCAGCCTTCCCGACCACTACGAGACCTTCCGTCCCAAGCTCGACGATCCGAACCAGCCGACCGTGAAGGGCGACGATCCCGCAACCTTCAAGGCCAATGAAAAATACAAGGACGTTCCCGGCGCGGTGCTGCGGCCGGGCAACCTGCCGGCGATGGTCGGCGCGAGCGTGCATTCCGGCGAGGACGTCATCCTGACCGCGGCTGGGCCTGGCAGCCAACGGGTGCGGGGCTCGATGGACAATACCGAAGTCTTTCGCGTGATGGCGGACGCGCTCGGCCTTGCCGCGGCGGGACGGTAGTCCCTGTCGTCCCGGCGAAAGTCGGGACCCATACTCCGCGGCGGATATTGTTGAACCACTGGTCGATGGCTTTCTCTCAACAACCGCCATTTGTGGTTATGGGCCCCGGCGTTCGCCGGGGCGACGGCCTAGTTTGGTGCAAACATCAGTTTGACGCAGCTTCGAAAGATCATGATCTGCCGTTCGAGACGGCCGGGATCGTTCAGCGTCTTGGACATGATGATGGCGCCGTCGACGATGCAGGACAGCATGTCGGCGACATCGTCGAGGTCGACCGGCTCTCTCGGAGGATAGACCTCCGCGATGCCGTCGAGGATCGTGCGGAAGCGCGCATTCCAGTCCCGCACGGACTGCGCGGTGAGATCGCGTATCTCACGGTCGAACAGCCGTTCCTGATAGCAGATGCTGGCGATCAGGCAGCCGGGATGTCCGTTCGGCAGATCGGCCATCGTTTCCGCAAGCAGCTTCAGTGAAATCAGGAACGCCTGCAGCGGATCGTCCGATAGCTGTTGGCCGCGCCCGAAGATTTCGTCGAACAGGCGATCATTGGTTGCGACATATCGCCGGACCATTTCGCGGGCGAGCGCGTTCTTGTCCTTGAAGTGGTAGAAGAAGCCGCTCTTGGTGAGGCCGGCCTCGGCGATCACTTCCTCGATCGAGGTCGCGCCGAATCCCTTGGCGAGCACGGCCGCCTCCGCGATCTCGAGAATGCGCTCGCGGGTGGCTTCGCCCTTGCCCTTCGGGATCTCCAAAACTGCACTCATGGTACGGTTTCTCCACGGCCGAAAGCCGCAGGAGCTTCGCGCCCTGCCGGCAACCATTTGATTTCGTATCATTTTGCAGCTCAAGGTTCATCCGCACCACGAGCCGCCTAGCCGGCCGCGACACTATGAGGCACCAACATCGCCGGACCTGGCCGATGCGCGAGAGACGTATCGAGGTCCTCTAATTCGCGGAGATGTTGAAATGGCCAAATACCGACACGCCCTGCCGCAGCGCCGCGGTGGCGTTTTCCTCACCGATGGCGGCATGGAAACCACGCTGATCTTCCACGAAGGCGTGGAGCTGCCGCATTTCGCTGCCTTTGTGCTGCTGGATAGCGCCGAAGGGCGGGAAAAGCTGAAGCAGTATTATGCCGCCTATCTCGCGGTCGCGCGCGAGCATGGGGTTGGCTTCGTGCTCGACAGCCCGACATGGCGCGCCAATCCGGATTGGGGCACCAAGCTCGGCTATGATGCATCCGCGCTCGCTGGGATCAATGTCCGTTCGATTGCATTCCTCGAGGAGCTGCGCAGTGGCTGGGAGCGGCCAGGCGCACCCTGCGTCATCAGCGGCGCCATCGGCCCGCGCGGCGACGGCTACAAGGCAGGCAACATGCAGGCTGACGAAGCCGAGGCCTATCATCGGGCGCAGATTGCGGCCTTCGTCGAAGGCGGCGCCGACATGGTCACCGCCTATACCCTTACCAGCATCAATGAAGCGATCGGCATCGCGCGCGCCGCGCGGTCGCAAGGGATACCGGCGGCCATCTCGTTCACTGTGGAGACCAATGGCCGCCTGGTGAAAGGAGAAGCGTTGCGTGAGGCGATCGAGACCGTGGATCGCGAGACCGATGGTGCGCCCGAATACTTCCTGATCAACTGTGCGCACCCCACGCATTTCGAAGACGCGTTGAAGGCGGGCGAAGCCTGGACCGAACGTATCCATGGCATCAGGGCCAACGCCTCGACAAAGAGCCATGTCGAACTCGACGAATCCGAAACGCTCGATGCGGGCGACCCGGCCGATCTCGGGCGGCGTTATGTTGCGCTCAGGAACGCGTTTCCGACGATGCGCATTCTTGGCGGCTGCTGCGGCACCGATCACCGGCACGCCGCCGCCATTTGCGAGGCGTGCGTGCCACCGCGGGCCCTCAGCGCGTGATCCAAAAAAATGGCCGGGATTGTTCCCGGCCATTTTCATTTTAATCGACCGCCAGCTCAGCGCGGCGGCGCGGTGCCGGGCGGGGGCGGCGGCAACGACGCCTGACCGCCAGTGAGCAGCGGCGTGATGTTGCGGATGGTGACGCGCCGGTTGATCGGGCTCGGCCCGTCGGTCTGCTCCTTCAGGTACTGCTCGCCATAGCCCTGCGATGTCAGGTTTTCCGCCGGCACGTTGAACTGCTGCGTCAGCAAGGTGGCCGCCGATTCGGCACGGCGGTCCGACAGCGACAGATTGTCGACGTCGTTGCCGACCGCGTCGGTGTGGCCCTCGATCAGGAATACCGCGCGCGGATTTTGCTGGATTGCGCGGTTGAGGCCGTCGGCGATCACCTGCAGTTTCGCCGCCTGATCGGGCGGGATTTCCCACGATCCGGTTTCGAAGTTGATGGTGTTGACGTCGATGCTCGGCATGCGCTGGCGCACTGTCGGGCTGTAACGGATTTCGTCCAGCGAATAACGCCGTTCGATCCGTTCCACCGGCGGCGCCATCAAGGTGTCGTAGATCACCTCCGGCTCCGCCTCCTCGGCATCGACGATGTAGCGGTTATACGGGATGCGTATCGTCGGCGGCGGCAGCGCGACGAAGAAGCCGCCGGTCGCCCGTGGATCGCGGTAGCTGTTGTCGATGATGATGATCTCGCGGCCGCGCTCGTCGCGGCGGATACGCCGCAGCAACTGGCCGTCGCGGCCCATCACGGTGATGACCTGGCTGCCATCGGGTCTGATGACGACAGTACGGGTCTCGCCGCCGACGGTCTGGGTCTGGATGTCGCGTGCGCCATAGCGGAAGCGCTCGACCTCGTTGTGACGGACATAGGCCTGTCCGCCGGGATCGCGAACGATGATCCGGCCGGGTTCGGTGATGACCGTACGGCCGCCTTCCTGAACTTCGCGACGCTGGCCGCGGAAGTCGTCGAGGCGCTGCGGCCCTGCAGGCCGAGTGCCCGGGGCGATCACCCTGAGCCCCTCTTGGGTCGGAGGAGGCGCCGGCAGTGGTGCCGTGACCTGCGGCGCACGCTGGAAGGCCGGCGCGACCGTTGGCGGCGCGTTCTGGACCCGGCCTGCCGGCGGCGTGGCGGCCGGGGCACCGGGCACGGCGGTTGGCGCCGCGGGAGCGGTCGTGGTGCCCGGAGCCGCCGGAGTTCCAGCAGCCGGGGGTGCCGTCGGCGCGGGTGTCGCGGCCGGCGCCGTTCCAGCGGGGGCGCCGGGAGCCGGCGCGCCGGGGCGGCCCGTCGGTGGTGTTGGCGCCGGCGTTGGCGCACCCGCGGCTGGAGGCGGTGTGCCGGGGCGTCCCTGCGGTGTCGTTGGCGCGGTCGTCGGAGCGCCCGCAGCCGGTGGTGTCGTCGGAGTACCCGCGGCTGGTGGCGTCGCGGGCGGCGCGCCGGGACGCGCCGGCGGTGCGGCCGTGCCGGGCGATGGAGCGGTCGTCGGCGACGCGGCTGGAGCCGGCGTGGCAGTCGGCGCCGGCGGTTGCCTTGCACCGGAAGGCGGGGGCGGCACGGGAGACGGCGTCCCCTTCTGAGCGGGAGGCGGCGTAGGCGTAGGCGTCGGCGCTGCCGGCTGCTTCGGCGCAGTGGGAGCTGCCGCCGGTGGCGGAGGCGGCGGTGGAGTCGGACGCGCGGGCGCCGCCGCGGGAGGTGGCGGTGTCGGAGTCGGACGCGCAGGCGCGGCCGCAGGAGGCGGCGGCGGAGGCGGTGTTGGACGCGGCGGTGCGGCTGCCGGAGGAGGCGGCGCCGGTGTTGGACGTGGCGGCGGTGCAGCCGCCGGTGGTGGGGGCGTCGGTGCCTGGCGTGGCGGTGGGGCAGCCGCCGGCGGCGGTGGGGCAGGCGCCGGACGTGGAGGCGGCGCCGCGGCCGGAGGCGGCGGAGTAGGCGCCGGTCGAGTGGGGGCGGCCGCCGGTGGCGGCGCTCCCTTCGGCGGCGGCTGCTGCCCCTTGGCTTTGCCATCCTCTTCCTTGGCTTGCGCCAGGACAAGCGGAGCGGTCTGCGCATGCGATGCGGAGCTCGCTAGCTGCGTTACCGACAGGGCAGTTGTGGCAAGCAGCACGATGCGAAGGTTTGTCATGATGTCCTTTGGTCCCCGGAAAAGGCCTGGCAGTGGAAAAGGCCCGGCAGTAACGGAAGTGCCGTGTTGACGTATCAGTTGGTCGATCAGCAGCTAATCATTAGGCCGGATTATGGCGGCTTACAAATCGCCCGTAGCTTTTTATTTCATGAAAGCAAAGGGTTGCATGGCCCCTCGTTCATTGCGCGTTCAGACGGTGCTTTCAAAGTTTGTTTCAAAGTTTGTATCATTCGGTCCCCGGATCGGTGGCTGGGTTAGGTGTTCGCGGGCCATTCGGCCCCCGCACTGGTAGCTCGTCTGGCATCTCGCCCGGCAATTCCCGCGGCTGGGGCGGCCGGCCCGGTTCATGCACCGGTGGCGGCACCTCCGGACGAGGACGGCCCGGTGGCTCCTCGCGCGGCGGCTCCGTCGGTTGTCCCGGTGTCGCCGGCGGTACTTCCGGCGGTTCAATCGGCATCAGATCTCCCGGACTACAAGTTCCGGGAGCGATAACGGCGACGCGGGCGTCAAGTTCCCGCATGATCCAATAATGGAACCGAGCTACTCGGGTGCGTGGCAGACAGCCTCGATGTTGTGCCCGTCGGGATCGAGCACGAACGCGCCGTAATAGTTCGGATGATAGATCGCGCGGATCCCCGGTGCACCGTTATCGCGCCCGCCCGCGGCCATTGCCGCCTTGTAGAAGGCGTCAACCGTGGCGCGGTCCTTCGCCACGATCGCGACATGCAGCGGCTTGTCCATTCCGCCCTCGCCGCCGATCCAGAAATCGGGCTTGCCATTGGCGCCGAAACCTGCGGCGGGTTCGTGGCTGTGTTGTTCCTGCGTGACTTCCATCACGAGGGTGTAGTCGAGCGGCGCCAGGGCTTTCAGATAGAAGGCCTTGGAACGTTCATAATCCGAAACCGGAAATCCGATGTGGTCGATCATCAAGCTCTCCTGCGATTTGAGTGATGGGTTCGCAACGGAAATTCAGCCTCGCGCCAACAGCGTGTTGCTGCGGGTCTTGCCGGTCTCGGCATAACCCCGCGAGCGCATGTCGGCGATGCAGTCTTGCTGCCATTCGTCCTTCGACAGATGCTCGATCACGATCGCGCGGGGCCACAAGGCCTGCGGTGCGTCGGCGAAGAAGCCGGTCAACACGCGATCCTCAAATCCTTCGACGTCGATCTTGAGCGCGTCGACATGCGAGACACCAGCCTCCTCCAGGATGCGCTGCAGCCGCAGCGACGGCACCTTGATCGCCTTGCCGGAGGCCTCGCTTGTTACGATGTGGCTGGCGCCGAGATTGTCGCCATCGGTTTCGATCATCAACTCGCCATCGGCGGGACCGGCGGCGGCCGCGACCAGCCGCACCTGCCTGTAGCCGGAGGCGGCGTTGTTGAAGGCAAGCCGCGCATGCGTGACTGGGTGCGGCTCGATCGCGATCACCTTGCCGCCGGCGCCGACATGGCGCGCCAGCGCAAGCGGCATAGGTGCCGACATTGGCGCCGACATCGACGAATACGCCGCCAGCGGGCACATGCGCGCGGAGAAAATTCAGTTCTTCGAGATTGTAGTCGGGATTGAACAGCGCGCCGCGCTCGGTGGCGCTGGCCTGATGATAGAAGCGGAACGAAGCGCCCTGGTATTGCACGTCGACAGGCCCTGTCCGCAACAGGTTCACCAGCCGCGACAGCATCGGCCGGAACGCACCGCGCTTCAGCCGCGAGCGGTGGGCCAGCGAGATAATAGCGGCTTGTGCGGCATTCGGGGCGAACGCGCCGAACGGCGCGGGCGAAGGGTCGTTATCGGGCGTCAAACGGTGGTCCTCGGATAGAAGCGGCGCATGCATAGCCGGTTTTACGGCAGCGAAACAGGTTCAATTTCTGTCGCGATCGATCGGTCTGCTATGTCCTTGCAAAGGCGGGGCACCGGTACGTTGCGGCCTATCTGCGTCATTGCGAACGCAGCGAAGCAATCCATAGCGCGGCGAGTGAAGAGCTGGATTGCTTCGCTGCGCTCGCAATGACGGGCTGGATGGATCGTGCGCGCCACTCGGCGAGAAAGAGGCCTACGCCGCCTCCTTCGCAGCTTTCCGATGGCGCAGGAAGCGGCCGAGCAAGCGGCGTTTGTCCTTGCGCGGAATCAGGTCGACGTCACTGACCAACTTGGCGCCGCCCTTGCGTCGTTCCAGCACGATCTTGCGGCTATGGAATGCCTCCAGCTCGGCGCGATGGGCGACGCTGACGATGGTGGCGTTCGGCAATTCCTTGATGACGAGCTCCATCATCTTGTCCTGGCTCCCTTCGTCGAGTGCGGACGTCGCCTCGTCCAGCACCACGATATCGGGGTTGTGCAGCAGGAGGCGCGCAAACGCCAGCCGCTGCTTCTCGCCGCCGGACAGCGTCTGGTCCCATGGTCCCTCTTCCTCGATCTTCTCCCTGAGATGGTCGAGGCCGACCTTGTGCAGGGCATCGCAGATCTGCTCGGCGAGCCAGTCGTCGGCCGCGCCGGGATAGGCGATCGCGCGTCGCAGCGTGCCGGAGGGGATGTAGGGTTTTTGCGGCAGCATGAAGAGCCGGCGGTCAGGATGGAAATTGACGCTGCCGCCGCCCCAGGGCCACAGCCCGGCGAGCGCGCGGACCAGCGTGCTCTTGCCGGTGCCGGACTCGCCGGCCACCAGCAATCGCTCGCCGGGTTCGATCACGACTTCGGTCTCGCCGACGACGGCGGTGCCGTCGTCCAGTGTCACCGAGAGATCGTTGAGGCTCAGCATGGCGCCGCCTTCCGTCTTCCCACGCTGGATGCGGCCGATGCCGTCGCCCTGCTCGGCACGCTCCAGGCCGTCGAGCGACATCATCAGCGAAGCGATGCGGCGCGCGCAGGCGTTCCAGTCGGCCAGCCGCGGATAATTATCGACCAGCCAGCCGAACGCGGTTTGCACGATGGTGAAGGCGGATGCCGCCTGCATCACCTGGCCCAGCGTCATGCTGCCCTCGAGAAATTTTGGCGCGCACAATAGTATCGGAACCACCGGAGCGATGAGGTGCGATCCCTGCGACACCAGCGTGGTGCGCATGTGCTGGCCGGCGAGCCGCGCCCATTGCTGCAGCACTTTTGAGAATGTCTTGTTGATGCCGTCGCGCTCTTCCTCTTCGCCGCCGAGCAGCGCGATGCTCTCGCCGTTCTCGCGCACGCGGGTCAGGACATAGCGGTATTCGGCCTCGGCCTGGTTCTTGTTTTCGGACACCTGCACGAAGCTTCGTCCGATCGCCGTGATCGAGCCCGAAGCGATCGCAGCGTAGACGATCGCGGCGATCACGAGGAAGCCGGGGATGGTGACGGTCGAGTCGACCAGCGTGATCGTGAGAGCGCCGCCGATGGTCCAGAGCACGACGATGAAGGTGGCGGCTGACAGAAACGCCGATGTGACGCCGGCGACGAAATCCACCGGCGAATCGGTCGCGATCCGCAAATCCTCGGCGATGCGGTATTCGGGATTCTGATGATCGCCGCCGACCAGGTTGAGTTGATAGTAGCGGCCGTTGGCCAGCCAGCGCGAGATCACCGCATTCGTGAGCCAGGCGCGCCAGCGCCGTTGAATGCCCATGCGGGCGAACACCTGGGCCACGCCGAGTAACGCGCTGCCGATGGCCAGCGGAAAGAACACCGCGGTGAGAAAATAGACGGTCGCGGCGTCGCGCCTTTCGATGGCGTCGAAGATTGCGCGATGCCAGACATTGATGCCGTACTGAAATCCGACATTGGTGACGATCAGGAGCAGCAGGCCGATCGATAGCAGCCACGCCAGCCGGTCGCCGCCGCTGCCCCAATAGCCGCGCGCGCTGATCCAGAACCGCGTCAGCAGATAATTTTTGCGGGCCTGCTCGGCCTCCTCCGGAGACATTTCCGGATCGGGCTCGACGACCTCCGGCGGCGGCGGTTCGACACGTTCACCGCCTTCCGCCGTGACGTCCACGAACTCCGAATCTTCTTGTTTCTCAGGGGATTTCTTGGCTGAGGATTTCCTGACAGATGGCTTGGGCTTCACATCGGGTCTGGCCATGCCGCGATAACGTAAGGGAAATCAGATGGTTCCCGCTGGTTGTCCGAGTATCCCTCCGCCGTCATTGCAATGACGTGGAAAACGCCGAAGCCAATCATTGGCACTTACGGCGCCTGGATCACGCTCGCGTTTCCGCGCTCGGCTCTACCTTCCGCCGGCCAACCCGGTGCAGCACATGGGAGAGCTGCTCGATCGAGTAGGGCTTTTGCAGCAGCTCGAAACCGTAGCTGCCGTGCTCCGACAGCACGTGGCTGTAGCCGCTGGTCAGCACCACCGGCAGGTCGGGATGGCGGCGGCGGACTTCCTGGGCGAGTTCAATGCCGGTCATGCCGGGCATCACGACGTCGGTGAACACGGCATCGAAATGCTCGGCGCCGGCCGCCAGTTCTTCGAGTGCATGCACGGCGTTGCCGACGAGCCTGGTGGCGTAGCCGAGTTCGGCCAGCGCGTCGGTGGCGAAGCGTCCGACCTCGGCATTGTCCTCGACCACGAGCACCGACATCCCGCTTCCGTCGATCGCCGCGGCATCTGCTGCCGGCGTTTGTCGCGATTTGCCGCTGCCGGCGGTGCGCGGCAGATACAGCGTGAAAATGCTGCCCTTGCCCACTTCGCTGGACACAGCCACTTCGCCGTCGGATTGCTTGGCGAAGCCGAATACCTGCGACAGGCCGAGCCCGGTGCCATGGCCGGCCTGCTTGGTCGTGAAGAAGGGTTCGAAAATACGTTCGACCTGGTCCGGCGGAATACCGCTGCCGGTATCGGCGACGGATACGGTCACATAACCATATGGATGCTGCGGCTGCGGGGCGGCATTGGGCAGGCTGGCCGCCATTCCGACCGCAATCGTCAGCCGTCCGCGGCTTTCCATAGCGTCCCGCGCGTTCACGGCCATGTTGATGATGGCGGTTTCGAACTGGCCGGCGTCGGCGTTGACCAAGCACGGTTCTTCCGGCCCAAGGATGACAATTTCGATGCGCGAACCGATCAGGGTGCCGATCATTTCACTCAGCATCTGCACGGTCCGCCCGACGTCGAACACCTCCGGCTTCAACGTCTGCCGCCGCGCGAAGGCCAGCAATTGCCCGGTCAGCTTGGCGGCGCGGGTCACCGTATCCGAGATCGCATCGATATAGCGCAGCCGCCGCTGTTCCGGCAGGTCGGGCCGCCGCAACAGGTCCACGGAAGCGCGGATCACCGTCAGCAGATTATTGAAGTCGTGCGCAACACCGCCGGTCAACTGGCCCAGCGCCTCCAGCCGCTGACCGTGCTTCAACGCTTCCTCGGCCACCCGGCGCTTCTCGGCCTCGAAATAAAGGTGGCGCGTCCGGCGCAAGGCCAGCCCCAGAAGGGCAAACAGCAGCGCGGTGGCCGGCGCACCGAAAATCAGGTGCTGGCTCATGGTGGACAGCCAGCGCGCCCGGATCACCGACGTCTCGAGGCCGGCGCTGACATAGATCGGGTATTCGGCCAGCCGCTGATATCCGAGGCGCCGTTCGATGCCGTCGGTCGATGAGGTCACGGTGACGAGGCCGGCCTTGGGATCGGACTTGGGATCGGCCGCGAGCAGTTTTCCGATCGGGCTGTTGCGGTCGAGACGGACCTCGCGGCCTGCAGCGGGAAAGCGAGCTAGCACGGCGCCGTCCGCGCGACCGACCGCGAAGAAACTGCCCGGCTCGCGGCCGATCCGGGCGTAGTAATTTTCGAAATATTCCGGCAGCACGGAGGTCTGGATCACACCTGCGAAGCTGCCGTCCTCGCTCGGGCGCCGTCTGCCGACGCCGAAGAATGCCGCGCCCTGATAGGGCGGCCGTGGCGTGAGCGCCTCGCCAATATAGGTTCCGATATCGCCGGCGACGTGGGCTTTGAAATAGTCCCGGTCGGAAAAATCGATCTCGGGCGCCGGGACGACGAGGCTGTTGACGAGCGCGTGGCCCTTGGCGTCGAATATCCAGGCCGACTTCACCTGCGGCAGGGAGGCGACCAACTGCTTCAGCCGCAAATGCAGCGCTTGTTCGCGGGCAACGATGTCAGCGTCGGGAAGGTCGCGGATGATCTCGGCGATCTCCGACAGGCTGCGGTCGATGGTCTCGAATACTTTCAGCGCATGCTCGTGCGCGACATCCAGCGTGCGCTCGATTTCACGGTCGGCCGTTTCGCGGATCGAGACCCAGGAGACAGCGGATGCAAATACAAAGAGCGCCAACGGAAGCGCCAATGAGGCGACCATCATCCATTGCAGCAGTCTCAGCGAATTAGGTTGCGCGGTCTGCACGCTCGCTCCGGCTTCGTGCCAAGCTTAACGCAAAGTCGTGCGAGGAATAAAGCGGAGCGGCGAAGGGAACTTGCGCTTCGGGCGGTCAAGCCGGATTGATCATAATAGATTCAAATCCGGCCGTTCGCGTTCCCCAAATCTACGGCACCACGGCTAGATCTGGCGCTCGACCATCTTCAGCTTGAGTTCGGCAATGGCTTCCGACGGGTTCAGGCCCTTCGGGCAGGCCTTGGCGCAGTTCATGATGGTGTGGCAGCGGTAGAGCCGGAACGGGTCTTCGAGGTTGTCGAGCCGTTGGCCGGTCGCTTCATCGCGGGAATCCTTCACCCAGCGCGTCGCCTGCAGCAGCGCGGCGGGCCCGAGGAAGCGTTCGCTGTTCCACCAGTAGCTCGGGCAGGAAGTCGAGCAGCAGGCGCACAGGATGCACTCGTAAAGGCCGTCGAGCTTTTCACGGTCCTCGTGGCTTTGCTTCCATTCCTTCTGCGGCGTCGGCGTCGTGGTCTGCAGCCACGGCTCGATCGAGGCATATTGCGCGTAGAAGTTCGTGAGGTCGGGCACCAGGTCCTTCACGACAGGCTGATGCGGCAGCGGATTGACTTTCACCGCGCCACCTGCGGCCACGTCGTGCATCGACTTGGTGCAAGCCAGCGTGTTCTGGCCGTCGATGTTCATGGCACAGGAGCCGCAGACGCCTTCGCGGCAGGAGCGGCGGAAGGTCAGCGTGGGGTCGATGTTGTTCTTGATCCAGATCAGGCCGTCGAGCACCATCGGCCCGCAATCGTTGATGTCGACATGATAGGTGTCGATGCTCGGGTTCTTGCCGTCGTCCGGATTCCAGCGATAGACCCGGAACTCGCGCGTCTCGGTCGCGCTTGCCGGCTTCGGCCAGGCCTTGCCGCCGGTGATCTTCGAATTTTTCGGAAGCGTGAATTCAGCCATGCTTGCAAGCCTTCGCTGTCGTCATCAATACACCCGCGCCTTCGGCGGGATGTACTGGACGTCGTTCGTCATCGTGTAGTCGTGCACCGGGCGGTAATCGATCACGGTCTTGCCGTTCGGATCGATCCAGGCCAGCGTGTGCTTCATCCAGTTCTTGTCGTCGCGCTCGGCAAAGTCCTCGCGCGCATGGGCGCCGCGGCTTTCGGTGCGGTTCGCCGCCGAATCCATGGTAACCACCGCCTGCACGATCAGATTATCGAATTCGAGCGTCTCGATCAGGTCGGAATTCCACACCAGCGAGCGGTCGGTGGTCGCGATGTCGCCGATGCCGCCATGCACCTTGTGAATCAGGTTCTGGCCCTCGTGAAGGATTTCGCCGGTGCGGAACACCGCGCAATTGTTCTGCATCACGTGCTGCATGCTGTCCCGCAGCTTCGCGGTCGGCGTGCCGCCGGAGGCATGGCGGTAATGATCGAGCCGTCCGAGTGCCATGTCGGCGGAATCCTTCGGCAGTTCGGGCTGCTTGCCGTTCGGCGTCAGCTTTTCCGCCAGCCGCAGCGCGGCGGCGCGGCCGAACACGACGAGGTCGATCAGCGAGTTGGAGCCGAGCCGGTTGGCGCCGTGCACGGACACGCAGGCTGCTTCGCCGATCGCCATCAGGCCCGGCACCACGGCATTGTCGTCGCCGTCCTTCTTGGTCAGGACTTCGGCGTGATAATTGGTGGGAATGCCGCCCATGTTGTAGTGCACGGTCGGCACGATCGGAATCGGCTCCCGGGTGACGTCGACATTGGCGAAGATCTTCGCCGATTCGGAAATGCCGGGCAGCCGTTCCTGCAGCACCTTCGGATCGAGATGATCGAGGTGCAGATAGATGTGGTCCTTCTTCTTGCCGACGCCGCGGCCTTCGCGGATCTCGATGGTCATCGAGCGCGAGACCACGTCGCGCGAAGCGAGGTCCTTGGCGGAGGGCGCATAGCGTTCCATGAAGCGCTCGCCCTCGGAATTGACGAGATAGCCGCCTTCGCCGCGCGCGCCCTCGGTGACGAGACAGCCGGCACCGTAAATCCCGGTCGGGTGGAACTGGACGAACTCCATGTCCTGCAGCGGCAGGCCGGCGCG
Organism: Bradyrhizobium sp. AZCC 1721; assembly: GCF_036924715.1. Lineage (NCBI taxonomy): Bacteria > Pseudomonadati > Pseudomonadota > Alphaproteobacteria > Hyphomicrobiales > Nitrobacteraceae > Bradyrhizobium > Bradyrhizobium sp. AZCC 1721. Next base: position 9,088 of record NZ_JAZHSB010000001.1, on the reverse strand, counting down.
CAGCACCATGCCGCCGCCGTCGCCGGTGCAGGTATGCGCCGAAGTGCAGGAGGCATAGGCGCGGCCATAGCCGCCGGTGGCGAGAATCGTGGTCTGGGCACGGAAGCGGTGCAACGTGCCGTCGTCGAGCTTGAGCGCGATGACGCCGCGGCAGACGCCCTGGTCGTCCATGATCAGGTCGATGGCGAAGAATTCGATGTAGAACTCGGCCGAATGGCGCAGCGCCTGGCCGTACATCGTGTGCAGCATGGCGTGACCGGTGCGGTCGGCGGCGGCGCAAGTGCGCTGCGCCTGGCCCTTGCCGTAGTCCATCGTCATGCCGCCGAACGGACGCTGGTAGATCTTGCCGTCCTCGGTGCGCGAGAACGGCACGCCCCAATGCTCCAGCTCGTAGACGGCTTCCGGCGCGTTGCGCACCATGTATTCGATCGCGTCCTGGTCGCCGAGCCAGTCCGACCCCTTGACGGTGTCGTACATGTGCCAGCGCCAGTCGTCCTGATGCATGTTGCCGAGCGAAGCCGAAATGCCGCCTTGGGCCGCGACCGTATGCGAGCGTGTCGGGAACACTTTTGTAATGCAGGCGGTACGCAGGCCAGCCTCGCTGCAGCCGACCACGGCGCGCAGGCCGGCGCCGCCGGCGCCGACGACCACGACGTCGTAGGTGTGGTCCTCGATCGGATAGGCTTTTCCGTTGCTGGCCGGGCCACTGGCCCTGGTGGCTTTGCCGTTACCTTCGGCGGGCGAACCTTGAGCAGCCATGGGTTACACTCCCGATGACAATTTTACGATCGCGTAGATCGACGCCAAGGCGACCGCGATACAGAAGAAATTATTGGCCATCACGCTCACGAGCTTCACCGTCTCGTTGTGCACATAGTCCTCGATGATGATCTGCATGCCGATTTTCATGTGCCAGGCGCTGGCGATGATGAAGAGGACCAGGATGATGGCGATCGGAAGCGAGCCGAGGATTTGCGCAGCGCCGGCCTGATTGCGGCCGATCAGCATCAGCACGATCACGATGACGGGCACGATCAGCAGCGTCATCGCCACCGCCGTGAGGCGCTGGCGCCAGAAATCGGTGGTGCCGGAATGCGAGGAACCGAGATTGCGGACGCGGCCGAGCGGCGTGCGCATCGAGGAGGGGCGGCTCATCGTCCGCCTCCGACCGTGTAGGCGATGATCCAGACCAGGACGGTCAGCGAAATGCCCGCGATCAGCGCGCCCCAGGTGAGGGCTTCGCGCTCGTTGGCCTTGAAGCCGTAGCCGAGGTCCCAGAAGAAATAGCGGATACCGCTGACCAGATGGTGGAGCAGCGCCCAAGTGTAGCCGAACACGATCAGCTTGCCGATGATGCTGCCGGTGAAGGCCTGGACGTTGGCGTAGGCTCCGGGGCCGGACGCCGCTGCGATCAGCCACCAGGCGAGCAGTAGCGTACCGAAATAGAGCGCAATCCCGGTGGCGCGGTGGACGACGGAAAGCGCCATCGTCAGGGTGACGCGATAGGTCTGCAAATGGGGCGATAGCGGTCGTTCGATCCTGGCGGTCATTCGGCGGCTTCATGTTTTATGGGACCGCGGCCGGCCCATCGGGGAACGCGGTAGATAAATTCTATTTACGGAGTCGAGTCAGTCCGCGCAACGCCCAAATCGCTTGGAACGGAATCATCGTTCATCGCTATAGAGCTACGAAACGCGGTTGTTCAGCGGCTTGGTATACCACGGGTGTTGACCTAGCTGAAGAACTGAATGAATATTCCGTTCATTGAGGAGCGCAGCGGGAGCGGGCACCGGCTCGTAATAGGCGGAGTAACCGCACTAGGTGGCAGGCGGGCCAGATCCGCTCGGCCTGCCACGACGGCGCGCGCGATGCCGGCGCCCCCTTCGCGGCCGTGGCGCATCGAGGCTATTCATCCAGAGCCGACCGGATATGCGGTCTTTGCGGACCGCTTTGCTGCCGCCGGCGAAGCCCCATTCAGCGCCGCCAGATGCGTCCGCGCGACAGTGCCTATGTCCAAGCGCGCGCTGGAGATGGCGTTCGGCATTTCCCGCCGCGGCGTATGAGCCCCCTGCGTTCGCAGGGACGACATCGAATTACTTGGCGTAGATCTTGGCGTACGTATCCCGCAAAATGTTCTTCTGCACTTTTCCCATGGCGTTGCGCGGCAATTCGTCGACGACGAAGACGCGCTTCGGCATCTTGAATTTGGCAAGTCGTCCGTCGAGCGCTTTCAGCACGCCCGCTTCGGTGACGTCTGCGTCCTTGTTGCAGACCAGCACCGCGGTGACGCCTTCGCCGAAATCGGCATGCGGCACGCCGATCACGGCGGATTCGATCACGCCCGGCATGGCGTCGATCTCGCTCTCGATTTCCTTGGGGTAGACGTTGAAGCCGCCTGAAATCACCAGATCCTTGCCGCGGCCCAGGATGTGCACATAGCCCTTGGCGTCGATCTTGCCGAGATCGCCGGTGATGAAGAAGCCGTCGTCGCGAAATTCGGACTTCGTCTTCTCCGGCATGCGCCAGTAGCCCTTGAACACGTTGGGCCCTTTCACCTCGATCATGCCGATCTCGTCGCGCGCGAGCTCCTTGCCGGTCTCGGGATCGGTGACGCGGACGGAAACGCCGGGCAGGGGATGGCCGACGGCGCCGGGGACGCGCTCGCCATCATAGGGGTTGGAGGTATTCATGTTGGTTTCGGTCATGCCGTAGCGTTCCAGCACGGCGTGGCCGGTGCGCGCGGCCCATTCGCGATGGGTGTCGGCGAGCAGCGGCGCCGAGCCGGAAATGAACAGCCGCATGTGGCTGGTCGATTCCTTCGACAGCGCCGGGCTCTGCAACAGCCGCGTGTAGAAGGTCGGCACGCCCATCAGCACGGTGGCGCGCGCCATCAGCTTGATGATCATTTCTGGATCGAATTTCGGCAGGAAGATCATCGAGGCGCGGGCGAACAGCGTCACGTTGCTCGCCACGAACAGGCCGTGGGTGTGATAGATCGGCAGCGCGTGGATCAGCACATCCTTGTCGGTGAAGCGCCAGTAGTCGACCAGGCTGTAAGAGTTTGACGCCAGATTGTCGTGCGTCAGCATCGCGCCCTTGGAGCGGCCGGTGGTGCCTGAGGTGTAGAGAATGGCAGCCAGATCGTCATTGCTGCGGGCGACCGTTGCGAAGGCGGCATCGGCCTTGGCGGCGGCGTCCGTCAGTGATCCCTCGCCGTCGGGCCCAAGCGTTTCGACTTTTGCGTTCACCTTCGCGGCGATCACGCCGATGCCTTCGGCCTTCGAGGGATCGCACACGACCAGCGACGGCTCGGCGTCGGAGATGAAGTAGTCGAGCTCGTTGAGCGTGTAGGCGGTGTTGAGCGGCAAATAGACCGCGCCCGCGCGTACGGTTGCGAGATAGAGCACCAGCGCCGGGACCGATTTCTCAGTCTGGGCTGCGACACGGTCGCCGGGCTTGACGCCGCGCGAGACCAGCACATTCGCCGTCTGGCCGGCGCGGGCGATCAGCTCGCCATAGCCGATGCGCGTGCCATCGAGCATCTCGATCGCGAGCCGGTTCGGATCGTCGAGCGTGTCGAACAGGCGGGAAAACAGGTTGGCGTTGGCAGTCGTGTTCATGCAAACTTCCCCTAGAGGGCGCTGGCCTGCGAATTTCGCAGGCTGGAATAGCAAGAACGCCCTTCAAAAAGCAACGGAGACAGTTTGCATGACAAATGGCGGGAAACGCGTGGCCTGGGTGACGGGCGGTGGCAGCGGGATTGGCGAGGCCGGCGCCGAGGCGCTGGCAGCCGATGGCTGGACGGTGGTGGTCTCGGGGCGGCGGAAAGATGCCCTCGACAAGGTCGTGGCCAATATCACCCAAAAGGGCGGCAAAGCCGAGGCGATCGCGCTCGATGTCAGCAACAAGGCGGATGTAGACAAGGCGGCGGACCAGATCCTCAGCCGACACGGCCAGATCGACCTCTTGGTCAACAGTGCCGGCATCAACGTGCCCAAGCGAAGCTGGGCCGACATGGAACTGGAGGGCTGGGACAAGGTCGTCGATATCAACCTCAACGGCGTGCTCTACTGCATGCGCGCGGTGCTGCCGGCGATGCGCAAGCAAAAGGACGGCTGCATCATCAACGTCGCGTCCTGGGCCGGCCGTCATGTGTCAAAGATGCCGGGCCCGGCCTATACCACGACAAAACATGCGGTGCTGGCGCTGACCCATTCCTTCAACATGGACGAATGCGTCAATGGCTTGCGCGCCTGCTGCCTGTCGCCGGGCGAGGTCGCCACCCCAATCCTGAAATCGCGCCCGGTGGTGCCCTCGGAAGAGGAGCAGGCGAAAATGCTGCAGCCGGAAGATTGCGGCCGCACCATCGCCTTCGTCGCCAGCCTGCCGCCGCGGGTCTGCGTCAACGAGATCCTGATCAGCCCGACGCATAATCGCGGATTTATTCAAACGCCGAATAGCCGGGATTAAAGCGAGCTCTCTCCAATCGTCGTCCCTGCGAACGCAGGGACCCATAACCACAGGCGGTCGTGGTTGCGCACAGCGGTGGCCACAGCGCTCGCAATCACGCACGCCGGTGGTTATGGGCCCCTGCTTTCGCAGGGGCGACGGGGCGTGTCGCCGCACGGACGACGTCCCCAAAAGTTTCAAGCATCACGATAAATTATTCGCCGAAACCGGCCCAAAAACCTCCCGTAGCTCAGGCCAACGACGACGAAATCAACCGGTCCATCGACCAGCGTCGTTGTTTTCATCACCGGCGATACCCGCCGGGCACAGCAATCCTCGGGAGAAGATTCCATGTCGAAACGTATTGCACTTCTGTCCGCCGCCGTCTTCAGCGCGCTGGCTTTCACCGCCACCATCACCGCGCCAGTTAGCGCAGAAGAAAAGACCGTGATGGTCGGAGGTGCGGCGATGTTCCCGTCCAAGAACATCATTCAGAACGCCGTCAATTCGAAGGACCACACCACGCTGGTCGCCGCCGTGAAGGCCGCCGGCCTGGTCGCGACGCTGGAAGGCAAGGGTCCGTTCACGGTGTTCGCACCGACCAACACCGCCTTCGGCAAGCTGCCGGCCGGCACGGTCGAGACGCTGGTGAAGCCTGAGAACAAGGCGACCCTGACCAAGATCCTCACCTACCATGTCGTGCCCGGCAAGCTCGCCGCGTCCGACCTGAAGGACGGCATGAAGCTCAAGACTGCCGAAGGCGAACAACTGTCCGTCAAGCTCCAGGACGGCAAGACCTGGATCGTCGACGCCAAGGGCGGAACCTCGATGGTTACGATCTCGAACGTCAATCAGTCGAACGGCGTGATCCATGTGGTTGACACCGTGCTGATGCCGGCGTCCTGAGCTCCCGCGCGTCCCTGAACTGGTCCCAACAGGGGCGTGTGGATTGGCGGGCCGGGGCAACCCGGCTCGCTTTTTCGTGAAAGTCGATACGCGCCATGCATCGTTCTGATAGAATCATGGCAGTAACGAAACCACGGTTCCGGGCGTATATTCGATACGAATTGCAAGCGGGGATGAGCCATGTCGGCCGTAACAGCCAGCGACGAGCACGCCGCGTCAACCAAGGCAAAGGTCATTCAGCCGGCCTGGGTGCGGGCGCTGCATTGGACCAACGCCTTCGCGATGGTCCTGATGATCATGTCGGGATGGCAGATCTATAACGCCTCGCCGTTATTCGGCTTTACGTTTCCCCGTTCGGTCACGCTGGGCGGCTGGCTCGCCGGAGGGCTGCTCTGGCATTTCGCCGCGATGTGGCTGTTGATGGTCAACGGCCTGATCTACCTGGTGATGGGCTTTGTCACCGGCCGCTTCCGCAAGAAGCTGCTGCCGATCACGCCGGAGGGCGTGATTTCAGATACGAAAGCTGCGCTGACTGGTAAGCTGTCGCACGACGACCTCAGCAGATACAATTATGTGCAGAAGTTGCTCTACGCCGGCATCATCGTCGTCGGCATCCTCATTGTGCTGTCGGGACTGGCAATCTGGAAGCCAGTGCAACTGCAATACCTGGCGGCGTTGTTCGGCGGCTACGAGGGCGCCCGTTACGTCCATTTCTTCTGCATGGCGGCGATCGTCGCCTTCATGGTGGTTCATGTCGCGCTCGCCCTTCTGGTACCGAAGAGCCTGCGCGCCATGATCATCGGCCGCTAGTTCAAGGGAGAGCGACCATGGGCCGCATGCGCAAGCTTCTGATCCCCGGCGTCGACAAGACGCTTCTCGTCAGAGACGCCGTCAAGTCCATGCCGGATCTCACCCGCCGGCGCTTCATCTCGGGCGGCGCCAGCCTCGGCGCGCTGACGCTTCTGACCGGCTGCGATGTGACGGACAGTTTCTCGGCCGAGGAGATGCTGAAGCAGGTCTCGAAATTCAATGACGGCGTGCAAGCATTGATGTTCAATCCCAATGCGATGGCGCCGACGTTCCCGGAAAGCGCAATTACAAAGCCGTTCCCATTCAACGCCTATTACGACCTCGACGAGGCGCCGGAAGTCGACGGCAAGACCTGGAAACTCGAAGTGCGTGGCCTGGTCGAGAACAAGAGGTCCTGGACGCTGGACGAGCTCTATCAACTGCCGCAGGTCAAGCAAGTGACGCGCCATATCTGCGTCGAAGGCTGGAGCGCGATCGGAAGCTGGACCGGCACGCCGTTGCGCGATTTCCTCAAACTGGTCGGCGCGGATACGCGGGCGAAATATGTCTGGTTCCAGTGCGCCGATAAAGACGGCTACAATTCGCCGCTCGACATGCCGAGCGCACTGCATGCGCAGACCCAGATGACGTTCAAATTCGGTGACGAGATCCTGCCGCGCGCCTATGGTTTCCCGATGAAGATCAGGGTGCCGACCAAGCTCGGTTTCAAGAACCCGAAATACGTGATGTCGATGGAAGTCACCAACGACTACAAGGGCGGCTTCTGGGAAGACCAGGGGTATAATTCGTTTAGCGGGAGTTAGAGACGTTCGGATCAGCCGCGTTTGATGTCGTCCGAAATCGGCGCGAAGCGAACATGTCCCGCAAGTCCGCTTCGGGCCATTGCCGAAGCCGAATTTCCACGGTCCAAGGGAATGGCGACTATTCGACGAAGCCGGCCAGTCTCGGCAGCCACAGACTGATGGCTGGGAAATAAATGCACAGCATCAAGCCGAGCACCTGCAGCGCAACGAACGGATACATGGCCGTGAACACGTCGCTCATGGTGATGCCCGGCGGCGCCGTGCCCTTCATGTAGAACAGCGTCGCCCCGAACGGCGGCGTCATGAATGCGGTCTGCAGATTGACCGCAACCAGGGTGCCGAACCAGGTCATCAGGGCAGCGTTGCTGCCGATGTGGTCGGAGAAGTCGTACTTCAACAGGATCGGCGCGAACACCGGCAGGACGATCAGGCAGATCTCGATCCACTCGAACGGGAAGCCGAGCAGGAAGATCAGAACCATGATGAAGGTGAGCATTTCCCACTTGGTGTCGATGCCGAAATGGGTAAGCGTCGAGATCATCACGTCGTCGCCGCCGAGCACGCGGAACACGTAGGAGAAGCCGGTCGCGCCGAGGAAGATCAGGAACACCAGGCCGTTGGCGCGGCAGGAGGAATAGATCGCCTCGTTCATCATCTTGAACGTCAGGCGCCTGTTCAGCGCGGCGATGAACATGGAGCCGAGCACGCCGACAGCACCGCTCTCCGTGGGTGTGGCCCAGCCGGCGAAGATCGAGCCGAGCACGATCACCAACAGCGCCGTCATGGGGAACAGGCCCCGCCAGACGGCGTACCAGAACGCACGGCGGGTCTGCGGCCCGTAGCCGGGCGGCAGCTTGGGCGCGGCGCCCGGCCTGAAGATGGCGACGAGCAATATATAGACGAGGTAGAGGCCGGAGAGCAGGAAGCCCGGCAAGATGGCGGCGAGAAACAGGTTGCCCGCCGAGGTCGCCAGCATCTCCGCCATCACCACCAGCATGATGGCCGGCGGAATCAGGATGCCGAGCGTTCCGGCCGAGGCGATGGTGCCAATGGCAAGCCGCTTATCGTAACCCGCGGCCAGCATCTGCGGCAGGGCGATCACCGACAGCGTGATTACCGCCGCGCCGACCACGCCTATCGGCGCTGCCAGGATCGTGCCCATCACCATCACGGAGACCGCCAGCGCGCCCGGGCACCGCTTGAGCAGGACCTCGGCTGCGTCCAGCATGTCCTTCGCGGAGCCCGATCGCTCGAGGATTGCGCCCATGAAGATGAACATGGGGATCGACGCCAGCACCGGATCGTTGGCGACTCCGCCCCACATGCGCAGTACGATATCGGACAGGCCCATCAGCTTGAACGTGCCGAGCCAAGCGCCCAGGACAGCAAAGACGAGCGCCAGTCCGCCCATGATGAAGGCGACCGGGTAGCCGATGAAAATGAAGAAAAACATCGACACGAACATGATCAGAGCGAGATTGTCGGCCAGCCAGTCGAGCACGTTGGAGTCCTCCGTTGGACTAGACGTCCGTAATCACGTGTCCGATTTGCAGATTGACCTCCCGCTCCGACTTTTCACCGAACAGGAAGACGATCACGCGGAGCAGTACACTGAGGATGCCGAGCACCACCATCCACAGGCCGGCAGCGTAGACGCCCTTGATGATCCAGCGGTGGGTCAACCCGACCGTGCTGTCGGATTGCTCGCCGAGCCGATAGGACTGCGTAACGAAATCTAGGCTGTAGTAGGCGACCAGCGCCATGTAGGGCAGCGCCAACACAAGGCAGCCGGCGAGTTCGATCCATGCCCTGTTGCGATACGACATCTTGTCGGTGAACGTGTCGACCCGGGGATGCGCGTTGATCGTGTAGCAGTAGCCCATCCAGAGCGAGAAGATCGCGGCGTGGAAGTGCCATTCCAGCTCTTGCAGCTTGGTGTACGGCAGCTGCAAGCCAAACTTCCGCGCGACGACATCGAACGTGGTCACGCACGCCATGATGACCAGCAGCCAACCGGACGCCAGGGCAACAAACTCGAGCGCCCGCCGTATGTTCTCGGACAGCTTCAGCAATGCAGTCATCGCGACAAAGTCCTGCTGTGGCGCATCCCGCGGCAGCGC